>JAFGEP010000112.1 GCA_016931535.1 Bradymonadales bacterium
GTCAGGCTTTCGCCCATTGCGCAAGATTCCCCACTGCTGCCTCCCGTAGGAGTCTGGACCGTGTCTCAGTTCCAGTGTGGCTGATCACCCTCTCAGACCAGCTACCCATCGTCGCCTTGGTAGGCCATTACCCCACCAACAAGCTAATGGGCCGCGAGCCGATCCCGAGGCGCGAGCTTATGTCAGAGGCCCGCCTTTCTCCCTGTGTCCGCAGACACCGTGAGCTTATCCGGTATTAGCAGCGCTTTCGCACTGTTATCCCCGACCCCAGGGCACGTTACTCACGTGTTACTCACCCGTGCGCCGCTCTACTCACAGGCCCGAAGGCCCGCTTTCCCGCTCGACTTGCATGTGTTAAGCACGCCGCCAGCGTTCGTTCTGAGCCAGGATCAAACTCTCCAGTTGAAATCAGGGTCCGCGAACCTCCTTTCGGAAAAGCTCGCGGCTCATTTCACTGGGTCGGCCACCTCGCAGTGGCCGCCTTGACCCGTCGCATAGCGTACCTTCTATTCAGCTTTCAAAGCGCCGCCAGGGCCTCTATCCTGCCAAGCTAATCTTTGAGTATGATCGCCTCGCCAGGATCTGTCAACCCCTCTCCGCCCTCTTCAGGGCCCCACCTCGCACTCGCTCACCATTCGGACCCCTCCGCTACGGCGAAGCGCGATAGTAGCCATCTCGATTCCGAAGTCAAGAGAAAAACATCCGCCCCCATTGCATCTAAATCTGCTTGCACTTCCATTGGTTAGCCAACAGGCCACCCCCGTTCCCCCTCCACGCTGCAAAATTTCACCCCCCTCAGATCCCCCGCTCTTTCCCGTTCCTCCCTCTTGCCCTCGCACCGAGTTGCCACTAACCAACCAATCTCATTGCCCAATCTCGTGTCCCCCCCCAGGATCTCACCCTCCCGAAGACCGCGGGTTCCCCTCCCCCTGCAGCTCCCGAAACAACCCGACGATCTGCTGGGTTACGCGAGTCTGCATGAACTGCCGGCGGTTCGCCAGGTTCTGCATCCGATCCCGCTTCTCCACCACCATCCGATAGGCCTGCTCGATCGCCGACACCGCCTCCCGGTCCCGCCCCGCACTCCGCATCAACACCGCATGGTGAACCAGCACCTCCTCCGCTCCCTCCACCCGGCCCCCTTCCAGGTACCCGACCGCCCTCCTGCTCGCCTCCAGCGCCTCCTCCTCCCGGTCCATCCGGATCAGACACCGAGCCCGCAACGATTCCGCTCGACTGTAGGCAAACAGGTGATGGGATCCCTGCGCCGTCTCCAGCGCCCGCTCGGCATCTTCCAGCGCTCCCTCCAGGTCCCCCGCCTGATGCCTCCTCAGCTTCAGCTCCGACGACAGCAGGTGGCCGTGCAGGATCAAGTACTTGTTTTGTGCCTCCCGCGCCGCCTCCAATCCCGGCCTCAACGCCTTGGCCGCCTCTTCCAGGCGACCGCGCACCAGGTAGGACACGGCCAGCGTGAGCAGTCCGTCCGCCATCCGCATCACATCCGAGCTCTCCCGCGACAGGCGGATGCAGCGTTTCAAGGAGTGCTCGGCCCGCTGATAATCCCCCAGCAGGACCTGGACATGCCCCAGATTGGCCAGCAGCGCCGCCTCGTTGCGGCGCAAGCCCAGCTGTAGAATCTCGTGCAGCACCCGTCGATAGGTGTCCAACGCCTGTTCGTAGTCCCCCATCTTCACCAGGCAGAACCCGGTGTTGATCCGTGCGATCTCTTCCGCCCCTCTCAGTCCGGCCTGGTGCGAGATGACCGCCACCTTCTGGTAGGCTTCCAGCGCCTGGGATAGCTGTCCTGCCTCGTGGTTCAGGATCCCCAGCACGTTCCAGGCCATCGCCACCCCTTCCGGATCGTCTATCGCCTCCTTCTCGTACAATTCCAAGGCGCTCCGGACCGACTTCCAAGCTTCCCGCTCCCTGCCGGTGTTGTGCAGTACCGCAGCCATCAGCGTCAAAGCCAGCGCCCGCCCCCGCTGATCGCCATACTCCTCCGCCAGCTTGAGTGTCTGCTCCAGGACCGCCTCCGCCCGCTCCATCGAGCCGATGTCGAACTCGTATCGAGCCAGTCGGTTGTAGACCATCACCACGTGCTCGGCGGGTCCGTGCTGCTGGACGAAACGGAGTAGCTCGTCGAGGACCTGGTGCCGCTCCTGGGCACGTCCCAGCTCTTTGAGCAGCTTCTCCTTCCGATCCAGGCAGAGGAACCGCGACGGGTTGGACTCATCGACCTGCGCCAGCGCCTTGTTGACCAGGCTCAGCGCCTCGTTGGCGCCGCTGGAGTTGAAGGCGTTGTCGGCGGCCATCAGGTAGTAGTTGGCGGCGTCCTCCCTCACCCCGGCCGCGTCCAGGTGCTTGGCCACGACAGCCACGTCGAACTGGAAGAGCTCTCCCTCCTGCTTCACCAGGTGGTCGGCCACCCGGGAGTGGATCTGGGCCCGTTCTTCACCCACCAACGCCCTGCTGCACACCTTGTGGATCAACCCCTGGCGAAACCGGTAGCGCACCGGCCCCTGCCCTCCCCCTTCCATCTGCAACAAGCCCCGATCGACCAGCTGTTTCAGCTGCTCTGCCGGGAATTCGCCAAACACCGCGGTCAGCTCCTCCTCCCTCGCCTCGCGGCCGATCTGGCTCATCTGGAGCAGGAACATCCTGGCTTCCGGCGGCAGCGCGTTCACCCGGTTGGCAACGATCCCCTCTACCGTCTCGGGGATCTGAAGCTCTTTCACATCGGGCCTCAGGGTCAAAACGCCGTTCTGCTCCACCAGCATCGCCTGATCCTCCAGGCTTTCCAGGATCTCCTTGATGAACAGTGGGCTTCCGCCGGAGCGTTCCACGATCTGGTCCACCAGCCGCTCGTCCATGGGCCGGCTCAACAGGTCCAGCACCAGCGCCCGAGCCGCCGATGGAGGGAGGTCCTTGACCGTTTCCACCACGGCGTTGGGACCGGTAACCAGAGCCTGCCAGTGGGGATCCTCGAGGAGGTCGGGCTGGGCTCTGCCGGTGAGCACAACCAGTAGGGGGTGGTTTCGCCGCTCGTGGACGATCTCCTCCAACAGCTGCAGGCTGGAGCGGTCGGCCCATTGCACGTCGTTGATCACGATCACGCCGGCCCCCCGCCCGGTGGACGACAGCAGCAACCGCCTGAGCGACAGGAAGATACGAGCTCGGCGGCGATCGCTGTCGAGGGGCTCCACCACGCTGTCCGGGTACTTGATGTTGAGCAGGAGGCCCAGGGTGTGCAGGGTGTACTGGACCTCCTCGGGATCGCAGCGGGTCAGCTGTTGTGCGATGGCCTCTTCCAGCTGTTTTTTGACCGTCCGGATGTCGGTGCTGGTTTCCAGGTTGAGCAGATCCTCCAGCAGGATCACGATGGGGGCGAAGGGCCGCTCTTTGAGATCGGGGCTGCAGGTGGCGCGGTGGATCTCCACTCGCTCTTTGGGCAGTCCGCTGAGGAACTCCTCCACGATGGAGGCTTTGCCGACACCCTGCTCGCCCAGCAACACGACCAGCTGGATGCTCCCTTTCTGCTTGACCGTCTGGTAGGACTGCCGCAGCAACCGAAGCTCGTAATCCCTGCCGTGCAGGGTGGTGAAGCTCTTTCGCCGCTCCAAGAGCCTGGCCCGGTGGCTCTTGGATCGATCGATGCGGTATACCGGAACCCCGGTTCGCTCCTTGAAATCCGCCAGTTCGGTGTAGTCGTACAGCCGCCGCGTGCGCCGGTAGGTGATCTCGTCGGTCAGGATCTCGCGAGCCATCGCCTCTTTTGCCAACCGCAAGGGCAGCTCCCAGCTATCCACCACCGCGTTCCAGCTGGCCTCCTCCTGCCCCCCTGGCCTGTTGCGCTCCAGTGTCAACGAGCCGGTGGCGATGCCGACACTCAGGCGGATGGGCCGAACCAGGTTGACACTGAGGGCGTCCACCGCCTCGACCAGGTCGAGCGCCACCCGCGCGGCGGTCTCCGCGTCGTCCTCCGAGGAGACGGGGATCCCGGCCAGCAGGGCGAAGCCCGCTTCATCCACCCGCTCCACGGCGCAGCCGTTCTTGTAGGCGATGTCCGTGACCACCTTGGTGTAGTCCACCAGCACGGCCTGACTTCGATCCTTGCTGATCTCGCTGCGGAGCTCGGCAGCTCCCAACAGCTCCCCCACGATCAGGAAGGTATCCCGCCGCTCCTTGTACTCGGTGGCCAGCGGCGGTGCAGGGGTCTTGTCGACCTGGGACAGCACCTCCGGTGTCTTGCCGATCACCTCGCGCAGCGTACCGCCGAACCCCACCTCTTCTGCGGTGGGTATGGTGGAGCGATCCGGCTCTCCCGAGAGCGACGACGTGGTGGAGCGGCCGGACTCTTCACGGATGGGGTTCAGGACCTCCGACAGGCTGCCGGCGTCATAGATCTCCTCTAGGGTGAAGAGGTACTTCATCAGGTCGCGCTGCATCTCCCTGGCGTTGGTGTATCGATCGGACGGACTCCGGGCCAGCGCCCGGGTCACGATCTGTTCCAGCGGCCTGGGGAGGTCGGCGTTGATGGAGGTGAGTGGTGGAATCGTGGCTGCTCGGACCAGGGTGAGGATCTCCTCCGGTTTTCCCCGCGGATAGGGGGGGCGTCCGGCAAGCATTTCGTAGAGCACGGCTCCCAGGCTGAAGACATCGGTGCGCTGATCCACTTCCTGTCCCAGCGCCTGCTCGGGAGCCATGTAGGAGGTCTTCCCCTTGACTACCCCCGCTCGTTCCTCGGTGATGTTACGAGCCTTGGCGATGCCGAAATCGACCAGGCGGACGGTGCCATCCCAGGCCACCAGGATGTTCTGGGGGGAGACGTCCCGGTGGACAATGCCGAGATTCTTGCCGTACTCGTCCACCTTGCGGTGGGCGTAGTCCAAACCCTTGGCCACCTCCACGACGATGTAGGCGGCGTGACCGGCGGAGATCCGACCTTCGGACCGCTTGAGGATGGACAGGATCTGGGACAGGTCGATCCCCTCCACGTGTTCCATCGCCAGGTAGTACCCCTGGTCGGTCTTGCCGAACTCGTAGACTTGTACGATGTTAGGATGGTTCAACGAGACCGCCAC
The DNA here is from genome assembly GCA_016931535.1 of Bradymonadales bacterium. Classification (GTDB taxonomy): domain Bacteria; phylum Myxococcota_A; class Bradymonadia; order JAFGEP01; family JAFGEP01; genus JAFGEP01. The sequence continues at coordinate 5,082 of JAFGEP010000112.1, forward strand.
CTTGGCCTCGTCGATGAACATGGTGACGAACTTGGGGCGTCTGGCGAACTCGGGCAGGATCCGCTTGAGCACCAGCTTCTTCTCGAGGCCGGCCGCACCATGGGACTTGGCCAGGTAGACCTCGGCCATCCCCCCCGAACCGATGGGTGCGATGATCGAATACTTGCCGAACTCTCGCATCGTTCTCTCTACTGGCCCGTCAAGACTGCCTTCCTCCTGGCGGGCGAGCCGGTTGCCACGCCAAAAGCCGTATCCCCTGCCGACCTGCGCCACCGGTTGGCCTTGGGGCATCAAACCAGGCATCGACACGGATCGGCCATGAGCCATCCTGCCGGAGACGACGAGGTCGGACGAACTGTGATTACCACTGTTCCACCCCCCAAGGGAATAGGTGGCCGACCGGTCAGAGAACTCCACGTGGTCCTGGTCGAGCCCCAGATCCCCCCCAACACCGGCAACATCGCGCGCCTCTGCGCAGCAACCGGCGCCTGGCTCCATCTCGTCCGACCGCTGGCCTTCGACCTGGACCACGCCAAGTTGAAACGTGCCGGGCTGGATTACTGGCCCAAGGTGCGCCTCTCCCTGCACGACTCCTTCGAGGAGTTCATCACCCGCTGCGACCTCCCGGCCGTCACCTTGTTCTCGAAGCGGGCGGCCCGACTCTACACCGAGATCGCCTACCCGCCTTCCACCGTGCTGGTCTTCGGCCAGGAGACCCGGGGCCTGCGCCCGGAGATCCTGGAGCGCTTCTCCGATCGGCTGGCCTATATCCCGATCTCCGGAAACGTCCGCTCCCTGAACCTGTCCAACGCCGTCTCCGTCGCCGTATACGAGGTGGTCCGCCAGCACGGAGGGCTGTTTCCGGCATGAGGTCCGACAGAGCCGTCTCCTCCGCTCGCTTCGAAAAAGCCCGTTTTTGGGCCGGCATCGGCCTCTCTGGTGCTGCGGGTCCTCTTTCTACCTGCCGATCAACCCCCGGGCCTCCAGCTCTCGCACCAGGCTTGCCAGATCACTGCAGAGAACGGCGTCCATGCCAAGTCCTCGGGCGGCCTGTACGTTGACCAGCTTGTCGTCAACCAGCAGGACATGCGCAGGCTCTGCCTGCATCCGCTGGAGCGCTGTCCAGTAGATGGACGGGTCCGGTTTCTCGACCCCGACCTCGAAGCTGAAGGTCCAGCTCTGGATGACCCGCATCAGGTCTTGGTTTTGCTGCATCGTTGCGGCGTGGATGGGATCGGTGTTGGAGATCACGCCGCAGGCCACCAGCCGGCTTGTAGAGGCGACCAGTCCGATCTGGGCGGGGCGCGGGGAGATGGCATCGTTCCAGATCCGGTAGAACTGCTGCGGAGCCACTGCGGTACCGTACACCGCGTTGATCGCCGGCACGGCCTCTTCCGGCGTCATCTGGCCCAACTCCAAGCGGGACCAGATGCCGGAGTGGAAGAAAGCCCGATCGAAGTGCTCCCCGTCCAGTCCAGTGGTGTCGGTCCACCTGCGCCGCGAACGGTCCAGATCGACGTCGTACAGCACATCACCGACATCCCACAGGACGGTGCGGATGGCGGAAGACCGGCTTGTCGGCTCAGGGTTCATGTCGGTACCGGGATTCGGAGAGCCGGTCACGGACCTGCCTGTTCGACCTCCAGGCCGGCGCTGCGCTGCAGCTCGCCGAACGTTCGGCCCAGGAGGAAGGGGATCATTCCCCTGGCACCGATGGTGCCAAGGCCAGAGTGATCGGCCGCCTGCAGGGCCACCAGGGGATCGGGGCAGGCCACAGCCGCCAGCGATGCGCAGGCGATCTGGAGCAGGCGATACTGCATCTGGAGCTGGGGATGGTCGAGGGATTCGAGGGCTTTGACATGCTCTGTCAGCTGATCGACGGTTTTCTTGGGTATCGCCTCCTCGAGCGCCGCGAGCAGCTCCGGCTCGATGATGGAAGGCACTACCGGCTGGAGCCACTGGGGGTTCACCTTGCGCACGGCGAAGGCCACCAGCTCGGTCCAGCGTTTGGGGGGAACGCGTCCCAACGAGGAGAAGCCCATGGCCCAGGGTGCCAGGGTGTTGGCCAAAATCCACACCGTCTCCTCGGAGCAGGCCTCCAGGTCGAAGTCCGAGGCGATCAGGAGGACGGGCGCGGGGGATCCCGGCTCGACCTGAGGGCGGCTGCCGGGAGCCAGACAGGCGTAGATCTCCAACTCCTGCTGCCCAAGCATCTGGCCGACCCTGATGGCGGGGTGGTGGGATGGCCCCTTGATCCTGGCCTTGCGCGAAGCGCCCAGCAGTTTGGCGCGGGAGGGGAAGACGCGATTGAGCGGGGGATCGATCACCCGCAGCAAGTTGACCAGGGCGATCCGGGTCTGGCGATGAAAGATCGAGCCCGTCTGCTCGGGGGGCAAGGGAGAGAGCGAGCGCCAGAACTGGAGCTGCCGAGGTCGTTGCCGGTGGACCTGCTGGCTTCGTTCGGTCTCGTAGCCGAGGTAAGCCAGTACGCCGGCGGCCACGAAGGCCCGATGGGTGTTGCCCAGGGTATCGTGGAGGTCGAACAGCAGCTTGAGGGCGATCCGTTCGTCGGGGGTCTGGTCTGAGAGCTGGACCGCTCCCAAGATCTGTTGACTCACCGCTTCGAGGAGCTCGGGCTCCTGGCAGCCCTCCAGGTAGGCCACCAGGTTCTGGATGGCTCTCGGATCTTGGGGAGCCAGCTCGACGGCCCGGCAAAGGGCCCGTTCTCGTTCCTGGCGGTGAGCCTGGAGACCGCCGTGAGCGAGCACCTCGGACAGGCGGATGTGGTAGTCGGCTGCCTGGTCGCGGGAGGAGGCCAGCTGGGCGAGCTGCTGCAGGCAGGTGGCGGCCTCCTCCCAGTTTCCCTGGTGTTCGGCATGGTCGGCCAGGCCGACCAGAGCTTCCTGGTGGTCCGGTTTGAGTGCCAAGATGGCCCGGAAGGAGTCGGCGGCCTTTTCCGGCAGCTGGAGATTCTCCCGGTAGAGCTGGGCCAGCTCGGTATGGGTCCTGATGACGAGGGAGGGCTGGTGGGCCCGGACCGCCACCTCTTCGAGCATTTCGGCTGCCTTCGCGAATTGCTCCTGCTCCAGGTAGATTTCGGCCAAGATCCGGAAGGAACGGATGTTGGAGGGGTCCCAGCGGACGATCTCCTGGTGGCACCAGACCGCCTTGTCTCGGTCCTGCAGCTTGACAAAGGCCAGCTCCGCCATGCGGGTCAGCAGGGAAATCCGCTCTGTGGCCTCGTTGGTGACCTGGTAGCGTTTCAGAAAGAGCTCGTACAATCCCTGGGAGTCTCCCAGGGTGAGCAAGATCTCCCGAAGCTCGTCGAAGGCCTCGGGTTGACCTGGATCCTGAGCGATCACCTGGCGCAGGTTGATGACGGCTCGTTCGATCTGTCCAAGCTGGCGGCGCCGAATACGGGCCGCCTGGAGGAGCAGCTCCGCGCTGGAGGTGGGGGAGGTGGCACGACGGGCGTCGGCCTCCAGCTGTTCCACCTGCAGGGCGGGATCGTCTCCGCCAGCGCTCAACGCCGCCCGGAAATACTGGGAGATCGGCAGGTCGGGGGTGGCATCCAACAGCTTCTCCAGCGCGACGAACAGCTCCTCCTGCTGCTGACAAAGAGCCAGATGGCGCACCAGGGCGATCAACGCATCGGAACGCACGACCCCCTCGGGGGCCACCCGCAGGCGGGCATCGATCACCTGGCGCTCGGCATCGCTTCCCGCCTGCACCTGGGCTTCGAGGAGCAACAGGGCCAGCTCGTCGGACGGATCGAGCTCGATCAACCGCCGTAGCAGCGTGAGATGCTCCACCAGGCCAGCTGCCGCCCCGATCAGCTGGCCAAAACGGAGCACATCGGCAGCACCTGTGGCATCACCGACCTGCTCCGCCAGCGCCATCGCTGCCTGCCGGATCAGGTTCGCATCGCCACCCGGACCGTTCCGGAAGATACGCGTAGCCCATACACAGGCCGGGGCATCCGCCTGGGCCTCCCACCGGCTTTCGACCTGGGGCCGGATCATGGTCAGCATGGCGGAGGTGAAATCGATGCCGGACTGCCGGGACCGATCCCCAGACCACATTCGGGCTGGAAGATCCTGAGGCTTCACCTGGGCGAGCAGGCAGGAATCCAGGCCCGGCTGGGCCAGCTCCCCGACGCCCAGATCCTCCAATCGATGGTAGAGCTGCTCGGCCAGCCGGTAATCCACGAGCCGTAACTCGGCAACTTCGGCGGCGCGGAGCAGGAGCGCATGTTGGAGCGGGCCAGAGAGCTGGTCGGCCAGCGCTTGCATCGCCTCCAACCCCTCTGATGGCAGGCCAGAGCGCTCGGCCAGCCTGACCACGGAGACCAGCGCCGACAGGTTGCCAGGATCGCGTGCGAGCGCCTCCTTGTAGTGAGAGAACGCCTTGCGCCCGTTGAGCAGTTGAAACTCGTAGATGCCGCCGATGTTGATGTGAAGCCGGGCGATCTTGGCCGGCTGTTCCTCCGCCTCCAGCGCTTGCTGGTAGTGGTCGACAAGCTCCGTCAGCTCATCGGTTTCCACCAGGAGACGAGCGATGGCGGTTGACAGGAAGAAGGAGGGCCGGCCGGTGGTCGCCCCCTGGCGGTAGGCGGCCAGCGCGGCCTGGGGATCATCGAGGTGGCGGCGATGGATCTCCCCCAGCTCCCACCACAGCAGCGGTAGCAGCTCGGGGGACCCCTCGCGCTGCAGGTCCATCTCCAGCCGGATCAGGTGACACACCTCCTCCCATTCGCCGACCTCCACCATGCGCGCCAGGGCCCGCCGCAGGAGAAACGGGTCGGTGGGATCCAGGGTGACCAATTCCATCATCGCCTTCCGTGCGACGGTGCCGCTCTTGCCGGTGAGAAGCGACAGCAGCACGGCACCCTCCAGGAGACGCCGCTTGACCGGACCGGAATGCGCCCGTCCGATCAGGTCCTCTCCGATGGCCAGGACCTCGACCGCTCGATCCTGGTCCTCGAGGTGGCGGGAGAGAAAATGGTGGGGGCCACCAAAGGCGCCCATATCCTCGTCGCTGCTGAAGCTGAGTGCTTCGTAACAAAGCGACTCGGCCACCGAAGCCTCACCCGAGCGGGCAAAGCCATCGGCCGCCTGGATGAGCGCCAGGGCACAGGAACGGCGTCTGCCCCGATGCGCCAGCAGGTCGGGCGGCAGAAGAAGACCGGGATCAGACAGCAAGGCCCACTCGATCGGCAGGTAGTGGGGCGCTCTCCTGGAGACCTGCTGGAGCAGATCGGAAGCCTCGGGAAGTTCTCGTTCCATCAACAGCAACCAGAGACCGCTGAGACCCGACGGGTGCTCTTGAAGCTCTTCGATCACCTCCCCCCGCTTTTCGGGGTCGACCTGCTCCCTTGCTGTACAGCGAGCCAGGTGCAAGGCAAGCCAGTCCTCGTTCGGCCTTCTTTTCCAGGCGCGTCGGTAGGCCTCGGCCGCGCTATCCGGATCGTCACAGACAAACTCCGCCAGCTCGGCGGCCTGCCGATCGATCTCATCGAGCAGATCGGGGTGGGTGCTCAGGGCGGACCAGGCGGTCAAGGCATCGAGCAGAAACTCGGGGTCCTTCAGCTGCTGCCCCGCCGCGATCAGGCCTCCGATCGCCTCTGGATCGGGGAGAACGGCAAGGGTACCAATCAGCACGCCGAGAGCCCGATCGGTCTGATCGGTCAGGGTGAGCACCGCCGCGCACAGTTCGGCATCGGTCTTCAACTCCTCCGGAACCACCTGGTCGAGCGAAGGGGAGTTGCCCAATCGGATGATCTGACGGATTGCCGAGCGGAACTGTGGAGCGTCTCGGTAGGCCGCGATCGCCCTGGCCAGCGCCTCGGCTGGCTGACCCAGGTGCTGGACGAGCTCGCTCAGCTCCAGCAGCAGCAGGGGTCTCAGGCTCTCCTCGGCCTGCTGGACCAGGGACTCGAGCGCGGTGGCCCTTGTTTGCGGACTACCGTGCAGGCAGTCAAGGAGATGCTCGTCCAGCTCGGCGATCCGCTCGTCCGCCTGCTGCTGCTGTCCCAGTGCTGTCAAGCAGGCGATCTGTCCCAGCCTGGCAGGCACAAAACCGGGCTGGAGGACGGCCAGCTTCTCCCATAGCGAGAGGGCGTCCTGGTGGCGCTTCATCCGATGGTAGCACCGAGCGATCTGATGGATGAGGTAGTCGCGATCAAGCGTGGTGCTGTCCCTTGCCCAGCTCAGATAGAGGTCGAGGCGTTCCTCGTCGGCCTGGTGGGAGATGGCCACCCCCTCGGCGATGGCCTGCAGGCGCAGGTCTGTGGGTTCACAAGCAAGCAGGGAACGAGCGGCCTTCAGCCTGTCCGGACCGGAGGCGGAGCCTGCCAGCCAGGCGACCCGTGCGATACGCACATCGGGGGTGGTCTGCACCTGCTCGGAAAAAAGCCGGACCGCCTCGGCCGAGCAGGGGTTCTTCCACCAGGCGCCCCAGGCGGTTGTGAGGGGACGAGAGGGGGAGCGCTCGCCCTGGCGTCCTCGCAACAGAGCGTTCAGCTGCTCCTTCCGACCGCTCTTGTGCAAGGCGTACACCAGCAGATCGCGGGCCGAGGGGTCATCAGGATGGTCCACGGCAACGGGCTCTACGGCCTGGATGGCCTCTTCGTAGCGCCCCATCCGGCAGCACGCCCAGGCGAGCAGCAGCTGGGTCTCCCTGCCAGAGGGGGCCGCCGGATCGGCAAGACCTTCTACCAGGCCGACATGGTCGCCTGTGCGCAGGCAACAGCGCTCGAAAAGGTCCCATGCCGCCGAGGAGGTGGCCAGGCTGCGGGCGGCCTGCGCCACTCTGGTGCCGGAGGTGTCCTCGGGGAGATGGTAGAGCCAGTCGGTCAGCAACAGCCGGTGGAGATCGCCAGGGGGGAGCCGGTCGAGCAGAGCTTCCAGGCGTGGCAGGGCAACGGCTGCCTCTCCGCGGCGCAGGTGGATCTCGACCAGTGTCCGCATCGCCTCCAGATCTTCGCCGGCCAGGTCGATCAGCCGGGTATAATGAAGGACCGCTTCCTGGTCTGCCCGGCGCTCGAAGCGATCGAGCTCGGCCGCCTGCCGCAGCAAGGCACATTTGCCCTTCAGGGTCGGCTCCTGGTCGATCTGGCTCAAGTAGAGGTCATGCAGGGCATCGTACTCGCGGTTGTAGGTGAACAGCCGTTCCAGGCTGCGCAGCGCCTCGGTCCGACCGGCCGGATCCCGGGCCAATGCCAGCCGGTACTCGGCGGCCGCTTCTGCCGGGCTGTTCAGCCGTGTCTCCAGGATCTCCCCTCGCCTGGCGTGGGTGGAGGCCATGGCGATGAGATCGGAGGCTCTCAGGTCCATCAGCTCCCGATAGGCGCCCTGACGCAGGAAGAACGAACCGACCTGGGAGCGGGCGATCTCGAGGTCACTGACCCGGGAGACGGCATCGCGGCAGCAGGCGAAGACATCGGGCTCTTTCTTCATCAAGGCCGCCAGAGAGGCCTCTTCCAACGCCAGCATGGCCGCCTCCAGCTCCCCGGCGGCGCGGAGCCGGAGTCGGTGAATGACCTGACCGGCCTGCTCGAAGCGACCGGCGGTGATGGCCAGCCGGAACAGCTTCCAGTCGGCAACCGGCGAGGGGCCCGGAGGCTGGATCTTCTGCAGGCTCCGGGAAGCCAGACCAAACTGGCCCAAGGCTTCGGCGACCGCTGCCGCTCTCAGGTGGACCGGTTCCGGCGCACCCATCTCGATCCGTCCCTGCAAGATGTCGTGCTGGTCCTCCAGCTTTCCAGCCGCCACCAGCATCAACAGCGCCTCGTACAGACGGTGATTGGGGACCAGGTTCACCACCTCGCGCATCAAGTGGGCCGGCTTCACCTCCCGGCCCGGCGCTGGCAGATAGCGCTGACACCACAGACCGGTCGCCAGATCGACCAGCAGTGCCGCCTTGAGTGTCGGGATATGGGTCTGGCGGATGGCGGCCAGGTACAGGGCGGAAAACTCCTCCAGATCCACCGCCCGCGCCTGGAAAGCCATCCACATGGGAGCCAGGGACGACCCTCTCAACGCCTCCAGGGCCGGCCTCGGAAGGCTGGACAGCAGGCGATCGGCTGCCGGTGTCTGGGATGATTCGCCACTCAAAGCGGCCGCCGAGCAGTACAACAGGGCCCGACCTCGCAGCTTCTTGTGGATATCGTAACCCTCCGTCCCCTCCAGCCCGTCCACCATCGCCTTCAACGCCCAGGAAACGTCCTTCCCCAGCCGTAACCGCATCAGGGCCCGTTCTCGCTGGGCCGAAAAAAGGCCGGCATCGGTCTGGATCGCCAGCTCCAACAGCTGTTCGGCCCGCTCGTGGTCGGACAGCAGTTGCCAGGTCAGACCAGCAGCCACAGTCAACAGCCGGGCCCGGTTCGACTCGGATCGGGTGTGGGAAGCTTCCGCCAGGATACCCGCCACCGCTTCGCTCCAACGCGCACGCATCTGCTCGTCGATCTCGCGGTGTATCAGGGTGACGATGGAACTCTGGGTCTCGATGACCTCGTCGGGCGCGGTGATCGGCCCGCTGATCTCCCACTCCTCCGGGTAGGCCTCCTTCCAGGTGGGAACATCCTGGTCGATGGACTCATCCAGTAGCAATTGGGGGACGGGTTCGGTTTTCTCCTCCTCCAAGGTATCCTGGCGCATGCTGGAGAGGAGATCGGTGATCTGATCCTTGGGGATCACCCCGGTGATCTCCTCCTTCACTTTTCCGGAAGGGACGCGGCCGCCCCCTTGCTCAGCCGGCTCCAGTCGATCGGAAGCGCGCTCGTCCTGTTTCTTCTCCCCGTCCACACCCGGATTATCGGGCAACCGGCGGATCTGTCAAAGCTTCTATGAATGGCCAGAATCCACGGCCTGCCCGGCGAGCGTCGCAGCACCTGTGAGCACCGCTCGCCAGAACCGCCCCGGAAACGTTGACCCTGGGGACCAAAAGGAGATCGGCCACCGGCAGCCCCATCGAGAGGCAAAGAGCCGATCGAGCCACCGGAGGCGGCGGATGGTCTATGGGGTTCCCCCTCCGCGCGCTTCCCTCTTTCCCCCCACTCTTCCGTCGGCTATACCCCGGATATGCATCATGGGCGTAGTGACCAGGACCCCGGCGAACCCCACCTGAGCCTCGCGGAGATCATCGAGGACCTGCTCCACGACTGGATCAAGTACATGGAGATGCAGGTAAACAGTATCGACTGGTCGGGGCCTGCCGACGAGGTGGCGCGCCTTGTCCGCAAGAGCATCCTGCAGACCCGCCGATTTGGAAACCAAGCACTGGGCGTACCCGATCTGTGGCGTGCAGGGAGGGAGAAACTCCGGGGCCTCGATGATCCTACGGCCAAGGAGCTGGTTCGCCAGCTCGAGGGCGAGGTCACGCTGCTGATCGAGATCACCGGCTGGAACGACCAAAGGCTGGTCGACCAGGCCGACCAGATCCGGGAGATCCTCCGATGTCCCGGGCGCCGGCTGCGTTCGATGCGGGGACTGGCGGCCACGTAGTATGCTGGCGGGCGACCGATCACTCACCGGGTAGGTTCAAGAGCATGGCGACCGCGCGGGAAGAACCTTTCACCATCCTGGTCATCGACGACAGCGAGGACTACATCGACCTCTGCCACGAGTTCCTCCGCCGGTACCGCTACCTGACCAACTGCGACTTCAACCATCCCTGCTGGGACTGCGAGCTCAGCCCCACCTGCCCCCTCAAGCACGCCCACGACTGGTACGAGTTCGAGGAGATCATGCGACGCCACGGAGGCCGAGTGGGGGTCATCCTGCTCGACCTCCACTTCGACCGTCCCCTGGATCGGTTGATCCCGGAGAGCTTGCGGGAGGAGGCCGCTCGAGACCGGAGCAAGGAGAGGAGGCTCAAGTCGAGGCAGGGGCTTTACCTCCTGGAGGCCATCCGCAGCCGGTACGGTTCGATTCCGGTGGTCCTGATGACCTCCAAGAGCACGGTCGGACATGATGATCCTGCATTGGCCTCCCAGATCGAGGAGCATCGTTTCACGGAGATGCTGGGAGAGGAAGGGGTCAACGCCCAGGCGTTGGCCGCCAAGATCGAATCGTTCGCGCAGACCAGGCACAGGGCGGCGGTCGAGGGCCGGTTCTTCTGGGGGTCCAGCCCCGCCATGGAGCGGCTGCGGCGCTGGCTGGAGGTTTTTGCCGAGGGAGACCAGCCGATCTTGATCCTGGGAGAAACGGGAACGGGCAAGAGCTACCTGGCTGAGCAGTTCATCCACCCGATGGCGCGTCCCGACGGACCCTTCTGCTCGCTCGACCTGTCCGCCATTCCGGACGCGCTGGTCGCCGCCGAGCTCTTCGGAACCTCCCGGGGTGCGTTCAGCGATGCGGTCGATCGGCCCGGCCGGTTCGAGTTTGCCCATCACGGGGTTCTCTTCTTGGACGAGATCGGCAATCTCTCGCCGGAAACCCAGAAGCGGCTCCTGGGTGTCCTTCAGGATCGGGCGGTCACCCGGCTGGGCGAGAACCGCGCCCGGGCGGTGGATGTGAAGCTGGTGGTGGCGACCAACGAGGATCTGGAGGCGCGGGTGCGCACGGGGACCTTCCGCGCCGACCTGTACCAGCGGTTGAACCCGGCGGCCCGCATCGAGATCCCTCCCTTGCGCCAGCGCCTGGAGGATCTCCCCGACCTCCTGCAGGTGCTCACCGATCACATGTTCGAGAGCCCTGGAAACCGGCGGCTGTTGGCCCGCTTCGCCCACCTCTTCCAGCTTTCGGAGAAGCTGTCGGTGCGGGTGCAAGTGGGGAGCCGACGCCACCTGCCGACCGACGAGGTGCTGCTCTGGCTCACGGGGAGGGCCGAGCAGCTGGTGAAGACCGCAGCATGGCCGGGAAATGTCCGCCAGCTCGAGCTGGTCTGGACCAATGCGGTGATCTACCAGCTGGCGGAGCAGATCGCCGCCGGTCGGGTGGGCGATCATCCGGTGATCAGCATGGATGCCCAGTTGCTGGGGGAGTTGATCAGCAGCTCCAGCATGATCGAACCGGAGCAGCCGGCTGGCGAACCACGGGAGCCGCAACGTTTTCTGGTCGAGATCCGGCCGCAAAAAAGTTTGAACGATGTCAGCCGCGAGGTCGAGGTGCAGTACTTCCGCGATCTCTTTCTGCGCTGCGGGGAGAGGTTCGAACGGATGGCCGGCCACCTCCTCTCCGGCGATCCCGCAGCCAACGCCCGGCGGGTACAGCTGCGGTTCAACAACCTGGGTCTGAGCACGCGTCGGCTGCGGGGCCGTTGATCCCGGCCGGTAACGACGCGCGGCCGACCTGGCACCGCATCGAGGAGCCCGAATGGCCAATCCCGGGGCCCAGAGCCAACCTGTCCCCACCCTCCTCATCGTGGAGGATGGGGACGAATACCTGGAGTTCTTCGAGCGCCACTTTCTCGGCTACCGGCTGCTCCAGGCCCATGATTTCGACCAGGCCATGGAGGCGCTGAGACACAACACGGTGGACGTGGTGGTCCTGGACATCCGTTTCGACCGGACGGACAGGGAACGACTGGTGGGCGATGTGCTGGAGACGAGCCGCACCCGCTTCGGTCAGGACACCGATCTGACGGAGGCCTGGCGCTACCTGGCAGACAAGCAGGGCTTTCTGATCGCCCGTGAGATACGCGCCCGGGATCGCCAGGAGGCGCTGCTTTTCATCGAGGACCTGCCGGAACGACAGGTGGAGAACCTGGCGAGATTGTACGGCAGGGTCGCCGTGGTTCCCGAGTTCGATGCCAAGAGAATCCACCGCGCCCTGGTGGAACTGACCCAGATGCCATGATCCCGCTGCTCTACGCGCTGCTGCTGCTCGCCACGGCCGGGTTGCTCTACCGCCGCCTGCGCGGCCGAACCCTGGAACAGTTGGTGCGCCGGCCGCCGCCCCGCAGTGATCTGAACGCGGTGGTCTCGACCCTTTCCTATATCGAGCACGAGCTGATCAAGCATCGCATCCCGGTCCTCTCCAGCTTGATGGCCAAGCGGACCTGGAACGACCAGGACCGCCTCCTGCTGGAGCGCACCGTGGGCCACCAGGAGAGCTCACTGTCGAGTGAGTTTGCGCGTTACCTGGACATGGTGCAGCGGGCCGCCGGGCGCACGCTGGTCAACTTCGGTCGGGACAAGGTGATAAGCCGAGCTTCCCGGGTGATCGCCCAGATCCAGCGAACCGGTGAGCGATGGGCTCGGTCGCAAGATCACCCCGGCGGTGGCCCCTCCCCTCTCGAGCGCAAGCCGATCGAGGAGGCCTGCCAATGGCTTCAGGCTCCCTTTCGGGAGTACCTGCTGGAGCTGAATCGCAGCCTGCTTTGCACCCCCATCACCCGGACGAGACTTCTGGCCAGCGCCCGTCGGGGACTCCTACAGGCGGAGCAACAGGCCGAGTGCACGGTAGCCGAGCCACCTCCCGATTGCGTGGCCCGGATCCTGGCCGCCGATCTGGACGTGGCGCTGCGAAACCTGGTGCGCAACGCGGTGCAAGCCCAGCCCGGATCGTCGGCAACGCGCCGGGTCCACCTCGATGTCCTGGTCACGATCGACGAGACGGGGGAAGAGAGCATCCTCATCCGCGTACACGATACCAATCCCACGCTGCTCTCCCGCAGCCAGATCTACGGACGGGAAGCGAAACGCGGCCTGGGGTTGGTCACCGCCGCCCTGGCCCGCCACCAGGGCGCCCTTCGCTGTCTGCCCTCCGAGCTCCCCGGTTTCACCAAGATGATGGAGATCCGGCTGCCACGCTCCATGCACCCTCCCGACCCCAGGGCGCTGGCCATCGCCGGCGGTCGCCTCGCCCCCTACCTGCTGCCGGCCAGCCTGGTGCTGGCACATGGTGTCCTGCTCTGGTTGCTGGTGATCCCCTACTTCACCCGGTTGCCGGTCGAGCTGGACTCGCTCGAGCTACCCTCCCCATGTCATCTCGAGGAACGGGCAGAGGGCCAATGGACGTCGGTGGTGTGCACCATGCTCGACCCCACGGGGCACCCACTCTCGTCACCGCTGGCGTTCACGCTCAGGACCGAGCCGGCGGCGATGCTCCAGCTCCACACCGAGGGGGCCGACTGTCCCGGCGTCCGACTCGAGCGGCCTGCCACCATCCAGGTTGACCTGGCCGCCTGCCTGGCGTCCGGGCAATGGGAACCGCACCTCACGGTCTTTTGCTCCAGCCTTCTGTACCGACCGGAAAGCCGGCTGACGCTGAAGATCAGAGCCCCCCTGGAGCGCAGGCTGGCAGCGGCGCAAGAGGCCATCGACCGGGCCGAGCTCCCCCTGGCGCGGCGGTTGTTGCCCCAGTTATCCGGTCCGGAGATCGAGGCCGCTGCGCCCGCCGAAATGGCGGTGGCCGCTCGGTGCCTGGCACAGGCCGCATTGGTCGAGGGGTTCGCCCTGCACCTCGATACCGCCACCGATCCCTCCGATGTCCGGCGACGGCTCTGCTCCCTGTGGGCGGAGGTGCAGGAGTCCACCCGGATCATCAGGGAAGCCGCTTCGCCGTTGTCGGGGAGGGAGGCCGCGGCCTGGGAGGTGGAGGCCGACTTCCTGGATTCTCAGGGCCATCTCTGGCTGGAGGGAAACCTGGAACAGGCTGCGCGGCTGCTGGCCGAGATCGACTCCTTCGCCTCGGCCGGACCGGTGGCCACGGCCCGCTTCTATCTAGCCCTGCTGGGAAGCGAGGGGGTGGGACAGGTTTCTTTGGACCGCCTGGAGACCGCGCTGCGGGCTCTGCATGTCAATCACGAACGTCCGCTGCTGGCCTCGTCGGTTGACCCCGGGTCTACCTTTCTCGTCCAGCTGGTCGGCTCCCCTGCACTGTTCGGCCAGATGCAGGCGATTCCGGTCCCAGAGGCGATCTGCGCCCTGCTGGAGGGCGCGCCCGACCTCTATCTACCCTCCGGCCTGGCCCAGTCGCTGGGCGCCACCTGCAACCTGAGGGAGCTGGACCCGATTGCGTCCGGCTACCGGGACTGGGCAGGTGCCTACTTGCGGCGCATCGCCGGGCCGATCGACTGTAGGGAATACTGAAGGAGGAGCATACCCATGATAGCCCGGATCGGCCTGGTGCTCAGCCGCATCTCGCAACGCGTGGTGCCGGATCCGTTCGTGCTGGCGCTGTTCTTGACCGTGCTGGTCCTTCTGGCGGGAGGGTTGAACCTCTGGCTCGGCGATGCGGGCACAGAGGATGGGGTGGTGGCCACCTTGTGGAAGGGGTGGCTCGGGGGGTTCTCGAGCCTGGATGGGTTATCCTTCGCGCTGCAGATGTGCCTGATCCTGGTGACCGGCCATGCTCTGGCATCAAGCCCGCCGATCCAGCGCTTCGTGAAGGGTATCGCGGTGTTGCCCCGAACCACCGCTCATGCCGCCTGTCTGGTGGCGATCGTGGCCTGTGTGGCCGGGGTCATCCATTGGGGCCTGGGCGCTATCGTCGGAGCGTTGCTGGCTCGGGAGATCGCTCGGGCGGCTGCGGCTCGGGGGATCCGGTTTCATTACCCCCTGCTGGGCGGGGCGGCCTATACCGGTCTGGCCGTGTGGCACGGCGGCTTCAGCGCATCCGCCCCGCTGAAGGTCGCCGAGGAGGGCCATTTCCTGGCGGACCTGGTAGGCACGATCTCCACCCGCCTGACGATCTTCTCCCCCCTGAATCTCCTCATCACCGGCACCCTGCTGGTGGTGATACCCCTGTTCTTTGCCGCCATGGCTCCCCGCAGGGAAGCGGAGCTCGTGCCGGCCGATCCGGAAAAGCTCGGCCGGTTGCCGACCAGCGAGGACACCGGCGGATCGGGCTTCCTCAACAAGCTGCAAGGCTCGCGGTGGGTGGGCGCGTCCATCGGACTGATCGGTGTCGGCACCCTGGTGGTGGCCGCCTTCCGGTGGGATCTGGGATTCGACCTCAACACCGTCAACGTGGCCTTTCTCTGGTTGGGACTGGTGTTCCATGGCCGGGTCCGCAACTACCTGGTGGCCATCACCGACGGCGCCCGGGGAGCGGGGGGCATCATTCTCCAGTTCCCGTTCTACTTCGCCATCCTGGGGGTGATGCGGTCATCGGGCCTGATCACCCTGATCAGCCAGGCGATGTCTCATGGCGCCACCACGCAGACCTTTCCCGTGCTCGCCTTCCTCTCCGCCGGGTTCGTCAACCTGTTCGTGCCATCCGGAGGCGGTCAGTGGGCGGTCCAGGGGGAGATCCTGCTGCACACGGGCTCCCTGCTGCAGGTGGATCCCTCTACGACCGTCATGGCGTTCGCCTACGGGGACGCCTGGACCAACATGCTCCAACCCTTCTGGGCCCTTCCCCTGCTGGGGATCATGGGGCTCAAGGCCCGGGACATCGTCGGCTACACAGCGGTCGTGTTCTTCGCCATGCTGGTGCTGGTCCCTGTCCTGCTGCTGATCATGGCGTGACGGACCGATCTGACCGCTGGTGGGATGATCGGGCAGCGCCCCCGACCTCCGTTCACCAGGATACCCTGACGGGGAGCACCGACCTCTGGCAGGAACCCATCCTTGACACCCTGACGGGGAGCACCGACCTCTGGCAGGAACCCATCCTTTACTCAACAGCTTGTCTCCCCGCTGTCTTTCATTAAGATAGAGACGTCTTCATCTCTCGAGGAGCGTTCATGCGCAAAAACTACTCTCGGCGGGATTTCCTGAAGATTGGGGCCGGCAGCTGCCTGTCGCTCTTGGTACCCCGGATCGTCGGCTGCGGCGACGAGGTGATCGAGACCACCACCCCAACCACGGTCCATGCCCTCCAGTTCGACGATCTGAGCCAACTGTACGACATGGCCAAGCAGGCCGCGGTACAACTGGGAATCACCCGCTCCTCCCTGACCGGTGCGACCGTCTTCCTCAAGCCCAACTTCCTCAACATGGGGATGGAAGTGTTCTTCCTCCCCTACGATCCGATGGTGGGCGAGGCCACCAAGGCCGAGGTGGTGGCAGCCGTCGCCGAGCAGTGCCTGGAGGCGGGAGCCGCCCGGGTCACCATCGGCGAGGGGGCCCACACCACGAGCTGGGACTGGAACCTCTTGACCTTCTGCCCCGGCAACAGCATCGAGGCGGCCACCAACCTCCAGACCGCGGTGGATCGGCTCAAGACGCTGTACAGCGACGACCGGATCGAGCTGGCCTGCCTGAACCAGGTCAACCAATGGGAACGGGTCCCCTCCTCCTCCGACAACGCCTACGTCTCCGACGGTCTCCTGGTCGCCAAGGCGTTCTACGAGGCCGATCATGTCATCTCCCTGCCGGTCATGAAGACCCACGAGTGGGCCAAGATCACGGCCGCCATGAAGAACTACGTGGGGCTGGCCCCCTTGGTGGAGCTGGGCAACGGCATGGGTCGCTGCAAGCTGCACCAGGCCTACGCCCACGCCACCTGTCATGGGGTGGCCGACGCCGGCATCGCCGGGTCCTTCGTGGACATGCACCGCTGGCGCATGGAGGAGGGCAAGCAGGACTTCGCCATCCTCGACTGCTCCATCTGCCTGGAGGGAACCGGTCCCCTGCGCTCCCCCGTCAACCGGGGCATCACCATCGACGTCAAGAACCGCAACGCCGCAGGCACCTACTTCCTGCTAGCCGGAGACGACCTGGTGGCCGTGGACGCGGTAGCGGCCGAGCTGATGGGGTTCGACTACAGCCAGGTGAAGCAGCTGGTCATGCTGGACAACCTGGGCTTCACCTCGGTCCGCGACCATGCCATTCGGGGTGCCGAC
The DNA here is from genome assembly GCA_016931535.1 of Bradymonadales bacterium. GTDB lineage: Bacteria > Myxococcota_A > Bradymonadia > JAFGEP01 > JAFGEP01 > JAFGEP01. The sequence goes on from JAFGEP010000112.1 coordinate 21,816, forward strand.
CTCGAGGATCTCCGGATTCCCGACTGGCAACCGCCGGTCCTCAACACCGAAGACACCTTCTTCGATCATTGCGACTAGCAGGCACTGTAACCCCCCTCAGTTCCACTCCGCCGGGCGACGACTGTTACCGAATCGGGCCAAGGCCGTGTGCATGGCCTTGGCCTGAAGGCAGGTTGAGCGCTGGTACTTGCCCGACCGATTGCAGCTGGGTACATTCCAAAGGTCGCTGACATGACCAAAGCACCAGAGAGGGAGCCATGTCCATTCTCGAGCGCTGCTTCAAGCTGCAGGACAACGGGACCACGGTGGGCCATGAGGTCCGGGGCGGGATCACCACCTTCTTGACCATGTGCTACATCATCTTCGTCCAGCCGGCCATCATGTCGGCCGCCGGGATGCCGGCCTTGGGCGTGATGATGGCCACCTGCCTCTCCTGTGCCTTTGCCACCTTCGTGATGGCCTTCACGGCCAACTACCCGATCGCCCTGGCGCCGGCCATGGGCCACAACGCCTTCTTCGCCTTCACCATCTGCCTGACCATGGGTTTCACCTGGCAGCAAGCGTTGGCGGCCAACTGCATCTCCGGCCTCCTGTTCCTGGGGCTGTCCTTCGTCGGCTTCCGGGAGCGGCTGCTGAACGCCGTACCGCTTTGCCTCAAGCACGGCATCGCCGTCGGCATCGGGCTGCTCATCGCCGTGCTGGGCCTGGAGTGGTCGGGGCTGATCGTGGCCAGTCCAGCCACCTACGTGACGCGGGGGGACCTGGGCAGCCCGGCGGTGATCGTATCGGGGTGCGGGCTTTTCATCATGGCCATACTGCTGGCGCTGCGCGTCCAGGGGGCGCTGCTCATCGGGCTTCTGGCGACGGCGATCATCGGCTGGCTGGCAGGAATCGTGCAGTATCACGGGATCGTGTCCACGCCCTCCGGACTGGGGGAGACCGCCTTCCAGCTCAGCTTCTCCGGGTTGGCGAGCCATGGCATCGGCTCTCTTCTGGCGATCATCTTCGTGCTGTTCTTCCTGGATCTCTTCGACACCATCGGCACCCTGATCGGGGTCGCGGACCAGGCGGGGTTCCTCAAGCCCGACGGCACCCTGCCAAGGGCCCGGGGCGCCTTGCTGGCGGACGCCACCGGCACGGTGTTCGGCACCCTGATGGGGACCTCGACCGTGACCAGCTACATCGAATCCTCGACCGGCGTCGCCTCGGGAGCCCGCACCGGTCTGGCTAACCTGGTGACGGGAGGGCTGTTCCTGCTGGCCCTGTTCTTCTCTCCGCTGGTGGCCACCATCGCGGCACCTTTCCCGATCGCCGAAGGGGTCCTCATCTACCCGGTCATCGCGCCGGTGTTGATCCTGGTGGGTCTGTTCATGATCCGGGGGGTGGTGAAGATCCAGTGGGAGGATCTCACCGAGGCGATCCCGGCCTTCTTGGCGCTGGCCATCATGCCGCTCTCCTTCAGCATCACCGAGGGGATCGCCGTGGGCTTCGTCAGCTACTCCCTGCTCAAGCTGGTCACGCGCCGCTGGCGCGAAGCCCATTGGCTGGTGCACCTGTTTTCCCTGTTGTTCGTAGCCCGCTACATCCTGTTGGGACTGGGCTGGATCGGTGGTTGATCGGAAGGACCGGGACTACAGGGAGATCTGACCCAGCATGACCACCTGCAACCGGTCCCGGTCACCGGATGCCAGGCCGGGAAACAGGTCGAAGGAGGTCACGAACCCCAGCGGACCGAAGACCATGTCCACCTGAGCGCGCACGCCGACGCGAAAGTCGTCCAGGATCTCGATCGGCATTCCCAGCCCCACACCGAACCCGATGGGCAGGAAGGAGGGCGAACCGGTGGCCGCGACCACCGTGGGGGTGATCATGAAGCGCTCGCTCCAGTCGGTATCCACGTTCAAGGAGTACAAAAGCCAGTCCGGTGCAGCGACCTCCACCCCGACCCGCATGCGGAACCCCCCGCTGTCATCGACCGCCCCCCCCAGGCCCAGCAGCACCCCGCCAAAGCTGAACTTGGAGGCAGGTCGAGTAAAGGAGGCGGCCAGGCGGGTGCCTGCCCCGCTCGCCACGGTGGTGGAAACCACCTGCAGCGCCCCCTCCTCGTTCGAGGTCCAGTCGTCGCCCACCTGGATCGAGACCACCTCGGAGTAGGGCTGGAAATCGGGGATGGCCCCGGCGGTGAACAGCCAAGATCGGGGATAGCGGATCGTGACCTGCAGGGGACCGACCGAAGCCCAGCAATGCTGTGAAGCCATCAGGTAGTCCAGGTCGACGATGCGATCCGGTGAGCGAGTCGACAACAGCAGGTGCCTGGTCTCGACCGCCGACCTCACCCAGGCCGGACGGAAGGACTCGGCAGGCTCCACCACCCCTTGCACCACCAGCTCGCTGATCTGACCGGGCGCCAGCGTCAAGGGGATCCCGTACCGTCCGATCTGCTCCTGGAGATGAGGGGGCACGCTGGCGAAGAAACCGTCGGGGAACCGATCCCGCTCCTCCTGGGAGATGGAGCCGTCCAGGAGGACAACCTGCTGGGGGGTAAGCGGGGTGGAAATCTCCCGTCCGTCGAGGGTGGTCACCACCTCTGTGGCGTGGACGGTGAAGAACCCCGCCAGCGCCTGCTGGTCTTCATCCCCGGGGTTCTGGATGCGATAGATGGCCTCGAACCGGCATCGTTCTCCCTCTGGATCTTCAAAGCAGGTGAAGCGGACCTGCTCCTCGAGGATCACCAGGGATGTCGCCTGGTCGGTCCTGAGGCCGCCCACCATCGCGGGGTATCGAGAGGGTTTGGGGACGGCGCCGGCTGGAAGTGCGAGCAGACAACAGACGACCAGGGTGATCATCCCGAGCGTGTGTGAAGGTTTCATTCCCAATGCCCTGTTAGAGCGCAATACGCTGTCCATGGCTTCCATTCAGCTGACGGATGGTCCTGATGTAACACAACCTATCCGGTCAGGTAAGCGGCAAGCCCTCCAGGTCGAGTCGGCGGGCTTCGGCCTGGATCAGGCGGCGCAGCTCCGACCGGGTCTCCTCGGCGAGGGGCGCCGGATTGCCGCCCGAAATCAACCGCGATACCTCCTGGGCGGCCAGGTCGAACGATTCGAGCCCACCCGCTTTCTCCCAGTCGCCGTAAGTTGCCCGGTCGACGGTGGGACCCGGGAAGTGGAGCTCCTGGCGGAAGTGGGTCCTGGTGTGGCGGTGCCCCAGGAAGTGTCCGGTCTCTACCACAGCCTGGATGAGATCGACCGCCTGGTCGGCGCTCCGGTCACTGATACCCTTGACCAGGCGGAGAGCCATTCCGCAGGCCTCGTTGTCCAGGACCAGCTTCTCCAGGCTCTGGCAGCTCTCGAAGTCCAGCATACCAGGGCCGGACACCATGTTCACGCCCGCCAGCGCCGCCAACACGACGCCGATCCCCGATTCCGCGCCTGCCTGCCAGCCCACCGTCTTGGCATCCGACAACCCCATGTAGGCGTGGGTGGGCAGACCAAGATGCTTACCGACCTGGGCGTAGGCCATGTCCACCATCATGGTCTCGATGGCCCCCATGGGCGTGGTGCCGTGCCGCATGTCGAAACCGGAGGGGGAGCCGCCCCAGATGATGGGAGCTCCCGGCGCCGCAAGCTGGTGGAGGACGATTCCGGAGAGGCATTCGGCGCAGTGCTGCACCACCATCTCGCGGAGGGTGACGGGCGAGGTGGCGCCGGACAGCGGCATGGAGACCATCTCGGCCGGAATGCCGGCGCGGGCGCAATCGAGGAGCGCCTGGCAGGTGAGATCGCTCCATTTCAGGGGGGGAGTGGGGCAGCAGTCGAAAATGGCCAGGGGGCTAGCTTTCAGAGCTTCCTCACCGCCGCGAACCGCCACCAGCATCTCTTTCATCACGCCAAAGGCGTCCTTGCGGAAGGTCCCGGTCACCACCGGCTTGGTGCAGTGGCACAGCGCCACGAACAGCCGGACTCGATCGGCGAAGAACTCGGGGACATCGGCCGGTACCAACCCGGTGGACTGGGCCTCGATGTGGCGGCAGGCCTGGGTCACCCAGGCCAGGTGGCGGCAGTCGTCGAGGGTGGGAGCGCGCCTGCGGCGGGTCGTGGGATCCAGGATGTGGATCGCCGCCGATCCGGGATCGAAGTGTACGTTGTCCCCACCCAGCTCCAGCGTGGTCCGGCCGTCGCGATCCGCCAGCCGGATGGTCGCCGGAACGGTTTCGAGCGCGGCCCGCACCTGCTGCTCGTCGAGAACGACCCGCCCTTCCCGAAGGTGCAGACCGGCCTCCCTGGCCAGGTCCAGCGCCTGGTCGTTCTCCACGAAAACCCCTACCCGGTGCAAAACCTGGATGGCATCCTGGACGATCCCCTCTACCTCGTGGTCGCGAAACATGGCAACGCGCGGTCTGGTCATTGTTTTGCCCCCTGCTACTGCCCCTGGCCCCAACGGCTCCGGGATCCTTGGACTACTCTGTCGTCTCCCTTCTGGCCTTCCGGCGGGAGGGCCTGAAGGTGGCTCCCTCGTCATCGGTCCCGCCCCACCGCGGGATCACTCGGCCTCCTCACGGCCGTCTTCCCGGTCGCTATAGGGACAGGGTCTCCGGTCACACCCCTCGCAACGGTGCCGTTCGATTCTGGTCCCCACCGCCGGGGGTAGACAACGAACGGCGAAGCTCACCGACTTGCGAGGGATCATCATGCAACCCGGCGTCAGCCGGATCCCCAGCTCCTCTGCCGGCAACCAGGCCAACAGCTCGACCTGCCAGTTCACCTTCCACCGGCCATACCCCGGGCTGATCCGCCGTTCGGCTCGATATCCCAGCTCTCGAACCACAGCGCACAGCTCGCGGTCAAGCGCATCGGCTGCCGCCTCGGCGGCTGCCGAGCCGTAGGCGTCCAGGATCAGGCCGTCCAGCAGGTCGCCCCGATCGTTGCAGCGCCCCACCTCCTCCTCCAGGGCGGGCCCGATGGTCACCAGACCGATCCCCACCTGCTCGCTGGGCCTCGGCATGCCGGTCGACCTGGCCTGATCGCCCGAGATGATGCGCCAGCCCCCCCGGGGCTGCACGAGCTGCTCGGCCTGTTCCCACAGCGCATCGAGCCGCTCGGCGACGCGCCGGTTGGGGGAGCTCTGGCGGCGATACCCCAGGTAGCGCCGCACCTCCTTCAAGGAGAGCTGAATGGCGAGGTTCATCGGTCGGCCCTCTCGACTCATCGCAGCTCTGCAGCCTCGAGAGCCAGCAAGGCGGCCTGGATGAAGCTGGGGTCGGTCCCGCAGCAACCTCCGACCAGCCGAGCCCCATCCAAGGCCATCTCTACCAGATGTCGGGCGAACTCCTCGGCCGAGGCCGGATAGCGGATCCCCTCTGCGGACACCTGGGGCTGACCGGCATTGGGCTGTGCCACCAGGGGGACCTCAATCTCCATCCGGGCGGCATGAACCATCCCGGTCATGACGTCGGGGGTGACACTGCAGTTGAACCCCACCGCCTGGGCACCGGCCTGGTGCAGCGCGGTCAGGGAGGGCACCAGCTTGTCCCCCATGATGGTGAAGTAGCCGCGTTTGCGGGACTCGAAGGTCATGCTGGCCATCACCGGCAGACCCAGGCCGCTGGCCGCCATCACCGCTACTCTGGCTTCGCGCAGGTCGAACATGGTCTCGATGGAGAACAGATCGACGCCAGCTTGAGCCAGGGCCTCCATCTGCTCCTGCAACGCCTGCCCGATCTCCTGCTCGGTGGCCTTCCCCAGCGGGGGAAGCAGCAGGCCGGTCGGCCCCACGTCGCCGGCCACCAGCGTGGTGGGCTCGCATGCCTCCCGAGCCAGGTAGACGGCAGCCTGGTTGATCTCCTGGCATCGACCCTCCAGCCCGACGGAGGCCAGTTTTCCAGGAGACGCGCCGAAGGTGGAGGTGTGGATGAGTTCGCTTCCAGCCAGGACATAGGCTCGATGGGCCTGGTAGATCCGCTGGGGATGCTCGACCACCCACCACTCCGGAGCACGCCCCTGTTCCAGCCCCATCGAGATCAGCAAGGTTCCCAGCCCCCCGTCGAGCAGGAGGACCCGCTGGTCGATCATCTGCAGAAAAGCGTCAGGCTGCACGGTGAACCACCAACCCCTTGGCTACCTCCACTGCCGCGACCGCGTTGTCGGCAAAGCCATCGGCGCCGATCTCGTCGGCCCATTTCTGGGTCACCGGCGCTCCCCCCACCATGACCTTGGCCTTTAGCCCCGCCTCGCGGACCGCGAGTACCAGGTCCCGCTGAGATAGCATGGTAGTGGTCAGCAACGCGGAGGCGCAGACCAGGTCGGCCTTGATCTGTGTGGCCTCCTGGACGAAACGCTCGATCGGCACATCGCAGCCCAGGTCCAGAACCGAAAAGCCGTTGGCCGACAGCAAGGTGCCTACCAGGGTCTTGCCGATATCGTGAATATCCCCCTGGATGGTACCCAGCACGACCGTGCCGATCGCCTGTCCGTCCTGCTCCCGCTCGATGGCGGGGTTCAAGATGGCCATCGCCGCCTTCATGGCCACCGCGGCGGTGACCAGCTCGGGGAGAAAGTACTCCCCCTCTTCCCAAAGGCGACCGGTCTCCCGGATACCCGGCAGGTATCCCCGGTTGATCGCATCCAGCGGCGCGAACCCCTGCTCTAGGGCTAACTGCGCCAGCCGAGCCGCTTCCTGTTCATCGCCGTCCAGCACCGCCTGCTGCATCTGGGGGAGTAGTTCGGAGAGGTTGTTGGGCATTGTCCGCCTGGTCGTTGATTGTTGGTTGCGTGTTGATGTTCGTGACCATCGGGCCGGGGGGTAAAAACTGCCGCCGGCCCCTATTCGATCACGGTCTTTCGTACCATCCCATGTGCGAGCCCCGGTCCAGGATATGGCCCTCCATGGTGGCCACAAGATCCCGCTTGGTCGCTCCCGGCCCGAGGGCCATCGGAGTGTCGAGGGCATACAAGGTGAAATAGTAATGGTGGCGGCCGTGGCCACGCGGCGGCGCGGGGCCGCCGTAACCGATCCGGCCGAAATCGTTGGTGCCCTGGCGGGCTCCTGTGGGTTGGGTCAGGGTCTCGTGGGGAGGGATCCCTTCGTCGAGCCGTTCCACAGAGGCCGGTATGCCATACACAACCCAGTGGACCCAGGGTTCGGCGCGGGGTGCGTCGGGATCGTCGCAGATCAAGGCCCATTCCACCGTCCCCTCGGGTGCGCCGGACCACATGAGGGGCGGGGAGAGGTCCTCTCCGTCGCCGGTGTAGCCTACCGGAATCTGCTGGTCCAATCCGAAGGCGGAACTCTGGACGCTGATGGTCATCGGGCCTTCTCCCGGTGAAGGGTCCTGCGCCCTTGCCGGATCGGTTCGCCGGCAGGAGAGCGTCGGGATCGCCAGGACAACGAGGAGGGCCAAGGCTACCGGGAGCCACCATCCCCACTCGTTGCGGGTAGCGGATGGAACAATCGTGGCCGTGTTCACTGCCATCATGGGTTGCCAGTCGTCGTGCGCTTCGTTCAGTGAGGAAGAGCCCGGTTTCCCTCTCACGCCAACACCAAAAAACCTGTCGCGCCGCCTGCAGGGCAGGTGGTGGAATCCGGTTCTCCTGTGTTGCCGGCCCGTACTTTGATCGGGAGGCGACCGGTTGTCAACCTCACACGAGAATCGATCGGTCATGGCGGGAGGGATCACGCTGTGGCGGATCGGGTCTACCGAACGCACTTGGGCGCATGGATGGAGCCGACCCGGTTTTCCCCGGTGTCGGATTGAAGGGCCGGTACAGTATTGCGGGCTGGTTGGGACAGTGATACCGAAAGGGGGCGATTGGGGCCTCCGTGGGCTCACCGGTCCATGAGCGGCAGTGGGTGTTGTTCTGACTCGCAAAGGGACGGATCGTCGATGGGAAATGCAAGGAGCGATGTAGCAATCGAGCGCCAGGTACGAAGGGGCTGTTTGACGGTCATCACCCGATGGAGCGCCCTCTCCGTGCTTTGCTTGGTCTTGATGCCAGCCGCATCGGTGCTGGCCTCCAGCGGGTTCGACCTGGTCGGTTCGGGAGCGCGAAGCTCCGCCATGGGGAGCGCAGGGGTAACCACCGCGGACGACTTCAGCGCGGTGTACTACAACCCCGCCAGCATGGTGCTGGGGCGATCCACGGTGGGGGCCGGTCTTTTCTTCACCTTTGATGACGCGGTGATCCGGCTGGCGGATCGTCCGCCTGGATATGATCTTCCCGATCTGGGCATCAACTCGCCGGCCATCCCCTCCATCTATCGGGTGCGCGACCGGCAGGACTTCAACGGGCTGGACATGCTGGTCGGGTTCTACGCGGGAGCCACCACCGACATGGGGGTGGAGAATCTCCGGCTGGGGGTGATCGGCATGGCTCCCTTGAACCAGCTCGGCAGCCAGCAGACCTTTTTCGCCGACGAGCGGGAGCAGTTTTTCTCCAACCAGCTCCACTTCGACCTGATCGGCGACCGGATCTACCAGCAGATCATCATGCTGGCGGCAGGGTATCGCATCTTCGACTGGCTCGCCTTCGGGGCCGGGGTTAGCCTGAACTTCGCGACCACCACCAACAACAACGTCTATCTGCATGATGCGACCAACCAGAGCGCGCTCGATCTGAACCTGGACATGCGCCTCGACTACCGGGCGAGCCCTACTCTGGGCCTGTTGTTCTGGCCCTACCGGACCCTGCGCATGGGGGCCAGCTTCCGGGGAGAGCAGTACTTCAGCGTCCAGGGACGCAATGAGATCCAGACCAGGGGGTTGCACGAAACGGAGGACTTCCCGGTCTACCAGGATTTCAACTTGATCCTGCAGTACTCCCCGCCGCAGCTGGCGATCGGAGGCTCCTGGCAGAACGACCAGGTGCTGGTCTCCCTGGATCTCACCTACAGCCTGTGGTCGCATTACCCCAACAACCACGGGCAGGAAGCCGGCTTCGAGGATACCGTCACCCCCAGGGCGGGCACAGAGATCCGACTGTCGGATATCCATTTTCTCCGGCTGGGGGTTGTCTACCATCCCTCTCCGGTCCCTCCTCAGACCGGCCGAACCAACTACGTGGACAACTCCCGCCTGGTAGGCACCGCCGGGATGGGCCACCGGCTGCAAGTGCTGGATTCCCGCCTGATCTTGAGCTGGTTCTTCCAGTTCCACTACCTGATGCCGCGAACCGAGCTCAAGGAAGCGCTCGACGAGTACCCGGTTTGTGCGCCCGGGGTCACCGCTTTGTGCGATGAAGTTCCCGACAACACCGTAGACCCCGCCACCGGCCAGCAGATCGAGGAGGCGCTTGGCCTGCAGACGGGCAACCCCGGGTTTCCCGGTTACTCCAGCGGCGGTTGGCTGGCACTGACCGGAATCGAGATCGCATGGGAGTTCTGATGGCCAGATCCACGATGCATCCACGTTTCACCTCGGCAGCTCTTCTTCTCCTGCTGGTGGCAGCGGGTGGCTGCACCCCGGAGCCGCCCGAGGAAACCCACTTCGGCCCGCAGGATCTCGGGGGGGGCGATCAGGACGCCGGGACGCAGCTCGACCTGGGCGAAGGGCAGGCCGTGGTGTTGCCCACCGTCGACGGGGTCTGGTTCCACCTGGAGGAGCTGGCCCTTTGCATCGATTTTTTGACCATCAACGAGCAACTCTCCTGGTTCTACTACATCACCGAGACCGAGCAGACCGACAGCGGCATGGTCCATGAGACCTGGCATGCCTGCCAGATGGACGTCACCCCCATCTTCGGTCTGCAGACCGTCGTGCCCCGGCGGCTGCTCGACTCCGTCTTCCCGGTGGAGACCAGAAACGGCATGGTCTCGGGCACCGACGTCGGCAGCACCTACGTTTCCGGCCTGCTGATGCTCCTGTGGGGGGTCGATTTCGAGGACCCCCTGTACGACCCCTTCCCGGAAGATGGCGACGATCCGCGTATCGTGGACACCGATGGCGATGGCCATCCCGGTGCCACTGTCTACATCGGCCCTTCCTGCGAAGCCTACCAGATCGAGCGCAAGCGGACCGTCTACCAGGGCTCCTTCGTGGCCCCCGACCGGATCGAAGGACAGGTGGTCGACCGGATCCAGACCCGCTCCATCGACTCCAGCCAGCCGCTGTGCGGGGTGGACTACGCAACCTGGCCCAACGAGAGCCGCAGCAGCTTCACCCGGGTGCGGGTGGACGGTCAGGGTGGCAGCGTGAACCTGGATGCCGACCACGACGGCCGGATCACCTGCGAGGAGGCCATGCCCTACAAGGATGTCCTGTTCCAGCGCCTCGAGGCGGACCACCGGGAATGCGAGTTGCCAGACGGATCCCAGTAGCTCGGCACCCCTCGGTGATCGTCGGGTCAGCGCGACACGAAAGCAAGCAGCGACCGTTCGATCAACCGGCTGGCCCGGGCGTCAGGTTGGCCTGTGCGATGCGTCTCGTCAGATCCTCGACGACGGGTGGGGCCGCGCCCGCGGCCTTGATCCGTTCGAGCTCCTCCTCGGCCCGGGTGAGCTGACCGAGGGCCACCAGCGTGGAGCAGAGGTTGATGCGGGCGTCGAGCCAGTCGGGGTTGGCCTCGAGGCAGCGCTCGAACTCGCCAAGCGCCTCCTCTAGCCGGCCCAGGCGCAACAGGCAGTTTCCCTTGTTGAAGCGGAGGGGAGAGGACCCGTAGACCTGCTGCAAGGTCTGATCGTATAGCTGGCAGGCGTCCTGGTCGCGATCGAGACGTGAGTACAGCAGTCCCAGGTCTGCGGCCGCCTTCAGGTGGTATGGATCCAGGGCCAGGGAGCGCTTCAGCAAGGGCTCCGCCAGGTCCAGCCGCTCCTGCTCCAGGTAAGCGGCAGCCGTGCCGTAGGCCGCCTCGGCGTGGAGCGGAAAGCGGTGCACCCACCGCATGGGATCGAGCTGGTCCAGCTGGAGCAGCCGTTCGAAGGACGGCTCCAGATCTCGCAACCGCTCGGGAAGCTCCTCGACCAGCGCCCGGATCCGATCCCGGTCACCCCGGAATGCATACACCAGCGCGGCTGTAGTCCAGCTCAAAGGGTCCTCAGGCAGCAGCCGAAGCGCCTCCTCGGCGCACTCGACCGCCTGTTTGGAATCTCCTTGCTCCACCCAGGCCGCTGCCAGGTAGCAAAAGGCGGGCGGGTAGGCGGCGTCCGCCTCGGTGGCGGCGCGATAGCTGCTGATGGCCTCTCCGAGGTCGCCGGCCAGCACGGCAGCGACCCCCTGGTGATACCAGAGGCGGCCATGAGCGCCCAATCGCTCCCGACCCAGCTCGACCAGGCGGCGGGCGACGGGCAGCTTTCCCAGGACGATCAGGGTGATGACCACCTCCTCCAGGTGGGCCAAGTCGATCTCAGCGAGCAACTGTCCCACCTCATCCCAGTCCTCCCGCTGGACCCGCATAAAGAGGTCGCCAGCTACCCCCCGGGTCGCAGCCAGCCTGGACAGTCTCTCATCGAGCCCAGCGGTCGAGCCCACACCGGTTGACCCCTCGGACCTCCGGCTTGCGCCAAAGGCCCCCCTCCATGGCGCCAGCATGTCGATCTTACCCAGCAGATGCAGTACGACGAGCAACAGCAAGAGCAGGCCGACCAGCCCCCAGATGACCAGCGGAACGATCACCGCCACCAGCGCCATGGGTACCAGGGCGATCAGAAACCAAAGCAGCCGTCTGTTTGAATCACGCATGGCTTTCCTTCCGCCACCTCCGGTGGCTCCATCACCCCCCCGGTTGTCAAAAACGGATCTCCCCGGCGAGCACTCGTCGATAGGCGACCTGGTCCAGCCGTCGGTATGTCTGTAGCGCATCGTCCCGAAAGAACAAAGGATCTTCGATCCGGCCCGGATCGAACCCTTCCTTGGCATACTCCCCGACCCGCACCTTGTAGGTTGCCGTCATCTTGAGCTCGGCCACCAGCCGGATCAAGGCCGGGCAGGCGTACAGGGGCATGGCCAGGGTGAGGTAGTCATACAGCTCCTCCAGATCCAGGGAAGCACTGGACCTGACCTTGATGGCGGCCATTCCCGCCTTCCCCTCTGCCCCCTCGATGGGCACCCCATACACGGAGGCCTTGGCGATGTCGGGATGGCTGGCCAGGATCCCGGCCACCTGGCTGGTGGAGACGTTCTCCCCCTTCCATCGGAAGGTGTCCCCGATCCGCTCGACAAAGTAGTAAAACCCAAGTCGGTCCTTCTGCAGCAGATCCCCCGAGCGGTAGTAGGCATCGCCCGGTTTCAACACGTCTCTCAGGATCTTGGTGGCGGTCTGGGCGGGATCGGCATACCCCTCGAAGCGGGTGGCGACCCTGGTGGCGTCGATCCGGCCGAGTAGCTCCCCCACCTCGCCGGGCCGGCAGGGGATGCAGCGGCCTTTGCGGTTGCGCACTGGGGTACGGGTTTCCTTGTTGTAGCGCACGATGAGGGCATTGTCGTGGCCGGTGAACGGCAAGAAATGACCGACCGAGCAGGCGCGGCCCACGAAGTTGATGATGTTCACGTTGCCCTCGGTGGAGGCGTAGAACTCGTGCACCAACCCCGGCCGGAACCGGTCCACGAACGCCTTCCAGACATCGTCCGCCAGCCCGTTTCCGATGACCGCCCTCAGCCGGTGCTGCCGATCGGAGGGCTGGGGTGGTTGATCCAGGAGGTAGCGACAGATCTCCCCGATGTAGATGAACACCGTGGCCCCGCTCTGGCGGATGTCCGGCCAGAACCGCCTGGCCGAAAATCGCTCTGCCAGCGCAAACCTGGCGCCATGAAACAAGGCGCTGCCAAAGGCGATCACAAAACCGGAGGCATGGAACAGCGGCAGGCAGCAGTACAGGGTATCGGATCGACCCAGACCGAGCGCCCCGCTGCCAAAGGCCAGGGCTGCCAGCAGCATCCGGGCGTTGGTGAGGCGGGAGGCCTTGGGATGACCGGTCGTGCCAGAGGTGTAGATGTACAGTGCGAGATCGCGGCCCTTGCCACAAGCGCCAGGGACATGGGGGATCATCTTCAGTGCTGCCAACTCGGCGTGCAGATCCACCACCTGGCCCAGGAGCCCCGTCACCTGTCCGGAGCCTTCGCCGTCCACCAGCAGCAGGCGACCCTCCGACCCTGGTCCCGATAACACTTTGCTGTCGTAAACCCTTTTCCCGATCGAACCGTCCGGCTGTTTGCTGGAGCCCTGGGAGCGAGAAGCTCGATCCCAGCCATCGCCCGGGCCAGGATCACTCTCGGTGGCTTGCGTGTAGGTGGCAAGCTGCACCCGGTCGACCAGGACCGCCACCGGGTCGACCAGGGAGAGCGCGTGGGCCAGGACCGCTCCGCGCAGGTTGGTGCTGACCAGGGCGGACACCGCACCCAGGCGGTTGATGGCCAGGGCGTCAAACAGGAACTCGGGGCGATTGGACATCATCAGGGCTACCACCTGGCCCCGGGCGATACCCAGGCGGGACAACAGGTAGGCGCGGCGGACCACCTCGTTTTCTGCCTGGCGGAACGACCAGCGGCGATCCCCGAACAGCAGGAAGGGAGCATCGCCCAGCTCCGAGGCCCAGTCGGACAACTGGCCGGCCATGCTGGTCTCCTGATCCAGGTCGAAGTGCAGGTAGCGGTGGAGCGCAGCGAGCCGCTGGACCAATGAACCGGCCAACCGGAGAGGCTTGATGCGATTGACCGTCAGGCTCTTCATGGTGGGTGACCATCGCACGACAGGTCGCCTACTCTACCGGTTTTTCTCGAATCCGTCTCCTGCGGCGCCACGGTCGTTGCCATCGGAGAAGGCTATGCGCTTCGGTGAGAACGCCGTTCTCTCCGATCGACTCCTGGCGTGTCACTCTCCAGCGCGCTTCATGAGGTGCTCATCGACGCAGGGATCGGGCGCGACGATGTCGGTGTCGTAGTACACCATGAGATCGCCGGTCCCGTGGAGATTGTTGGCGAACAGGGCGCCATGGACCTCCAGGCTGCCCACGTACTGGATGTCCACCTCGGGCGCATAGATGGAGCCCACGAAGAAAGCGTCTCCTACACTTACCAGCGCACTGCCCTCTCCACCCATGTAGAGCTTGAAGGCGCGCGGTCGCCTGTCGTCTTCGCTCGAGAAGCTGAGATTCCCCACGGTGTGGATGATCCCGGAGACCCAGAGCTCCAGCTCGGCACCATGCTCGATCTGGATGTCGAGGGACCCGACCGTCTCGATGTCATCGTCCACGTAGATCTCCACCCGGTCTCGAACGGTGATGGAGCGCGCATCGACCAGGTCGTCGGAGGAGGAGAAGTAGTACACCCCGGCATCCAGGACCAGGTCTGAAGAGGCGATGGTCCGAGGCAGCAGGTGGTTGTCATTGTCCTCCGCGTGAGCGGCGATGATTTGCGGCACATCCAGCAACCGATCGGGCGAACAATCGCAGGGTAGCCCGCGATAGGTGAAGCCCTGGTGTCCCTGGCGATAGGCCACGGTCCCCCCTACCCGGAAATCACCCGAGACATAGAGGTCGCCATCGACCATCAAGGTGCCGACCCCCTCGAGGTCGCCGTCCACCCACAGGTCCCGCCCTACCGACCAGGTCCCGGTGATCCGGGAGTCATCCCCGGCGATCAGATCACCCTGGGTGGTGATCTGTCCCGTCGCCCTCAACCCGTTGGCGACATTGAGGTGGCCATCCACGTCGCTCTCGCCCACGGAGTGCATCTCTCCGTTGATCCCCACCGACGCCAACCCGGAGTCGGGACCCAGCAGCCAGCTGCTCGATCGGGTGACGAAGCCGTGGCCGACCTCCTGCAGATCGCCGCACAGGCAGACGGCGTACTCGAACACCTGGTCTTCTGGCAGGGGGGATGAGGGTTCCGTGCACTCGTTCAGAAGCGCCCCCTCGGCGGTCAGATCCGGGCTTGGGCGGCTGTAGTCTTCGTCCACGGGGTTCCACGGGTTGACTCCACCCACCCCATCGCAAGCGGTCCACATCGCAAGGAGCAACAGGGCCAAGACAAACCATACGCTGACTCGACAAGCTGACTTTCGCATCGGCTACCTCGCTACATTCGGCCTCTCATCCTGTGACATCCCTGGCGTTGCTCAATCGAGCACCAACCATGTGCGCCAATCGGTGTTCGACAAGCCATCACTCGGGCACGCACGTAGGGACAGACGGTCGCCAACCTTGGGTCATTCAACCGACCTGGCGACAAGCCGCGGAAAAGCTGGATGCTCTCGCGCAGATCGATCGACTGGCGGACAACGGACAGATCGGCGGAAGACCGGGTCGTGCCGTTGTGGATGAGCCGCCATTCCCCTGTTCCAGGACCGGCTAGCGGCTCAGTCCACGACTACCCAGAGAACGACAAGGAGCGCCAATCCCAGCAGCACCGCAAGCACCGCGAACCCAAGAAGCAGGATCTCCAGCGGCTGCCAGCGGCGGCCACCCCCCGGCGTCTCGGCCTGGCCTCCATCCTTCGAACGCATCACCGGAGAAGCCGGCTTCTTGGGGGACTCGCCGTTCCGGTGTGCCTCCACCAGGCCCAAAGACGACCCCCGTAAGGAACCATTCTCTCCTGCGGCTGGAGTTGGCTGGGAACCGGAGGTGCGACCGGAGGAGGTCGGGCGCTCTCCCCCCTCCCCCTCGTCGTCGGGGGCTGAGATCTCGTCCAGCAGTGACTGCAGCGGATCGGTGAAGCGGATCGCACTGCGGCGGATCGACAGCTTGTCTCCCGAACGCAGCAGGCGGTCTGCACGCACCGGCTCGCGCCCGACCTTCAACTTCCATACCGGATGGGAGGCCAGAAGATACCCCTCCCCTACCAGGTGGATGATGACCGGCTCGCCCTTCAGCGCCGGATCGGCAAGATCCAGGTCCACCCCCGGACCGACGCCAACCGTTACCTGCACCCGATCGGGGGCGATGGTCAGCCGTCGTCCTTTGGCCGGACCTTTGATCACCTCCAGGACCGCCTTGCTGCGCTCCAAGGCCTGCCCGATGAGCCCGCACAGGAACACCCGCGACAGGCTTCTGGATTGTTCCAGGGCATCCCAGCAGAGTCCAAACGGATCGGGCTCCAAAATGGATCGAACCAGCAGACCGCAGTCGGCGATGGAGATCTCCGCATCCGGGGGCAACCGCACCGGCCGGTTGGGAGGCAGGCGGTAACCCGCCAGGAAGGTGCCGTTCTTGCTGCCCAGGTCGGTCACCTGGACCTGGCCGCCGAGGCCCGCCAGTTCGAAGCGGGCGTGGGTCCCGGACACCGCCGGGGAGGGTAGTTGGAGATCGCAGCAGGCGCGGCGCCCGATGGTGAACCGTGAACCATCCAGGTGGAACGGGTATCGCTCTCCATTGGGGAGGGTCACCACGATCGACAACCGGCATGGAGAAGTTGTGCTCCCCGTCATCGGTGGCTCCACCCAGCAGCCTCCCTAAGGCAGCGTACGGTCACGGCATGACCGCCGAAAGCCAGGCCTGCCGCATTCGGTTCCTTGCGGACCGATCCCCTGCTCGATTCGTCAGCCTTTTACCAGAGCCCACCTTGGCCTAGAATCCGCTGCGGATCAACAGCTTCGGACGGAAAGGCCGATGCAGGTGCAAGAGGGGCTACTGGTCTCCATCTTTTACCGAATCACCACCGACGAGGGGGAGATCGTCGACCAGACCCTGACCGACGAGCCGGTCGTGTACCGGCATGGTTCGGGGAGTTTACCGCGGGCTATCGAGGAGCGCCTGGAAGGTCTGAGACCGAGGGAAACGGTCCGGTTCACCCTGCCAGCCAGAGCCTGCTTTGGTGAGCGCGACCCTGGCAGGCGCCGCTGGCTGTCGCTTGATCGGTGGGAAGGCGATCAGACACCGCGGGTGGGCTCCCTGGCCAAGTTCGAGGGAGAGATGGGCCGGCAGCCGACCTGGATCGAGGAGATCGCCTCCGAGAAGATCGTCGTGGACGATAACGACCCGCTGGCGGGTCAGACCCTGCACTTCCACATCGGGGTTGCCAGGGTGGTCAAGAGGTGATCCGGCCACGGCATCGCTGTGCTGGTGGCCGCTTGCGGAGGTGTTTGGCGTTCGCTATCTGTGTCTGGCGTCCGGCAGCGATCCGGACCGACAGTTTCTGGAGAGTGCGATGGAGGCTCACAGCAGCATCGATGCCGTGCTCCAGGCCCAGCTGGAGGCCAGCCGCAACCGGACCCCCTGTGTCCTGGTCACGGTGGTCGGTTACACCGGCTCAACCCCCCGAAAACCTGGCGCCAAGATGTTGGTATTCGGCGACGGACGAACGGTGGGAACGGTCGGGGGGGGCGCGTTGGAGCATTTTCTCCTCGGCAAGACCCAAGAGGTGATGACCCACCACCAGCCGAGCCTGCTGGAGCGGATCCCGCTCAACGAGCTGGGGATGGAATGCGGAGGAACCGCGACAGTACTGCTGGAGCCGCAGCAGTACCCGGCTCGGCTGTACCTCTTCGGCGCCGGTCATGTCGCCCAGCCGTTCGCCCACATGGCGGCCTTGGCGGAGTTCGACGTCGTCGTCATCGACGAGCGGGCCGATCTGGCCACCCAGGGCCGCTTTCCAGATGCACGCACCATCATCGCCAAGAAACCGGTCGAGGCGATCGACCAGCTGGAGTTCGATGCCGAAAGCAGCTACGTGGTGGTGGTCACGCACTCCCACCCGCTGGACGTGACCATCGTCTCCAAGGTGATGCCCAGACCCTTTCGATATCTGGGGGTCATCGGCAGCGTCCGGAAAAAAGCCAGCCTCTTTGCTACCCTTGCTGCCCAGGGGTTCACCGAGAGCCAGCTGGCCCGCATCCAGATGCCGGTCGGACTGGAGATCGGAGCGGAAACCCCCGTCGAGATCGCGGTCGCGATCCTGGCACAGCTCATCGCAACCAGGCGGGCTGCTGTGGTCGAAGCACCCTCTTGATCCGCCCCTTGGCTGGTCGACCTTCGCCCAACCCGATTGAACTGAGCACACCTCGCCAAGCCTGTGCTCATTCCATGGGGTAGACGCGACAACGTCCTTGCCCGCCACGGCGTCTCCCTTCCGACCGATCGAGCCCAGACAGGACGGCCCATCCCGCTTGCGGATCCCACCAACCAGCGGATGGTGGCCATACCGGTAGGCTTCTCGATGGCCCGGTTTTGGACGGAACCGCCATCTGTACGGATCGAGGTCGAGCCTCCGGGAAGGATGGCTGGTCGGCCAGGCCGGCGCGTCAACGGTGGCCGCTACCCCTCTCGGCCCCTCGCGCCGGAGGGGACCGCCTGAGCGTTCGCGCCAACTCGTCGATGGTGAGCTGGCAGAACTCGGGACCGCACTGGCGGTACAAGGAGGCGATCTCTGCACGGCTGGTGCGATACTGCTCGCTCCGGGGATGTCCCAAGACCAATCCGTCGATCACCTCGCCGAGGATGTACTTCGGTTTCTTGGGTCGCCTGGTCTTGAAAAGGATCGACCAGTGGTACTCGGTGCGAACCAGGCTCACATTCTGGAAACCGGAGGCATAGTAGAGGTAGTCGCCGAACATCCCAGCCGGAAGGTCGGCATGGCACAGGAAAGAGCTGAACAGGGTGACGTCAGCCTGTTCCTGTTGTTCGGCCGGCTGGTTGTCAAGCGTGTGTTCCCAGGGCGGGAGCTCGAACACGAACCCCGTTTCGCTGACGCCAATCGTCGGGCGGTACCGCCTCCAGCGCGCGAGATCGAATCGTCCCTGGAGCTCGCAGGGCGGCTCGGTGAACCGGCGGTAGTAGCAGTCGATGGGGCTGTACCTCTGGCAGAGCTTCGGCAGCTGGTCTCGTGCGTGGACGAGGCAACTGCAGGTGGGAGGGTGGAAGTAGCGACAGGGGGTGATCGCCATCAGGGAGTATAGCCCTCTTTGGGCGAGCCACAGGCTCAAGCCCTCGTACTGCAGGAGGCAATCGATCTGATCCAGCTCGTCGGTGGAGACGATGGTGGATCCGTACATCGTCAGGGTCCAGCAGCACATGGCGAGGCAGTCGTGGCAAGGGTTCTCCGTGTCGGTCGCAGGCCTTTGAGTGAACCTCAGGCTGGCCTGCACATCGCGCCAGGGGCGGGGTCGAGGTAGCGGCAAGGAAGGGGAGACGATCATTGGCGACTCAGGGAACCACGAAGACGGAGAAGGTCTGCTCCGGGGTGTACCCTGTTCCTCCGTAACTTTCCAGGACGGTGGAGGCTCCGCCCGCTCCTCCCGGTCCGGGTGCTCCGTCCTGGAGAAACAGGTTTCCGGAGGCAGCGGGAAGATAGGGGGCATCGTCAAAGGGGTTCCCGTGGGCGTACAGGAAGATGCTGTAGGCGTTACCGCCGCAACCGCCGCCACCGCCCGCGCCCGGGCCTCCCGCGCCTCCGTTTCCACCGGCGCCACCAGGGCTGGAGCAGAACGCCTCGCTTGGGTAGGAGAATCCTCCCTCACCGCCCCATCCGCCGCGTCCGCCCGGGCCTCCGGACCCGCCGTTGCCACCAGCCCCACCGTACCCCTGGAAGAACACGTTGTTGCGCAAGATCGGCTGAGCGGGGAAGTGGTTGTTGCTGAAATACAAAAACACGCCGAAGGAGGAGCCGCCGCCGGAACCGCCCTGGCCAGGGGTGCCGGGGCAGCCGCCGCCGCCGCCGCCGCCGCCCGAGCCGCCCAGGGTGTCGGTACAACCGCTCCCGGTCAGCCCGACCACGTCGAAGCCGGCGCCTGCCGAGCCGCCGCCGCCGCCACCACCGCGGGTCGCCGTGTTCTGCCCGTTCTGCCCGGTACCGCCGACCCATAACCCTTGAGCACTCACCGTGCCGTGCCGGGAATCGACCTGACATCCCAGGCCACCGGTACCGCGGTCGCCGCCCCTGCCGTTCTGTCCGTCGGAGCCCAGGTGGGGAAAGCAGCTCTGGAGACTGCAGGCGAAGCAGCTACCCAGATTGGACCAGAAGTCGTAGGTGGAGCTTCCCCCCAGACCACAGCTGAGTCCACTGCAATCGGTGCCGTTCCCCGAACCGGCCTCTCCCGGATCCTGGGGGATGGGGGGATAGTCGGGGCTACCGGGACATTCGTTGCGGCATTGCGTCGGGTTGGTAGGGTTGCATGGATAGTAGTCGAACTGACGCGCCATCGGGCAGGTGGAATCACCTCCCTGGCCTCCGTCATTCGAGCAGTCGCCGGCTCCCCCAGAACCGCCTGGAATCACGGTATCGGAGCAGCTGGTCCCGCCCACGGAGTCCCCCTCATCACCGTCGGTCCCATCCAATCCGGAAGCGCCCTCATCGCCACGACCTCCCTGGCCTCCGTTGGCCCCGTTAGCCGCGAAGATGCGGTTACCGTCGAGCGTCAAGGCGTCGGTGCAGTCTTTCAGGTAGACCGCATAGGAGCTTTCTCCGATGGTGGTCGCATCGTAACCGTAGATGGAAAACCCGCTCACCGTGGTGGGTTCCACGCTGTTGTCGATGTGGGTGGCCGTGATGGTGCCCACCTCGTTGTTGAGGGGGTCCGGTTGGACCCCAAAGATGGTAGTTGGATTGGAGAGCGGATCGCGGTAGGTGAAATCGAGGCTGTACCCTCCATACACGCTGACCCCGCCACGAAGGACCAGGTTTTCGGAGTAGACCCCCGAGGCGACGTAGATGTCGCGAATACCCGATCCGGGTGCAGCCGCATCGATGGCGCTCTGGATGCTGTCGAACGGTTCATCGAGGGTACCCGGGCCCGAGGGGGTCCCGATCTTGGAGACGAACAGGGCCACCGACACGTTCCCATCGACCCCATCGCAGTTGGCATCCGTGCCGTCGGGCACGTCATCCCAGGAGAGTACCCGGCATTCGCAGCCGTCGTCCGTTCCGTTGAAGAGGTCGCGATAGGTCCCTCGACCCTCCGGTTCGTCCGGCTCTTCGATGCAGACCATGACGCATCGGGGCTGATCGTCCAACAGGTCGCAGGCGGCGGTCGCGTTGGGGTACACCGTGGCGGTGCAGTCGGAGAAGCAGCCTCCGCAGTGGTTGTCAGCGACGTAGCGCCCTTCGAGGTCGCGGAAGGGATCGTCGATGCGGCCGTTGCAGTCGTTGTCGAAACCGTCGCAGGTTTCTTCAGGGAGCTGGCACTCGGAGAACACCCCGCCCTCACAGCTGCGCGTACCGTTGCAGGTGACCTCTCCACGATCACCCTCCAGGTTGATCTCGCCATCTTCGATGGTGACCCGGCAGGGGACGGTGAAGCCTTCTGGGTTGTTGATGCAGGTGCAGCTCCCGCTGGTGGGAACGCACTGCTCGATGATGCCGAGATCACCACGGTCGAAGGGGAGGCAACTGAAGTTCTGGGGGCATTCGGTACCGAAGATGCTATCGGAGGAGCAATCCCGGCCGCAGATGGTAGAGACGTTTTCGGGGTCGCTGGCATCCGCGATGGGGACGCAGGCCGAGGCGGGAGAGGAGGTACAGTCGGCATCCTCGGTGCAGGGTGCGCAGTAGATCGGGTCGAACGGTGCGCACAAGGTCTCGGTGAGCCTCTGGAGCCCCGGCTCGCACTCGGTGATGATGCAGGTCGGTGTGGGCCGATCGGTGGTGCAGACGACCTGGGCGGCGTAGTCGAACCGGTCCAGGCAGGAGTTGCCGCAGAAGCCACAGTTATCGAGGTTCAGGTAGCGACCGAGGTCATCGGTGAACCCCTCGTCGGTCAAACCATCACAGTTGTTGTCCCGGTAATCGCAGACCTCCTCGCCTGGCTCGGGGCCAAGGCATACCATCCCCTCCTCTGCCGACAGACAGACGAGCACGCCAGGGCAGGTGCAGGGCGCTCCGTCGCACATCAGCCCCGTCGGCCCGGGGATTTCACAAGCATCGCCGATCTCGGGGACATCGTCGGTGATGCCGTTGCAGTCGTCGTCCATCCCATTACAGACCTCGGGGGAGGCCGGTCCTTCGGGACGGCCTGCACATTCGCTCCAGCCCGTCTCGGGATCACAGGTCTGGGTTCCGGGGCAGCTACCGTATTGGTTGGTGATCTCGCAGTACCGCTGAGCCCCTTGGTGCTGCAGGGTACAGCTGCAAGTCGAGGAGAGCGGGACGCACTGGTCGTCGTGGTCGGGGTCCTCGTCCCCGCACACGAAACCCTCCGGACAGTCCTCGTCGCGTTGGCAGTCCTGACCACAGGCGGTGGTGCCGTCGGTATACTCGAGGCAGTTTCCACCCTCGCATTGCCCGTCGGTGACACAGGACCGGCACAGGTCGGTCTCGGAGGGCCGACAGACGAAGGCGACCTCGCCATCGGACATGATCAGACCCCGGCAGTAGGTCGGCCTGCCGTCACACAGCGGCTCACACTCCTGGAGGCACAGGCGGGTACAGAACCCCTCGGCCCCCTGGATCAGGCAGATCCCGCTGTCGCAGTCACCATCGCGGTGGCAGGGAGCGCCGTATTGCCGTGGCTCGGGAGGGCACTCTGTCGGCAACTCCTCCTGTTGGTCTGGCAGATCGGGATCCACCGCAAGGTCCAGATCCTCTTCCAGATCGGCATCACCAGGCACCGAAGGCAGGTCTTGGGGACAGGCCGGCAAAAGGAGGGCAGCTAGCAGCACCAGCCAACAGGTGAAGATCAAGCGGCCCATGGTCATTCCTCCCCACATGGAGGGCTCCCCCCATCGGGGCAGGGTAGCACGCGCTCGTACAACGCTCCTTGCGCATCCTCGCCGGGATTGCCCGAGGAAGGACCGCCGCGTCCCGGAGTCCCACCTCCCCCGGTATCCTGGAAGCTGTTTTCGGTCTCGTACGCAGTCAAGGACAGTTCGCCATGTCCGTGGACATAGATCCCGACCGTAATCCCTGGGCAACCGCCACCGCCACCGACACCCGCGCCGCCCGGGCCACCGTCTCCGCCCCGTCCGCCGACGCCGGCACAAACGGAGATCGTGATCGGAGGGCTGCCCGTGCTGCCGGTGCTGCCACTGCCTCCCTCGCCGCCCGGGCCGCCATCACCTCCCATGCCCCCGAAGCCGCGAACGAGGTCGTTATCGACGATGACAGGCAACAGGGCAGGCGCGGTCTGGTAACTCAACAGGATCCCGAACGAGCTTCCCCCGGGGCCCCCTCCTGTACCTCCCTCTCCGCCACAACCCCCAGCACCACCTCCACCGCCACCACCGCCCAGGATCTCGGTGTAGTCGCATACCGGGGTGGTATAGGGACCGTAGGTGGGCGGATCGTCCAGGATGCAGTCGCCCGACTCGTCACAATGGCCGGTCCCTCCCCCTGCACCGCCACCGCCACCACCCGATCCAGGTCCACCGCGGCCTCCCGCTCCGCCATATCCGGCCAACAGATCCTCGCCAAACCGCCACTGCCCATCCACCACCTGGCCCAGTGCGGAGCCACAGCCTGTACCGGCCAATCCGTCATCCCCTCGCTGACCGTTCTTGCCGTCTCGGCCATCCACGGTGGCCGTCTCCCCGTCAGGGACGATGCACCAGTAGCAGGTCACCGTCCTGGGAGGGGTCGGATCCCGATAGCCCTCCTCCTCGGTATCCCAGGTATAGGAGGTTCCCCCTGCTCCTCCCGCACCACCCGGTATTTCCGGCCGTTCCGGTCCGGCAGGGGGAGTGCTGATTCCAGGTTCTCCGGCCGGTTCCGGCCGGTTTCCGACCGGGCAGTCGGCGGTGGCACCCGCTCCACCATGGGTATCGACCGGGGTATCGTCATGCCGCAGGCACTGGAACCGTGCGGCTGCTCCCCCTGCGACCTCGGTTCGGTCCGGCAAGGGAGGCGTGGTCTCGAGGCACATCGGTTCCAGGTCGCGATCGTCATTGACCCGATCGGCCCCCTCGCCAGGTTGGGCAGCCTGGAAGGAATAGAAGTAGCTTTCATCGAACAGGGCGTTATGGCCGGTGGCCCCCAGGCTGCCGGCGCCTCCGTTTCCCCCGTTGCCAGCCCGGATCACGCAGTGGCTGATGGTCAACCGATCATCGTAGTCGGTGATGTGGATGGCGTAGCTGTTCCCTGCGGCATCGGTGCGATCGAAGCCGACGACCGTGAAGCCGTCGAAGGTGACCGGCTGCTCGGCGATCGCCATGAAGGTGACGGCTCCTGGGCGACCGACGGAGGGCTGGAGGCCGATGACCGCGGTCTCGTTCCCGCGGATGTCCCTCTGGGAGAAATCGAAACTGTACCCGCCGAAGGCGGAGACCGCCTGCTGCCCCTCCTCGGGATCGAAAAGGAAGAGCAGCGATTCCCGGTACACCCCTGCAGCTACGTAGACATGGTCGCGGTCCGGATCGGTTCCGGCCACATCGAGGGCGTACTGGATGGAGGCATAGGGGTTGTCGATGCTCCCGTCACCCGTCTCGTCGCTGCCGAAGGTGGCGACGAAAAGCGCGCGGTCCACCTCTCCGTCCACCCCGTCGCAGTTGGCGTCGATGCCGTTCTCATCGGGCGGATCCTCGTCGCTGGTCTGTAGGCACTCACATCCGTCGAAGGCGCGCCGGTTGGCGTCTTTCCAGTCACCGGTGCAGACCGGTTCGCAGACGGGATCGATCGGCTCGCCCAGCTCGTCCTCCAGGCGGCAACGGCCGGTGGCGTGGTGCAGTTCCAGGTCGAAGAGGGCGATACAGTTGTTGTTGCATTGACCGCAATGGTCATCGCGCTCATAGCGGCCGGTGAGGGGGTTGTAAAACCCCTCGTCGACACCGCCGCTGCAGTTGTTGTCGATGCCGTCGCAGACCTCGGCGGAAACGGGCACACAAACGCCCATCTCGCCGTCCAGACACGGCCTCAGACCGTTGCAGAGCTGTCCGGGTTCGGTCTCGCTCTCCAGCTGGCAGGGGAGGTAGAAATCGTCGCCCGGTCCACAGATGCAGGAGCCGGTGGTGTTGATACACTGCAGGCTCTCCGGATCGCATGCGTAGTCGTCCGGCGGGCACAGCGGGCCGAAGGGCGAGGTGGGGCTGCAGTCGCGACCGCAGTACCGCTGGCCGTCGGGGTAGTCCAGGCAGCGGTCGCCGACCAGCTCATTACAGTCGCTGTCCTCCTCGCACATCGAGCACAGGGAAGAAGCCAGGGGCATGCAGGCGGTCAATCCCACCTGGGTCGTCCCGGGGGGGCAGCCGGTCACCACACAGAGGGCCTTTCCGTCGATCACCTGGCAGGCAGCGGTGTATCCCTCGGGAAAGCGCTGGGCACAGCTGTTGCCGCAGGTCTGGCAGTCAGTGTCGAGCACGTACAGCCCCTCTTCGTTGACGAAGGGCTCGTCCACCTGCCCGTCACAGTTGTTGTCCCGAAAATCGCAGATCTCCTGGGAGGGCGGTTCTCCCTCGCACACCATCTGCTTCAGCTCGGGATCGCAGCGCCAGAAGCCGGGACAGGTCGTCTCGAAACCCTCCCGCTCGACCTCGCATGGGGTATACTCCGGCAATCCGTCATCCACCGCCCCGTTGCAGTCGTTGTCCTCCCCATCGCAAACCTCCGGCCTGGGTAAAGGAGCGGTACACCCCACCCAACCCAGCATGGGGTCGCAACGCTCCTCACCTACGCAAGTACGCGTCCCCTCCTGGTTGGAGCGGGCACAGGGGCGGACCTCGCCCGCGTTCTCCTCGGTACAATCGCAAGTCAGGTTGTTGGGCAGGCATTGAGGAGGATCCAGATCGCCCAGCCCGGCAATGGTGGTAAAGCAGTAGGTACCCTCCGGGCAGTCCTCGGGCTGCTGGCAGTCCCGACCACAGACCTGGGCCAAGGAGGGCAACGTGACGCAGCTTCCCTCCAGGCAGTTGAGATCGTCGAGACAGGGAGCGCAGATCGACTCCAGCAAGGGCATGCAGATCTCCACCTGGTCGGCGCCGAAGTTGGTGACCACCCGGCAGGTCATGACCTCGCCGTCCAGGTCGGGACAGGGGGTGTCGCCGCAACGCTGGGTGCAGATGAACCCGGTCGAGCTGCTGACGCAGAAACCGCTCTCACACTGGAGGTTGGAGGTGCAGGCCTCCCCATAGCCCAGAAGCTCGACCCCCTCCCCTGCCTGATCTTCCTGCTCCCCGGCAACATCCCCAGGAAGGCCGTGATCGGTCGCAGCGTCCTGTCTGTCGGCAGTGTCTGCGATCCCATCCTCGCTGCCGCATCGGACAGCCAACGACGCGAAAAGCAAAAGGACGAGACATACCAACCGAGGAAACCGATTCATGGCGCTCTCACGGAAGCTTGATGCACTGGCATGGCACGCAACGAGGACCAGTATAACCAGAACCCCCATTCACATCCATGCAGACCAGCACGGCACCCGACAGACATGGTTGCGAGGCAAAGTACTGACATGCTCCCCACTCCTCTCCTTCGAATCCCTGTCAACTGGCTGGTCATGTTGGTAGCATCCACCAGCAGCGGGAAGATGCCGGGCCCGGTCGATCCGCGGTGCGACCGCTCCAACCGTCGCCACGGCACCACAGCATTCGCCACCAGGAGGGCAAGGTGTTCAATCGACCACCCAGGATCGCCGGCACTGACCGGACATCGAGCGCGCGGCCGGAAATCCCTGACCGAAGAACCCTGTGTTGGGTGCCGCTGGTTGCCTGCCTCCTGTTCTCTCTGACCGCGGCGGCACAAGACCAGGAGACCCGGATCATCCCCGCTCCTGCGGCAACGAGCCTGGCCGGTCTGGGTTCGCAGGAGCTGCTGGACCAGCTTGGTGCCCAGAGCTGGCCGGCTGAAGTCCGCTTCGAGCTCCTCTGTTCCTCTCCCGTACTGGTGCTGGCCACCAGCCCCCTCCAGCCGGCCGAGGCGTTGCAGGTCTGGCAGATAGCCCATGATGCGAGGGATCGGACGGGGGTGGTGCCGATCATCGTGCCCGACCAGGCGCACGTGCACTGGGCGTCGCTGGGAACCGGGCTGACCCAGCGCTGGTCGGAGGGGCAGTTCGGGCAGGCGGCAGCTGCGATCGGCGAGGACGGTCAAGGCGTTTTTTACGCCATCGAGGCTGGTCACCGCGAGGCGGAAGAGCGAGCAGCCCGGGAGATCGAATTGGCGCGGGCTGGCAACCCTTCTCACCCTGCCTGGGAACAGTGGGTCCAGCGCTGCGATGCGGATCCGGCGGTCGATTGTCAAGGTCCCTCCCTCGACAGCCTCCGCACCGGCCTGGAGCAATGCCCTGACGAACTGCTGGTGGCTCGGCCGCCCGAAAGCGGTTTTCCGGGCTCCTTCGGATTCCTCCAGCTTGCCGAGTTCCATCGGAGTCAGCACCCCGACCTGGACCGCTCCCTGAGCTTCCGGGTGCTCTTGATCGGAGTGGAGCCCCATCTCATCCCCCTGTTGTTGGGGTTTGGCGGATTCAACGAGTGTCCTTCGCCCGAGGAGCACAGTCGGGCCATCCTCACCTGGGAAGCGCGCTACGGCATCCACCTGGTGTTCATGGGTCCCGACACGCTGGAGTTCTGGGTGACGCGCCCTCCCATCGAACCGGCGCCGGTGCGCGAGCTGGCCTGGCAGCAGTTCATGTACTGCCGAGACATCGTGCTGCAGGGCGCCGGCTCGTTGCCCCTTCTGGCCCGGGAGCTGGCGGGGAACAGCAGCTGGTTCTTCTGGTGGGACTGACCCGCGGCGCCCCGACCTCGATCGATCACCTCTGCAACTCGGCCCAGGCCGGAAAGTGATCGGAGCCGGTGATCTCGGCAACCCCTGCGTCGATGATCCGGACCTGTGCACCGACCAGGATATGGTCCAACGGCAAGCGAGGCGCCTTGACGGGATAGGTCGGGATCGGCCGTCGGTGCACCTGCTCGATGGTGGATCGCAGATCAAGGCGGTGCATGAGCCCAAGCATGTCGGGATCATCCAGAGCGGTGTTGAAATCCCCGGCCAGAACCAGCCTCTCTTCAGGGCCATCCAGGGCAGACCGCAGGACTTCCACGGCCTTTGCGATCTGGGCAGGTCGATCGCCCGGCACCACCGAAAGATGGGTAGTCGCCAGCAGCCAAGAGCCTGGTTCGTCCTCAATTCGGCACACCAGCAGGACTCGAGGTTCGTCATCGCGGCGGGGCAGGAAGGTCTGTTGCACCACCTCCACCGGAAATCGGCTGAGCAGCGCGATGCCGTAGCGGGCTTGTCCCTGGAGAATGGCGGGCGCGAACAAGCCGAACTCCAGTCCGGTCTTGTGGGCCAGCACCGACCACATGTCCACCGGCTCCCCCATCGTCCAGTGGCTGCCCACCTCCTGCAGACAGGCCACATCCGCCCGGAGCTGGCAGAGGATCTCGCCCACCCGGTCAAGGGAGCTATCCAGAGCCAGGCGGATGTTGTAGCTCACGATTCTCATGGCGATCCTCCAGCCAGGTGACCCTGCGGCCATTGTAAGGCCAGATTGGCGACTGTGAGAAGCCTCAGGCGACCTGTCCGATCCGACTCCCATCGATTGTCTGTAGCGGAAGGTGTCATCTATGGTACGATTTCTCTCGGCAATGACAGGAAGAGGACCGAGCTGGATGAAACGTCGCCGACAGCGTGTCACGCGGCCAAGTGGGCGTCGCAAGGTGTTGTGGTTGGCCTTGCTGCTGATCGGATCGGTGTGGCGAGCTCTGCCGCTCGAGGGGCAGCCCCAGGTGGTTCCAACCAGCCCTGCCGAGCGGGATGTTCTGCAAGAGAACCAGGCGGAGGAGGAGGAGCCGGGGCATGAGCCACCCGTCGATATCCAGGAGCCGTCGGAGGTGACGGAGGCCAGGTTATCCGCCATGCCGGTCGCTGCCACCGCGCGGTTGATGGCGGTCCGAGAGGCCATCGCCGGCCGCCTGCTGGAAGGCGCCCAGGATGTCTACGTAGCTAAAATTCACGGCGAGATCGAGCTGGGCATCGCCTACTACCTGGAGAGGGCGGTCCGTTCCGCTCAGGACGGCAACGGCATCGTCTTGGTGCTGGAGGTGGAAACGCCGGGGGGACGGGTCGATGCCGCCATCATGATGCGGGACTACCTGCTCTCCAGCGAGGTCCCCACCATCGCTTTCGTTCACAACCGTGCCTGGAGTGCCGGCGCGCTGATCTCGCTCGGCAACGACCTGATCATCATGACCCGAGGTGCCTCCATCGGCGCTGCCACCCCGGTGCAGATGGGAGGTGGCGGCTCGATGGAGCCGGTGGAGGAGAAGGTGGTTTCAGCCCTGCGGGCCGAGTTTCGCTCGGCTGCAGAGGCCACCTCGCGCAGCGCCGAGATCGCACAGGCCATGGTGGACGCCCAGATCGCCGTGGGAGGGGTGATCGGCTCCGGCCAGCTCCTCACCTTGACCGGCCAGGAAGCGGTGGAGTTCGGTTTTGCCGAGGGACGGGCGGAGAACCTCGAATCGGTGCTGGACCTGGTCGGTCTGCGAGGGCGGACGGTCCTCACCATCGACCAGAGCTGGGCGGAGTCGTTGGTCCGGGTGCTCACCAGCCCGGTGGTCAGCAGCCTGTTGATGACCCTGGGCATCCTGGGGCTGTTTTTCGAGCTGACCACACCCGGCTTTGGCTGGGCGGGGGCGATGGGGTTGACCGCGCTGGCCATTTTCTTCGCCGGCCACCTGTTGGTGAAGTTGGCTGGCTTCGAGGAGCTGGCCCTGTTCTTGGCCGGCGCGGTTCTCCTCGGGATCGAGCTGTTCGTGATCCCAGGGTTCGGAATCGTCGGCGTACTGGGGCTGGTCGCCATCGCGGCCAGCCTGGTGCTTTCGCTGATCGGGTTGGACCTGGGCCGCATCGAACTTTCCGCAGTTGGCCTGCGCGAGGCCCTGATCCGGGTGGGGGTCTCCTTTGCCATCACCATCCTGGGCACGGTGCTGCTCATGAGGTATATCCCCAAAACCCGCGTGGGACGACGCCTGGTGCTCGCCGAGTCGTTGGCACAGGGCCCGTCGCTACCTCGGGCCGACCAGGAGGAGGAGATCTCCATCGGGCAAACCGGCGTGGCACTGACCGCTCTCAGACCGTTCGGCCGCGGCAAGTTCGGTCACCGGCGGATCGAGGTGGTCTCCGATGGCGAGATGATCGCACGGGGCACCCCGATCCGGGTGGTGCGGATCGCAGGCCAGCGGATCGAGGTGCGCACCATCCCTTCCGAGACGGTCCAGGAGGATGAAAAGAGGTGATCGGAGCCGCCTTACTGGTTTTTGGCCTGTTCTTGTTGGGCATGGTGCTGATCGCAGCCGAGGCGTTCATCATCCCGGGCTTTGGCATCACCGGCGTCATCGGAGCCGCTCTGGTGGCGGTTTCAGCGATTTACGCCTGGAGCAGCCTCAACCCGATTCTGGGATTGACCCTGGGAGGGGTCGCCCTGGTTCTTTCTCTGGGTTTCTTTCTGGTCATGCCCCGGACCCGGTTGGGTCAACGGTTGACACTCAAAGAGGCGATCAGCGAGGGTAGCGGCTATGGCGATGACGCCAGGCGCGCCGGGATCCAGGTCGGACAGCGGGGAATCACCGCGACCGATCTGAAGCCCAGCGGCTTCGCCCTGTTCGACGAGGCGCGCATCGAGGTACGGTCCGACGGGGAATGGCTGAATCGAGATACCGAGGTGGTGGTGACCGAGCTGAAGGACGGCAAGGTCATCGTCACCCTTCCCGAAGATTGACCTCCAACATTTGTGGAGTTGCAGCATGGACCTGGATCTGACGCTCATCCTGACGATCGCCGTCATCGTGGCGGCGGTCATCCTGTTCTTCTACCTGGTTCCCGTGCGGCTGTTCATCGCCGCCTGGAGCTCGGGCGCCAAGGTGGGCATCTTCGACCTGATCGCCATGCGGCTGAGAAGGGTCCCCCCCGCGGCCATCGTCAACGGCCGCATCTCGGCCATCAAGGCTGGTATTGACCTCAAGACATCGGACCTTGAAGCCCACTTCCTGGCCGGAGGCAACGTCTCCCGGGTGGTCGCCGCCCTCATCTCGGCCAATCGGGCCGCCCTCGATCTGAGCTTCCTGCGGGCGGCAGCCATCGATCTGGCCGGACGCGATGTCCTCTCGGCGGTCCAGATGAGCGTCAACCCCAAGGTCATCGAGACCCCCCGGGTCTCCGCCATGGCCAAGGACGGCATTCAGCTGCTGGCCATCAGCCGCATCACCGTCCGCACCAACCTCGAGAAGCTGGTGGGCGGCGCCGGAGAGGACACCATCATCGCGCGCGTGGGCGAGGGGATCGTCACCACCATCGGCTCCTCCACGGATCACAAGGCGGTGCTGGAGAACCCGGACAAGATCTCCAAGACCGTCCTCAACAAGGGGCTCGATGTGGGGACCGCCTTCGAGATCCTCTCGGTGGACATCGCCGACGTGGATGTGGGGGAGAACATCGGCGCCAAGCTGCAAGCCGAGCAGGCCGAGGCCGACAAGCGGGTGGCCCAGGCCCGCGCCGAAGGACGGCGAGCCATGGCGGTGGCTCAGGAGCAGGAGATGCGAGCCTTGCTCGAGGAGATGCGGGCCAAGCTGGTGGAGGCCGAAGCCCAGGTACCCAAAGCTCTGGCCGAAGCGCTCCGATCCGGCAACATGGGGTTCATGGACTACTACCAGTACCGCAACATCGTGGCTGACACCGACATGCGCTCCTCCTTCGCCCAGCCAGGTAAGGAACCCGAAAAGGGGGGAGAGCGCAAACCGTGAGCCTGCCCACCCGTCTGATGCGAGCGCTGGAGAAACGGACCTCCGACCCCAGGATGCAGCGGATCCTGCTGGGCCTGCTGCTCATGCCTCCGCGCTGCTGGAGCTCCGTCAGCGCCACGGAAAAGCCGTCGATTCGCCCCCTCCGGCCACCCGGAACGCCGATTTCTGGCGACAGGGACGGGCGCTCGCGCACCATTGGCCACCCGGGAGACCCACCCATCGACCGGGCCGGGGGCGAGTAGCTCAGCCATGGATCACCTCGAAAACCTAGTCGACCTCCTCATCCTGCTGCTCTTCTTCATCGTCGCCCCCATCGTCCGCCGGTTCACGCAGGGGCGACAGGCGAAACGGCCGTCGATTCGCCCCTCCCGAAGACCGCCGACCAGTGAACAGGAGGAGATCGAGCCTTTGCCCTGGGTGGAGGAGCAGGAGGTCACTCTGGCCGATCAGATCCAGCTGCTGCTGGACGAGGTGCAGCGACAGCGGGAGCAGATCGACCACCTGTTGGCCGGGGTGACCGGCTCCCGACTGGGGGATCTGGAGGCTTACCGACCGCTGGCCCGCTGGCTTCAGGCAGCCACCTCCAGGCCGTTGACCGCGGCCATCGCCGCCATCGACGAGCGATTGAAGGCCTGGCAGGAGACGCCACCGACAGACCCCACCGAGGTCCTGGCCCTTTTGGACCGGGTTCTGGCCGAGCAGGCTGCCTCCAAGCGGGTCGAGGCCCTCCTGTCGGCCTTCACTTCCCAGCGGCTGAACGCCAATCTGAGCCCCCTGTTGGAGCACCTGGACGAGCTGGTGGAGGCTCTGGTCACAGGAGGTGGCGCGAAGCGCTCTACACGGCGCCGGCTGGTCCTGATCTGGGATGGCGATCCCACCATCCCATCGGCATTGCTGGGATCCCCAGAGATCGGGGCCGTGGTCCTGCCCAGGCGGCACCTTTCCCGGGTCAGCGGCTGGAGCCAGCTGGTTTTTGGCCTGGGTCTTGACCTGGTCTCCTCCAATGCCCAGCTCATGGCGGAGATCAGCCGCCGAGCCCTGATCGGACCGCTGGCCGATCGGTCCCCAAAGCCGCCCTACGTCGCCTCAGCCCAGTTCGATCTGGCTGTGGCCTTTGCCGCCTGGAGCCCATGTCTGGTTGCCGATCTGATCGGAACCCAACTCTTGGGACCGGCTTACGCCTACGGTCTGATCCACAGCCAGATCCAGAGCGGCTTGACCGGTACGCAGGCGGCGACGGTACGGACCCTCAACGGCCTGTACCATCCGGAACCGCCTGTGGTCATCCGACTGGCGGTGATCGAAACCCAGCTTTCCATCGGGGGCTGGGGCGGGGAGCAGAACCTGGTCAGCCTCTTGGCCCAGCGCGCCAAGCTGCCCGCCGAGTTGCTGTACGCACTGCCGACCTACCTGGCCTCCAGGCTGGCGCTGCGCCCGGTTCTGGAGTTCGCCCGGAAGGCCGCCCTGGCACTGGCCCATACCCGCTTCGCCGCACTCGGGCAGCGGTATCCGACCGAGGTGATCCCCTCGCAGCTGAGGAACATCGAGCCTGCCCTCGTGAGAAGCTGTCGCCGGCAGTTCCTCCGGGGAGAGCGGCCCGCCGGCAGTCCTCTCCTCCTTCTGGCAGGAGCCATCCTGGCCCAGTCCGATCCCGCAGCAGCAGATCGCTCCTTCATCCAACCGCTGCTGGAGGCGCTGACCGCTCGCCACAGAGATGCTGCCGCGATGGTCGCCCAGAAGAGGCCAGGAGGCGAAGATCCGACGTTGGTCAGAGATGCCTTGATCTTCGGCGAGGTGGTGTGGGGTCGCCCCCCCTTCAAGGGCGGACGGGCCGCTAGGAGGTCCGCTCGAACTGAAGAGAGACCGTGGCGGTGAAGTCGATCGGGTTGTCCGGAACATGGGTCTGCATGACCAGCCCAAACTCCACCTGCCCCCCCACCAGACGTCCGGCATCCGCATCGAAGTAATACACCGCTCTTCCGGTGCCTCGCCCCAAGATGGGTTGATCGGTTTGAAAAGCCCTCGGCGGGTCGATCTCGATCGGCATCTCCAGGGTAGTCTGGATGACTGCGCACCAGACTCCTGAAACCTGTGCCTGGCCGAGATAGGTGTGGGTGGCGGTCAAGGTAAACTCCAGGGGGAGCTCCTCCGAGGAATCCATGGCGTATCGATACTGCTGCACCCAGTTGTCTCCCAAAGAGACGCTCCCCACAGGCAGCTCGAGCCGCATCCACTCCCACACATCCGCCATTCGAGGGAGGTGGGGCAAAGAGCGAGGAAGGTCCTCGGCCACCAGGATCTCCTCATCCAGCACCTGTCCCTGTCCCCCCAGTTTCAACCGCCGTGTCACGCCAGCCAGGCGGCCCTGGATCTGGTCGGTCGCGATCGCCTCTCCGTTGCTCGTGTAGCTCAGCGACAAGCCGCCGACCTCGTGGAACACCACCGCGTTGCGGGCCTCGTCCAACCCCTGGAACCCCTGCCGGAAATCCATCGACCCCGACACATCGACCTGATCGTCGATGGGCAACACGAAGGTGGATCGGGTGGCGCGCAGGGAGAACCGAACCTGGTACTGGTCGGCGCTGTTGGCAGCGTACTGGTACCTGAGGTCGAGCGGCTGTGTCCGACCCGGATCCAGGGCGGGGAGAGGCACGGCATCGGAGAAAGGGCTGCTGGTGGCCATGAGGGCGACCAGAAGAGCCCCGCCCAGCAGTCGTCCGGTCGAGGAAAGGCGCGACACGGCTGGACCTCAGATCTTGTTCATGGTCATGTGCATCGTCATGGCCTGCTGGACGTTCATCCCTTCGGCCGCGATGCTCATGTTCATGGTCATATCCATGCTGGAGCTGGCGATCTTGCCGGTCGCGTTGTCAAAGTAGTTGTATCCCGTACCCTGTCCGGAGCCGGTGGCAGTGGCGGCAGGGCCCATCTCGGCCACATTCCCCGCGAGGCTGATCTGGACATCGGTCTGCAACAGGGCACACCGGGTCTCACCGACCATGGCCCAGCCCAAGAAGGTGTAGGTTGCGCCGGCGGTGATATTCATCCCCACGGCCTCCTGCTGCAGCGCAAAGGGAAACTCATCGCTCCAGCTCTGACCGATGGTCAGGGGCTCCTCCGGAAACACGATGTTCATCTGGGACATGGGGCCTTCCATCATGGACATCATCTCCTGCATCTGGGGATCTTGCACCTCAGTGAGATCGGTGTGGACGATCTCGCCGCGAGGCGACATCTGCACGGTGATCACCAGCGCGGCGAGTTGGGTCGAGATCATGTCACCGATGGGGATCTCCATGTCCCCCATTCTCATGGTGGCCACCACATCCTGGATCCGCTGGCGCATGACGCCGTTTCCCTCGGCTGTCGATTCCTGCATCTCCTGGCTGATGGTGAACCCCATGTTCATCTGCATCGCACCCGATCCTCCCGCCTCTTCGGGGAGTCCCGTAATCTCCATGTTCTGGGTCATATCCAGGCGGTAGTTGTCGGTGGTGCCGGGTGTGAATTGATACCGGAGTAGAGCCGTGTCGGTGATCGAGGGGTCCACCGGAACGGGCGGGTCAGCGAGCGCAGTGGTCACGACTGCCGTTGACAGGCCGACGACAAGTAACAGGGTTCGTAGATAACGCGCGTTCAAGAGTAACCTCCGTGATTGGATACAGGCCAGAGATCGGCCGTTGGTACACGCTCCCTTCAAGCTCTCGCCCCAGGTCCTTTGTGTGGAGAGGAAGCAGCGAACAAGTCGCCGATCTCGATGGGAGTTGTCAAGCATTGCCTGTTGGCCCAGCTGGGCATCAGCGGATTCGGAAGGGATAGGTGAAATCCATGGGCGCACCGCTGAACTCGGGGAAGCGCATATCCCGCACCACCGATACGACGCACTGTGCACCCGGGCTGTTGGAGTCGCCCGCGGCAGAGGCCACCCGGCCGGTACCATGGACGGTCATGGTCACGTCCACTCGGAGAACCTCGTCGGCGGGCAGATTGGCTTCGCGGCGGCAGTCGCTGAGGCGGCGGCTGTAGCGCCGGATGGTCTGTCGAACCGCATTGGTCGTCAACCGCTCCGGTAGCTGTCCGCTGGAGGTGCTTTCGCTTTCCTCCTCTTCCGTCGATTCGGGCTCGGTCCGTCGGCTCGTCTCACTCGAAGACTCGGCAGCGGGTGCGGTGCGGGTGCGGATCCGTTGCAGGGCATCATCAACCGCATCGCCGCCGCGACTGGCGGAAGATTCGCGATCGTCTGTGCGCCGCTCCACCTCTCGGGTCCGATCGGAGCTGCGGCTGGTCCGGGAGCTCTCGGTTTCGCGCCTGGTATCGGTCTGTTGTGCCCGCTCCCGCTCGCGGGCCTGTGCCTGGGCCTGTGCCAGCAGCTGTTGTTGCCGTTCGGCGGCGGCCACGACATCGGGGATGGTGGTCTGGGCCTTGATGGCCACACCGGCGGCGGTGGTGGCCGCAGCGGAAGCGGCCTGGAGGTGCTCCCGGGTGCTGGCGGGAGGGATCTCCTCGACGATGAGAGCGGTGCTCTGCTCCGATGCGGCTGTGGCGGTGCCGATCGCGAGAGGGGCAGACTCCCCCTGTGCGCCGGACACCGCCGCCACCTGGGTTGGCTGCGTTCCGGGCGGCACCGGTGGGGTGCGGTCCTGGGTCAGCACCACAACAATCGCGGTGGCCAGACCGGCGATGATCACAATCCCGACCGCGATCAAGCCATACAACAGCAGGTTGGACTGCCGCCGGCCCAGAGGCATGACGGCGGGCACGAAGTGGTCCGCCGAGGGAGAGGAGGAGGGCTCCTGTCCACTAGGTTCCCTGGCTGCCAGGGATCGGATGTCGATCAGTCCGGAGCCTTCGCCAGCGCGTCCCTCTCGGGGCGATCGCTGGGACAGCTTGGTTGTGCTGCGGGCCAGGGAGTCCAGGCTGAAGAGGACCGAATCTTCATGGCGGGCGCCCACCAGGCTGGCTGGTGTGACCTTGTGCAAGCCGCCTTCCATGCGGCCGGCCGGTAATGCCTGGCCGCCGAAGTCTTCCGGCTCGCTATCCCATCCCAGGCCGGCCATCGGGGGAGTGGCATTCAGGCCTTTGCCACCGCCGGAGCCGACCCCGGCCGGTCTGATCGCCAGGGGAGAACCGGACCCGAACTGACCGGTGGGCTCGTCCCCAAAGGAGGTTTCCAGGTCATAACCGGGCTGTTGTAGACCGCCAAGCGGTTGGTCCCGGTAAGGATCGGTGGACATGTCAGAGTCTCCCGCCCCCCCGAAGAGATCCCGGGCGTATTCGTCCTCACTGAGAGGATACTGGGTCTTGGCCACCACGGTGATGGCATCCTCCCCCTGGTAGTCGGCATCTGCCTCGGATCCGGGAAAGCCCATGCTCGAGACGGAGGGTGCTTTGGCCTCCATCGGCCTGGGCACTGCTGCCGATCCGGTGGGAGCGAGGAGGTTGGTGGAATCCGGTGAAGGGGAAAACGGAGCGACCGGTGGTGGGACCAAGCCGGGCTCCTGCATAGGCCATGCCTTGGCGGCCTCGGCGGGTTCGGGAGGTTCAGCGGCCAGGTAGGAGGAGGAAGCCTCCACCGGCACCAGGTGGGCGAGCTCGGAGACCTCGGCGAGGTGGATCCAGTCCTCCATCCCTTCGCGCCACACATAGGTATCAGGGGTGATCTGTCCGGCGGCCACCTGGGCTTCCATGTCTGTTATTTGGACCGGTCCGGTTTGCTGTCCATCGAGTACGTAGAACCATTCCTGTGCAGATTCCATCTCGCCGGAGCCGGCCGGTTGGCCCGGTGCAGAAGGTTGCTCGCCCACGTCTCTTTCGTAACCCTCTGCACCACCGGCAGCCTGAATCCCCCGGACCACGATGACGTGGCTGCACTTCTTGCAGCGGATCTTGAACAATTTTCCGCGGATCTTCTCATCGGAGATGGAGTACTTGGTACCGCAACTATCGCAAACAATCCGCATGGGTCGCCTATGATGCTGAGGCCAGATCAAGCCAGCTTCGGACCATCTTTATTGCAGCGCCTCTTCCTTGGCCGACTGTTCAATCTCGCTCAAGAACTCCCGGCGAAGATTCAACAGCCGCTGGAAACGGGCCCGATCCCTGGCTCTGGTGAACATCCCCTCGGGTCGCATGAACTCGCCGTCGATGAGCATCTCGTTGAAGTCGTAGAAACGCGTGGGAACCTGCTCGGCTCCGGCCTGCTGCTCTTCACCTTGAGGGGGCGCGGCATCCTGAGCCAGCGCGGTGCCCGCCCCGATGACCAGCGTACCCAGCAGTATCGCAGAAAAAAGCCACCTCATGATGTGCCTCCCAGCAAACCCTGTGACCGCGGCGTACGACGAACTCTCCGATCTCCCCTGGCGAAAGCCCATCTGCCAAGGTAACGGTCGGATACCTGTAGAAATTTCGCCCGATCTAACATGTTGAATGATAACAAAGCCCCCCCCCTCGGTCAACGTGAAGAGGCGGCATGCCCGGTCCGATCCCGCGGCGTGGCTGAAGTTGCGGCCTGACCGGCTGGAACCCCTGGCCTCGACCGATCGGGCCAATCATCTACGAAAACACCCCCTGACGGTTTTCAGGGTGGTTCATTCCTCCTGCGTCGTGGAGCCCTCCTCCTCCGGAGTTCGGGGTACCTCCCGGCTCATCTGCTGGATGGTCCGCACCACGGCGCATACCTCGTCCGAGCTGTCGCAGGTGTCGGGATGCTGTCCACGTGCGCTCAGGTTGCGGGTGTACCAGTCCAGCGCCGCCGGCAGGTCATCCAGGTCGCGGAAAGCCAGGTCACCCAGTCGTTGGAGGGCCGCCGTACTGGTGGGGTTGACCTCGATCACCGCCTGGTAGCCGGCGTAGGCCCCCTCGTTGTCACCGAGGCCGTATCGACTTGCGGCGCGTCCCAAGAGAGCGGTTTCGTTGCGCGGTCGCAGAGCCAGGACCTGGTCGAACTCCTGGAGCGCTTCCTGGTAGTTCATGTGATTCAGGTAGATGGCCCCCAGGTTGAGGTGAGCCGCCACGTTGGCCGGATCGGTGTTGACCGCAGCCCGAAACTGCCGCACCGCCTGGCTCAAGTCCTGGTGTTGGACCTTGATGAGCCCCAGGTTGTTGCGGGCATCCACGGCCTGCTCATCCAGGCCGACGACTTTCTCCCACAGGTAGGTGGCCATGTGCTCGTCCCCCTCGGCCAGGTAGATCCGGCCCAGCAGGTTGAGCGCGTTCACGTTGTTCTGGTCTGCGATGAGGACCTCGGTCAAGAAGCTGCGGGCCTGGTCGTGGTCGCCCGCCTCGATGTACAGGGCGGCCATGTTGGTGCGGGCGGGCAGGTTGGACGGATCCTGCTGGAGAACCGAACGATAGGCATCCAAAGCCTGGGTGCGAGATCCCTGCAAGGCGTGGGCCATCGCCATTCCCAGCTTGGCCGGCAGAGAGTCGGGGCTGGCAACCAGCACCTGCTGGAACGCCGAGACCGCCTGCGGGTACAATCCCAGGTTGGTGTAGAGCACCCCCAGGTTATGCCAGGCCTCCCAGAACGTCCCGTCAAGCTCGACCACCCGTTCGAAGCTCCGGCGGGCCACCTCGTAGGCGGGAGGGTCCTGTTGTAGGGCGCCCACACCCACTTCGAAAGCCTCCAGCGCAGAGGCCATCTGGGCAGGGTCCGGTCCGGTAGGGCCGGCATCGACCTCGGGCTCGACCACCTGAGTGGTCCCGGGACAGCCGATCAGGCATGCCGACAGAAGCAGAATCGTTGCGGTTCTCGAAGCTATGGTGACCATTGTCCGTCCTTCCACGGTTCCAGGTTGTCAAGCGATCGGGCGCCTCCGGAAGGGCCAACTACTCCTCTAGCGGGAGATCCTGGAGATTCTCCGACTCGGTTTCAGGCTGGGAAGTGTCTCCCTCCTGTGGCTGCCCTGCTGGCGTTTGGCCGGTCGGGCCGGCATCGACCGTCTCCGACTCTCCGGAAGCCTGGAGGGCCGGCGTGGGTTGCATCTGCTCGATCCTCTCCGACAGATCGACAAGGTACTCGACCCCGGTGTACAGCTGGCCCCGATTGTGCGGTTCGACCCCCACCTCACCGGTGACGCGGATGGTGTTGTCTGTCTGGGCAAGCAGGGTCGCTGCCCGAGAGGTCCACTCGGTGTAGACGTCGTTGTCGTAGGAGACGGCCAACGCCTGGTTGAACGACTCTCTGGCCTTGGTCTCGATGGGGTACATCATCTCGTAGAGCATGGTGTTGTAGGCGTCGTCCAGCGCCTCGCAGTCCTCGTAGGCGTAGCCGGCATCCACACACTCGTCCAGATCGGGCTGGGGCAGCTGGTACATGTCGTCGTAGAACTTCTTGTACAGCTCGCCGATCCGGGTGGCAGCGGCAACCGACCAGGCGGCGTCGCCCATGTACATCACCTCGAACATTGCGCCCTGGGCGCGCTCCAGTGCCTCGCCCCGGGATTGCAGGTTCCTCGACAGGATGCGCCAGCGCCCTTCGGGGTAGTCCAGGCTGATGGCCTGGCAAGCCTCGAAGGCCACCTCTGCCGTGCGAAAACGAGCTTCTGCCGCGTAGGGCAGCGAGCCGACCCGCTGGTCGGGATCCTCGATCTGCCAGCCGGGCTGGCGACTCCACTCGACCGGCAGGCCGGTCTCGTCCAAGACCAGCGAGCCCGCTCCGAACTGCTCGTAGGCGCTCTCGTAGAGCTGGAGGGCTTGCGACGTCTGGTCCTGGGCGCTCTTGATGCGGCCCTGCCGTACGGTCGCGGCCAGACGAACGGAAGGCGAGCCCGCAAACCGCTGGCGCAAGGTCTCGAACCGCTGGTAGGCAGCGTCCAGGTTCCCGCGCTCCTGTTCGATGTCGGCGATCAGAAACATCAGCTGCGGGATGATGGGATTTTCGTTGTCCAGCTCCATATAGTGGTCGTACAGGGCGATCGCCTCGTCGAACTGGCTGAGCGCTTCGCGCAGGCGGGCAGCGTTGAAGATTGCATCGGGGCGCTCCTCGAAGTCGGCGTAGTTGTCCACCCGCTGGAACCAGTCGGCGGCCGTCTCGAACTGGGCCTGGGAATCGTAGATCAGGCCCAGGGTGAACACCGCCTCGGGCACGTTTTCGTGTTCGGGGTAGGCGGTCAAGAACAGGTTGTAGGTTTCGATGGCGGTGTTGATCTGGCGCGCCCGCTCGTAGATGGCAGCCGCGTTGAACAGGGCCAGAGGGGACCATTCGCTCTGAGGAAACTCCCGGTACAGCCCGATCATCATCTCGGCCGCCTGGAACTCCTGGTTGGCCTCCAGCAGATCCTGTGCCTGCTCGTTGATGGCATAGGCGATGGCGCGCTGGAGCCGTTCCGGGTTGATGTCGGTGTTCTCCGGGTTGGGGTTGTGCTCCAACAGGAAGCGAGCCCAGACCTCGATCCGCTCCCAGTCCTCGACAAACTGGTAACAGAGAAACGCGCTGATGGCGGCTTCCTCTGCAAAGCGGTGGTTGGGATGGTGCTGGATGATGGTCTCGAACCGTCGGGCGGCGTCGGCGATGCGGTTGACCCGGCGATAGAGCTCTGCCGCTCGCCAGGAGGCGACCGGGATCTGGTCGTCATCGGGGAACAGCTCGGCGAAGTACTCCACGACCTCCACATAGCGCTGCGACCTCGGTCCCAACTCCCCTTGCTCGAACCCCTCCCGGCGCATCGCTTCCAGCTGCTCTCGGCTCAGGATCTCGCGCTCCTCGTCGATGTCCGGCACCTCGGTCTTCATCAGGTCGTCATAGGCCTGCAAGGCGCCGATGATGGCATCGTGGGCGTGTTCGCCCTCGGTATCCATGCGCACCACCTCCAGGTACTGCTCCCCGGCGCGCTCGTGGTCCCCGATGTTGTAGTAGAGCACCTCGGCGTAGTAGAAGCGTTGCGCGTAGGCCTCGGTGGAGTCGGGCCAGCGACGGAAGAACTCGTCGTAATCTTCGGCAACCTTCTGGTAGAGATCCTGTCGGGCCAGCCGCTGGGCTTCCTGGTAGTTCCGCGAAATGATGCCCAAGAAGGCAGCCTCGCTGTACTGGCGGGCCTGGTTGAGCGCCAGCTGGTTCTGCCCGTTGGCGATGGCCCAGCTCCCGTTGGGATCGAGCAGGCGCACCAGCTCCCGCACGCGGGCCTCGTAGCGATCCCAGTTCCCGATCTTGAGCATGCTGTCGCCGACGAACTCGGCCCAGGTGGGGACCCGCTCGTCGGTGGGGTACCTCTCCATGAACCAGTCCATCACCGCCACCCGCTCTTCATCCTTGCCTTGCTGGTCATAGAGATCGGCCATGGCCAGCAGCTTGCGCCGCATGACATCTTCGCCCTCGTGCTCCAGGAGGTACTGGCGCGCCTCGATCCAGCCGTTGTCGATCTCGGCGTAGGAGCGGAGCATATCGTTGAGCGCGTCGGCGCGCAGGTCGAAGCGGACCTCCTGGCCGCTGGCTTCGGCCTGGTCGATGTTGCGAATGACCGTCTGGAATCGTTCGACCGAATCCCGGTACTGGGTCTCGTTGAGGTCGATCCAGGCCA
This sequence comes from Bradymonadales bacterium, assembly GCA_016931535.1. Classification (GTDB taxonomy): domain Bacteria; phylum Myxococcota_A; class Bradymonadia; order JAFGEP01; family JAFGEP01; genus JAFGEP01. The sequence continues at coordinate 63,854 of JAFGEP010000112.1, forward strand.
GCTTGTAGATGGAGAAGTTGTAGTAGGGGCTTTGGAGGTAGTTCAGCACCGCCTCGTAGTTCTGTCGGGCGGCGATGAGGAGATCCCGGTCGAAGTAGTGCTCGCCCATCAAAAAGCGGGCTTCCGGGATATAGCGCGACTCGGGATAGGTATTGGTCAACCGGGTGAGGTACTGGATCCCCTCCGCCGACTGCTCATCCTTGATGAGACCATCGCCCAGGCGGAAGATCACCTCGTCGATCCGTTCGTAGTCAGGCCGGTCCCTCAGGATCTCGCGATACTGGTCGATGGCCGCCGAGTAGTCCGGGATCGGTTCGACGCAGATCTCGTTGCGACGGCAATGCATCCAGTCATCGATGCAGGCGTTGTAGGTGGCGCGCACCGCCATGTAGTCGGCATCGGCCACCTCCCAGTAGGCCTCCGCCAGCCGGAACAACAGGTCGGCGCGGCGGGGGTAGTCTGCCGGCATGTCCTGGAGCATGGTCCGAAGCTGCGTGATCTGCTGCATCCGGACATCGTAGATCTGGCGCCTGAGCGCCTCGGCCTCCTCGACGGTGAGGCCGCTGGCCAGCACATCGCTGCGGACCGGAGTGGTGCGGATGTCGTCGGCAGCCATTTCGGCCAGCGCTTCCTCGGAGCAATCCCGGGCGGGCATGCCCTCGGGAGGTTCAGCCAGCTCGCCGGAGACGGCTGGCGACTCCTGGCCGCTTTCCGGTTGGGCTCCTGCCCGAAAGGCCGGCAGAAGGGCCAGGATCAGGACGGAACCCTTCAGGCCCCAACAACGGATCTCAGAACTGCACATCATCTGGGCACCTCGTGGTCAGATTGCCGCGATAGCTTCCCACCTCGTCCAGCCAGTACTCGCCCTCCCATGGCCAGTACTGCCAGTCGGCGGCCACGATCACCAGGGTCGATCCCTCGCTGATCGTGCTCCGACCTTCCGACAGGATCAGCTCCAGGTACCGGGCCTGCAGATCGCCGATGTCGATCTTCACCTCCTGGGCTCGGAACCACCAGTCGTCCAGCTCGCGGATGAACTCCTGCAGCGTATCGTGGATGAGAATCCCGGCCTCGATACGGCGATTGGCCAGGGTGGTCTCCAGGTCGGACAGGACGTTCTCTCCCCAGCTGCCAAACTGGGAGGCCATCGGCCGGAACAGCGCGATCTCCTGCTCGAACTGGCTGATGATCTGGAAGAGGTTGTGGAAATCGGTGCTGGACAGCACCACCGACAGCGCCTCCGGTGGCAACGCCTGGCCCTGCCGAGCCGCCTGAGCCTGGTCGAAGAGGGCTCGCTCGAAGACCATCGGATCGGTGGCATCGACCATGAACTGGCGCATCGCATTCCGCAGGGAACCGATCTCCTCCTCGAAGGTGGAGACCGCTTCCAGGGCGGCATCGATGTTGCAGGTGTAGAGGTAGGCTGCCGCCTCCAGCACGTACAGGTCGGGGTAGAACCGTTGCTGGTGGTAGGGGCTGTGCAGGCTGTGGAAGTTGCCGATGGCGCGATTCATGTCGCCGAACAGGAAGTAGGTCCATCCGCTCTCGAACAGCGCGCTGGTCCAGCGCTGCGAGGAGACGGGGATCTTGTTGTAGTAGTACAACGCGCCGCCGAAGTTGCCGACCTGGTAGGCGACACGGGCCAGTGCCAGATAGGCGTTCTCGATCACCTCACGGTCGACCTCCACGTCGGGATCGGCCACCATGATGGCCCGTTGCAGGGTCTCGACGCCGCGGATGTTCTCCCCCATCTGCGGGTTGAGCAGGATGACCGCGGTCAAGAACAGGGCGCGCGCCCCGTACTCCCCCTGGCTGTCGACGTTGGACAGGAAGGTGAGCGCCTGGTTCAGCTCGCCGGCGTCGAAGAAGTACCGCCCCAAAAAGAAGTTGTAGACATCCTGGAAGTCGGCGTCGTACTCGCGGATGATCTGGTTGGCCAGATCGGTGATGCGCGGGCTGCGAAACCCGACATCGCGGACGATGTCCTGCAGGATGGGCACGACCCGGCTGAAATGGCGCCGGCTGGAGCCCATCAGCGCCACCTGGAGCGCCTCCTCCCGGATCGCCCAGCGCAGGCCGGCCTGGTGAAGGGCATCCACCAGGCCGAAGGTGGCGTCGTAGTACTCGTCGCTCATCGGATCGGGCTGGACCTCCTCGATAAACCGGTGAAACATGGCGGCGGCCTCGAAGTGGCGCCCGTCGCGCAGCAGGCTGCGGGCATTTCGCAGCGCGCGAAACTCGGTCTCCACGGTGGTGGCCCGCGCCTCCTCCGCCTCGATCTGCTGGCGCAGCCGCTCTCGCTCGGCCTCCATCCGCTCCTGCTCGATCCGCAGCCGCTCCTGTTCGAGCTGTTGTTGCTGGTCGGTAGGGGGCGAGGTAACGGCAGGCTGCTGAGGCTGTGTCTGGACGCCCAACACACTGCGCAGCTCGGTGATGACCTCGGCCGGCACCCCGGTCGCTTCCAGCTCGTCGATCTCCTCGGGGGTGATCTCGATCGGCTCGGTGGTCCCCCTTATCACGTTGACGATGGTGCCGGCATTCAAGCCCGCCTCGTGGAGGCGGAGGATGTCGTCCTGGTTGAGAGCCCAGACGCTCTGGGCATAAAGGGTCAGCGCAATCAGTATGACCAGGGCGGGGCCTGTTGCCCGCCAACCGTTTGCGTTCATGGTATCTCCCTGGGCAAGTTCGTCATCTGAGGTTCCCTGGCTTTTTCCGGCACCGCCACGCGATCACAGGAATATGGAGAACCCGAGGGTGATCTCGGAGGGGTTGGAGACGCCGCCACCCGCCTTCTCGAAGATGTACTGCCGGTAGTCGATGCAGACCGAGAACATGTCGGTCAGGTAGAAGTTGAAGCCCGCTCCCAGGGAGCCCTCCGGCTTGTACTCCACGTCCTCCCGCAAGCGGTCCTCGGAAAGGCTGTGGACCTCGAGGATCCCGAACCCAGCGTGCAGATTCAGATCGAAGTGAGCCAGCTTGAGGCCGAGAAAAGCCAGCTTGCCGTAAAACGGGCTCCAGTTCACCCCAAAATGCGCCCGCCACCACTGGCGATCCAGCAGGGTGACGGTGACCCCATGGTCATCCAGGAAGGTGTTCAGCTCGCTTTCGGCCCGGAAGACGTCGCCGATGAAGGAGCCCGCCAGCTCCAGGGCCAGACTCTCCAAGAGGTAGTAGTTATAGCGCAGGCCGATGGGGTAGTAGTCCATGAACGGGTCGTTGGGGATCACTCCGCCGAACAGGGTGATCTGGTGGCGACCCACCTTCTCGAAGAGCCGGTGCTGGATGATGCGGATGTCCCGCTGAGCGGCCCAGTACTCCTCCATCTGCTCGGGAAGAGGATCGGCCGCCGTGCCGCCTCCCTCTTGAGCCCACCCCACCGGTGCAACCAGGACAGTCAAAAGCACCAGGAACGCCTGCATGACAATTCGAATTGCTCTCATGGATTCCCTCGCCGAAGGCTTCACAGAATCGGCACCCGCCCAACTGACGCCATCACGGCTCAACCGGCTCCTTGGGCCCCCTTCATGGAACGGCTGCCTCGATCTCCACTATTCCTCTGTCATCTCCCCTCACTGCATGGGCGGCAACGGTCGCTTCAGCACGACCAGGCGATCGTCCACCAGGTCGCTGGTGACGGGATCGGTCTTCTGCCCCACCAGGTTCAGCGTGACGCTGGTCCCGTGAAGGGTGAATCGGACTCCGGTGGCGATCCGATACTGACCGGCTGGTTGCTCGGTCGTTCCCAGAACCCCCACCTGAGATCGGATCTCGTAGCTGGCGCCGATGTTGAGCGCCAGGTTCTCGAACAGGATGCGCAGGTCGTCGGGGGAGCGGGCGTACTGGAAGCTTCCCCCCGTCTCACAGGCCATGCGCGCAAACTGGTCCAACGGATCGGGGCCGATATAGGGCCGATCACCTCCCGGCTCCGGTGGCGGGGGATTGTCGAGCTGAATGATGTGAATGGTGACCCCGTAGTCCACCAGAGCGTTCAAGGCAGCGTCGTAGGTGTCGGTCAGCGACCCGTCGTCCAGGCCGTCGGTAAACAGGACGATGATCCGATCGCCCGGGGCGTTGGCCAGCTGTTGATCGATGGTCTCCAGGATGGCCGACCAGATCGGGCTGGCGCTTCCCTCCTCCCCACCGGCCAGGCGGGAGACGTAGAAGCGCACCTCCTCGAAGTCGTCGGTGAGGCAGCTCTCCGGCCGAGGCTGAAACTCCACCCCCCCGCGGCTCTCCCCGCCGAAGCTGACCACGCACATCTTGGAGCCTTGGCCGAAGGGGCTCCGCTCGTAGCGCAGGATGAAGGCCGTGGCTGCCGAGATCCGCTTGTCGTTGGGGTCGCTGGAGAGGGACCGATCGAACCCGCCCTGCTCGTTCACCCCCAACAGGGTATTGCTGTAGTCCATCAGGAAGGCGATGGAGCGGGTCTGGTCTCCCGTCAGGAAGTTGACGTTGCCCTGCAAGGTCTCGATGCTGATCGCCCTGCCGCAGGCCTTGCGCGCATCGCTGCTGAAGGGATTGACCGAGAGGCACTCGAAGGGGGCGGTGCATTGGTCGTTGTTGGCACAGGGCTGATCGGGGGAGGGGTACAGGTAGGACTGGAAGAACTCCACGTTGTTGGAATAGAAGGAAGCATCCTCCCCGGTCAGGACGATCCGCCGGTCGCCCACCTGGTCGCCCGGCTGCAGCAGCACGCCGTCACCGTCGAGCATGGCAAAGCGAAATCGGGTGATGGTATCGGTCTGGGTGCACTCGCCATCGTGGATCAGGCCCATGGTGGACGCGCTGTAGAACTGGCGCTGGGTGAAACTGATCTCCGCCACCGTGTCGCAGCCGGCGATTACCGCCAGCATCGCAAGCCCACCGATCCACAGACCAACGATCCTGTCAGTGCATATCCTCGAAGCCATGGCCATCTCGACTCCTCAACTCACTCCATCCATCGACCGCTAGGGGGGATGGATCCAGGGGAACCACGGATCTCACCTCCCCCCAGAAAGGTCTTGTACTATTAGCTCAAACACTCCTGCATCACAAGCCCGTCCCCCTTCATTATTGACACCCCCTGCACCTTAGGGCTATACACCGCTTGACTATTGGGCAGGTAGCTCAGCCGGTAGAGCAGAGGACTGAAAATCCTTGTGTCGGCGGTTCGATTCCGTCCCTGCCCACTCGCCATCCACTCCATGACCGATGGGACGCGCCGGGCCGCCAGGGTCCGGGATCACCCTCGATCCGCCCTGCTTTGGCTACCCTCCCTCCTTGGGCCAGCGCCTCACCAGCTGCTGGATGCTGCGATCGATCCGTCGCAGGCACCGTTCGTACTCCTCGCGGCTCCCCCCGATCGGATCGGCCATCTCCAGGGACCCCTCCTCCGGGTCCAGACTGCCCAAGAGCTCGATGGGGGGCAGATCGGAGCGCAAGGCTCCCAGATAGCGGCGGTGGGCCTCCTCCATCACCAGGATCAGGTCAGCCTGCTCCAGGATTCCCAGGCTGATCCCCTGGCTGACATGATCGCGCAGATCGACCCCGGCCTCGGCGCTCACCTCGATCGCCAAGCGGGAGGCGCGTTGACCGGGAATATCGAGCGTTCCCATGGAAAGCACCTGGGCCTCGATACCCGCCTCTGCCAATCTCTTCTTCGCCATCCCCTGGGCCATCGGCGAACGGCAGATGTTGCCGCTGCAGACGAACACCAGCCGCCAGACCTTGCTCATGGGCCCACCGTGCCCCCAAAAAACGGGTGGTAGACCACCGGTAATCTCTGGTGATCGAACCCGTCTGGAATCAACGGATCGAGCGGGCAGGAGTTGTAGGTGTTCCAGAAGAGAATGCGGCGCCAGCGGCTCTTGCCCCGTACCCGGAGATCGAGCAGGGCGGCCATGGACTTCGCCGTATAGGTCGTCTCCAGCTCCAGACCGGCCAGGCTTCTGGCCAGCTCAACCGCCTGCAGGCTCGCCTCTGTGGGCACCCCGTACCCCTCCCCAATCTGGCTGTGATCCAGCTCGAACGCTCCCCGATCGAACCCCTCCCGAGGACATACCCCCCGCCGCTCCAACCACCGGATCGCTTTTGCCGCCAGCCTGCGCACCGTAATCCGGTTGGCCAGGATCCGGTCCACCACCCGCACCCCTACCAGCTCGACATCCAGCTCTGCCAGCTGGAACCCCAGCAGCAAACCGACCAGCGTCCCGGCCGTACCCACCGGCACGAACAGCACGTCGGGACGCGGCAGCTGGCCGCCTGCTACCTGGGCCGCCAGCTCCAGCGCCGCGTTGACATACCCCATGCATCCCAACACCGAGCTCCCCCCACCGGGAATGTAGTAGCTCTCCCGTTTCAGCCGGATCCTCCCTCGGGCCATCCTGTGGTAGGCCACCAGGATCGGCAGCTGCCACCGCTGGCACAGGGTCAAGTGGGCGCCGGTCGCCGCCACCGCCAGACAGGTCTGCCGCACATGGTCATTGACCGGCTGTCCGAAATGACAGACCTCCGTCTGAAGCCCCAACTGCCTGGCGTAAAGCGCCGTCGCCAGCACGTGATGCGAACCGATGGCCCCCACCGTCCAGACTCGAGAACAGCCCTTCTCGAGCGCATCGGCCAGCAGGAACTCCAGCTTGCGGACCTTGTTGCCCCCGTACAGAGCCGAGCTCTGATCGTCGCACTTGACATGGACCTCGTCCACATCCAGATAACGAGCCAACTCGGGAGCCGAACGCACCGGCGTCGGGAAATCGCCGAGTGGGTGATGGGGACAACCCGTCATCTGGGGATAACGCTCGAACAGCTCGTACATAACCGGTCCCGCCTGAACAGCCAAAGAAGGCGCCGCCAAGGTAGAAGCGGTCATCCTGTACACCATTCCCCGCCTGTTCGGAAGGTGGTGGTCAAAAAAAACCGCCCGCCAGGCCGAACCAGATCGGAACGTGTTGACAACACGGATCTGTGATCACATACCAGGCCCTGAACATTTTTGTTTCACTTTTGTTGGAAAAGTTCAGTATAATCGATATGTCTCGATCGATCCGGAAGGAGCCCAACCATGCCGGAGCTGCGGAAAGACCCTGTCACAGGACGGTGGATCATCGTCTCGAAGGAGCGCTCGGTGCGCCCTATCGAGTTCGTCATTCCGCAGTCCAACCGGAAGTTCTGCCCGTTCTGTCCCGGCAACGAGAGCTCCACCCCTCCGGCGCTTCTCACCTTCCCCCGCACCCCTGGCGACTCGTGGGCCGAAGGATGGGGGGTGCGGGTCGTTCCCAACCAGTATCCGGCGCTTCGGGTCGAGGGCAACCTGGACCGGTCGGGGGAAGGGGTCTACGACCGGATGAACGGGGTGGGAGCGCACGAGGTCATCATCGAAAGCCACCTCCACTCGGCCCACCTGGCCGAGCTGCCGATAGCCGACCTCCAGAACGTGCTGAAGGCCTATCGCATCCGGATGCTGGATCTTCAGCGTGACCTCCGGTTGAAGTACTTGATGGTGTTCAAGAACCACGGAGCACTGGCAGGAGCGACCCTTTCGCACCCTCACAGCCAGTTGATCGCGCTGCCGGTGGTCCCGCACTCGGTACAGGAGGAGATGTCAGGCGCCAGGCGGTTCTACGAGTACCGGGACCGTTGCATCTTCTGCGACATCATCCAGCAGGAGATCCGGGACGGCCGCAGGGTGATCTTTGAATCCGATCGGTACCTGTGCATCGCCCCGTTTGCCTCCCGCTTCCCCTTCGAGGTGTGGGTGCTGCCCAAGGCACACGTTCCCGACTTTGAATCGAGCAGCGACGAGGATCTGCGGGGGTTGGCCGAAGCGCTCAGGCAGGCGCTGGGACGGTTGTTCGTCGAGCTTCACGATCCGCCTTTCAACTACCTGATACACAGCAAACCTCCCCGGGAGGATGGCGGATCCTATTACCACTGGCACCTGGAGATCACGCCGACCCTGAGGCAGCAGGTGGCGGGGTTTGAGCTGGGGTCGGGGTTCTACATCAACCCCACGCCGCCCGAGGAGGCGGCCCAGTGTCTTCGCAAGGCGGACCTCTCCCGCATCGGGGAGACCCCAGCATGAACGACAGGCGGTAACGCAGCCGATGGCGCTGGATATCCTGTTTGTCACATCCGAAGTCAGTCCCTACAGCACGACCGGTGGTTTATCGGAGGTGATGGCCGCCTTGCCGCGCGCCTTGCGAATGCTCGGCCATCGGGTGACCGTGCTCTCCCCCTTCTATCGGCTCACTGGCGAGCGGACCGGGCCCTTGAGTCGCCCGGTGCGCGATCTCCATTTCCGCCTCGGCAGTCGGGACTGGACGGCCACTGCGCTCGGGTGTACCGGTCACGACCAGGTCCGCCATTTCTTTCTGGATATTCCGGAGCTCTACGACCGGCCCGGAGTATACGGCAACGGAGAAGGCTATCCCGACAATCCCCTACGGTACGCGGTCCTGTCCCGAGCCGCGACCGCCTTGGTCTGCACCTATGACATCCCGGTTGACATCATCCACAGCCACGACTGGCAAGGGGCGCTGGCGCCCTATTTCCTGAAGAGCTGTGCAGATAACCGCCACCTGGCAGGCCAGATCGGAACCGTTCTGACCATCCACAACCTGGCCTTCCAGGGATCGACGTCGCCCGACCAGGCCGAAGCGCTCGGCCTTACGAATGGCGACCGACTGAGCCGCCACTTCGAGTTGGGCGGTTCACTCAACCTGATGAAGGGGGGTATTCTGTCGGCCGACCTGGTCACGACGGTGAGCCCCACCTACGCCAGCGAGATCTGCAGCCCGGAGCGCGGGGCGGGCCTGCACGAGGTGCTGCTCTTTCGCAGGGAGGCGCTCAGTGGAATCCTGAACGGTGTCGACTACTCCATCTGGTCTCCGGAAAAGGACATCCACCTGCCCGCCAACTACGATTTGCGCAATCTCAACGGAAAACGGAGATGCAAGGCGGCTCTGCAAGCGCGCTTCAACCTGGAGCGCAAGCCCTGGATCCCGCTTCTGGGGGTGGTTAGCCGTCTGGCCGAGCAAAAAGGGACCGACCTTTTACTGGAGGCGGTAGTCGATCTGCTGGATGACGAGTTGATCCAGCTCGTCCTGCTGGGAGAGGGGAACGAGGATCTGGAGGCGGCCTGCCATCGACTGCAGCAGCGTTATCCCAGGAGGGTCGCGGTGGAGATCGGATACTTGGCCCCATTGGCCCACCAGATCTTCGCCGGTGCCGATCTCTTCGCCATGCCCTCCCGATTCGAGCCCTGCGGCCTGAGCCAGATGTACGCCATGAGGTACGGTGCCATACCGGTCGTGCGCGACACCGGTGGATTGCATGACACGGTCAAGGCCTTTCAGCGGGAGACCCTGCAAGGTACGGGATTCGTATTCAACCGAGGCGAAAGGACGGATCTGTTGCAGACCTTGCGCCAGGCGGTGGACCTGTATTTGACCGACCGCAGGAGCTGGCGGGCGCTGACAGAAAACGCGATGCAGGCCGACTTCTCCTGGAACCGGGCTGCCAAAGAGTACACCCGCCTCTACCTGGAGGCGAAGGAGGCGGCCGGGGGGCCCGCACCTCTCCAGGCTTGATCTTCCGCTCCAGCTCAGGGCAAAAGACCTTCGAATCCGCTCCCGCCGCCCCCGAACGACCTCCGCCGCCGGTAGTTGGCCAGGACCTCGCTCTCCCCGGAATCGATGAACTCCGGCTGACTTCCCTCGCCCTGGTAGCGATTGCGCACCCGTTCCGCCCGGACGGCCGAGTACTCCCCTCCCTGGTCGATCGGGATGATCACCCGGTCCCAGACCCGATCCTCGAAGGGGTAGGTGTCGGTGGGGATGATCCGGCTGACCCAGTATTCTCCGGCCGGCAGATGCAAAGGTCCGGCGGAGCACAATCCCAGCACGATGTTGTTGGGGGTGCCTGCAGGCCAAAGCGCGATCTGAGGACGGTCGCCGGCCACAGGGCTCTGGAAGCCGGTCGCCAGGCGGTAGTCCTGACCGTCGCGGATGGTGACTCGACTGGGAAACTGGTGGAAGTACACCAGGTACTCGCCCACCGGGAGCTGCAACATCCCGAAGTTGCTCACTCCCGTCCCCTGGTTGGAGGAGACCAGATGCTCCTGGCCGGTCTCATCTACCCGGAAAGCGGTCAGCTCCGCGTTCCACTGGTCACATCCGGTGGTCTGCTCGTCGAGGGGCGTGGTCTGAACGGAGACCCACCCGCTGGGTACGACGGTGGTCTGGCCATCTCGAACGTAGAACCGCTGGAGGTTGTACTCGGTGCGAAAGCGTCCCACCTCGACCCAGTACCATCCTTCGGGTACGCCGACCAGCTCGCCCGCCTCGTAGCCACCGCTGCCCCTGCCGCTCAAGATCTGCTCCCCGGTCTGGGAGTAGACAAAAAGCTGGGCGGCACCCACCCCATTCCTGGGCTCGAAGAACCGTTCCAGGTACAGGTTTCCGTCTGCCTGGGCAGAGGCAGAGATGAGCAGGGAGACAAGCCCTACCAAGCAAAGAGATAGAATGATCGTTACTTTCCGCGGAGCCCGGGCCCTGGCAGCCAGGGCCACCCGGCGCGGGCGGGTCGTTGTTTCGAGCATCTTCACGGCTCCCACGGCACGCGATCAACAGCTAGTACGAAGTTCCAACTTCCTTTATTCCAAATAGTTTCTTGTCGCTTGTCAAGAATGGCAAGCGAAACGGCTCATTTCCGGCTACGGCGACCTGGCCGGGATCTGCATCCACTACTTGCCCAGCGAGCGGCGCATCACTTTCAATTCGGGGGTGAACCTATTATACATTCGGAAGCTGGAGGACCTGTGACGGCATGAAAGCCTCCCCTTCCCGAAAATCCGCCGCAATACCTCCCCCCTCCATCGACCTGGCGGCCGCCCTGGATGCGTTGAAGGGTTCCCAGCGGATCCTTGTCTGCCCCCACGACGACCCCGATCCGGATGCCCTGGCCGCCTCCTGGGGCATGGCGCTGTTGTTGGAACGGGAGTTGCCCGTCGAGATCACGGTGGCCTTCGAGGGCATCATCGGCCGTGCCGAAAACCGGGCGATGGTACGCGAGCTGAACCTGAAGCTTCGCCGCAGGGAGCTCTTGGATCTGGACAGCTTCGACGGGGTCTTCTTTGTCGATACCCAGCCCGCCTCCGGTAACCACTCGGTCCCCTCCCACCTCAAGGTGCTGGGGTGTGTGGACCACCATCCACTCATGGGCGAACTTGGTCCGATCCCGTGGCTGGACATCGAACCGAACGGGGGCACCAGCTCCTCGATCGTGCTCACCTACCTGATCTCCCGGAAGATCCCACTTTCTCCCGACCTGGCCACCGCCATCGTTTATGCCATCAAGACCGATACGCGCGATCTGAGCCGGGACGCCACCTTGCTGGATATCCAGGCCCACGAGTACGCCTTCGAACGGGCCGATCTCAGGGCGCTGGGCGCCATCATCAACCCGAAACTGCACTCCCACTACTTCGAGAACCTGTTTTTGGCCTTGAAGGTGGCCCGCGTGCACGATCATAGCGTGGTGGTGTTCCTCCCGACCCTGGATTACCCCGACCTCACCGCAGAGATGGCCGATCTGTTCGTCAGGCGCCAGCAGACCCGGTGGTGCCTGTGCGCCGGGATCTACCGACAGACGCTCCGGTTCAGCCTACGCTGCGAGGACCATTCCCTCAACGCCGGCCAACTGGCGGCCCGGTTGATCGCCCCTCGTGGCGGTTCGGCGGGAGGGCACGACATGATCGCCGGCGGAGAGATCCCGCTGGACCCCCATGGCCCATCGCCCGAACTCGACAGCTTGTGGTCACTTCTGGCCCGCGATTTCCTGACGGCTGTGCAGGCCCCCGCTTCGGGCCAACCGCTATACCGTATCGAATGACCGGCGCTGACACCAACGGCTATACCGCATCGAATGACCGGCGCTGACACCAACCTGGATTTCCGAACCAGCAGGATCCGAATCGTGAGAAAATACCACCCCATCTTTTCCATTCCCGCTGCCTGTGCTCTGGCCTTGCTATCGACGGCCTGCCCCAGTTGCACGCCGCACCCCTCCACGCTCGTCGAGCCGTCCGTCGATTCCCGGGAACCGAGCGGTGTTGCCGAGAGCATCCCGGAGATCGAGCAGTTCATGCGCATCCTGGCGGCCGGGGATCCCAGCCGGGCTCCGGATGGAACGGTCTACTACACCACCTTCACCACCGGCGTGGATCAGATCTATCGCCTCGATCCCGGTGGAGTGCAACCGGTGCGTCTCACCGACTTCGAGTTCGGCGTGGACTACTACGAGCTGTCGCCAGACGGCAGATGGATCGCTCTGGGCACCAGCATCGGCGGCAGTGAGCAGTCCGATATCCACCTGCTGGATGTCGACACCCTGGAGATCCGGCCGTTGTTCGCAGATCCCCAGGTGCGCTTCGAGAACATCCTGTGGGAGCCGGACAGCCAGGGGTTCTACTTCCGCAGCAACGAGGTCAACGGCACCGACTTCTTCCTGTATCGCTACCACCTGCCCAGCGGCAGCCGCTCCCTGCTGGCCGAAACACCGGGCTACAACTGGCTGAGCGACATCTCCGCCGATGGACGGCGCATCCTGGTGACCCGCTACACCTCCAACGCCAACAGCGACGTGTTCTTGTACACCTTGGACCAGGATGGCTCGGCGACCGAGACCTTGTTGACCCCCCATGAGGGGGAGATCGCCTACTTCCAACCCTTCTTCGACCGGCAGGGCGAGGTGTGGGTCATGACCAATCGCCAGGCGCCGGTCATGGGCATCGGCCTGCTGGTGGGAACCACCGGAGAGGTAGATTGGGTGGTGCGCAGCCGCTGGGAGGTGGAGGAGATGGTGGTCTCGCGCGATCCGGTCATGCTGGCCTATATCTCCAACGAGGAGGGATACGGGCGGCTGCACCTGGTCGACATGGTCTCGCGCCAGGAGGTGGCTGTGCCGGAGCTCCCTCAGGGCATCGCCGGCCTTTCGCGTTTCTACCCCGGCCACCTGATGTTCACCTTCTCCAGTCCGACCCAGACCGGGGACGTGTGGGTCTTGGACCTGGCCGAGCACTCGGTGCGCCAGGTCACCTTCAGCGACTACGCCGGGGTGGATCCCGGCCTGTTTCGCGACCCGATCCTGGTGCACTACCCCAGCTTCGACGGCCGGGAGATCCCGGCCTTCCTGTACCTGCCTCCCGGTTACCAGGCCGGTCCCATCCCCACCATCATCGAGGCGCATGGTGGACCCGAAGGGCAGTTCCGGCCCTTCTTCAACCGCCATTTCCAGTACCTGATGCTGCACGGCTTCGCCCTGTTCGCGCCCAACGTACGCGGGAGCACCGGCTACGGCCCCGAGTACATGGCGCTGGACAACTACACGTTGCGCCGCGACTCCGTGCGCGACTACGGCGCCGCCGTGGACTGGCTGGTGACCCAAGGTTACACCGACGAATCGCTCTTGGGGATCAAGGGAGCGAGCTACGGGGGCTACGTCGTCATGGCCTGCATCACCGAGATGCCCGAGCGGTTCGCCGCCGCCTGGGAAGAGGTGGGCATCGTCAACTTCGTCACCTTCCTGGAGAACACCGCCGACTACCGGCGGGCGCTGCGCGAGGCGGAGTACGGCCCGCTGTCGGACCGTCCCTTCCTGGAATCGATCTCTCCCATTCACCACCTCGATCGCATCCGGGCGCCTCTTTTCGTGGTCCACGGCGAGAACGACCCTCGCGTCCCGGTTGGAGAGGCTCGACAGATCATCGAGGCCTTGCAGGCGCGGGGCCAACCGGTGGAGTCCCTCATCTTCCCCGACGAGGGGCACGGGGTGAGCCGCCTGGAAAACCGACTGGTGATGTACCGGGCCATGGTGGATTTCTTCACCCGGGCATTGAAACGCTGACCGGCCATCGGCCGAGATCCAACCGCGTCGAGCAGGGATCGAGCCGAGGCCCCTGCGACTGGAGCTTCTGTTTGCCCGATGGGTGACGAGGTGCTGGACCTTGGGCCCAGGGTAATCGAGCCACCGGAGAGGGCGGATCGGAGTAGGGCACTGCCCTTGCAGTTCCCAGGGAGCATGCGCTACCTTCCTGCGGTCCGGGGGGAGGAGGATCATCGGCGAACGACCGGATGCGGTCAACTCCCGGCCACCAGTCTCTACACAGGAGCAACCCATGGATCTGACAGAAGTTTTTGTCGAGCTCACGCGGCGTTGCGCCACCGATCTGGCGCCCGACGTCTGCGGAGCGATCCAGGCCGCCGTCGAGCGCGAGGTCGAGGGCAGCACAGCGCGGAGCACGCTGGAGGCTATCCTGGCCAACGTGGAAGTGGCCCGTACCACGTCCACCCCCATCTGCCAGGACACCGGGACACCGGTACTGTGGGTGAGCTACCCGTCGCGCTTCTCCCAGCTGGAGCTGGAGCACCAGATGCTGGCGGCCATCCGCAAGGCTTCCGCCTTGTCCTACCTGAGGCCCAATGCGGTGGACGCAGTGAGCGGAAAGAACTCCGGCGACAACACCGGTATTCTGTTTCCCACCTTCCATTTCCACCAGTGGGAGCGAAGGGAGCTCCAGGTGGAGATGATGCTCAAAGGGGGTGGCTCCGAGAACGTCAGCATCCAGTACTCCCTACCCGACTCCAGCCTGAAGGCGGGCAGGAACCTGGAGGGGGTGCGGCGCTGCGTCGTGGACGCCGTCTTTCGCGCCCAGGGGCAAGGCTGCGCACCCGGTTTCATCGGGGTGGGCATCGGCGCCAATCGGGACACCGGCTACGAGGTGGCCAAAAGGGCCCTGATGCGACCGGCGGACCATGAGCATCCCAATCCCGATCTGGCCGCGCTGGAGCGCCGTCTGCTCGAGGACCTCAACCAGCTCGAGATCGGCCCCATGGGTTTCGGCGGCCGAACCACCGCATTGGGCGTCAAGGTGGGGTTCGCCCATCGGCTGCCCGCCTGCTACTTCGTGTCGGTGGCCTATACCTGCTGGGCCTTGCGCCGCAACACGGTCATCGTGAGCGATTCGGAGGTGTCCTATGACTATTGAGCTCACCCTTCCCACGGACGAGGCCACCATCCGAAGCCTGAATACCGGGGATTTCGTGGAGATCTCCGGCATGATGGTCACCGGGCGCGATGCCGCCCATACCTACCTGGTGGAGACCTTTCGGCCGGAGTACCAGAAGCTGCTGGAAGGACGGCTGATCTACCACTGTGGCCCGGTGGTCCGCCAACGCGACGGCCGCTGGGAGTTCGTTTCGGCCGGCCCCACAACCAGCATCCGCGAGGAGCCCTACCAGGCCGACGTCATCGAGCGCTACGGGCTAAGGGGCGTGGTGGGCAAGGGCGGCATGGGAGCCAAGACTCTGGCCGCCTGCCAGAGACTGGGTGCCGTCTACCTGCATGCCGTAGGGGGGGCAGGCGCCTCCATCGCGGCCTCGGTAAAGCAGGTGCTGGAGGTCCGCATGCTGGAGGAGTTCGGTGTGCCCGAAGCGTTCTGGGTCATCGAGGTCGAGCGGTTCCCCGCCATCGTCACCATGGACTCCCACGGACACAGCCTCCACGACGAGGTGGAGCGGCACTCCCGGCAAATCCGCGACCGCCTGATCGGTTGACCTCCCCCTGCCCCCCACCGCAAACCTGACCGTGACCCTGACCGTGAGCGACTGAGCGTGAGCGACTGACCGTGAGCGACTGAGCGTGACCGTGAGCGACTGACCGTGAGCGACTGACCGTGAGCGACTGATCGTGAGCGACTGAGCGTGAGCGACTGACCGTGAGCGACTGAGCGTGAGCGACTGACCGTGAGCGACTGAGCGTGAGCGAGTGAGCGTGACCGTGAGCGACTGAGCGTGACCGTGAGCGACTGAGCGTGACCGTGAGCGACTGAGCGTGA
>JAFGEP010000113.1 GCA_016931535.1 Bradymonadales bacterium
ACCGCCCTAGATTGCTTGGTAAAAAGTGGATCTGAATCCCGTGGGCTCCGCGACACCTCCCCCGCTTGCTCGGCAAGCGGGGGAGGAGAAATGACGTACTCCGGGAGGTGTAGTCACTTCACTCGGGACGCGATGTTGACGCTACTCGTCTACCAGGTTGCGCGCACCGAACAGGATCATCTCGGTCTGCGGCATGTACTGGTAGAACTTCGACCCGCTGCTCAATCCGATCTCGCGCAGCTGTTGGCTGATGGGATGGCTGTCACCCAAGGTCAGGCGGGCGGCGCCCGGAACGAGTGTCTGGGCGAACTCCGCCGGATCGGTGAGCACGTTGGCGGCCAAGCTGACGCCCTCCTTGACCGAGTAGGTCTTGAATCGCAGCCTCTTGCCCGGCGCGGTGGCGAGCTTCTTGCCGACCAGCGTCAAGATGTGTTCGCCGCCCTCCGAGAGGGTGCATTGCAGGCTGTCCTCGGTCCGGGTGAACTCGATGTCGGCAATGAACTTCGGGTAGCCGTACATCTCGACCCCGCCGTAGCGGGCGATCTCGGTGGTGACCGGAAGGTGCCAGACATAGGTGGTAAACGTCCGGCTGAGCATGGCAAAGGCGAGGTCCTTCACCAGGCTCGGCCTCCTGCCGTAGGAGATGAGTATCGAGATGGAGAACTCGTTGTAGGGGTCGATGTCTGTGTTGCGGTACTCGAAGGCGGAGAAAGCGACCAGGCAGCGGCCGGGGAACATCTCCACCGGATGCATCTCGGGGTCCGGCAGGTATTGTTTGACCTTCCGGGTCGAAGCGGTGAAGACCGCGGTCATCGCCGTGTTGTCGTAGTAGAAGACCGGCAGCTTGAACGCTCGACCGAGGTCTTCCTTGAAAAAATCCCACTGCATGACGCCTCTGAACAGCTCCCCTTTCATAACTCTTTCCTCGTCTCTTGTTGGCAGTATGTGGTCACCTTCCCCCCCGCCCGCTCGCCCGGCGAGCGTACTCGATGTTGTGGCTGAAGGTCTGGACTATACCCCGCACAACGCCTCCGGATCACGCTCCTGTCGCTCTCATCCGTTGCCAGTACACCTTCCCCCCCGCCCGTTCGCCCGGCGAGCGTACTCGACAAGGGCACCGGCCGCGTCGAACCGCGGCCTCCAGCTCAGCTCCCGCTTGGCCTTCTCTGCGCTGATTACGATCGAGCCCGACAGGGCCACGTCGAGCCATTCGACCATCCCGCGGGTGGTGAGGCCAAGCCGCCGCGCCAGGGCGAGACCAACCCGTACCACGTCCGGCGGGAGGTGCACCACCCGCTTGTCGAGCAGCTCGCCGATGTCCTCCATGGTCAGGGAACCGTCGCCGGCGATGTTGAAGAGGTCCGAGCGGGCGTGGCCGAGAGCCAGCGCGAGCGCCTCCACCACGTCCTCATCCCAGCACAGCGCCAGCCTGGTCGACCGATAGGTGGACACCAGCAACCGGTCCTGCAACATCTTCCCCAGCGGGTTGTTGATGCTCGGCCCCACGAAGATCGAGGGGCGCAGTCGGATGATGACCAGCTCGGGGCGCCGCTTCTGCAGGTCGTCCAGGATCCGCTCCACTCGGCCCTTGGCCCGGGAGTAGTACCAGTCTTGGTTGGGCCGGAGAGGGCACCGCTCTTCGATCAGCGGAGGGTTATCCGGATGGGCTCCATAGGCGGCGATCGAGCTGGTGTAGATGATCTTCTGCACACCCGCCGACACCGCGGCCGAGAACACGCGGTTGCTCCCGTCCACGTTGATCCGATCGAGCTCTTTGTACCGGTACGATCGGGTCGGTGACACGATGAACGCCAGGTGGTAGAGGACCTCGGTGCCGGCCAGCAGCTTGCCAAGATCGGCCCTTAGCAGGTCTGCTCGACAAAAGGCGACCTTGGGCGATCGGAATGCCGGTTCGGCGATGTCGAGGCCGACAATCGACTCGACCCGGCTATCGGCATCGAGCCTTGCGGCCAGCAGCTGGCCGAGATAGCCGGAGATCCCTGTGATGGCGACTTTCATGCCGTCAGAGCCGTCCTGACTGAACGAACGTTCACCGCACATGGCGGCAGCCGCGGGTTCAGCACATATCCCCGAAACGGAAGGTCATGGTGAATACCTCCGGGTAACCCTCGCTCAGCGGGAACTGCTGTGACAAGAGTGTCTGGCGGAGGCAATCGAACACCAGCTCGGGATCGTTCACGATGGAGTTGGAGACCTGCTCCACGCTCATCACCTGGCCCTCCTCGTTCATCCGGATCAAGACCACCACGATGCCGGTGCGCGTCCGGCGACATCCGTCGGCGTAGATGAGATCCTGACAGAGGAACCCACCACGGAAGTTGGGGTAGTTGGCCGCATCGGTTACCGGTTGGGGCTGCTCTCCCGTGCCCATCGGTTCCACCTGCACCCCCCCGGTTCCCTCGGGCTCCTGTTGTTCCAGGGTGGGCTCGTCCTGGGCTTGCTCTCCTGTCCCCATCGGTTCACCCTGCAACCACCCGGTTCCCTCGGGCTCCTGTTGGTCCAGGGTGGGCTCGCTCTGTACTTGGTCTTCTGTCCCCATCGGTTCCACCTGCACCCCCCCGGTTCCCTCGGGCTCTTGTGGGCTCAGGGTAGACCCCGACGGCGCCTCGGGGTCGGTCGCCGGAGCGGCCTGGGCCCAGACCGCTCCCGGAAACAGTGTGGCGAGAACGCACAGCAGCACAACCGCCAGGGCTGAAATGCTGGAAGAACGGGGAACCTGCAAGGGAATGTAGGATGCCGTCATCTGTTCGCCTCCGCAACCGCCACCGGGCATCAACCCGGACGGCGGGACATCTCGTGATACTGCCCGACTAACCGCTTGATACCACTGCTCGAACCACATTACACCGCAAATCGACGATCGAGCAAACCGCTACCCGCACTGTCTCGCACCCTCTTTCACTCCCCAGTCTGTGTTGTTGACCTCCCAGCGATCACGCCTGATTACCTTGCAGATCGGCAGTCAGAATGACGGATTGCAGGGCAAATAGGGCATAGGAGGTGAACCGTTCCCATTGGGGAGAGAGATCGGCATCACTCCGGGCACAGCCAGAGACTGGTGGGACAACTGGTGGCCTCCTGCCAGCTGGTGTTGCTGGATGCCTGTTCCGGCAACACCGTCAGGTCGAACGTCACCGAGGTTCCTCACCCCAAACGCATCCCCCCTTCCCCACCACCAGCACCAGGTCCAGAAATCCGAAGGGGTCCAGGATCGCCTCCGCCCGCTCGACGGTCCCGCCGAGCGCTTCGATGAGGCGGGCGCCGACGCGCCCCAGCGGCGTCTCTTGCCAGCGGCCCTCCGGATTCACCCGGCATCGGTCGCCCTCCCTGGCGACCAGCGCGTCGTAGGTCGGCTGGTTGGTCACCTGGTCCCACACCAGCTCCGCCAGCCTGTCACCCGGTTCGCAAAGCAGGGTGCGCACCTGCTCGACCAGCACCGCCTGTCCCGATCCGGGGGGAAGCGAGGTGCGAAAGGCGCGACCGATGATGAAGCGGCCCTGCTTGCGGTCATAGGTCGAGAAGAAGTTGGGCGGAGACTCGGCGGCGTCTGCCGGCTCGGTGCGGTCTTGCCGGCGCGTAAACAGCGTCACAACCTCCCGTTGGGGACCGGTCGTGTGGCCCATGTACTTGTCGAACCCCTCGAACTGGACCCCGCCGGCGGAAGGCCGAACAAACGCTCCGCAGCTCTTGAGGTACGCGTGGATCTCGCCCGGAATGAAGGCCTCCCGGTAGCGCTGCCGATAGCTGCACCACAGCGCCCGCTCCTGCGCCTGCTCCGCCTCCAACAGCTCCGTGTCGGTCGGCGAAGCGCTGAGCAGGCGTCGTCCCTGCTCGACCAGGCGGCCGAGAAACGGCCCCTTGTCGAACGCCTCGAGGTGGCCCGCCTGCGCGCACACCTCGCCCTGCAGCCCGTTGAGCAGCTCAAACAGCCGCTCGTGGTCGCGCTCGTCCAGCACCTGGCAGAGGATCTGCTCCCACTGTCCAGGCTGCCGTCCGTAGAGAGCTTGCGGACGTCCGGTCTGATCTGCCATGTCTCGTTCCCGTGGGTGAAGCTGTTATTCCTTCGAAAACTATCAATTCATCCTCAATTTCACCGGGGTGCCCTCCCGGCAGGATCTACGCAATATCTGATAACGCCTGATCTTTCTCTTGTAGGCCGATCCGGCTTCGACCACGTGTAAAGCTCCCTTTCGCTGGAGCTGTACACTACATTATTTTGCACTTGTAACATTAATCAAACTGTCCTGGAAGCCGCATGTCGTTACCCCCAGCTGATTTCCGGCCCCATCCCTTCATCAGCCGCGGTGACTGCCATCGAGCAAGTTTCGCAAAATTCTCCTTGACACCAACAGCCGCGCTGCTGAACATACCGACCGATTCGTCTCGAAAGCGCAACAGCACGGAGGAGAAGCAGCGTCGTGGGTTCAGCAGGAGCAACACCCTCGAGCTCAGCTCGTCGCGTCGGTCAGGTGCTCGCCCTCGAGCCCTGTCATTCGGACTGGACGCCGCCTGAGGGGGCAGCCGGGATATTCGCCGCGGTCAACGAGATCTCCAATGGACCTCCTGATCCAGTGGACGTAGGCTTCCTCGGCGCGAGGAGAGTAATGGAGCCTGGCGATGGCCTCGCGGACTTGGTCCAGCAGCAAGAGCTTCCTCGGACGATCTGCGGGGAAATCGGCAGCGCCCCACGACTCGTCTCGTCCATCTGGACGACCTCGCTGCGTTGGAATCGGTGGGTAACCCGCAGCAACAGAGGTACCCAGCTCCCCATTGTGGCCACGGCAAAAAAGTCTAGAAGCCGCCACTCCATGGCCAGCATATCGGGAACCAGGGTGATCGTTGGGACCATTTTCTTTACTGCCGCTCATCTTCATACTGATCTTTGACAGTTTGTTTTCGCACAACCGCCTACCAAGCGGTTTCCCCGCGACGCGAAGAGACCTTGGCACTACAGGGAAGGT
>JAFGEP010000013.1 GCA_016931535.1 Bradymonadales bacterium
CGAAAAAGAAACCGCGGGCGGTCTCCGCGACCACGCCAGCTACAGAAACTCGGGCACCACCCCCCACTGGTGAATCAGGTCTGAGGGCCGAGCTAGCCTCGATCGGTCATCTGCGGCGACGCCCCTTGGTGTGCGTCCGTGGGGCGCTGTTCAAAGATTGGCGCGTTGACCAGGCGGTCTGCGACTGGGCCCACCGGCTAGTTCTACCCGCTCCCTGGGCGCGGAGCGCCCTGACAGGAGTAGCCCCCGGCAGCTTGCTGCCGGGGGTAGTCGGGATGGAAATCGAGGCGAGGCGCGGAGCGCCGGCACATCGGTGGGGAGGATAGTCCCTCGAGGAAAAAATCGATCGGCCGAAGTGATCAGGGAAAGCAGGACTCCTGCCCCGGGACGAGCCGGGTCCAGCCGCCAGGCTGGGTGATGTCGCCGGTGGCGATGATCCCCAGGTCGTCGACGGAGGCGTTGGGACGGGCCACAGCGCAGCGCACATGCTCGTACTCGAACCAGCCGGTGGGGATGTAGGAGGTGGTCTGTCCAAAGTCACCCACCCAAGCACCGGCGCCCACCGCCTCGTCGTTCAGGGTGGCGCTGGAGCTGGTTGGGATGATGCTGCCCCACATCACGAAGGATTGGATGAAGCCTGGATCGTTGAACCAACCGGCCCGCTGGTTTCCGGTGTTGTGCAGGATGGCCGCCTCACCGGAGCAGGCTTCGAGGCGCAGGGTGACCTGGTTCAGGTACAGGTTTTCGGCGTCGTTGATCTCGTCGGCCACCAGGTGCAGGCGCACGCTGGCCCCTGGTGCCAAGGTCAGGTTGTTCAGGCTGCGGTCGGCCCCCTTGGTGAAGATCCGCCAGCGATCGGTGAGGGTCATGGTCTCAGCGGTCACGTTCTTGATCACCACGATGTCGTTCACGAAGTCGATTGCGGTGATGATGATCTGAGTGGGCCGGGTCCCCCCCTGCAGTGTCGGCGGGAAGGTCACCCCCGAGACGTCGGGGCATGGCGGGTTGGCTGGCGCCACAACGGCGGGCGGTGGGGCCGTCGGGGCCACCAGCGGTTGGACCACGGGCTCGGCTGCGGGTGGCTGTGCTGTCGGCTCGGCGGCAGGCTGTTGGACCACCGGTGCGACAGGGGGCACCTCGGCCGTCGGCTCGGCGGCAGGCTGGGCCACGGTCTGTGCCGTAGTAGCGGTCTGTCCGGTGCTCCCCGCTTCATCGTTACCGGAGGCGCAGACCACCATCGAGAACATCAGGATGCAGAACATCCCAATAACCTGAAGGCTGTTGTTTCTCACAATTCGCATCTCTCACCACTCCTTTATCGATGTCCTCCGTCCAGCCACAGCAGCTACCATCGCGAGCGCCGTGCAGGCACAACGCGCCCCCCCCTGGGAACCCGACCATACCTGACAGCCCGCAATGACCGTATTCTCACCGCAACCGGTCGTAGAGTCAAAGGGTTCCTTACGCGCTTGCCGCCCAACGGAGAAGAGCGAACCGAACGAGCGGTCAAGGGAAAGCGGGTGGGGACCGCTACCTTACTGGGTGGTGACCGGGACGATCCGGCCCATTCCCGAACCGGAAGGCCCGTAGATCCCCTCGGGAATGTCGGGAAGCTGCGGATCACCTCCCTCGTCAGGCAGGCTCTGGAGAAACTCCAGTAGAGCCCCCCAGCTTTTCAGCTCCTGGACACCGGCCGTCTCCGGATTGACATCCAGGCGAGAGGCCAGGTAGGTCTCGGGATCCGACAGGTCGATGGGCGTATCGTCGGCAAACCTGGGGATCACCGACATCACTTCGGGTACGATCTCCAGCATGAGCAAGGTGTACAGGTCGGCCACTACCCGGTACCGGCTGGTGGTGTCCTCTGGATCGACCTCGATATCGCACGTGGTGCTGAAGAGATCCCCATCACCCCCTTCCGAGGCGGGAAGTGTGTTCCCGCACAAGTATATCCGTCGCACGCGGAAAAAGTAGATCGCTTCCGGGTCGTACTCGCAGCGGATGCCGGACAGGTGCAAGAAGACTCTGTCACCCAGCAGCTGCGAGCCGGTCACGTTGATCTCACAGACATGCAGCAGCTCCGGTCCAGTCAGGTATACCGAGACCAGCGGCCAGCCAGGTACCTGCTGGTTGGAGGGATCGGGCGAGATCCCTCCGGCGAGGACGTTGTACATGTCGGCAAAGCGCACAATTCCGCCAGAATCGGCATACAGACCGGAGCGAAGACGACCGTTGGGCAGCACGGCCGCGGTGAAAGGCGTCGGATCGGGCCCGGACTGAACCCGCAGCGTGGCAATGGTCCGGAACGCATCGGCGGCCAGGTTTCCCACCCCCACCTCTACCAGGGGCATCTTGGGGAGCGAAAAATCCAGCTCCGCCAGGGGACTATCGACCTCCAGGTCGAAGAGCGGAGCGATCATCTCGTTGATGTCCTCATTGGCCTGCTCGACCAGCTCCTGGATGGCCTGGTTCCCCTCGATCTGATCGTCGATCGGAATCAGCTCGAAGGAGCTGCTCTCGATCTGCCGGCGAGTCAGATTGTAGGAGAGGTCTAGACGAGCCAGGTACTCCCCATAGCCACCGGGTTCGAAAATCAGGGTGTTCCCGACCTGGATCAGATCGGCCGTCGGCAGGTGGGTATGCCCCGAGGCGATCACGTCGATGCCGGTGACCTCCTCGGCCAGGTCGAAGTCCTCGCCCTCGTCCAGAGAGGATTTCATCCCTACGTGAGCCAGAGCGATCACCAGGTGGGCCCCCTGGTTGTTTCTCAGGTCGTCCACCACGGCTTGCAGGTGTGCCGGCTCGTGGTTGAAGGTCACCGGAGGGGCTCCGGCGGCGTCCTCGTCCGCTATCTCTCCCAACAAACCGACAAATCCCACCTTGAGCCCGTTGTCGAGGGTGACCATTAGCCGATCGACCAGCCCCCCCTCCGTAAAAAACGCCTCCAAAGCGTCGTCTCCTTCCGAGACCGGATCGGTGATGAGGTTGGACACCACGATGGGTATGGCGAAGGGCGGTGTGGAAGCCATCGCGCTGTCGATCATGCCGGCCAGACCTGCCGGACCACAGTCGA
Source organism: Bradymonadales bacterium (assembly GCA_016931535.1). GTDB lineage: Bacteria > Myxococcota_A > Bradymonadia > JAFGEP01 > JAFGEP01 > JAFGEP01. The sequence goes on from JAFGEP010000013.1 coordinate 3,074, forward strand.
ACTCGTGGTTGCCCAGGGTCACCGCGTCGTAGCCGAGCGCCTCCTGCATCTTGAAGGCGATGGGGTCCGCCATGTTCAAGTCATATATGGTGCCCATGGTGAAGTCCCCGGAATCGACCAGCAGCACCGGGACGTCGGCCACTTCCTGTTCTGCCCGGATGGATCCGACCAGGGCCGCCAGCCGGGCATATCCTCCCATGACCGGATCGGAGTCGGAGGTATCCATCGGCGTGTAGTCCCCGTAGGCGCCGTTGCCTGCGGCGTGATGGTGAATGTCCGACGTCTGCAGCAGGGTCACACTCACGATGACATCCTGTACGTCTGTGTCCTCCTCGCAGGCAGGTAGACAGAAGAAAGCGAGCAAAGCGACCGGCAAGGCGCAACGGCAACGGAAACTGCCATAACGCCCCCAACCTGTGGGAAACAGCATGGTGTCACCTCGAGCTACAGAGAGTTCTGGAAATGTTACCCTTCTTGCCACAGGGAATTCAAGCTGGATCGTCAACTCGGCTCCTGCCCCTTGACCTTTCCCCGTACCACCAGTATTCAAGCCGGTACGACCATCGAGACCGGCTCGACGTCGCAGCCAGACACGGGTCTGGCTGGACCGGGAACCCCCGCAAAGGATCGGACCGTGACAAGGAAAGTGCTGTGCCTGGTAGACGGAGAACACCATCCGCCCGTGACCCGCTGGGCCCTGGAAACGATCGAAAGACAAGGGGACTCGGTCGTCTCGCTGGTCTTTCTGGGAGGATTCGAGAAGGTGGAAAACCCCCTGGAGCAGCTCTCCGGGGGGTCGGCCTCCTTTCGCCTGTACCCGGGCGGCTCGACCCGCCCCCCCCTGGAGGCCATCGCCAGGGCCATTGACGAAACCGCTCCCGACCTGGCCATCGACCTCTCTGACGAGCCGATCGTCAGCTATCGCGACCGGTTCCGCATCGCCTCCCTGCTCTTGTCCAGGGGGGTCGCCTACCAGGGAGCCGACTTCTCCTTTGCCCCGCTCCACCTCGAGCCCGTCTTCCACAAGCCGAGCCTGGCCATCGTGGGCACGGGAAAACGGGTGGGCAAGACCGGTGTGTCGGTGTTCATCTCCAGGCTGCTCAAGGCCCACGGCTTCGATCCGCTGGTGGTGTCCATGGGCAGAGGGGGGCCGCCCGAGCCCGACCTGGTTGACCCCACCCGGGCACCGCTGACCCCCGAGACCTTGATCGAAGTGGCCAGACGAGGCGGTCACGCCGCTTCCGACTACTGGGAGGATGCCTACCTGGCACAGGTCCCCACCATCGGATGCCGGCGGTGTGGCGGCGGCATGGCCGGCGAACCGTTCATCTCCAACGTGGTCGAAGGGGCTCGGCTGGCTGAAAAATTGCCCCATCCCTTCATCATCCTGGAGGGCTCCGGGCAAACCTATCCCCCGGTTAAGACCGATGCTTCCCTCTTGATCATCGGAGCCGGCCAGCCGATCGAGAACGTCCTGCAGTATCTCGGGGAGTATCGCATCCTGCAAGCCGACCTGGCGGTGGTCACCATGTGTGAGCCTCCCTTCGCCGATGTCGCCAAGCTGGACGAGTTGACGCGGGGCCTCGCCTTGATCAAGCCCGGACTGGAGGTTGTGTTGACCGTCTTTCGGCCGGACCCGCTGGGCGACCTGTCCGGCAAAAGGGTGTTTCTCGCCACCACCTCCGCTCCCCAAGCCTTGCCCTCCATGAAAGAGCATCTGGAGCGACATCATGGCTGCACCATCGTCGGTGCCACGGCCAGCCTGGCCAACCGAGCCATCCTCAGGAAAGAGCTGGCCGCCGGTCTCCCCTCGGCCGACGTCCTGTTGACCGAGATCAAGGCCGCCTCCATCGATGTGGCGGCCATGACCGCGGTCGAGCACGGGGTGGAGGTCCAGTTCATGAACAACATTCCCCTCCCGATCGAAGGCGACCTGAGCCAGATCGAAACCAAAGTCCTTGCGCTTTGCCAGGGGTTGCGGGACCGCTGGGAGAACACGCCATGATCTTCGTAGACCACAAAGGCTACGAGTACCCCTTCTCCAAGGGAATTCTGGCCCGCTCCATCGCTGTGACCGGTCTGTCGATCGAACGGATCTACGAGCTGGTCATCAGCATCTACTCCCAGTTGGAAGAGGCCGGACGCGCTTCCATCACCACCGATGAGATCCAGGAGCTGGTCTGCAACAAGCTGATCGCCAGCGGCTACCAGAAGGAGTCTCGCTTCTACAAGGTGACCCAGAAAATGAAGCACCTGGAGAAGCCGATCCTCATCCTGATCGGCGGCGCCCCGGGTGTCGGCAAATCCTCCATCTCCGCCGAGATCGGGCAACGGCTGGGGATCAACATGGTCATCAGCAGCGACACCGTCCGCGAGATCATGCGCTCCATGGTGTCCCGCGATCTGATCCCGACCTTGCATGAGTCGACCTTCGTGGTGGACGAGCGCCTGCGCAGCCCCTTTGCCATCAACCAGCTGATCAACGCCTTCGACCAGCAGGTGTCCATGGTCTGCGAGGGGCTGGGCGCGGTGGTGGCCCGTTGCATCAAGGAGGGGATCGACATGGTCTTAAACGGGGTCCACATCGTGCCGGGCTACATGGAGCTGGAGGTGGCCAAGCAGGAGGCGTTCGTCTTCGTCTATGTGCTGGCCGTGACCGATGTCGATGAGCACATCCGACGCTTCTACGAGCGGTCCGAAGGCAGCCGTCGAGACCCCGATCGATACATCTCCCGCATCGGCAAGATCCGCAAGCTCCAGGATTACATCCTGCAACGGGCCACACAGGAGAACGCGACCATCATCACCGACCAGGTCTTCGACCAGTGCGTCGAGACGGTCGTCAAGGATGTGATCACCACCCTGGAAAAGGAGGTGCTGGGATGAGCAACTCCGTCCCCAACATCTACGATATCGACATGCCGGTCCGGGCCTTCGTGACCAAGCGCCTCATCGGGATCGACAGCAAGAAGTCGGTCCAGGATGCGGCCAAGCTCATGGTCCAGTTCGACATCAGCTCGCTGGTCGCCATGGAAGGGGAGAAGGTGGTCGGCTTTCTGACCGACGCCGACATCAAGAGAAAGGTCGTGGCTCAAGGGCTGCCGACCTCCACCACCGTCGACCAGGTCATGGAGAGCCATCTCATCACCATCGACATCGGTACGCGGGTCCGGGATGTCCTGGGGGTGATGTCGGAGAAGAACATCAAGCACCTGCTGGTGGAGGACCGGGGTGTCATCACCGGCATCGTGACCTTCCGGGATCTGATCGACATCGAGCGGCACAAGCTGGAAACCTACATCTCGAGGGAGTGACGTGAGGCTCTGCCACATATCCGACACCCACTTCGGCTCCGGCTCCCATTTCAATCGCCAGGTGTTCGTGGACTCGATGCTGGGCATCACCAAGGAGCACTTCGACGTCGTCATCCATACCGGGGACGTCACCGATGACGGGCGCCTGGAGCACTTCCGCGAGGCAAAGAAGCACTTTGACGAGCTCGGCCTGCCGCTGGTCGTCATTCCAGGTAATCACGACGCCCGCAGTGGCGGCATCGCGATCTTCGAGGAGTACCTCGGCCCAGCCAACGGGGTGAAGGTCATCGGCGACGCCCTCATCATCCACATCAACAGCGCCACCCCCGACAACGACGACGGACGGGTCGGAATGGTCAAGTTCAACCTGATCAAGGAGGCGCTCAGCAGCTACCCCCATCTGCCGATCAAGATCGTGGCCATCCACCACCACGTCATCCCCATCCCCAAGGCAGGCCGCGAACGCAACATCCTCTCCAACGCGGGCGACCTGCTCGACCTGTTCTTGCGCAACGACGTGGACCTGGTCCTCTCCGGCCACCGCCACTACCCCAACGTCTACAAGGTCGAGAGCACCGTGCTGGTCAACGCCGGCACGCTTTCCGGCAGAAAGACCCGCTACGGCGACGTCAACTCCTACAACCTGGTCGAAATCGAGGAGGAGCAGGTCATCGTGGAGACACGCCGCATCGACGGCTCCCGCGAACAGAAGCGCTACCCGCGCCGCTGTCAGAGCTTCTTCCACGACTTCGGGCGCCGGGAACTCCGCCTCGTGCACATGTCCAACACCATGATCACCGAGGGACGCGTCTTCCTGAAAAAAGCGTTCGACAGCGCCGTCAATACCATCAACTCCCTGGATGCCGATCTGGCCATCCACTGCGGGGGGATCGTCTACGAGGGGATCCCGGAGGATTACAACCTGGCCAAACGAAAGATGGCCAAGATCAAGGTGCCGGTCCTGTATACCCCCGCAGGACGGGATACCAACTACCTGGGATTCCACCTGTTCACCCAGAGCTTCGGACCCGTCACCCAGCAGTTCGCCAACGAATGGGTCCATGTCCAGGGGCTTGCCTCCTTCCAGTACGACACCACCATCGGCATCATCGGCGAGACGGAACGCAACACCTTTTTCAGCAAGATGCGGAGCGTCGCGAGCGCTTTTCGCGTCATGTTCCTCCATCACAACATCACGCCCGTACCGCACGCCCGGGAACGCGGCCTGTTGGAGGATAGCGGCGACCTGCTGCGCCGAGCGGTCGATGAGGGGATCGACCTGGTGCTCACCGGAACCTCTTCCCATCCGAACGCCATGCAGGTGGAAAACACCGTCATCGTCAACGCCAACTCCTTGAGCTGCATCTACCAACGCAGCTTGTTCGGCAACTCCTTCAACCTGATCGACATCTACGAGCACTGCCTGGTCGTCTCCGAGATCAACAGCCTGTGGGGCGCCAGGCGGATCGTCGGCATGTGGGGCCGAGCCCAACGGGAATCCTGATGGAATCGGCGCCGGGACCGACATCATCCTTTGTCCCCATGGAGCTCGTCCCGGTCTGGACCTCTTTCAGAACCACCAGCCATGCGAGGTGATCGGTGACCCCCCTGGTACCCGACTACGACATCCTCTATCCGGGTCGCTCCTACTGGCCGACCCACCCCGACCACCTGGCCACCCTGGCCCACCTGTTCGGCCTTTCCCCGGCACCGGTGGACTCCTGCCGGGTGCTGGAGCTGGGATGCTCCAGCGGGGAGAATCTGATCCCCATGGCAGCCGGCCTGCCGGAGAGTCGGTTTATCGGCGTGGATCGCTCCGCGCGCCACATCGAGCAGGGGCGGCTGGCGATCGAGAAGCTGGGGCTTGCCAATGTCGAGCTGGTGCAGGCGGACATCCTCGACCTCGCCGACTCGGAACAACCCTACGACTACCTCATCTGCCACGGCGTGTTCTCCTGGGTGGACCAGGCGGTGCGAGAGCGGATCCTCACCCTCTGCCGCAAGGGGCTCGCTCCCCACGGAGTCGCCTATCTGAGCTACAACACCTTCCCGGGATGGCACCTGGGTTGCGCGCTGCGCGACATGTTGAAGTACCACGTTCCGGCCGATCTACCGCCCGAACAGCAGGTGCAGCAGGCCCGAGCCTTGGTAGCCGTCCTCAGGCAGATCCTGGAGCAGGAAGAAAAACACCCCCTGGCTCAACTGGCCGGCGAGTTGAACACCCTGGAGCGCTGCGAGGATGGCCACCTCTTCTGGGAGTACCTGGTGGAGGTCAACCAGCCCTTTCTCCTCCACCAGTTCGTCTCCATGGCCGAGGCGCAGGGGCTGCGATACCTGGGAGATGCGGAGCATACGGCCATGCTGGTCGATCGCCATCCTCCGGTCGTCCAGGACCTCCTTGTGGGGTGCGAACAGCCGCTTCGGGCCCAGCAGTACCTCGACTTCTTGCACAACCGGCGATTCCGGATGACCTTGCTGTGCCTGTCGGAACGGGAGGTCCAGCCGGCCATCCTCCCGGAGAGGCTCAACGACCTGGCCGCCTGGGGACGCTTCCGGATCGAGCGGATGGAACAGGATCCCGAGGACCGGCTCATCACGGCCATCGTCAACGCCAAAGGCAAGCAGGTCGAGCTGTTGGGCTTGCCCGTCCGGATCGCTCTCCAACTGCTGCAAGACAAAAGTCCGGAAGCGGTCGGCTTGAGCTCCTTGCTCCAGCAGGTCAGGCAGCTGTGCCAGGCCACCCACCCGATGCAGCGGGCCTCCCTCGATGGCGGTTGGCTGGATCTCCTTCAGCAGGATCTGGCCAACAAGCTGACGACCCTGTTCTTCGACGGGTTCATCGAGCTGGTCACCCATCGCCCCCCGGTGCTCTCCACCATTCCCCAGTGGCCACGAGCGACCGCCCTGGCGCGCTACCAGGCGACCGTCCAACCGTGGGTGACCAACCAGTATCACCGGGTCGTCCACTTGGACGACCTCTCCCGCGAGATCCTGAAGAGGTTGGACGGCACTCGCAACATCGAGGAGCTGGTGGTCGGCTTGCGTTCCAGCGAGGCGGCCCGTGACATGGAGCAGGTGATCCGTCAGACCGGTGGTTCGTCCTGGTCCGTCCAGAATGCGTTGGAGCAGGTGCTGAGAGGATTTCGGGAAGCGGCGCTGCTCGTCCCCTGAGCCGATCGGCGGACCGCCCGATCGCGACAGCTAGTCGCGGGGCCGAGTGGTGACGCCAGCCCGGCCCACTCTGCCACCAAAACGTGGGCGCACCGTCGCCAGGAACAGCAGCAGAGCGAGACACCACCACCCGGGCGAAGACCGGTCACCTCCCCAACCTGCCTCGCAACCACACCCCCCCTCCGGATCCATCCGATCGCCCGGAATCTGGCCCTGGTCCTGGTCACCATCCGCCAGCTCCTGGCCGAGATCCTCGTCCGTCGAGCCGTCCGCACCATCCGCTTCCCGATCGGCCGACGGGTCCTCCCCGCCACCCTGATCGAACCCCCCGTCCACATCGGTTCCCACCTCGGGGCCGTCCTCGCCCTGAAGGTCCGAACCCATGTCACCCGGAGCGTCCAGCACCTCCTCGGGTTCCAGCTCGTCGAGATCGGGGTCTTCCGGACCCAGCTCACAGACGCCTTCCACGACCATCACCTCGATGGTCTGGCTGGCTTCATCGGAGCCGCTGGCGCTCACCATGAGCTGGTGCAGGCCGGGCTCGAGCTCGGTGGCATCGAAGGTGCCGCGCCATTGTTGAGGCCGGTCCAGGCGCTGGTGCATCGGGAACCAGGTGCCGTCATCCCAACGGAATTCTACCTGTCCCACCGGTTCGGCATCGAACACCAGGGCGCGGACCGGCGCCGCTGTGCAGCTGTTGGGAACCGAGGGCGCATACGGGTTGTCCACCTCCAACAGCCTGGCGTCTACCGGCGCCGTGATCAGGATGGCGGGCCAGGCGTCGCCGGCATCGTAGACCCCCACGGAGACGGTGTTGGCGTCGATCCCCCAGACGGCGAAGTTGTCGTGGCGGGCCTGACCCAGCGAATCGATGCGATATCGGATGATGCCGTCATCGCCCAGCGTCGCCTTGTGGTCGTGGGTGTGACCGTGGGCATAGAATCGAGGTCCGTAGGGGCTCAACTCCTCCAGGAAGCGGTCATGGTTCTCTGTGCTGCGGTAGTCGTGGTGCCCGAACAGGAAGATCAGCTCGGCATCCCTTCCGTGCTCGGCCAGGGCTGCCCGCATCTCCTCCATCTCCCAGTAGACGAAGGTGGGGTTGTCGAAGGGCCACTGGGCTCCGTCATTACCTGCGGTGGCAGCGCCGAAGAAAAAGTAGCTTCCAAAGGGGTACTCGACGACCCAGTGCGGCTGCGTCCGGCCGGTCGAGGAACCCCACATGGAGTACTGGCGATAGTAGGACAGGTCGGCGTCTCCGTACTGGTCGTGGTTTCCCGGCAGGTCGAAGTAGAAGTCGGGTGTCAGCCCCGCTTCCTCGAGGAAGATCCGATAGCGGATCCACTCCTCTTCGTGAGGTCCGGTCCCGTAGATGATCCCGTTGGTGGAGTCGGTCAGATCGCCGGTGTTGACCACGAAGGCGGGATCCACCACCCAGATCCCCTCGTTCAAAGCCCAGGTGATCCGCTCCTCGCTCTGGGGCAGGATGCTGTCCACATGGGTGTCGGTGATCTGAACGAACCAGAAGATCCGGGATCCATCCAGGGTGTACTCCGGCTCGGCCTGGTCGGCGTAGGCGGCCGGGGAGACCATGCAGGCCAAGAGTGACGCGATGAGCCAGAGCCGCCTGTTCCGTCCGTCGATGCGAGGCGGAAACGGCCGATGCGGTGTGGAGAACGGGGGTCTGAGGGGGGGGTCCACAAAGGGGTACAGCGTCATCAAATCCTGCGGTTCCCAGTGAAAAACGGGCTCGGCTGCCACTCTTCCCATCCGTCACCTTGTGTTTCATCGAACCCTGGGGTACAACCACCGGCGTTCTGAACGGGAAACTGTAACATCCAGGAGCCTGTCGCGTCCAATCCCGCAACCGATTGCCACACGAGTCGGCGGTATCCAACACGTCTAGTGTGATGGGACCTTGACATTCGTGGACGAAAAACAAGAATACACGCGTTGATAACCGAAAGCGGCAATCATCGGTCTATCGAGACCCAAGGAGGATTCGTGATGAAGAGAAGTCTAATGATCGTCAGCCTGGCCGCCTGTACCTTCCTGTTGTCCGCACAGGCAGCCGCTCAGGACTGGGTTTCCGCCCAGCCGTTGTATGGCACCCATACCCTCAACACTGGATTCATGCCCGATCCCCAGTCGGTCACGGTGGTCGCGGGCGGTGCCGAAACCCCCCAGACCCTCGGGGCTCCGGAAAACTGCACCGGCATGATCACCGCCGCCCAACCCGCCGTCCGTATCAACTATACGGCGGGCAGCTTTCCCCTCTCCTTCTTCGTCAACTCGACGGTCGACACCACGCTGGTGGTCAACGCAGCGGATGGATCATGGCACTGCAATGACGACGCCAACGGCCTCAACCCGATGGTCCGCTTCGACGCTCCTTCCAGCGGCCAGTACGACATCTGGGTGGGTGTGTGGGGCTCTGGCAGCACAGCCCCGGCCAATCTGGTCATCTCCGAGCTCAACCCCACCCCGCTGGAATGCGGCACCAATGCCCAGGCGCTGGCAGGCGACCCGGGTGCCACCCACTTCGTGGTCTGCCCTGGGGCCTGCACCAGCAACGCCGTCTGGGGCACCGGCATCTACAGCGATGACTCTTCAGTGTGCACCGCTGCCGTACACGCCGGCGTCACCAACGGCCAGCTGGGCGGCGTGGTGGCGGTCACCATCGCCCCCGGACAGCCCGGATATACCCCCAGCCTGGCCAACGGTGTCACCTCCAGAGCCTGGGGTGCCTGGAGCCGCAGCTTCACCGTCGCTCCCACCGGCCTGGCGGTTCAGACCGGCGCCACCGCCCTCGAGTGCAACACCACCGCGGGCAGTCTGGCCGGAGACCCCGGTGCGACCCATCGGGTGACCTGCCCCGCCAACTGCACCACCGGCTCGGTATGGGGCACCAGCATCTACAGCGATGACTCCTCCATCTGCAGGGCCGCCATCCACGCTGGTGTCATCAACCAGGCCACGGGGGGTGAGCTCACCGTCACCATCGCCCCGGGGCAACCGGAGTACGCCTCCAGCACCGCCAATGGCATCACCACCAGCACCTGGGGTTCCTGGAGCCGCAGCTTCACCGTCGCCCCGTAGACTGCCGTAACCAGCCGATTCTCCTGATTGATCCTTCTTGATCCACCCCCTTCGGTGGCTCCCACACCACCCCGGTCCCATGCCGGGGGGGCTGCAGAGGACCGTCTGGCCTCGCACACCAGCATGCATGTCTCCAGCAGGCACTTGCCAGGGGTGCTCACCGGCGCCTCTACTCCCGCCAGCCCAGCGATGGCTGCCTGTCGCCACTTGCAGGAGTGAATCGAGATCCACGCCCGGCCTGAGCGTTCTGGGTGGAGGACACCTGTCGAAACCCCTCCGACCGCCCGGTTTGGCGCAACCTCGCATTCGGGTTGACGTGACTGCCGTCGCGAAATACCCTGTGGCCCGTGAGTCAACCAACCCAGGTCGAGACACGAGCTGACTGTTCGCGGCGTTGCTACAGGTGCAGGTCACTTTGGAAGAGCAGACCGCTCGACGGGAGATCACCGATGTCCAGCTTCAGATCAATACGATGGTGCCTGGTGTTCCTCGCTCTCTTCCTTGTCGCCGGCTGCAGGGGTCGTTCCCTGGATACCATCGGCCAATCGGAAAATCCGCTGGTGATCCTGCTCGCCCCGGCTTATGCTGCCAGCGCCGACGATCTGGCCAACCTGACCGCCTACCTCCATGAACAGACCGGGCTGGCTGTCGAGATCCGGATCGCACCGGACGAGACAACCGCCATGAACCTGGCCGGTACCCACCATGTCGATGTGGCCATCCTTCCCCTGTTCGACTACCTGTTCTGCCACCAGGAATACGGGGTCCAGGCCGGTCTTCAGCTGTTGCGCCATCAAGGTGCCTGCACCTACACCGGCGCCATCTTCGTCAAGGCCGACAGCGACCTGCACCGTCCCCAGGACCTGGAAGGAAAACGGGTGGCCTTTGTCAGCGGCTACTCCACCTCCGGCTTCCTCTACCCCGCCGCCCTTCTCAGAGACGCCGGCGTTTCTCCGGTCGTGGTCTTTACCGGCAGTCACGAGGCCTCCCTGGCGCAGCTCAGAGCGGGTGAGGTCGATGCGGCAGCCACCTATTGGGATGAGAACCAGGAGCACTCCGATCTCCGCTCCGTCGCCACCACCAGCGCCATCCCCAACGAACCGGTCTTCTTCCGCGCCGGTCTCTCCCCCATGCTGCGCCAGGCGGCCAGCCAGGCCCTGATCGGCTTTGCCGCTACCGAGCAAGGCCCCCGCATCCTGCTCGAGATGGCGGGCATCACCGGTTTCTGCCCCATCGGTGATGACGCCTACCAGGAGGTGAACACGCGGATCCAGACGGTCGGGGTCCAGGTCGAAGACCTGGTCCCCAATGGCTGGAGGATACGCAACCAGAACCGCCTCCGACCTGGCGATCTGGCGCCCTGATCGCCGGCTTGTTCAATCGCCAAGAGGATCATCTGGCCCCCACCTCAAACCTGGCTGAAAAATCGGCGAGACGATACACTGCAGCCACTCGCCGGGACGAGATCGAACGGGACGCGAGCAGATGAAGGTCGGATATCCCTCCATCAACATCAGCCTGACCAGGGGAGACAAACAGCTGGTGGGCATCATCGGAAGCAAGGTCGATCGGCTGTGGGCCTCCACCGCGGAACGGCTCGACAAGCTCCGCCGGATCCTCGAGTTCAACCAGGCCCACCACATCCTGTTCTTTCGGATCCAGAACGATCTCGTCCCCTTCGCCCGATCGGTCAAGGGCAAGTTCGACTGGCGGCAGCTGTTCGACCTCGAGCTGGCCCAGCTTGCCGAGTTTCTGCGAACCCACCGGATGCGGATCAACATCCACCCCGACCTGGACGTGATGCTGAACCACCCGTCCGACCGGGTGCTGCAAAGTGCGCTGGCCGACCTGGAGTACCAGTGCGAGCTCATGGAGGCGTTGGAGCTGGACCGGACCTCCAAGATACAACTGCACGTGGGCGACCAGTTCGAGGATGGTCGAGCGGGTATCGACCGCTTTGTCCGCAACGCGCTCGCTCTACCGGAATCGATCCGCGATCGGCTGGTGATCGAGAACGAAACGATCTTTTGCAGCGTGGCAGACTGCCTCGAGATCCACCAGCGAACCGGGCTCCCGGTGGTGCTGGATGTGCTGCACCATTCCATCAAGAACAACGGGGAGAGCCTGACCGAGGCGCTGGAAGCGGTCTCGAAGACCTGGAGCCAAGCCGATGGGCTCATGATGATCGACTACAGCTCCCAGTCGCCCCGCCGCCGAAGAGGGAGACATCGGGAGAACCTGGATCGGGATCACTTCCTGCAGTTCTTCGAGGCCTCCCGCGAGTACGATTTCGACCTGATGTTGGAGCTCAAGGACCGGGAGGCGAGTGCCCTGCAGGTGGTCGAGCTGCTGAAAGACGACCCTCGTTTCCTGCGGGGCTTGCGTAGTCCGCCGGGCCGTTGAGGGGCAAGCCTGACCTGTTCAGTGGCGGCAGCCTGAGTGTATAGATTTTATATACACCACGATCACCCTGCTCGGGTTCTGAGATCAGGGCCATTACCCCGTAATAACCACAGGTTATCCCTTCACGACCACCGCCCCGGCTGCCCGCCGCACAGGGGTGTATACTTTTGGTATACACTCAACATCCTGGGCGATCAGGCTGGGGAGGGACCGAGCTAATACCCATAAAAAACAGGGTGTTATCGTAACAGGGACCCACCCCCGCGGCCCCCGAATTGGACTGTATAAAAATTGTACACACCTGCGGTGCGGGACGGCGGGAAAACCGGGCCTCAGGAACAAAAATGTCATTTATCTACCAGCAGTTATCGTTTTCCCAGGGAGATTGGCACAGCCTGTGCGTATCCCTATCCACCGAGAGGAAACCCGGTCAGCGCGGGTCGGTAGCCAGAATCCCCGGGCCAGCTGATCGCACTGAAACTGCAGAGAGGATCACCATGTCAAAAAAAGCCATCGCCTATACCGCCGATATCATCCTGGGCCGGACCGGTGAGGTCATCAGCCGCACCTTGCAGAGGGAGACACTGGAGAAGTATGCCAGCGAGAACGACATCGAGGTTGTCGCCTGGTTCGAGGACGAGGCCTACTGCGAGGACATCATGAGCCGTGAGGGCATCCAGGCGTTGCTCTCCTTCAAAGGCTCCTACGACGTCATCCTGGTCGAGCGGGTCTGGAGCCTGAGCCGGAACTGGCCCATGCTGCGCAGCTTCATCGAGGTCTGCAAGCAGCGCAATCTCCAGCTGACCGCGGCCACCACCCTGTGGGACTGCGTCTCCCAGATGTCCCGCAACGAGCAGAAGGATCGGCCCGCTCGGCTGCCGCGCGCCAGCGCCGCCCAGGTGGAAGCCAAGCCCTACAACGTGCGCAAGCCCAAAAAGCTGCACTTCCTGCAGCCGGCCCCCACGGGCCATCGCCACTAGCATGGCGGCAGCCACAGGCCGCATGGCAACGGTGATCCCCCAGCCTTTCCGTTCCGCTCGATCGGTCACCCCAGGTGGCTCGAGCACGCTTGCGCCCCCAGCGGGGGGCAAGCGCCAGATACTGCGCACCACCGCAACACCTCCGGCATGTCCCCGCTTTCCCTCGCGGGTGGCGCTTGCCCGTGCCATCGCGCCCATCGAGCCCGAGTCGGCCTGGAGGCTGTCGAGACCCTTGCGCCGGCAACCAGACAACGGTATGAAGCCGGGCCGGCTTAACCAACGGAGGACAAGGTGACAGACCTCTCTTCGGCAACCCGACCCATCCTGTGGAATATCTCCGGGGCCTGGGTCATGTACCTGCTGCTTGGCATCGCCCTGGTCATCTGCGGCTATGGTGTGTATCGCCACGTCTCCTTCTGGCGTCGCGGAAAACCCAACAATGAGCGCTTCGGCGACTGGGGCAAGCGCGCCTGGACCATGATCAAGGAGGTCCTCTTCCAGAAGAGGGTCCGGGGATCCCGGTTTCCCGGCCTCTTCCACAGCCTGGTCTTCTACTCCTTCATCGTCCTTACCATCACCACCGCCGTGGTGTTCTTGGACGCCGACTTCGGAACCACCTTCTTTCGGGGCTACGTGTATGTCCTGCTGACCGTGGGTGCCGAGGTGGCCGGCGTGTTCGTCCTGGTCGGCGCAGGGATGGCCGCCTGGCGCCGCCTCATCAGCAAACCAAAGACCATCGAGAACAAGTGGGGCGACGCCACCTCCCTGTCGCTCATCGCCCTCATCGTCCTGACCGGCTTTGTCATCGAAGGGTTGCGCATCGCCGTCATCGGCGACCCCTGGGCGCCCCTCTCCTTTGTGGGATGGGCCTGCTCCGGGCTCTTTGGCGGCATCTCCGAGGAGGCCGGCAGCACCACGCACCGGGTGCTATGGTGGACCCACACGGTCCTGGCCATGACCTGGATCGCCACCATCCCCTTCACCAAGTTCTTTCACCTGCTGGCGGTACCCACCAACAACTTCTTCGCCAAGTTGAACCCACGCGGAGAGCTCAAGCACGTCGACCTGGAGGCGATGATGGAGGCCGAGGACTTCGACGAGGCCAGCTTCAACATCGGCACCGGCAACGCCGAGCAGTTCACCTGGAAGCAACGGCTGGACTTCGACGCCTGCATCAACTGCGGCCGCTGTGAGGAGATCTGCCCCGCCCTGATGGCCGGCCACGACTTCTCGCCCAAACGGCTCATCCAGAAGTCGCTCGAGCTATGCCACGCTTACGACAAGGCCCGCGCCCAAGCGAAAAAGGCGCCCGACGCCCAGAAGACCCCCGACACCCAGGCCGACAGCCCCGCCGAACCGATCGAACAGGCCCAGATCATCGGCGCCGGCTTCGACGAGGAGTTCATCTGGTACTGCCGCACCTGCACCGCCTGCATGGAGGTCTGCCCCGCCGCCATCGACCACGTCGATACCTTCATGGATATCCGCCGCAACGAGATCATGATGCAAGGCCGCGTCCCCGGCGAAGCCGCCCGCGCCCTGCGCATGCTCTCCAACCTCGGCAACCCCTTCGGCCCCCAGGGCGACCGGGTGGAGTGGATCGACAAGCTGGGGGTCCGCGTCGTCGGTCCCGGCGAGAAAGTGGACGTCCTGTACTGGATCGGCTGCTGTACCACCTTCGACCCCACCAAGCAGAACATCGCCGTCAACCTGTGCGAGCTGATGAAACGGTGTGGAATCGACTTCGGCGTGCTGGGCCGGTCCGAGCGCTGCTGCGGCGACCCCGCCCGGGTGCTCGGCGACGAGAACATCTTTCAGGAGATCGCCAAGCAGCAGATCGCCGACCTCAACAGCCGGGAGTTCCGGGTCCTGCTCGTCTCCTGCCCCCACTGCTACAATGTGCTGGCCCACGAGTACAAACCCTTCGGCGGAAACTACAACGTGGTCCACCACAGCGAGTTCCTCCACGAGATGGTCTGGAGCGGACGGATCAAGCCCGAGCAGGGACCGGCCCAGAAGATCGTCTACCACGACCCCTGCTACCTCGGCCGCTACCAGAAGATCTTCGACGCCCCCCGCGAGGTGCTGCACGCCATCCCCGGCACCACCTTGACCGAGATGAACAACATGCGTGAAAAGAGCCTCTGCTGCGGCGGCGGCGGTGGCCACTTCTGGATGGACCTCAAGTCCACCGAGCGGATCAACAACCTCCGCGTCCAGCAGGCGCTCGAGAAGAACGCCGACTGCATCGTCACCGGCTGCGCCTACTGCGTCCAGATGCTCGAGGACTCCGTCAAGATCATGGATGTCGACGATCGGTTGCGCGTCATGGACATCGCTACCTTCGTCCGCGAGAGCCTGCCCGAAGAGGAGGTCAAGTCCGACTCCCCCGCCGACTCCAAGTCCAAGGCGGTTGCCTGATTCCCGCCCCCTGCAAGTCGTACGAACAGCTCGATGAAGATCGACCGGACGGCCGATCGGCCAACCGCTGCCTCAACAGGCCGACCGAGCCTCAGAAGACGATCCCGATCTGCGGGCCCAACCGGAAGTTGGAAAAATCGACCCCCTCCTGGTCGGGGGGCGATAACAGCTGGTACTTGACATTGAACCCGAAATCGAACCAGCCGAATCGGAACACCAGGTCGGCGAACACCTGACCCCCAAAGAGCCATTCCTGATAGGTCTCCCTTCCGGAGAAAAAGGAGTAGTCCTCGATTTCCGCGTAGGCCAGGCACAGACCGCCCCCCCCGGCCACCACGAAGTGCGATCCGACCCCCAGCGCGTACTTCGCGTTCAGCTCGAAGGAGACCATCGACATGTCGTCGGAGAAGAAGCCGATGTTGCCGGCGGGACCCAACTCCCCCCCGACATAGACATTGGAGCCGACATGGCCATAACCTGCCAGCCCAAGGTAGATGCCGGCCTCGTCGCTGTCGTTCTGGGGAAACGCGATGTATCCGAGCTTGAGCGCGATGTCACCCCGCCCCAGGCCGGGAGCCTCCTGGGCGAACAGGGCCGCGGGTGTGGCAAGAAGAAAGACGAACGCGAGAACGAACGGTCTTTTCATCCCTTTGCTCCTTGGGCCGTAAGGCATCAGCCCTCGTGAAGCACCAATTCCATCCTGACCAACCGGTTCAGGTATCAAGAAGTGATCCGCCGTCGAGAGCCTGGATGATCGCTTGCTGAACTGTCGCCAAGCGTAGCATAGGGCCTGTTGTTTTCCTACTTCCTGGCCACGGATCGAAGGTGCTTCGGAACTGCCCGGTCCGCGTGGTCCACTTTTTCTTCCCACCAGGCGAAGGTGGGCGACCCATTCACCCGCACGGTCATCTCGGATGATTGCCGACCTGCCACCCCAAAGCGCGTCTTGTCAGACAGCGACTGGATTGGTGGCCCTGGCCTGCGGCGGCGAGGTGGTGTATGGTTGGTGCCAGTCGACACTTGGTGAGCAGACTTGGAAAGCGGACCAGCTGCCCCTTTCTGGATGGCAGCGGGTTAGTTGCAGACCGAAGTGCAACGGTTTGCGGTCACTGCGCAAAGGAGGGTCAGTTGAAGAACCTGCTACTTGGACTTGCCTCGGCATTTTTCGTGATCATTCTGGTCGGTTGCCTTCCCAGCGACGACGGAGATGACAACCATCACGGCAGCGACACCAGCAGCGATGTCGTCACCGACCCTGTCATCGACCCTGTCACCGATCCCATCATCGACCCAGCAGTCGACATCCAGGGCGATGTCGGCGTCCAAGACGCCAGCGAAGCCTTCCTCACGACCTGCCTACAGTTTTACGATTACCAGTATATCTACTGCGGGGGATCACCGAATTTCAACGAAACCTGCGAGGAGCTTGCGGCGCTCGGGACGAACTCCGGCTGCATGTCGGAGTACGAAACGCTGATGGCCTGTATCGGCGAGCACCAGAGCGAGTGGTCCTGCGAACCCTCCTACTGCCTGAGCGAGTTGGAAACGGTGATGAGCTGCCTCGACCCCTACTGCGAGGAGCACCCCGAGGAATGCTAGTGGGAAGAGTCTTTCACGGCGGTGCAGCGGGGGCTGGAGGATCTGCCTGACGGCCACCGGTTTCCGGCGACGTTTTCGATTCCAAGGTCTTTCACTTCGACAACAGCCTCACAAATGACGGGAGAAGAACAGGCGATGAACAATGTCACGAGAGCAACCCTTGCCGCGGCGCTGGTCGTCTGCGCATCCGTCTTCCTGCTTCTTTCCGGCAGTTGCGGCGCGGGCGATGACGACGACTACCACTGGGGAAACGGGGACGACAGTTGTGGCAACGGAGTGCGCGAGGGGTCGGAGGAGTGCGACGACGGCAACACGGTGAATGGGGACTGCTGCAGCGCTTCCTGCCAGTTCGAGTCCCAGGGCACCGCCTGCGACGACCTGTTGTGCTCCAACGGCGACGCCCCGGGGGAATGCGACGGTGCCGGAGCGTGCACGGGAGCCCCGGATGCGCTGACAGGGCAGTGCCTCGTGTTCTTGTCCTCAGACGAGTACTACGGAAACCTGGGCGGGCTTGCCGCAGCCGATGCCGCCTGCCAGCGACTGGCGGAGGAGGAGGGGCTGCCCGGCACCTACAAGGCCTGGCTCTCCGACTCGCAGACCAGCGCGGCGGACAGGCTGACGCACAGCATCGTGCCCTACGTCCGCGTGGACGATGAGGTAGTGGCCAACAACTGGGCCGACCTCACCGACGGCTCGGGCCTCCAACACGCGATCAGCGTCTCGGAAGGGGGCTACGACTGGTACAACTGGTGCTGCAACTGCTTCGCGGTACCAGGAGGGTGCGGTGCGGTCTGGACAGCCACCGCTCCCAACGGAACTCTGCAGGGATCAACCTGCGGTGACTGGACCAATCGGGATGCCATGGGCGGAGAGGGGATCTACTGCCTGGAGTCGAGCACCTCCTGGACCCGCTGGCCCGACGGCACGTCCAACGTCGATTGCCAGCACGCCCGCAGCCTCTACTGCTTCCAGCAGTAAGACGGTTCACCCCTCCGCCAGCCGCCCCCCTGGCACCCGAGCCAGAAGCAGCGAAGCCGCCAGGGCCAATCCGGCCCCGGTCAGGAACGCCACGCTGGCGCCACAGCACCTCCATAGCACACCAAACAGCAGGCTGGCGGGCAAAGCCGCCACCCCGATGGCCGCATGGTAGTACCCGAAAGCGGTACCCCTCAGCTTCTCCGGCACCAGGTCCGCAACCCAGGCCCGCTCGGTGGGCTCGGTCAGACCAAAATACAGGCCGTAGGCCAGGAAAATGAGCACCATCCCCACCTGCGATTCGACCAACCCGAACAACAGGTACACAGCGGAGTACACTCCCCACCCAGCCATCACCATGGGCCGCCGCCCCAGCCGATCCGAAAGGCGGCCCCCCAGGTAGGTGGCGCCCAGCTTGACCAGGTGGTGCGCCGACCACAACAGCGAGATGCCGGCGGCATCGATGCCGCTATCGGACAGGCGGAGCAGCAGGAAGGCATCGGTCGAGTTGCCCAAAGTGAAGACCACCAGGGCGACCAGCAGGCGCCTGTAGCCCACCGGAAGCTTCCGCCAGCCGATGGCCAGGCCCGAGCCCGCTTCCATCGGACCGGCCGCATCCGGCTCCTTGACCCCCACCAGGATGATGACCACCACCACGGCGGCCGGCACCGCCGCCAGCAGGAACACGTGGCGCAGGGTGACTCCATGAATGGCCAGCAGCCCGGCAGCGACCAGAGGGCCGATCACCGCCCCCGCATGGTCCATCGATCGGTGCAGCCCATAGGCCCTCCCCCTGATCTTGGGATCGGTCACGTCGGCGATGAGCGCATCCCGGGGAGAGGTGCGCAACCCCTTGCCCACCCGGTCGAAGAAGCGCATCGCCAGCACGAAGATCCAGCCCGTGGCCAGGCCGATGAGCGGCCGGACCAGCCCAGACAGGCTATAGCCGGCCAGCACCAAGGGTTTCCGCTTGCGCACCCGATCCGACCAGATACCGGAGATGACCTTCAGCAACGCCGAGGTCGACTCCGCCACCCCCTCGATGACCCCCAACGACAGCGCTCCGGCACCCAGCACGGTAGCCAGGAAAAGCGGGATCTGGGGGTAGATCATCTCGCTCGACAGGTCGGTGAACAGACTCACCAGCCCCAGCGCGATCACCGTGCGCGGCAACCCCAGCCATCCCCTGGTTTTCTTGGGCGTACCCATCGTCTGGCCCTTTTTTCTATTCCCCTCAAGCCAGCTCGCGGGTCATCTCCAGGTCCTCGTAGGCCACGATCCCCCGCTCCCGCATGGCCGCGATGAAGGCCTTGGGTTCGAGACAGGCCTCTGGGGCGAAGACGCCACCGGGCTCGACCAGCAGCTTCTTTTCCGCCAGCATCAGGGCGCCGACCGCCAGCGAGGTGCCGGTCACATGACGCATCTCCCCGGTACCGCACAGCAGGTGATGCTGCTCGACACCGTTCCTTGCGCCCCACACGTCCACCCGGACGGCCCCCGGGATGGGGGTGTCCGCCCGGACGAACCGCTCGATGCGCCCCAGAATGCGCCGGGTGAGCGCCTTTCGCCTTTTGCCTCCGAACAGGCCGAGGCGCGCGGGAAAGATGAGCATCCAGGCACCTCGTCCATAGCCCATGAAGAAGTCGACCGCCTCGACGTCGGGTAGAAAGCGGGGGATCGTCTCGGGCTCGCTGTGCCCCATGCGCCAGACCTTGACGGCACCGAAGCGGGGAAACTCCACTCGGCGCGCATCCGAGAGAGCCGGCAGGCTCTGGCGCGACCCCTCCTGCCAGACCGAGATCGGGCCGTTCATGATCGTCATGGCGTGATCGATCACCGCCGGCCCACCTCCGCCATCGAGCGGCTGAAGGACCGCCACCTCGACCCGGTGCACCCGATCCAGTCGATCGGCCAGCAGCCGGATGCAGACGTTGGTATAACCGGGGCTGGTGCCCAAGCCGGTCACCACCGTCACCCCCCGCTCCCTGGCGGCCTGGTCGAACCGCTCGATGACACGGCGGGCCGGTTCCCACTCGTCGCAGATGCTGGCATAGCTGACGCCAGCCTCGATAGCTGCTCGCACCAGCAGCGGCTCGAAGCGATCGAACGGCCCCAGGGCCGAAGCGACCACGTCGTGACCCCGGATCGCCCCGACCAGCTCCTCGTGTCGGGTGGCATCCACTACCCGCACTTCGACCTCGGCTCCCTGGCCCGCCAGGTCGGCAGCGATCCGGCCGGCCTGCTCCCCGTTGCGATCGGCGATGGTCACTCGGCTGGCGACCGGCGCACAGACCAGATCTTCCACGGCGCGGCTGCCCATCTCTCCTGCACCCCCCAGCACAATGAACTTCATGATCAAGCTCCTGGTCCGCGGTGAGCCCACTTTCCAGGTACCGGTTCGAGCTGTCAAGAGCGGTTTTTCTCCCTGCCGTCTGCCGAGTTTGCACCCAGGGAGAGGCGGCTGTCGCACAAACAGACCCTGGCCTGCAGCGCAATCCTGTCCCAGCTCTTTCGCCCTCGGTAAGATACTGGTATCCACTGCGTGTTCGCCGTAAGGAGGAGCTTTCCAATCATGATCGAGCCAAGTCGAGGGAATGCCACTCCGTTGTGGCAAGGAAAGGTCGGGAGAGAGATGGCGGCAAACCCGGAACAGGGGATGGTCGCGGTGGAGCGACAACCGCCACGACGGTGTGCCGTGGGCATGCTACCCTTTCTGTGCCTTGCCTTCGCAACCACCATCCACTGTTCCGATGACGATCCCAATAGGGAAAGCCAGCCGGACGCCGGCAGCGAGATGGATCTGGATCTGTCCGACCTGGCGGAGGAACCGACCGACCTGACGGAGGAGGTCACCGACCTGTCCGATGTCTCCCCGATCGATGGAGACGGCGGCATCGGCGACGCCCTTGACGGTGACACCGGCTCGCAGGGCCATCCACCGGCTCCCGGCGAACTGGGGGCGGAATGTAACCGGCTGGGCGATTGTCTGGACGGATTCTGCATCACCGATGCCATGTTCGAGGGGTTCGAGGGGGGATACTGCTCCCTGCTCGACTGCAACCCGGCGCAGGTGGATGCCTGTGGCGAATACGGAGCGTGCATCGAGCTGATGCCCTCCTTTTCCGCCTGTGCCCGCACCTGCGAGCAGGCCGCCGACTGCCGCTCCGATCAGAGCTGCATCGGAGTGTGCATCCCCGATGCCTTTACCAGCGAACCGCCACTACCCGGGGCGATCCAGGCCGATGATCCCATGCTGTTGGACCTTATCGATGGGATCGATCCCAGCCGCATCGAGCAGCGCATCGCCGTGCTGTCGGGGGCAGACCCCTGGTCCGGCCCGGATGGCAACGTCACCATCACCTCCAGAGCCGTGGGCAGTCCGGACCACGAGCTGGCCATCGACTATCTCACCGGAGAGCTGGAAGCGGCCGGCCTGGAGGTGACGCGCAACGATTTCTGGGCGTCGGGTTACAACTGCTCCAATCTCGAGGCGGTGCTGATCGGCACCTCCCCCGAGCAAAAGCCTGTCCTGGTGACCGCCCACTATGACTCGACGGCCTCCAGCGAATCCAACTGGGATCCGTACAGCGATCCTGCTCCAGGAGCGGTGGACAACGGAACGGGGGTTGCCTTCGTGCTGGAGATGGCCGATGTCCTTGCAGCATTCGGCGAGGACCACCGTTCCGACCGAAACGTGCATTTCGTGCTGTTCGACTGCGAAGAGGTCGGTCTGGTCGGTTCGGAACGATACGTCCAGGAGCTGAACGAGGCCCAGGACACGATCTCCTGCATGCTGAACGTGGACATGGTGGGCTGGACCCATCCGGCCACGCCGGACCGCGTGTGGTACGTCTACTCCTCGGACCACCAGCAGCTCGGCGGCCTGGGGGTCGAAGCGTTCCGGCTGTACTCCGACGCCATCCTGGTCCCGACCGACAACGAGATCGCCGGCTCCTCGGACCATGCGCCGTTCATCCAGGCTGGAATGTGCGCCGCCTCACTCAGCACCTTTCCCACACTGGACACCTACCACAGCTTTCGTGATACCGCCGATACCGTGGACTGGCCGTTCTACACGGAGATCGTCCATGGATGCACGGCCACGCTGGCGGCCTGGC
Source organism: Bradymonadales bacterium (assembly GCA_016931535.1). Classification (GTDB taxonomy): domain Bacteria; phylum Myxococcota_A; class Bradymonadia; order JAFGEP01; family JAFGEP01; genus JAFGEP01. Next base: position 25,151 of record JAFGEP010000013.1, read on the forward strand.
TGTACTATGGAAACAGCTTCCCCTGAAGTCTTGAGATGTGCTGATACAGGAGAGGCCGCTGGCTGTAGCCGCAATCGAGGGAAAAGCCAGCGCAAGTATGGCTGCACCCGCAACCGACCGCAAGCGGAAGAGACCTCATCGCTCTGGGATTTCCAATGGCAGATAGGACGGGAAAACCTCCCCTGGCCAACCGGATCAACCTCCATCGATCTTGCCGCCATCCAGAATGCAAAAGTATATTCCCAAGTCTCGAGTCCAGCCTGACGCACCGCAATCTACAGGTTGCACGAGGTTGAGCTCTCACCGATTCGGAGTAACGTGCCTGCTTCCTTTTCTCGCACCATGCGCTCTCTTGAGAGCGATCGCTCCCGTTGGTCGGCGCTCCTTTTACTCGTCGCCACGGCGATCCTGGTTGGCTGGGGGGTCTGGATGGCGCTCAGCCGGATCCCCGTCTACGAGGTGACCAGCTACGCCAGACTGGAGGTCTCCGACAGACCACACCCGGTGGTTTCCCAGATCAGCGGAAGGGTCGTTCACAACCACATGGCGATCGGTCTCGATGTCGTCGCCGGGCAGCTGTTGCTCGAGCTGGATGACGAGGCCGAGCGGATCGCCCTCGATCAGAGCAACGTCCTTCTGGCCGACCTGGAAGCCAGGAAAAGGGCGATCGAGGAGCAGATCCGTTCCATCGAGCAGGCCCTGCTCTCCCACAGGGATGCCGACCAGGCGGCGGTTGCTGAAGCCAGAGCCTGGATCCGGGAAGCGCGGGCTCGACTGGAGCATGCCGAGCAGAGGGAGGAGGAACGCCAGCGTTTACATGAACGGAGCCTGGCCACGGCGCAGGAGCTGCGGGACGCCCAGGCAGAGGTCGCGGTTCGCAGCGCCGAGGTCCAGGCGCGGCAACGCCAGGCCGAGTGGACCGATCTCGAACGGGCGGCCGCGCAGGTGGACCGGCAAACCGAGATGGCCGAGCTTCAGCGCGATCTGGCCGCCATCAACGGGGAGATCGAAACCCAGCGGGTCGCGGTGCGCCGGATCGAGCACGAGATCGAGCTACGTCGCGTCCGGGCGCCCATCAGCGGGGTGCTGGCAGAGAGCCAGGAGTCCCCTCCGGGAAGCTTCGTCGAGGAAGGGGTCGCCCTGGCCACCGTGATCCCCCCTGGCGAGCTTGGCGTCGTCGCCTACTACTCCCCTGCCTCGGCTGGTCGCATTCATCCCGGCGATCCGGCCCGCATCCGGTTTCCCGGATTTCCCTGGATGCAGTACGGCACCATTGGCGCCAACGTGGCCAATGTGGCCAGTGAAACCCGATCCGGAAGCATCCGCGTGGATCTTTCCATCGCGCCCCAGCCAGATACGCAGATCCCGTTGCAGCATAGCCTGCCAGCTGTGGTGGAGATCGAAGTCGAGCGGGTCTCGCCCTTCACCTTGATCCTGCGGGCGGTGGGCGGTTGGATCCGAGGTGACGAGGAGAACGAACCGGTGCAAACCACGCCGGCGGCTGGATGACATGCGATGACCTCTGATCAGTCCAACCAGGACCTGCCGAGGATGTGCACCTCATGACCACCCAAGCGGTCAAGACGAGGCGCAGCTACTTCGCCCCCGAGGTCGTCCAAAGCTCGGCGATGGACTGTGGTCCGGCCAGCCTCAAGTGCCTGCTCGCGGGCTACGGTATTCGGGTGAGCTATGGCCGGCTGAGAGAAGCCTGCCAGACCGACGTGGACGGCACCTCCATCGACACCATGGAGGAGGTAGCCGTGCAGCTCGGCCTGGACGCCGAGCAGGTGATGATCCCGGCCGACCACCTGTTGCTGCCGGAAGCCAGGGCGCTGCCGGCCCTGGTGGTCGTGAGGCTGCCCAACGGGGTCACCCACTTCTTGGTGGTGTGGCGCCGGCACGGCAACTTGCTCCAGGTGATGGACCCCGGTATCGGCCGGCGCTGGATACCCGCCAGGCGGCTGCTGGACGAGCTGTACATCCACCGGATGCCGGTCGATGCCCAGGATTGGCGTGATTGGGCCGGATCCAAGGAGCATCTCGGGCCATTACGGCGGCGCCTGGCCCACCTCCAGGTCCCCGGGCACCAGGTCCGCAAGCTGATCGAGACCGCCGTCGCGGATCCGGGTTGGCTTCCCATCGCCACCCTGGACGCGGCCACCCGTCTGGTAGAGACCATCGTTCGCGCCGGGGGGCTCGATCCAGGGCGCCAGGCAACCCGCATGCTGCAGCATCTGATCGCCGGTTCGATGGCAGAGGGGGCGGACCAGCAAGATAGCACCATCCCCCAGGTCTACTGGCAGGTCAGCCCGGCCCCTCCTGCCGAGGACGGCTCTTTTCAGCTCCTGCTGCGAGGAGCGGTGCTGATCCGGATTCTGGGACGGCGGCCGGGAGATCCGTTGCAGGTGCAGGTCGCACCGGGAACAGGCGAGCAGGTCGGACAGCCGGCGCTGTCGCCGGACCTGGTGGCCGCCCTCAGGGAAGCGCCGTCTCGACCGGCCCTCGAGCTCTGGCGCCTGCTCCGGGCCGATGGGCTCCTCGGCCCGATCGTACTGCTGGTGGCGCTGGCGCTCTCTTCGCTCGGAGTGCTGTGCGAAGCGCTGCTTTTCAGGGGTTTTCTGGATATTGGCCACGACCTGGCCACCAGCACCCAGCGGCTGGTCGCCATCCTGGCCCTGATCTTGTTTCTGGGAGCTCTGCTGCTGGTCGAGTGGCCTATCCGAGACATCCTGCTGCGGACCGGCCGACACCTGGAATCGAGGCTGCGTGTGGCCTTCCTGCGCAAGATTCCTCGGCTGGGCGATCGCTACTTCAAGAGCCGCCTCTCCTCGGACATGGCCGAAAGGAGCCACAGCGTCCGCCACATCCGCTCCCTGCCCGATCTGGGAGGCCAGTTTGTCAAGGCGTGCTTCGACCTGACCTTGACGGTGGTCGGGATCACCCTGTTGGAGCCACGAAGCGGTCCGATCGCCATCACCGTCGCGATCATCGCAGTGGCCATTCCGGTCATGCTGCAGTCGCCGCTCAAGGAGCGGGATCTCCGCGTTCGCACACATCTGGGGGCGCTTTCCCGCTTCTACCTGGACGCCTTGTTGGGGCTGTTCCCGATCCGTTGCCACGGCGCCGAAGAGGCGGTCAAGCGGGAGCATGAAAGTCTGCTGGTCGAGTGGGCGCGCTCCAGCATCTCCTTGCAGCGCATGGTCGTTTTGGCGGAAGGGGTCCAGGCCATGACCGGCTTCGCCCTGGCCGCCTGGCTGCTGATGCACCACGTCGGCCACCAGGGCCAGCTGGGCACGGTGCTGCTTCTGGTCTACTGGTCTTTGAACCTGCCCATCCTGGGACAGGAGATCGCCCTGGCCGCGCGGCAGTATCCTGCCATGCGCAACGTCACGTTGCGCCTGATGGAGCCTCTGAGCGCCCCCGAAGAGGCGGTGGAGGACGAGCCAGCCATCCAGCCTCGCCCCATCCCCAGTCCGGCTGGTGACTACAAAGCAGAACAATCTCGCGCCACCGCAAGACAGGAGCGAAACCGTCAGACCGCCGTCCTGGCGGCCGGCATGGTCGGACCCGCCGACGGCTCGGGCAACAAAACAATCGAAGGGGACGGAGAACGAACTGAAATCGAGGAGGAAGACCGGACCGTCCGGATCGAGATCCCGCACGCCACCAGAGAAGACGGTCCGGCCGACAGCACGGGCAATGACGCGCTCGACCGGCGCAGTGAGGCGGAAGGCACCCACCCCACAGCTCCTCCCGTACGGATCCAGTTCCAGGATGTCACGGTCAAGGCGGCGGGCCACCTAATCCTGGAGCATATCGACCTGGAGATCGAAGCCGGCAGCAAGGTGGCCATCGTCGGTCCCTCGGGGGCGGGGAAATCGAGCCTGGTCGGGGTGTTGCTGGGCTGGTACCGTCCTGCTTCCGGCCGGGTGCTGATCGACGACCAGCTGCTCACCGACTCGCGCGTACACTGGCTGCGGCGTCACACCGCCTGGGTGGACCCCAGTGTCCAGCTGTGGAACCGCTCCTTTCTGGAGAACCTGCTGTACGGTTCCAAGGCAGCTACCCTCCCTTTACTTCCGTCTGCCATCTCGACGGCCAACCTCCGGGGCGTCCTGGAACGCCTCCCCGACGGCCTGCAGACCCGCCTTGGAGAAAGCGGCGCCCTGGTCTCTGGCGGGGAAGGGCAGCGGATCCGTCTCGGGCGCTCCCTGCTGCGACCGGGTGTCAAGCTGGCGATCCTGGACGAGCCGTTTCGCGGACTGGACCGCGCCCAGCGAAGGGAGCTGTTGACCCGAGCACAGCGATGGTGGGCGGATGCCACCTTGCTGTGCATCACCCACGACGTGGGAGAGACCAGGGGGTTCGAACGGGTCGTGGTGATCGAGGGGGGGCGGCTGGCTGAAGAGGGAGAGCCTCACCTGCTGGCCGAGCGCCCAGACTCCCACTACCGCCAGATGCTGCTGGCCGAGCAGGAGGTCAGAAAACGGCTCTGGTCAGGCACCGACTGGCGCAAGTTGTGGTTGGAGAAGGGGAAATTGGCCGCAGAACACGATGGGGGTCTGCCATGACCCACCTGGTCGAGTCTGCAAGCTGGCCTGCAGCCCAGGCAGCAGAAGCGATATCGGCCCTGCTGGCCCATCGCCGATTTCATCCCCGGGCCGTCGAGCTCCCCGCCGCTCCCTCCGATCTGGACGAGTTGGAATGGGAGAAGTCGGGAGGCTGGATCGAACAGGTGGCCTCCTTGCTGGGCGCCGAGGCCCAGCCGGTGGAGACCCCCTATCCGGAAGTGGCTGGGATGCTGTCGAGTCTCGCTCCGGGTGTCGTCCTCATCCGAGTGGGCGAGCAGAGGCGGCTGTTGCTCGTCTGCTCTTCCAAGCGCGATCGGATCGGGCTGTTGGGCCCCGACCTGCGCGAGCATCGAGTGTTGGTGGAGTCGGTCCGGGCCGTTGTGTGTCAGACCTGGGAAGCCCGCATCGGTCCCGAGGTCGACCGGTTGCTCGAGCTGGTGAAGGTGAAAAAGAGGCGGCGGGCCCGGGCCCGTGAGGTGATCCTCAAGGAGCGGCTGGGCCCGGTGCAGATCGGGGGCTGCTGGTTCTTTCGCCTACCGCCAGGGGCGGGATTTCTTCGCCAGGTTCGCCACGCGGGTCTCACCCGTCACCTGGCCGCGCTGCTGCTGTCGCACACGCTGCAGTACCTCTTGTTTCTGGGGTCCTGGTGGCTCATCGGCCGCGGTGCCCTCCAGGGGAGGCTAGAGACCGGCTGGCTGGTGGCCTGGGGTCTGATCCTGCTGACCATGGTCCCCTTCAAGCTATGGACCGTCTGGGCCCAGGGGCTCTTCTCCATCGGCGCCGGTGGTCTTCTCAAGCGCCGCCTGCTGCACGGCGCACTCAACCTGCATCCGGACGTCACCCGGCACCAGGGTTCGGGCCAGCTTCTCGGAAGGGTGATCGAGTCGGAAGCGGTGGAGTTTCTGGCGCTGAGTGGTGGATTTCTGGCCATGATGACGGTGGTAGAGCTGGCGCTGGCCACGCTGGTGCTGGTAGCTGGAGCGGGTGGCTGGCCTCACGGAGTGATGCTGCTGGTCTTCGTCGCGGCGACACTGCTCGGGGCCTGGCACCTGGCTCGGCGACAGGACAGCTGGACCACCTGCCGACTGGATCTCACCAACGACCTGGTGGAACAGATGGTTGGACATCGCACCAGGCTCGCCCAACAACCACCGGACCAGTGGCACCGGTTCGAGGACCAGGCGGTGGCACAGTACTTCACCCTCTCCCACCGGATGGACCGCGCCCGGATCCGGCTGCTGACCTTCATCCCTCGGGGTTGGACCCTGGTCGGGGTAGCGATCCTGGCATCGGCTTTCGTGGCGGGAGGGGCCGGTCTCGGTCCACTCGCGGTGGGCCTGGGTGGAATCATCCTGGGACAGCAAGCGCTCTTCAAGCTGTGCGCCGGCGTCAACTACTTGACCGCGGCCGGCATCTCGTACAAACAGGTTGCCCCCTTGTTCCAGGCAGCCGCAATCCAGCAGACGGGGGACCTGACGGTGTCCCGGATGGCAAGGCAAGAGCAAGCGAACTCGGCAGGGTCCGCATCTGCACCTGTCATCGAGGCGGAAAACCTCGTGTTCAGGTACCTCGACCGGGGCGATCCGGTGCTGGACGGCTGTAACCTGCATATCCGCCAGCAGGAGAAGCTGTTGCTGGAGGGGCCTTCGGGTGGCGGAAAATCGACCCTGGTTTCCCTACTGGTGGGGCTGCGTCAGCCGGACAGTGGGCTGCTATTGCTCGACGGCCTGGATCGGCGCACGCTGGGATCCGACGGCTGGCGGCGGCGGATCGTCGCCGCTCCACAGTTCCACGAGAACCACGTGTTGACCGAGACCTTCGCCTTCAACCTCCTGATGGGAAGACGGTGGCCCCCGGCCCCGGGAGACCTCGAAGAGGCGGAAGCCATCTGCGAGGAGCTCGGCCTGGGAGAGCTGCTGCGACGGATGCCCGGCGGCATGTTGCAGACCGTGGGGGAAACCGGTTGGCAGCTCTCCCATGGCGAACGAAGCCGGCTTTTCATCGCCCGAACCTTGTTGCAGGGCGCCAAGCTCGTCGTGCTGGACGAAAGCTTCGCCTCCCTCGACCCGGTCAACCTCCGCCAGGCGCTGCAATGTGTTCTGAGGAGAGCCCCCACCTTGCTGGTCGTGGCTCATCCTTGACCTGACCGGAACCGTCCGGCATTTTTCGACATGTAACTTTTTGCTTCAGAATTTGCTCCGCTCAGCTACAATAAAAAAATTCGTCCCGGGTGGACGGGATTGACAGGCACCAGGTCAAACACAATCAGGAGGAACCCATGCGCAGACTTTTGTCAGGGCATCTTCGGCTGGCTTCGCTCAGCTGGATCGTGATGGCACCGCTGATCCTGTTCGGTGGCTGCGGCGACGACGACCTCGATGGCCCCATGGCCTGCGGAGCAGGCACCTACATGATCGGCGGCGTGTGCCAGCGGATCGTCCAGTGCGGCCAGGGCACCGAGCTGATCAACGATGTCTGCGTGCCCACGCTGCAATGCGGGCCGGGCACCGAGCTGGTCTCCGACCGGTGTGTCCCCGCCTACAACCTGGTCTGCGGCGCCGGCACGGTCCTGTCCGAAACCGGCGGCCAGTGCGTGGGGGCCACCGCTCTGGGACCCGACACCACCATATCAGAAGGCCAATGTGTGCCCCTGTACGGCCTCATCTGCAGCGAGGGCACCCGGCTCTCCGACTCCGGGGACCGCTGTGTAGGCGCCGTCTCCCCCGGCCCGGACACCATCGTCCGGGAGGGGGAGTGCGTGCCGATCTACCAGGCCATCTGCGGCTCCGGCACGGTCCTGGCCGAGTCCGGCGACGAGTGCATCGGGGCCATCGCCCTGGGAGACGACACCACCGTCAACGAGTACGGGGAATGCGTGCCGATCTACCACTCCATCTGCGGCGAGGGCAGCTACCTGGCGGAGTCGGGCGACGTCTGCCTGGGCGAGGTCACCTGCGGCCCCGACACCGTGGTCGATCTCGACCAGTGCGTCCCGCTCTACAGCGCCATCTGCAGTACGGGGACCCAGCTGGCCGAAGTCGGCAACCGCTGCGTCAGCACCCTCACCCTGGGACCCAATACCACCCTGGTGAACAACCAGTGCTTGCCAACCTATGAGACCATCTGCACCGGCGACACGGTGTTCGACCCCCTGTCCGGCACCTGTGTGCCCGACTACAGCCTGATCGGCGGGCTGGGCACCTACTACGACGACGACCTGGGGCAGATCGTCCCCGACTACGAGCTGATCTGCGATGCGCAGCTGCTCACCGAGTACGACGGCAGCGGGATGTGCCAGTCCACCCTCTCCTGCGGCGAGGGGAGCCAGCAGGTGACGGTCGATGGTGAGGAGGGCAGCTTTGAGATGTGCCTGGGCGACATCTACGCCGATCTCACCATGGAGACCTTCGCTCCCCGGGTGGCCCGCCAGTTCTGCGAGGACTACCTCTCCTTCTGCGATCCCGAGCCCTTCTACGACTTCTTCACCCATCAGACTCTGGCCACCATGGGGATGGAGCTCGCAACGGAGACAAAAGAGGTGTCGCTCCTCCACGCCATCCTGTACCAGAACACGATGTCTCAGTACGAGACCTGCGTGAACAACGTGACCTTCTTGCTGAGCATCATGACCTTCGAGACCGAGGCGCTCACCCTCGACGAGACCGGCCGGATGGTGTTCGACGAGGAGATGGCTCAACTCGTGCTCGACATGTTCTTGGCCGACGATGCCGGGTTTGTCACCATCCCACCCGAGTTTTTCTCCAATTCCCGCGGGGCCTGGGATTCCCTGCTCGACATGTGGTCGTTCTACTGGGATTTCGAAAACCCGGCGGAGTTGAGCAAGATCGACTACGAGTTCTGGCTGCCCTTCCTGTTTTCCGGGTCCCGCGAGGCCGGAGAGCTATGCGGATCCCCCACCTCGTGCGCCGAGGGGTTGGTCTGCGGCCGCGGGGGAATCTACACCTATCCGACCTGCTTTTCGCCCCGCGGCGAAGAAGAAAGCTGCATGGTCGAGACCGATTGTGCCGAGGGCCTGACCTGCAGGGCATTCGAGTCGGAGAGTGGACCGGGCCGTTGTCTCGAACCCATCGAGACCTCGACGGAGCCGTGCAAGCGGGACGAGGAATGCTCCTCAGCCCTCAACCTGAGCTGCTTTGCCGATGGGCACTGCCACGCGATCGGCACATCGGGACCGGCGTACAGCTGCAACTCCACCCCCGATTGCGCCCCCACCAAGTACTGTGACGTCCAGTACGACGACGCAACGGGCGGTGATATCGGTACCTGTACAGCTATTTACGAGCTGGAGGACGAATGCCCCCTCGATCAGACAGAGCCCTGTGGCCCCGAGGCATTCTGCATGCCGGCCGGCTCCATGGAGGAGGGTCAGGTCGGTGTGTGCACCCGCACGGTCGATATCTGCATCATCAACCAGGTCATGGACCTGATCGGCACCTTTGTGGCCGGCAGGATGTGAGCGCTCCCGCCTGATCGCAAAGCCTGTTTGAACCCTGGTATCCGGTCGAATTTGGGTTGCGCTACGCACTGACTGAGCCCCCCTCCAGCCGATATTGCCCTGTCGGTCACTTTTTCCTTTTGAAATCAGCCCAGTGAGATACACTGGCCACTACTGTCGGCTCAGAACCACTCTCACTCGTACATGGAAACACAAAGGCAGGAGGATGCGATGCGCAAGGCTCGTTCTTTTATGGCACCCAAGGACCACTTCGCTTGGTTGTGGGTGGCCCTGGCAGTCCTGATCGGCGGCTGCGGCGACGACGACCTCGAAGAACCCATGGCCTGCGGCGCCGGCACCACCATGATCGGCGGCGTATGCCAGCGGATGATCCAGTGCGGCCAGGGCACCGAGCTGGTCAACGAC
>JAFGEP010000114.1 GCA_016931535.1 Bradymonadales bacterium
CGAGTAGCCGACGGAGGGGGCGACTCTAGCCGCCGGACAAGCTGTGCTCGAGTAGCCGACGGAGGGGGCGACTCTAGCCGCCGGACAGGCTGTGCTCGAGTAGCCGACGGAGGGGGCGATCCTCCCCCGAGACGGAGTCCGGGGGAGGTGTCGCGGAGCGACGGAGGGGGCGATCCTAGCCTCTGGCCGAGTGTGAAACCTAGTCGCTATCCACCAGCCAGTAGTCCCTGGGATACAGCCGAGTCACCCTCGAATCCGGCCCCTCGACGGATTGGAGGTACTCCTCGTATAGCGTGAGCTGTCGTTCCGGGCCGATGACGAAGTAGACCGCTCCCTCCACCGTGTTGGATGACGGGCCATAGCCGGGCAGCACCCTACCGTACACAGACGCCAGGCGGCTGTGGAGATCGGCCGCAAGGTCGGGAGTCTGGCGGAGGGCGAGCAAGGCCTCGCGGAACGCCCGAATGAGCTCGGGGGGGCGGCCATCGACCAGGTCACTGGCGATGCTCTGTCCCCGGACCTCGTAGAGTCCGGCGGAGCGGCTGTTAAAGGCCTGGGCCAGGGCGTAGTCGGTCAGGGAGGGGTCCATGGTCGCCGAGCTCAACAGGTCGATGACAAAGGCCAGGGTCTGAGGTAGCTGCGGGCAGCGTTCGGCGTAGTAGCGCACAAAGCCGCTGGCCAGGTCGGAGCCGATACCGTTGCTGTACGCCAGTCCGGCCGCCCAGGTGTTCATGAAGACGCCGTGGTTTCCTCCGCCGGCGTAGGTCAGCGCGGTCAGGTATCGAAGCAGCGACTCGGGGTCGGTGTCATGGTAGGAGACCGCGGGTGCCGAGTTGAGGAATACGCCATTCTGGGTGCCAGTATTCACCAGACCGACAAAGAGGGGGGGTGAGGCCGACGGGCTGTGTTGCTGCAACCGCTCCTGGATGACGGGATGACGGGGAAGGGATGAAGCCGGGCAGTCCGCGGTGATCTGTAACCCTCCGACCAGGCGGTCCAGGTCGGGTTGCAGCTGGTCGAGGGTAGCGGGTGCACCGACCGCGTACAGACGGGCGGCACAGGTGGTCGAGATCTGACGCCGCAGCTCGACCAGCCGGTTCAGCAAGTCGGTCGGCGGGATGGCCAGATCCGACGAGATCTGGCGGCAGAGGTATCGCCAGTCGTCGGCCAGGGTCTGGTCGGGAACGTCGCCCAAAGTCAACTCCAGGTCCATGGCCACATCGTTGAGGAGGGCGCGAGACGACTCGGAGAGGCCGGCCAGGGACGACAAAAGAGGGGCTGCAACATCGGGAGGCTCTCCCTGGTCCCCTTTGAGCACGCCCAGCAACGCGCGCAAGCCCTCTCGATCCAGCTCGCCCCCCATCGGCTCGATCGCCTGCAGGATCTGTTGGATCTGAGACAGTTGTTGCGCGTCTTCGGTCTGGGTGAGCATCCAGAGCAACCGCCGGATGCCGTGGGTACGGGTCAGAAAGCTGCTGGTGGCAAGGATGAGGGGATTTTCCTGCCAGCGATAGGCATCGGCCGGGTTATTGACCCAGACCTCCTCCGACGCCTGCATGGTCCTCCGCAGACCATCCAGGATCTCGGCGAGAAGATCCCGCATCCTCGGCAGGTTCTCCGGGCGCCAGTCGGGATGGTAGAGCACCAGCTCCATCCAGTGGAGCGCTGCTCGAGCTTCTTCGATGTTGGTCCCCCGTCCCTGCAACAACAGCTCTACCCTGCCGGTGGGATAGTCCACCGAGTAAGAGGCGGTCAGGTCGAGCACCTCGTTCTGCAGCCGCTCGATCATCTCCTGGTAGGAGACCGGGCTGTCGCCCTCGATCACCCCCACCTGGCGCAATAGCGCCGGCAAGGCCGCCAGCAGGACCAGATCCTGGGCCTGAACCGCGTCCAGACGAAGGGCCAGACCCATCGCAGCTCCACTCATGTTGCCAAACAGTGACCGAACCAGCGGAATCGAGGAGCTCTCCAGCTGGACCCCCTGGTAGTCGATCAGGTCGTCCAGCGTGAGCGGCGGATCGTCGATGAAGGGGGGGATCTGAACCTGGCTGGCAATTTCCTCCAGGCGGGCGGTTTCCTGATCGTATCCTTCCTGGAACCGGTGCAGGATCTCCTGCTCGTCCTCGGTACCGCCCGTCGCCTTCAGGCGAGACAGCTCCTCTTCCAGCCGGCTCTCCCGTTCGACTTGCAGGCGGGTCAGAAGCTCGGGGCTGGGACGAGGCGCCAGGGCGATCGGCTCGGTGTCCAGCAAGGCGAACCGCTGGAGGAGCTCAGCCCATGCATTTTCCGGACGCCCCAGGAGATCCCGGATGGCCTGGGCGTCCGGCTGCAGGGACAGTACCCGGCGGAAGCCCCCCCTCTGCCGCAGACGATCCAGGTGGGTGAGCCATCGGTCTCCGATGGAGCGGTAACCAAAGCGGGGCGGCGAGTCCAGGAAATCTCGGATCTCTCTCTGGCTGGCGGTCAGGTTGCTCAGCAGACGGCGATTGAAATCGGCCAGGTCGGGATCATCGGGGGCCAGGCGAGCGATCCGGTTCAGCTCGTCGAGGATAATCTCCCGAACCGCCAGGATGGTGGCCTCGTCCAGGCCGGTGGAGGGGATCCCCTCCAGGGTGAGGTTGATGAGGTGCCCCTGCCAATCCGCGACCCAGGCGTAGATCGCGGTGGCTCCCGTCTCGATCTCCCGCGTCTCGCCGTCGATCAGTCGTCGATAGAGGTTGGTGTTGGCGGCTCCGGCCAGGGTTACCCAGAATTGCTCCAACAGCATCAGCTCGTCGGTGGTGAGGTCGTTCAGGACGGCCGGCCAGACGAAGTCCAGCTCTACGGTTTGCTGGCTCTCCTGGTGGGGGTAGTCCACGTACTGGATCAGCGGATTGTCACCGGGTTGGGGTGTGGGAAGACTGTCCGGTGTCACCAGCCGCAGATCGGTTGGGGTCGGCTCCGGCTGGATCCGGGTCAAGATCTCGTCGATCCGGTCCAGCACCTGGTCGGGTTCCAGCTCGGAGGGAAACGAGCCGATCAGACCCATGTTGGGCAGGCGGTAGTGGGACTGCTGAAAGTCGCGTATGTGCTCCGGCGTCACCTGTCGGATGGCCTCCGGCAATCCGCCCGAGTCCTGGGACAAGGGGTGGTCCGGCCCATGGGCGACGACCATGAGCTGATGCCACAAGGGGTAGCCGGGCCGTTCGAAGGAGCCCACCATCTCGGTGTACACCGTTCCTCCTTCTTCGAGGCGGAGGTTGCCGTCGGGATCGGTGGCCACGTTGAAGTGATGGACTTCGCGGCGGATCTCTTCGTCGTCGTAGTCGGGGGAGACCAGAGCTCCCAGCTGTCGTTCCAGGAAGGCGAAAAAGACCTCGGGACCCGCCACCGTGTGGAAGTGATAGCAGGTGCGCAGCCGCCCGGTGAATGCCGAGGAGTCCACCAGCGACATGTCTTCCAGGGCGGATACCGTCCGCGCCTGGTTTCCCTTGCCCAGCACCAGGTGCTCCAGGATGTGCGGTTCCCCCCGATGGGAGTTGGGAATGGTGTTGATCCAGGTAAATCCCTGGGGCACCGACTCGATCTGGAGGTAATCGAATGTAAAGTGGGTGTGCTCGTGGAAGAAACGGGCTCCCATCACCTGGTCACGACCGCCGATGTAGATCGCCTCGGTGCGGAAACCGCGGATGACCTGTCCCTCGGTCAAGGAACCTAAAGTAAGCGGTTCGCCTTGCTCTTCCTGCACCACGGTGGAGCCGGCCGAACCTGCCCTCAGTCCCAGTGTGACCAGGGATGCAAGAACTCCCATCCAAATCCTCCTACACAACGGTCGCGCTTGATGTGCCATCTCGGGCTCCGATTTGTCGTGTCGTTGCCTGTCCCGCCGGGACACCCCTCCGACGACCCGGCATCGGAGGAAGGTAACACCGATCGGAAAGGACCGAAACCGGCGCGAACGGTGTGGCGCCTGTCATCGGCGACCAGTGATCTGCGGTCAGCCGATCGCTCCTGGAAGGCGCCGAGTTCCCTCCGGTTCTTGGTTCTAGTTCGGTCGCTGCTGGAGTATCATCCTGGTCTTCTGGCTGCTGCCAGCCGAAACCGAGCAACCAGAACCGACTGACCATGGGCGACAAACCGGATGATGCCGCACGAACAGGAGCCGATATGACCGCCAAGGCATTCCAGGACTACTATCCCGATCACCTGAGCTACTGCTACGGCTGCGGCCGGCTGAACCAGGAGGGGCTTCAGATCAAGAGCTACTGGGACGGCGAGGAGAGCCTCTGTCGCGTTGAGCCCAGACCGGTTCACATGGCCATCCCCGGCTTCGTGTATGGCGGCTTCATCGCTTCCGTGATCGACTGCCATGGCACAGGGACTGCGGCTGCGGCCGCCTACCGAGCCGAAGGGCGGGACATGGACACCGATCCGCCACATCGCTTTTTGACTGCGGCTCTCCACGTGGACTACCTGAGACCGACCCCCATGGGGCCGTTGGAGCTGAGGGGACGGGTCAAGGAGGTCAAGGGCCGCAAGGTGGTGGTGGAGGTGTCCCTGCTGGCCGCGGGGGATCTCTGTGCCCGGGGGGAGGTGGTGGCGGTGGAAATTCCCGAGCGTTACAACCTGCTGGCGCAAAGCGGGCGGGGATGATACCTGTCTCTTCGCTCCCTTTTCCCGGCGGGGCTTTAATTGTACAATCCCCAGGACTGTTGGATTACATCGGAGGAGCGCATGTCAGCAAGCCAGGTCATCAACGTCGAGATCGATGGGCAGCCTCTGGTTGGTCTTCCCGGTGAGACGATTCTCGAAGTGGCGACGCGGGGTGGCATCCGGATCCCCACGTTGTGCTACATGAAGGGGCTGAGCATCGCCGGCGCCTGTCGTGTCTGTCTGGTCGAGGTGCGGGGCAATCCCAAGCCGGTCACCGCCTGCTCGACCCCCATAACCGAAGGCATGGTGGTCCAGACCAACACGGAGCATATCCGCGAGCTGCGCCGGTTTGTCTTGGAGCTGATCCTGTCCCGGCACCCCCAGGACTGCATCGCCTGCGAGCAGAACGGGCAGTGCGAGTTCCAGGAGCTGATCTACGAGTATGGCATCGATACCCGCCAGTTCGTCTGCAAGGAGGCTCGTCAGCTAAAGGACGAGTCCAGCCCGGTCCTGATCCGGGACCCCAACCTGTGCATTCTGTGCGGGCGCTGCGTGCGGGTCTGCCAGGAGGTGGTCGGCAAGGACATCTACAGCTTTGGCGAGCGTGGCTACGCCACCGAGATCATCGTGCACCTGAACGACCACTTCAAGCACTCCGACACCGACTGCATCTCCTGCGGCGATTGCGTGGACGCCTGTCCGGTGGGCGCCATCACGGCCAAACCCGCTGTCCGGCAGGGGCGCTACTGGCAGATGGACCGGGTCAAGACCACCTGCAGCTATTGCGGCTGTGGTTGCCAGCTCTACCTACACGTGCGGGACGGCCGCATCGTCAGCGTCAGTGGCTGCGACGACGAGTTCGGTGACAACCGGGGCTCCCTGTGCGTCAAGGGGCGCTTCGGCCACGACTTCGTCAACTCGCCCGATCGGCTCACCAGCCCGCTGGTGCGGGATGGCGAGACCCTTCGCGAAGCCACCTGGGAGGAGGCCTACGGTCGCATCGCCGAGCGGTTCAACAGCCTGGTGGCCCAGTACGGGCCGGATTCGGTGGGCGGATTCTCGTCGGCCAAGGGAACCAACGAGGAGAACTACCTCTTCCAGAAGATCTTCCGGGCCCAGATCGGGACCAACAACGTCGACCACTGCGCTCGGCTCTGCCATGCCAGTACCGTGGTTGGCCTGGCCGCCACCTTCGGGTCGGGCGCCATGACCAACAACTACCGGGAAGCCCTGGAAAGCGACGTCATCCTGGTGACCGGCTCCAACACCACCGAGACCCATCCCATCATCGGCAACCTGATCCGGCGGGCAGTTCGGCAGAACGGGACCAAGCTCATCGTCGTGGATCCGCGGCGCATCGACCTGACCCGCTGCGCGACCTACTGGCTCAGACAGAACTCCGGCAGCGACGTGGCCTGGCTCAACGGGATGATGCACGTCATCATCGAGGAAGGGTTGTACGACCGGGAGTACGTCGAGAGCCGGACCGAGAACTTCGAGACCCTCGCCGAGCTGGTGAAGAGCTACACCCCCGAGCGGGTGGAGGAGATCAGCGGCATCCCGAAGGAGCAGCTGATCGCGGCGGCGAGGCTTTTCGCCAAGGCACGCCGGGCGGCGGTGTACTACTCCATGGGGATCACCCAGCACACCACCGGCGTGGACAACGTCAAGTCGGTGGCCAACCTGCAGATGCTCTGCGGCAACGTGGGGATCGAGGGGGGTGGGGTCAACCCGCTGCGCGGGCAGGCCAACGTGCAGGGGGCCTGCGACATGGGCGCGCTGCCCAACGTCTACCCGGGATACCAGCCGGTCAACAACGAGGCGGCGGCCGCCAAGTTCGAGGCCGCCTGGGGCAAGACCCTCTCGCGGCGGGTGGGCTATACCATCCCCGACGCGTTGAAGGCGGCCCAGAAGGGGGATCTCAAGGCGCTGTATATCTTCGGAGAGAACCCGGTCCTGTCGGAGCCCAACGCCAACGAGGCCAAAGTAGCCCTGGAGGCGCTGGACTTCCTGGTCGTGCAGGACCTCTTTCTGTCCGAGACCGCCCGGCTGGCCGATGTCGTCCTGCCCGGCTGCTCCTTTGCCGAGCGGGACGGCACCTTCACCGCCACCACCCGCCGGGTGCAGCAGCTCCACACCGCCATTCCACCCCTGCAAGGATGCAAGGCCGATTGGCAGATCCTGATGGAGTTCGCCCAGGCGCTGGGGGCAGATTGGAGCTACCGCCATCCCGGTGAGATCTTCGACGAGATGGCCAGGGTCACCCCCTCCTATGCGGGGATGTCCTTCCAGCGCTTCGAGAAGGAAGGCGGCCTGTGCTGGCCCTGCCCCACCCCCGACCACCCGGGTACGCCCGTTCTGCACAAGGGCCGCTTCGCACGCGGGCTCGGCGCCTTCTTCCCCTGCGAGTACATCCCACCCAACGAGCTGCCGGACGAGGAGTACCCGATGGTCCTCAACACCGGCCGGATGCTTTATCACTACCACACCGGCACGCTCTCGCGGCGTTCCAAGGTGCTCGATACCATCGTCGGGCAGGGTTACGTCGAGGTCTCTCCGGCGGACGCCCGGCGCCTGGGGATCGAGGACGGCGAGCAGGTCAGGCTGACGACCCGGCGCGGCAGCATCAGCATCCAGGCCCGGGTGACCGACATCGTGGACGAGGGGCGGGTCTTCGCCCCCTTCCACTTCTGGGAGAGCCCGGTCAACCAGCTGACCAACGACGCCCACGATCCCACCGCCAAGATCCCCGAGTACAAGGTCTGCGCCGTCCGTCTCGAGAAGCAGGAGGCGGCCAGCCAGGCGGGGTGAGGCCGGCAGGTGCTGTCTTTGCAGGTCCGGTCTCCTTTTCGACAACTTGCCTTCTTACAAACCCCTCGGCCGTGATTTCTGTTGGACCTCAGGCCAACAAAGTGAGAGATTGCTGCCTGGAGATCCCTTCATGCGCTTGATACGTGCGACAGTCTGGCTGTCCCTCGCATGTTTGGCTGCGGCCTGTGGCGACGATCCCGCTGATCATGGCGAACCGGCGGCCGAGACCGGAATCGATGCTCGGCTCAGACCGGACACCGGCTACCAAGATCTGGACGAGTCCGCCGACACTCAGGAGCCGGTCGATCTCGATGACGCAGCCGATGCCGTGGAGTCAGGCGATCTCGCGCTCGATCCGGACGCCGCGGACAGACCCGACCAGGTAGAAGAACCCGCAGAGGTCTCTTCCGACCTCGAAGAGGAGGAGATCATCCCGACCGACGATTGCGAGCCCCTGACCATTCCCCAACGGTGGGTCGGCACCTTCGAGGGCGACATCGAATCCAACATACCGGATTTTGGCGGTTACACCTTCCAGGGGCCGGTCAGCGGGGAGATGCGCCTGGAGATCTGGTGCATTGATCGGAAGCTGGTGGTGACGGGCGAGCTCGACGGCGGTTCGACCAACTGCGTGCTGGAAAACGGCTGTCCCTTCACCGCTCGGCTGGAGGGTTTCTACGACCCGGAATCCGAGCACATCGAGGGGGAGATGCTCGATGGGGTGATCGACTACTCCATGGTCCAGGTCTACGCCGAGGGCGAGTTCGAGGGTGACCTGGCAGCGGGGGGCCAGCGCCTGTCGGGGGTGTGGAGCGGCGAGAAGACCGGGATCAGCACCCCCACTCTTGACTGGGTAGTAGCCAGCGGCGTGGGCACCTGGGAGGCCACGCCGGAGATTCCCTGACAATCCAGGTCGTCGAGCGTGGAACGCCGCAGTCCCGATCGGCTTGGCATGGGTTGGATAGCGGACGGAGATCGGGAAAGTGAGCATCACGGGTTGAGCTGGTGGGGATGGATTCAAGAACAGGCGTTCCGGGATAGGTCACGAGCAAAGGGGTAGAGAGATGAACTCAGAGATCTGCTTTGATGCCGACGAGATGTTCGGATGGGTCCAGCGGCAGGTGGAAATGGGGGCGCGGCGTCCCGGGAGCGAGGCTGACGGTCAGAACGAGCGCTTTCTTCGCGATCAGTTGGAGTCGTTTGGGCTCGAAAATGTCCGTTTGGAGCCGATCGACATCACCTGCTGGGAGGCTGAGGAATACGCCCTCCAGGTCGGTGTGGATGGCGACTGGAAAACGATCCCGACATTTCCCATCCCCTACACGGCCTTTACCCCTCCCGAGGGGGTCGAGGCTCCGCTGGTGTATGCCGATCCCGGGCGTCTGCTTCACCGGGGTCGTTGGGACGGGGCCATTGTGGTCACGGAGATCGGGTTCCCTGCTCTCGACCTCAAGCTGTTGCAGAAGGTTGCCCTGGCCAAGTACGACCCCGACGGCACCATTCCACTGGTCAATCATCCCGCCACCTGGGTGCGTCTTGGCTGGCACTTGTATCGACTGGCGGTTCAGCGAGGGGCCGCGGGATTCATCGGCGTCGTGAAGGACCAGCCTGGCAACAGTTGTGAGATGTACGCTCCCTATGGTTTTCGCGAGCGGGACATCCTGGACAAGCCGTTACCTGGCTTCTGGATCCGCCGGTCGGACGGCCCCGAGGTGTGCGCTCTGGCCCGCTCGGGCTCGGGAAGAGCGCGAATCAAGCTCACCGGGAGCCGCCGTCCGGCCGTAACCCACAACGTGGTGGGGGAGGTGCCGGGTGAAACCGACGAGACTGTGGTCGTCAGCTGCCACCACGATTCTCCCTTCCAGTCTCCGGTCGAGGACGGCAGCGGCGTGGCCGTGGTTCTGGCCCTGGCCAAGCACTTCGCCAAGCAGCGCGATCTGAAACGGCGTCTGCTGTTCCTGCTCACCGCCGGTCACTTCTACGGCTCCATCGGTACGCGCACCTTCATCGAACGGCATGCCGAGGACATCGTCCCCAAGACGGCGGTGGAGATCACCATCGAACACATCGCCCAGGAAGCCGTGGAGGGACCCGACCAAAAGCTCGTTCCGACTGGATTGCCAGAAGCTGCCGGCGTGTTTGCGCCACTGAACCACGCCGTTGCCGACCTGATCGTGGCCGGGATGAAAAAGCACGAGGTGGGACGGGTGGTCGTTCTTCCGGCCGAGGGTCCACTGGGCGACTACCCGCCCACCGACGGAGGAGACTGGTACAAGGCGGGTGTACCGGTCATCAACTACATCTCGAACCCCGTCTACCTGTTGACCTCTGACGATGGGATGGGGTGGGTCGACCGGGACCGTCTTCCCCGGGTTGCGGGGGCCTTCGTGGAGATCGTCCGCGCACTGGATCTCCTTTCCAGAGAGGCGATCGCCTCGGTCGACTCACGGGGGTACCGGCTGTTGATGAAGCTGCTCAAGAATGTGACACGGGCCAGGACCACCTGCTTCGGGCTGAAGCCGGTCTATTGAACCGGGGAAAACGGTGGGAGCTTGAGATGCGTAAGCTACGGATCGCCGGGTTCGTCGGTGGCCGCCCGTCGGGGTCAAAGGCTGCTGATCGGTCCGGTCCTGGACCCGGTCTTCCTGGATTGCACGATGCAGTAGCGGCCTGGGGCGGGGGCTGGTGCTGTCCATTCCAGCTGCCCAGGAGGAGGCTTCGTTTCTGCTCCAGGTGTGCCTCCAGGCATGTGGCTGGTGCTGTCCATTCCAGCTGCCCAGGAGGAGGCAGTACGGGCAGCTCGCTCGGAAAGAGCGACCGACGTCACAGAGTGACCGATCACTCGGGCAGTTTTGTCGGCCAGGGTGAACGCATCGGAAATCAGGTCTCGTTCGGTTCCGGTCGATCCATTTCGCCAAAACAGAATGTTGCCCCCGCCTCTCCGAAGAGCACCCGCTCGCCTAGGGCCTGTTTGAGCTTTTCCACCGCCCGCTCACCGGTACAGTGGCAAGGGATGACCAGGTCAGGGTCGATATCCCGGAGTGCCTCCGCCGTGCGGTTGAGCCGATCTTCGCTGGCACCGCCCAGGTGGAACCCACCCAGCACGGCATGGATCCGGTTTGTACCACCGAGCTGGCAGGCGTGGTGCAAGGTGTTGACCAGGCCGGCATGACTGCAGCCCACGATGACGACGAGCCCTTTTTCCGTGCGCATCCACAGGGCCAGGTCGTCGTCGATCGGGTCGGCGAGCCTGCCGGCACCATCGATGAAGAAGGGACCCCCCACATCTTCGTATTCGGTCCGGCGCGGTATGGGGCCGGTGAGACCGATGCCGGGGGCGAGCTCGACCGGGCTGGTGATCAAGTGGAGCTGCTCTGGAAGAAGCCGGTCGAAGACCGTCCTGGTGGGCTGGGGCATGTCGATCGACCGGGCCACCCCGTCTCGGATGGAATGGCGGGGGCCGGTGACCGCCGGGTGGCAGTAGACATGGACGGCAGGTGCCCGCTCGACTACGAGAGGCACGCCGCCGGTGTGGTCGTAGTGGCCGTGGCTCAGGACCAGGGTGTTCACCGACCGCAGGTCGAACTCGAGCTTGGCGGCATTGGCGGGCAGCGCGATCCCCTGTCCCGTATCGAACAGCATTCGGCGTCCGGCGACTTCGATCCAGACCGAAAGTCCATGTTCGGCCAGCAGGTCTCCGCCCGCTCGGTTATCAACCAGGATCACCGCCTTGATCGGTCCAACACAGGTCATGAAGAACTCCTGATTTGGGAAGGTTTCGATCTGCCCGGTGGTCTCTCAATAATGGAACCTGGATCGATTCCACACGGGCCATTGCGAGCGCCAGACCACGACGAGGTCGTGGTTTTCCCGGTTTTCGCCCTGGCAACCTCTCATGCTGTCGGTCAATCCAGCCATCATGCTTGCCTGGCCCTCTCGTAGAATAGCGATTCTCCCCTCCGCTCGGTGCGCACGGCGCCTTTCTGGCACAGCAGATCGAGCGCCTTGATCACCTCGTTGGGCCGCAGCTCCAACCCGGTCGCGATCCCGTCGACGGTGCAGGGACGCCTGCTCAACAGGACCAGGATCTCCTCTTCGATGTCGGTTGGGCCCGGCGAGTCGGTCGGTTCGAACTGCCGCTCTTCGGCGATGACCTCGCAGGTGCCGGAGAACTGCGCGCGGATCTGTTCCAGCGCTTTGGCGGACACGGCGAGCGCAGAGTCCTCGGCGGGTGGGCGCGAGACGGTGTTCAGCTGGACGCGTTCGGGGTGCATCTTCTCGGCGATGGCGGCGATCTTTTCGACCGCCTCCGCCGAGTCGGTGAAGCCGCCCACAACGAACACCTCCAACCAGATCGCCCCCCGGTATTCTTCGGCAAAGGTGATCAGCCCCTCGGTCATCTTCTCGAACTCGATCCGCCTGTGAGGTCGATTCACCCGCGCAAAGGTCCGGGGATCTCCCGCGTCGAGCGAGGGCATGACGAGATCCGCCTGGGCGATGGCCGATCTGACCTCGGGCCTCCACAAGAGCGAGCCGTTGGTGAGCACGGCCACGGGGATGGCGGTCATCTCCTTGATGGCGGCGACCAGCTCGCCGATCCGGGAATGGAGCGTCGGCTCGCCAGAGCCGGCCAGGCCGATGTAGTTGGGAGCCGGCCCGGTCGCCAGCTTTCTGGCGAGCTCGTCGAGGACCGCCTCTGTCGGGACATACTCCGCAAGCTCGATGGTCTTGTGGGTGGTTCGACCGAGCTGGCAGTAGATGCAGTCGTAGGAGCAGGTCTTGAAGGGGACGAGATCGATACCCAGCGAACGGCCCAGGCGCCGTGAGGGTACCGGGCCGTACACGTATCGGTCCTTGCTGTTGGCGTTCACGGGTCGTTCTCCTCTTGTGCGGCAACCTGGCTGTGACCGTTGCCACCACCGAGGTCCCTGTCGCCGGCGTTCACGGGCAGCGCTCTTCGTTTGCCGGCAGGTTGGTCGCCGGCAGCTCCCTGGAGTACAGCAGGGCCAGTGTTCCCAGCGGCAATCCGGCATGTTCTGCGGTTACCGGGCATTTCACCTTGAACAAGAAGAAGATCTTGGCGTTCACCCCGCTGAGCGTCTCGAAGTTCCCCTGTCCTTTGGCGATGATCAGGTCGGCCTGGTGGAAGCGTTCCCGAAACTGTGAGCTGCAATCCGCAAGAATGGTACCGGGGGCATCGGAGCCGTTGTCGATGACCTCGACCAGCTCGTGCATCCGGACCTCGCGGGCATCTTCGAGGGTCGCATCGTTGATCACCGGTCCACCGCGCACGGCCACCGTCACCCGTTCGGGTCCCAGCGCCTGGACGAGCAGCCGATCGATGGCGATCTCACCGGCGTTGTCGGCCAAAAAGAGGATAGTCGAGGCGGCGGCGGTCTCTCTGTGGAAGGCAGCCCAGTCCCCGTGGACTGTGTTGTTTCCCGATTCGCGCAGCGCCGCAAGCACCTGGGGCTCGCTCAATGATCCAGGCACGCTGAGGTCGATGAGGTTGGCTGCCATGGCGAGGCGGGCTGCGGCCTGCAGCGGATCGGGAGACCGGTCGAGATCGGCGGAGAGCTCGGTGAGCACCCCCATCGCCAGTTGGTTGTGCCGTTTCTTGGCGTCCTGGTAAGGGTCTGCAACTCCGGTCAGCTCCCTCAGCTTGCGGTGGATGAGCTGGCTGACCGATGGCGGGGGCAGGTGCAGGTCCAGCTCGGCAATCACCCGCAGCACGTGGCGGATGGTGTGCTGGTGGACCTGGACGTCCTCGGTCACGTTGCGGGCCGCTTCCAGGCTTTGCCGCAACAGGCAGGGGATGCAGTCGAGATAGGTTTTCACGTTCCCTTCTCCTTTCGCTCTTGTGATGTCCATAGAAGCGGGAACACGATGTCGCTGGTGCAGCAGGGAAGCCAGACAGCCAAAAACATGAAGACGGAAGCGAGCACCACCATCATCACGTCGAAGCTGCCACCGGCCGCCATGATCATGTGAAAGAGCGATGCCCAGGTGCTCAGCAGCACGTGGCTGGCATGCGGTATCTTGGTGGCGGGGAGAAAGCCTCCGAGCAGTATCCCGGTGAGGGCCAACGGGTTGACGAGCCACCACTTCTCGATGGCGCCGAAGTGGAACCCCCGGTTGGGCAGGCCCAAAAGCAGCTCTCCCAGGTAGGGGATCACGGAGTCGCTCAGGGTCGCGATGCCGATGGAGCCGAGGTAGCCTATCAGAAGCAGGCGGAGCCAGCTTTTTTTTGCGTGGAGCCGATACATCGCCGTGGTTGCCCAGGCGCTGGCCAACACGTGGATGGGATGAAAGAACCAGAACAGCTGCCGGCTGACGTCGGGCCGCAGCTGGAGGTGAAACACCAGGGCCATGATGATGATGCCCGTCAAGGTGCCGAAGGCGGTAAAGGGGGCATGCCTCTTCAACTCCTTGGCGATAGTCTGGCATTTCTTTCTC
Organism: Bradymonadales bacterium; assembly: GCA_016931535.1. Classification (GTDB taxonomy): domain Bacteria; phylum Myxococcota_A; class Bradymonadia; order JAFGEP01; family JAFGEP01; genus JAFGEP01. The sequence goes on from JAFGEP010000114.1 coordinate 13,900, forward strand.
ATTGTGGTTCCGTCGAGCCTTGGATACTGGATACCGCCCGCAATCGTTCCACGGTTGCAGCCAGCGCCTGGACCGTGGCATCGATATCATCCCTCTCCGTATCCCGACCGAGCGAGATGCGGATGGAGCCCTGTGCCTCGCGGGCGTTAATCCCCATGGCCATGAGCACGTGGGAAGGCTCGGGGTCTCCTGTGGAGCAGGCCGATCCGGTCGAGAGGCAGATGCCGCACAGGTCGAGGCCGAGAACGATGGACTCTCCATCGACGCCCGAAAAGCTCATGTTCGAGGTGTTGGGCACGCGTGGGGCGCGTGCACCGTTGATTCTCACCTCCCGGATGGATTCGCGGACCCCTTTTTCCAGTCGATCTCGAAGTATGGCGAGCCGCTTCCCCTCCGTCTCCCGATGCTCGACGGCCAGCGCGACCGCCTCGGCCAGTCCCACGATGCCGGCAACGTTCTCGGTTCCTGCTCGCAAGCCGCCCTCCTGGGCGCCACCGGTGATGACGGGCGCCAGCGGTGTACCTTCGCGAACATACAAGGCGGCGATCCCCTTGGGGCCATAGATCTTGTGGGCCGATACTGGCGCCAGATCGACGCCCAGATCGGCCAGCTGCACATTCAGCTTGCCAACGGTCTGTACGGTATCGCTGTGGAGCAGCACGCCCCGTTTCCTGGCGATGTCCGCGATCTCCTTGATCGGCTGGATGACACCGGTCTCGTTGTTGGCGTGCATGACCGAGACCAGGATCGTCTGGTCGTCGAGGACCGAAGCGAGCGTCTCGATCTGGACGATGCCGTCTTCATTCACCGGGAGGTAGGTGATGCGGAAGCCTTCGCTCTCCAGCGCCTTGCAGGTATTCAGCACGGCGTGGTGCTCGATGGCCGTGGTGACGATATGGTTGCCGCGGGCGCCAAGAGCATGTGCCACCCCTCGCAGAGCCAGGTTGTCCGCCTCGGTACCGCTCGAGCAAAACAGGATCTCGGTGGGACTGCAGCTCAGACACTCGGCGATCCGCCTGCGGGATCGTTCTACCGCAGCCCTGGCCTGATTGCCGAAACGGTAGGGGCTGGAAGGGTTTCCCCAGCGCTCCCGCAGATAGGGCAACATCGCCTCGAACACGCGGGGATGCAGGGGGGTGGTGGCGTTGTGATCGAGGTAGATCATGGTCTCTTTGGCGATTCCACCCGCCGTGGCCTGCCCAGATATGGCCTCGGGTATGCCTGCTCGCAGGGGGACAGCCGGGTGGCCGGGTTGTGCTCGAAGAAGATCATGGTTGATCCGCCGATCCGGCTCGCCTCCTTTCCCAGTCGTCGATGGCGGCATGGAGTGCTCGCACGCCGAGCAGGGAGCAGTGTCGTTTCCTCTCGGGGATGCCACCAAGGGCCTCGATCACATCGTCGTCCGTGATGCGCCGGGCCTCTTCGATGGTCTTTCCCTCCGCCAGGGCGGTCAGCATGCTGCTGGTGGCGATCGCTCCTGGGCATCCGAAGGATTTGAAGGCGATCTTGGTGATCTTGTCCTTTCCTACGGCGATCCAGAGCTTCATCTGGTCGCCGCAGAAGGGATCTCCGACCAGGCCGAAGCCATCGGTCTCGGATTCGTCCAACTCGCCCACGTTTCGGGGGTGGGTGAAATGCTCGATGACGATCTCGTTGTAGTAGAGAATGGGGCCGAAACTTGCTTCGAGATCGCCAAAATCGTCGTTGAACTGGTCTACCATCGATTTGTGTGCCTGCAACCCCTGGCCGAAATTGCGGCTCAGGTGGAGAGAAGCGCGTTGAGGGCGCCATGAAGATCACATCTAGCCCGGAAGTTCCAGTGCTCACTCATGGCACCTCAGAGAGCAACCGATCGAGCTCGGCTTGTGGGATCCTCCCCAGAAACAGCTGGTTACCGACAAGAAAGCTCGGCGTTCCTCGGAGGTTTCTGCGCATCGCCTCCTCCAGGTCGGCGGCGACCCGATCGGTGGTTTCCTGGTTTTCCAGACACCGCTGGAACTCCAGGCGGTTCAAGCCAAGGCGGACGGCCAGTTCCTCCGGGTCCACGTCGTCTGTCCGGACGGTGTCCTGTATCGAGAACAGGGCGTCGTTCATGTCCCAGAAGCGCCCCTGGAGCGCCGCGCACTCGGCGGCCTCCGCGAAGCGACAGGCATACCGGTGAAAGGGTCTTCGCAGACCCGGGTGGCATTGTTGGTCCAGCGGCAGGTGACGGTGCACCAGCCGGATCCGGTCGGGATGCTGTGCCGCAAGCAAGCGGATATCCTTGTGGGCCGCCCGACAATGAGGGCACTCGTAGTCGGAGAACTCCACGATCGTCAGCGTCGGGTTGGCTGCGCCGATCCAGTGATGGCCGTTCTCGTCCGTTCCTGATGCGAGTCGGGGAAGATCGTTCCAGCCCGGCGTCTCCCAGTAGGGGGGAACGGCCGCGCGCAGCGCGCCGATGGAGCCCAGCCCCACCAGAGCCAGGGGTACGAAGAGAAGCGGCCTGGTCAGCACCGTCTTCAGGTCGAGCAGCACCAGCTGCAGCGTTCCGGCCCGTGTTTTCCTCCAGGCGATGAGGCAGAGGACCAGCAGCAGGACATTGATGGCGTAGGAGGTCATGCAGAACAGGCAGAGCGAGTCGATCCGCGTGGCCGAGATGGTCGCCAGGACCACGGAGACGACCACCGAAAAGCAGGTCAGCAGCAATAGCAGCCCGAAAGGCCAGGTTGGAACTGTACGAGTTGCCAAATCCCCCACCTTCGCCACTGCACTGCCTTTCGGAGGAGGATTTTCAGACCCGCCGCCACCAGCTTCGCCATCTGCGGGGTTTCCGGGCGTCTCCTCGCGGGTGGTGGATCTGGGCCGCCGACTTCTCTTGACACATGCCGCCAGAGCTAACCCGCCCATGAGCAGATAGCCCGCGATCCCCCACACCGACACCGGCAGACCGGCGAACACCGAGTAGGGGGAGATGGCCACCGTCTCGCAGTTCACCCCTTCGCTCATGGCGCAGACCGAGTGGTAGCTGGGATCGGTATGCACGAAGACATGGATGCGGGTCAGCTCGATGGAGGCCGCCAATCCGAGCAGGCAACACACCAGAAAGGCGATCGCGAGTTTTCGCGGCGGCTCCCTGATTGCCAGAGCGCCGCCGGCAACCGCGGTCTCTTCTCCGCTGGCCGGGCCTGCCATCTTACCCTGCAGATCGATGGAAACCTCTCTCGTGGACATCCTCTTTTCCTTCCTTGAGACCGATTGAAGCGTTCCTTTTGCCCTCGAAAAGGGCTACTGGTTTCCTGTCGGCTGGCCGAGGCGATGGGCCGTTCAGGCGGTCATTTCCCGCACGGCGGCCGATCGCAGCGGGTCTCCCGTCCACAGCATGGAGAACCGCTCTCGCAGTGGCTGCCCGCGGCTCCTCGACCCTTCATGATGAAGCCGGTGCCCCCGGTGATCAACCGTCGAACCGGCTCACCGCAGGTCGGGCAATGTTGCAGGGCAGGCTGAGAGATCGACTGCTCCTCCTCGAACCTGCCACAACTCGGGCACTGGTAGAGATAGGTCGGCATGCCTCACTCCTAGTGGTCGCAGATATTGGCGCCCGTCTCCAGGCGACCGTCGAGGAAGGAGCGGACGATGACATCGGGCTCGCCACCGCTGACCCCCACGACCACCTCGATTTCGTTCTGTGCGAATAGGCTCTGGGCGCGGGAGCCCATCCCGCCGGCGATGATGACCGTCGCGCCTTGCTCGTGAAGCCATCGGGGAAAGGTCCCTGGCTCGTGAGGCGGCGGCTTGAGCTCCTGGCGGCGGGCAATGGTCTTGCCATCCGGATCCACCTCGAAGAGGACGAATCGCTCACAATGGCCGAAATGGGAGGAGAGAACCCCGTTGGTGACCGGCACCGCGATGGTCATCGGGTGGCCGTCCCTGGGCAAAGCAACCTGTTCCTCCACTTGACGAAGCTCCGGCTCCAGCAGGGTGCGGACAATGCGGCCGAAGGCCTTGGCGGTCTCGGAGTGAGGTCTCGCCTGGACCATGGGGGTCCCGCTGTCCCCGGACACCACCACCTCCGGCTCGATGGGGATGGCGCCCAGATATGGAACTCCCATCTCCTCGGCCATCGCTCGGCCACCATCGGCGCCAAAGATCGGGATGAGCTCGCCGCACTTGGGACAGGTGAAGCCGCTCATGTTCTCGATCACGCCCAGCACGGGAAGATCCACCTGGCGGCAGAAGACGATGCAGCGGCGGACGTCCTGCACCGACACCTGCTGGGGGGTGGTCACCACCAGGGCACCGTCCGCATTCTCGATGAGCTGGGCGATGGCCAGCGGCTCATCGCCGGTTCCGGGCGGGGAATCGATCACCAGGTAGTCGAGCTCTCCCCAGTCGACATCCTTGAGAAACTGCTTGATGACCCCGAACTTCCTGGGGCCGCGCCAGATGACGGCATCATCCCTGTCGCGCAGCAGAAACCCGATCGACATCACCTGGAGCAGGCCGGTACCGCAGCCCACCGTGACCGGAAACAGGGTGGTCTCGTTCCCGGTGATCGGGGTTCCCTCGACATGCAGCAGCTTGGGGATGCTGGGGCCGTGGATGTCGACGTCCAGCAGGCCGACCCGCTTGCCGGCCAGCGCCAGAGCGGTCGCGAGATTCACCGCCACGGTGCTTTTACCCACCCCCCCCTTGCCAGAAAGCACCATAATCTTGTGCTGGATTTGACTCATGCGCGAGTGGAGCGCCTGGCGATCAAGAAAATCCTCGTGACGTTCTCCAGGACGCTTTCCCTGTGCCGAATGCTCTGAACCCTCGCGGGTTGTGCCTCTCTTCTCATCTGTCATTTCATGGACCTCGTTGCAATGGGCCTGTCGATACTCACTCTCAAGGTAACCTTGCGGATAAAGGGGCCAAAATGCCTCATTCCACCCCCTTCGGAAACAACTCGAAGAATCGCCTCGCCATCGACGACAACCACCCCTGACAACATCGTCACCCTCTTGTTGCCGAGCGCCTTGGGGAGCAAGGGGGTCGAGGCGCCCAATAGCACCACCTCGCGGCAACCCACGGCCGCTTCGATCAACCTGTCGGCCGTGCGGTTGATCACCGAGGTGGCGGTGATGAGGGCAACCTGACAGCCCGGTAAGGCGCCTTCGGCCTCCTGCTGCGGTCTGAGCAGCCCGGAGGGCCGATCCACCCGTTCAAAGATGGTCAACGAACCGGCGCGCCGCTGGATCGGACCAACCAGCGGGCCGAAGTGGCCGACCATCCCCACCCGGTCCCGGTCGGTGAGCCCCAGGTGGTCCAGGACGTCGCCATCCAGATAGTCGTCATGGTCCCGGTTGGCAAGCGCGTTAGCGCAGGCCAACCCCACACCGGCCTCGATGACGTCGGCCGATTGCAGGAGCGGCAAAAGATCTGCCGCCGATCTGCTTACCAAGGGTCGGATCCCGCGAAACACCGAGCAGCCCCCTCGGGCCAGATCCCGAAAGGTATAGGCGACACCGGTCTGCCCGGTCTCCAGCATGACCGCCGTGTAGCCGAGTCCGATTCGGACGTCACGGACCCGGACCTCCCTTGCCAGGTCGATCAGACAGGGCACGATCCGTGCGGCCAGACCCGCATCGGTGGTCTCTTCAGGAGGTTGCATCGTTCGCCTGCTCTTGTCGTGCCCCACTGCCGGTCGAGCCGTTCGCGATCCGCCCGAAATGTCCTTGCCGGGCTGGTCCCTCGACTGATCGCATCGTTGGCTTCTTCCTGGAGGTCTTCCCCTGGCCCGGCCAGACCACCGTCTGTGCGGCAGCATGTCCTTCAAGTCTGGTCCGCTCAACCGATCGCATCGTTGGCTTCTTCCCGGAGGTCTTCCCCTGGCCCGGCCAGACCACCGTCTGTGCGGCGGGCCAGCCTTCGAGTCTGGTCCGCTCAACCGATCGCATGCTTCACACGCTCCCAGAGGGCTCGAATATCGGCAGCGGCCGGTGATTCCCCGTACTCCACGACTGCCAGCTTCTTCACTTGCGCTCGGGTCACGGCGTCGTCGTAGCGGATGCGCCCCAGCACGGCGATCTGGCGCCCTGCCGCTTCCTGCTCGATCCGGTCCGAGACCTCGGGGTTGATGTCGGACTTGTTGATACAGATGCCGGTCTTGATCCCGAACTGTTGGCAAAGCTCGGCGACCCGCCCCATGTCGTGCAACCCCGACAGGGTCGGCTCGGTCACGATGAGCACCATCCGGGCGGTTGTGATGGAGGCGATGACCGGGCAACCGATACCGGGAGAACCGTCGCTCACCAGCATTTCGCGCTGGCTCGTGGCGCAAACGGCTCTCGCCTCTTTTCGGACCAGCGATACCAGCTTGCCGCTGTTCTCTTCGGCGATGCCGAGACGGGCGTGCACCATGGGGCCATGCCTGGTGTCGGAGAGGAACCACTCCCCGTTGATGGCTGCCACCATGTCGATCGCCCTTTCCGGGCAGTTGTCGGCACACACCCCGCAGCCCTCGCAGGAGACGGGATCCACCTGGTAGGAGGTGGATTCCCCCTCTCTTGGCGACCGGATGGCGTCGTAGCGACAGAGATCCTCGCAGATACCACAAGCGGTGCAGCGCTCGGGGGAGATGACCGCCGTGTGGCCCCCCGAGAACTGCCAGCGCCGGCGCACGGTGGGTCCCAGCACCAGGTGGAGGTCGGCGGCGTCGACATCGCAGTCGGCCACGGCTGCTCTTTCTGCCAGCGCGAAGAAGGAGGCGACGATGCTGGTCTTGCCCGTACCGCCCTTGCCGCTGATCACCACCAGCTCCGGCAGATCTTTGCCCAGACCGGGTGGGAGCGCCTTCGAGGGGAGGCCATCGCCGGACTGGTCGAGGCTTGTGGCTTCCCGCACGGCCCTGATCGACCGTTTCGGTGCGCTACCCACCATACCGGACAGCTTTTCATATAGCTCGACGAAGAGCGGCTTGAGCCGGGGCAGCGCGTGTACGGCCAGCTCTCCTCGGGAGTAGGCCTCTGCGATGGTGCGGTCGTTCGGGATCTCGAGGAGCACCGGGATCCGTTCCCTGGCGCAGTACTCGAACACCTGGTCGTCCCCGGTTCCGGTGCGGTTGACCGCCACCCCGAAGGGGAGCCCCAGCTCTCTGACCATCTCCACAGCCAGGATGAGGTCATTCAGGCCAAAAGGGGTAGGCTCGGTGACCAGTAGCACGACATCAGCGGTCTTGACCGACTCGATGACCGGGCAGGAGGTTCCGGGTGGAGCGTCGAGCATCAGGATGCGATCGGTGGGCGCCTGCTCCAGGACGGCTCGGATTACCGGGGGCGCCATCGCTTCTCCCACGTCCATTTTTCCGTGCAGGAACGCTATGGAGCCACTATCGCCCTCCTCGACGATCCCGATGGCCCTCGGTACCTCGCGAATGGCACCCTCCGGGCAGGCGAGCATGCATCCCCCGCACCCATGGCAGAGCTTGGGAAAGGTCAAGATCGTCTTGGGCAAAGCCAGTATGGCCGAGTAACGGCAGGCCCTGCTGCAAGCGCCACAGTAGGTGCAGCGCGATTCATCCACCTCGGGCACCGGCAGGAACACCTCGCGACGTTCGCGGATGTTCGGCTCGAGAAAGAGGTGCCCGTTGGGCTCCTCGACGTCGCAATCGACGTAGGCCACTCGCGCTCCGGTTTCGGCCAGTACAACCGCCAGGTTGGTGGCGATGGTCGTCTTTCCCGTCCCGCCCTTGCCGCTGGCAATGGCGATTCGAATCGGTCTGCTCATGACCTGGCACCCCGAGTAGTCGTGGACGGAACCCGTTGGAGGGACAGCGCCTCCGTGGGGCACGGGACAACACAGTCGCCACAGCCGGTGCACCTGCCGGTGTCTACCTCGACAAGCTCGTTCAGTGAGATGGCCTGCTCTGGGCAAACATTGACGCAGGTGCCGCAGGTTGTGCATCGGTCGTGGTCGACGACCGCAACCATCCGAAAGCCTGTGTCCCGTTCTGGGGTCGGGAGATCGGTCTGTGCATCGGGGTAGGGGCTCGCCGGGTTCTGTGCTGCACCGAATGGCCAGACAAACCCAGGTTCGATAGGCTGGCCGCCACCGCGGCCCATGCCGCCGCCACCGCCGCGGCCCATGCCACCGCCGCCACCGCGGCCCATGCCACCGCCGCCGCCACCACCGCGGCCCATGCCGCCGCCACCGCCGCGGCCCATGCCGCCGCCGCCACCGCCGCGGCCCATGCCGCCGCCGCCACCGCGGCCCATGCCGCCGCCACCACCGCGGCCCATGCCGCCGCCACCGCGACCCATGCCGCCGCCACCGCCACCGCCACCGCGGGCCATGCCGCCGCCGACGCCGCGACCCATACCGCCGCCGGTTCCCCTTCTGTCATTCATCGCCGTCTGCCCCCCATTCCCGAGTGGCTTGGGACATTGGGGCCTGAGGCGGGGTGGCACTGGCCCGACTTGTAGCGTTCGACCGTCTCGGCGACGGTGCCGCTGCAACCGATGACCACCTCGATACCGGCGGCGCCGAGCGTCTGGTGGGCATTGGGGCCGCAGTTGCCGGTCAGCACGGCTTTCACCCCTTTCTGGGCCATCAAGCGGGCCGACTGGATACCTGCGCCCCCGCCGAGCATGCTGGCGTCGTTGTCGATCGCCTCGAAGCTCATGTCGTCGATTTCGACGACCACGAAGTAGGCACATCGGCCGAAACGAGGATCCATGGCCGCATCAAGAGAGGGGCCTGTGGCGGTGACAGCTACTTTCATGGTTTCTCCGTTTCCCTGGATGATGTGGGGCTGTCCATCGGTCTTTCCAGCTCCTGGATCCTGGCCTTCATCTCGTCGAGCGCTTGCTCGAAGCTGGCGGCCTGTTGCCTCAGCATGGTGAGCTCCTGCTCCTGGGAGAAGGGGGGGGAATAGGGTCCGGGAGCCATTCCGACCGGACCAGGCCATCCCATGCCAGCACGTTGCCAGCCGTACAGGCCGGTGGCATGGTACCAGTTGCGGTATCCCCAGCCTCCGCCTCCACCGCCGCCTCGGCCCCTACCGCCGCCGCGACCTCCTCCACGACCGAACCCAACTCCTCGCCCCCCGATCGGGTTCATGTATCCGGGTACGTTGTAGCCTGCGCAGTAACCTGCGCCTCTTCCTGTCATCGGTCCCTGTCCCAAGGGACCCATTCGATTTCCGCCTGGCATGATGATTCTCCTTTCTTGTTGGTGTACGTCAGTGGCGCCCACTGGGGCCCCAATCACGAGCTCTCTTGCCCCCCCTACCCCGTCCTCCTCGAAACCGCATCTGCCTGCCGCGGCAGCCGGGCATCGAGAAGGCGGGTGCGGGGAGCAAACCGGCGAGGAAGGCATCGATGACCTCGTCGATCTCGCCGGCAACGAACGCGAGGACCACCACCCCCCGTTCAGTCAGCTCCCGGTGCAGCGGCTCGGAGATGGCCCCACAGATGAGCGTCTGGACACCCAGCTCCATGATCCGCTCGATCTTGCGGGCTGCGCTGGAGGCCTCGATGTTCTCACGCCGACGCCCCGCCACCGCCCCCTTCTCGATGGTCAAGACCATCGCCTCCCGACTCACATCGAAGACGGGAGAGATTCGACCATCCCAGAACGTCAGGGCTGCCTTCATCGCCGCGGCACCTCCGTCAACCAGTCAAAGCAGGAAGCGTGCCAGGATGTGTCATGCCCTGGTTGGCGGGCCGATTGCGCCGGCAGACAGGGGGTTCACGCCGGGCATGGAGGACCGGAAGCCCGCCGCACAGTCGCAGAATAGCGACGCTGTCTCGGTATACAGTCGCAGCAAAGAGACACTAACTCTTGCCTCCCCCGTTAGGGGTCGATCTGCCGTCCTTCTTGGGGAGGTCGATGCCCAGGCGTCGCACCTTGCGAAAGAAAGTGCTCTTGTGCATCCCCAGCTCCTGGGCGGCAGCCAGGCGGTTTCCCTGGTTTCGTTCCAGGGCTTCGCGGATCGCCTGCGCCTCGACGGCCTGGATGGTATCCGACATGCTGGGGCCGACCGGGGGATGCTGCCAGATGGGCACGAGCTCGGCCGGCAGGTGCTCGAGCTCGATCTGTCCCTTGTGCAGCAAAACAAAGGCGTGCTCGATGATGTTCTGCAGCTCCCGGACGTTGCCGGGGTAGTCGTGGGCCGTCAGCACCCCCAGCACGTCGGGGCTCACGCCAGTGACCTGCTTGTTCTGGAGGGCGTTGAAGGCCGCGATGAAGTGTTGGACCAGCAAGGGGATGTCCTCCCTTCGCTGGCGCAGGGGCGGCAGATCGAGCTTCATGATCTTGATGCGGTAGTAGAGATCCTGGCGGAAAGCGCCCCGCTCCACCAGGTCGTCGAGATCGCGGTTGGTGGCCACGATCACCCGCGCGTTGGTCTTTTCGGTGCGGGTCGCTCCCAGCGGCTCGAAACGCTTGTCCTGGAGAACCCGCAACAGGCGGACCTGCAAGGCGGGGCTCACCTCGCCGATCTCGTCGAGGAACAGCGTCCCGTTGCGGGCCAGGGCGAAGCGCCCCGGCTTGTCCCTCGTGGCGCCCGTGAAGGCGCCGGCCTTGTAACCGAACAGCTCGGATTCCAGTAAGGTGTCGGGGAGCGCTCCACAGTTCACGGCCACGAAAGGACCATCGCGTCGCTGGCTGAGGCCATGGATGGCCCGGGCCACCAGCTCCTTGCCGGTCCCGGTCTCTCCCGAGATCAGGATGGTGCTCTCGCTTTCGGCGATGCGCGGGATCACCTCGATCACGCGGCGCATGGAGGCGCTGTGGCTGACGATGTCTCCCACCTGGTATCGGCCGCGGATCTGGCTGCGAAGCTCCTCGATGAGGCTCAGGTCCCGAAAAGTCTCGGCACCTCCCACCACGACCCCATGCTCGTCTCGAAGCAGTGCGGTCGAGACGCTGATGGGGATACGCTTCCCTTCGGCGTTGACGATGAAGGTCGTCCGGTTCACCAAGGCCGCCCCGGTGTTCATCGTGTGCCGGAGGGCGCAGTCGGTCTCGCACATGCTGGCGCGAAACACATCGGAGCACCGGCAGCCGATGGCGTCCTCCCGAGAAACCCCCGTGATCTGCTCGGCGGCCCGATTGAACGAAGTAACCCGCCATTGCCGATCCACTGTGAAGACCCCGTCGGAGATGCTCTCCAGGATGGAGTCGGTATCGATCCGGCCCGATGAGGGAGAAGGCGGTCTGTCGTCGTGCCTGCTCATCTCGCTACCCAGGTCTCCCAGCGCACGGTGCCGTCTTCGTCCCGAACCAGCCTGACCCGGCATCCGGCGTGTCCCGCAAGCTCCGGATGCCGAGCGCGGAGGGTGGCAAAATCGGTGTTGTCGATGAACCGCTCCAAGAGGTCGAGGGCCCCTTCCATGGCCTCGTCCTGTTCGACTCCATCGAGCAATGCCAGGGCGATCTCGCGATGGGCCTTCTTGGCTGCGGTCTGGATGCAGGCCTCGTCGAGAGTCAAGACCAGGCTGCCATCGGGCTGTATCTCCAACTGCTTGCTCATCGGATCAGGTCCCTTACGTCTGCTTTCCTTCCGGATCGTCGGCAGGTGAATGGAACCGTCTGTCGGCCAAGTGGCGATCGACAATGCTGGCCTGGAACCAGCCGGCTTTCGAACCTGGATAGGCATCGATCTCCGGCAAATAGGGCTTGATATCGATCAGTGGCGTGTTGTCGAGCATGTCCACATCGGAAACGCAAAGGATGTGGCCCTCGCGCCGCAGCAACCGAACCACAGACAGGCCGATCGGATTGGGCCGACACGGGGCGCGGGTGGCAAAAAGCCCTCTCTCCTGCGTATCCCGGTAGGGGACTACTCGCAAGCGGGTTGGGCCGGTCCGGTCCATCCAGAAGAGCAGCCAGATCCGCTCGAACCCTTCGAGGTCGTCCAGGGCGCTGACAAACGGTTCGTCCACGATCACCTGCCCCTCGGCGCCTCGGGCGAATGCCGGTTGGATTGGGGTGCCCATCCCATCGACGAACGGCGTGCGGATCCGACCGATCGCCCGTACGAGAATGTCGCCATGTTTCAGCGTGCTTTCGTCTTCCACCGAGGATGCCTCCGGACGCGATCTGGAATGGTCGCGATGCTCACTTTGGTCCAGTCGACAGAACATGCTCTCACGGGTGGCCATGACCATGATGACTGCAGGCCATGCCCGGCAGCATGAGCTGTAACGTCCCTGCCTTGAAGGCCTCCACCGTCTCCCTCACCGTCTGGTGCTCGGCACGGTAGACACAGATATTGGCAGCGTTCAGCCTGGTGAGCGCTCCCATGCCCATGCCCCCTACGACCATGCCGTCAATCTGTTCTCCCTGAAGCGACGCCAGCGGCATACACATGCCATGGCCGTGGTGCATGTTGTTGTTGGGGATGGCCCGGCAGGCCAGGCTGTCGGTATCCACGATCAGAAAGGCCGGCGCCGAGCCGAAATGGGCGCAGACCGGGCTGTCAAGCCCCTGGTCCGCTTCGACTGGAATACAGATCTGCATGATTGCTACTCCTTACAACAGGTCTCTTGCGAGTGAATCGGGTTGTTTTCCTGTGGCTGCGAACGGCTGAGCAGAGGACACAGCTGGGACCCCAGGATTTTCCCGGAGCCGGGCGATGCAGCCATCAACCAGCGGTCGCTGAGGTAGGTAGGTGACCTGGGTTTATTGTCAGGTTTGCGTTCACGATCAGGTTCACGGTCACGATCAGGTTCACGGTCACGGTTACGATCACGGTCAGGTTCACGGTCACGGTCACGGTCACGGTCACGGTCACGGTCACGTTGTGGAAGCGGGGAGTTCATGGGTCCTCCTCATCGTGACGGCGGCAGTGCCGGTGTCCTTCCAGTTGGACGGGGCCGCCCTCGATGCGCAGCGCCTTTCCGTGTACCAGGACATCCGCCATCTTCCGGTGTGCCGAGTCGATGATCCGACTGAAGGTCGGACGGGAGACGTTCATCCGATCGGCCGCCTGCTCCTGGTAGAGACCGTCGAGGTCAGCGAGCCGCATCGCCTCGAACTCGTCGAGGGTCATCACCACCTCTTCGAGATCGAGCAGGGGAACGCTCAACGGCTTGAACACCGAAGCCCCGGGTCTTCCGGCGATGCGTCGACGGCAGAATGGTCTCGGCACCTTTCATCACCTCCGCCCTTCATTATTGACATATGTTCATAACTGTCAAGCGGGGGCGAAGATAGCGGACGAGAGCTGTTGGGGGGAGACGTGTCAGGGAGTGCGGCGGGGAGTGCCAATTTGGCGGCAGAGACGGCGGACGAGAGATGTTTGGATAAGACGGGACCCTCGAGGGACTGACTCCAGGACAACAGGGCGGGACAGGTGGAAGCGAGGACAGCAGACGATCCCGATGAGTGCGCCGTTTCAGGGATACGGCAGGGTGTAGCGAAGATGAACAGACCAGGCGCCTTCTCCCCATTCGTCGCTGGCGCTGTCGGCTTCGCTGGTGATGTCGGTTGCCCAGAAGGGCACCTGGGCCAGCAGGTTGTCGATGGCTTCCTGAGCGGTGTCGGCGAACTGGATGTCGGTTTCGTCGATGGTCTTCGGGGTCTGCCGGAGCAGGTTTTGCTGGAACCGTTCCTCAAGTTGGTCGGTCACACGCGCTATCCAGTGCAGGACCTGGTCATCGGTGTGGTCCTGCCCTTCCATGCCGGGATGGTTGCCCAGCACCAGCGTGCCCTTGGCGGCTTGTCTCAGCCGCTCGGCAAGGTTTTCCGGAGGGTTGGCCAGCAGCTCGCGGAGGCAGAAGAGGGCGTCGTCGGCGTACCACATGGCCGTCCGCAGCTGTTCCTCCCACAGACCGTAGGACTGGTCTGGGGTCATGTAGTGTCCGAACAGCTCGGCGAGCACCTTCAGGGCGAAGTCGACAGGTTGGGCGCGGTGCGCCTGGGATTCACTGTTGATCGACACCGTGCTTCTCCGGTCAGCTGCAGGGGTAGGCGGTCAGCACGTACCAGCCGCCGTCGGTGGACGAGTCCACCCGGATGACGACGTGTACCTTGCTCAGGCTTCCGACGGCATCCTTGGTGAGGGGGTTGGCCTTGGCGGTGTCGGAGTAGCTCGCCTTCTCGTTTTCCGGGGCACTCCCCTTGGCGGAGTCCCATTCCGGTTCGCCGGGGTACAGGGGCCGGTAACTATTGCCGCCCCGGTACTTGGGCTTGGCGGTGTCCGCATAGGCGGTTCCGACCGGATCGTCCGTTTTTTGCAGGGCCTCGATATTGCCGGGCAGAGGGACGTCGATGGCGTCGATCTGGCTTCCTCGGGCGATCTTCAGGCGCAGCGTCTTCCAGTTGGCGACCAGGGTGCCGGTGATGGCCGAGCTGACGGCCGAGTTGGCCGTCGCGATGTTCTTGAAGGCGGAGGCGACGCCGTCTGCGCCCGGAGCGAAGGGGATGCGCCAGCCGGCGCGGTAGGCGAGGGCGACCCGGTCGCCGATGGTGCCGGCACCGTACACGTGTCGGTCGTGGCAGTGGGCGTGGTTGTTCTTGCCGTACTCGTCCAGCACGCTGGTGAAGGCGCGAGGAGCGTCGCCGTTGTTGTGAGCGAGCACCTGCTTCATGGCGGCCTCCACCACACCCAACCTCCGGCGTGCCATCTCGATCCGCCTGGTCTTGTCCGACTTGGCGACGTCCGGAACATCGACGGTCTCGGGGCCATAGGAGGTGGTCTCGAGGCAGGCGTTCCAGAGCTGATCCTCGCTGAGACCCGACCAGTCGTTGGCGATGAACCTCTTGGCCTCGGGGATGTACATGTAGGGTCCCATCTGGGCTTCCGGGATCAGGCTGGAGATGTCGCCGTGGGTCTTGACGGGCTTCATCTGCACTACCGGCCCTGCCATCATCTGGACTGGGGGGGTAGCGATATTGGCCGCATCGGATTCGAGGTGGAGCTGTACGGGAGCGGCAGGAGCCAGGTATGACTCCTGCTGTGGGTAGTCCATGCCGGCCAGCTTCGACGCCATGGAGAGGTCACCCGTGCTCGAACGGGAAACGCTTGCAGGGGATCGCTGGACGTTTCGGTGCGATGAGCTGAGGTCTTTCATGTGGCTCTTGTCCTCTGTTGACTACAGAAAGGTAAGATGCTGAGCGCCCGTTCGCAAGATGAACGGAGCACGGATTTGCCTGGCCCAGACTGTGAGGATTGCGGCCGAAGAAAACCACGGGAAGTGGACAGGAACGCGCCACAGTAACAGCGGAAGTGCCGTGTAGACAGAGGGGAAGGAGCAGATGGGGAACGCCGAGCGGTTGCCGGCCCGCAGTAGTCGGAGAGCCGCATGATGCGCAAAAGAAGCCTTGCTGTGGTCCAACTGACCGATCGAAAAAGGGAGCCTTTGCCGGACGAGGGGTCGCGCTGCATGCCCGGAGAGGTCGGGAGAGCTGGATATGGCCGTCTGGGCCGGGCTCTGCTGGTGGCGGCGGGCACGTTGTTCGTGCTACTCGGCCTGATCGGGGTGGTGGTTCCGGTGTTGCCGACCACGCCATTTCTCCTGCTGGCGGGGGGCTGCTACCTGCGAAGCTCCCGGCGGCTGTACCGATGGCTCTACACCAACCGGGTCTTCGGCGAGTACCTGAGACGTTATCGAGATGGGGAAGGGCTGCCGCTGGCCACCAAGATCTGGACGCTGCTGTTGCTCTGGGTGACCCTCGCCACCTCGGCATTTTTGGTTGTGCCGGCCGGTTTGTGGTGGGTGCGCCTGCTGCTGTTGGCTGTGGGGCTGGGGGTGACCATCCACCTCGCGCGGATCAGGACCTGTCGAAAAGTCGATAGGCCAGCTCAGCAGCCCCAAGGCTCTTGACCGCCGTTGTCCTGCCAGCGAAACCGGGCCATCCGCAGGTGGGATGGGGTGGACATCCGGTGATCGGTCGGCTCGACTTGGGCGATCCCTGTTGGCCATTCGCCGGAAACCAAAACGATATCGAGGTGCTCTTCCCCGCCTTGGTGTATCGCGGCTCAACCACCGTCCAAGCGAGTCGCTGTCCGGTCGAAGGCTGCCTTTCAAGGAGTGAGGGTGCCGGCCATCGCTGTGCACCCGCAGACCACCAGTCGCTCAGGGATCCGTTCCCACGGTCACCTCGGCGATTCCCGACACTCGGATGATCGAACCGTAGTATGTCGGGCTCGGGGTCTGGTGGGTCACGGTGACATGAACGAACGAGCCGGTGCTGGCCGGCTTGGCCACCAGGTAGAGGACCTTGTCACCATTCGTGTCCAGCTCGATGTCGGACAGCACCGTGAGCCAGGCCGGCGGTTGTGGCCAGATGTCGTCCACCCCGTCTGGAAGTGAGGAGAAGAGACCCGCCCGGAGGTCCTGATCCCAGGGGGCGGAGAGACTCACGGTTATGGGATAGGTTGCGTTCAGACCGTCGATGACCAGCCTGGTGATGTTACCACCCGTAAGGGAGCCCGACCAGACATGGGTCTCGTCGAAGAGGTAGTCGGGCTCCAGCACGAACCGCTCGTAGCTGACCTGAGGGCCTGCCGTTTCGAGAGGGGCCGTTTCGACCCAGAGGTTCTGGCGGGAGCCGCTTACCACCTGGATATTGTCGGCGAGGCCTTGATCCATCAGGTGATAGGTCACCGTCGGAAATCCCGCGCCCGAGGGGATGATCAGGTTGTAGGAGGCCACCACCAACCGTGAGGCGTTTTCGCTGACGTGGCCCAGATGTGCCCGGGCGATGCCGCCAGAGGCGCTCACCCGGGCGCCCACCGGCGATCCGTTCAATCCCATGAAGTACAGGCCGAACACCGCATAGTCCGCCTCGGAGGAGAGCGGGCCCGCTGCCACGCTCAGCCCGTCATCGAGTGCCAGATCTATGGTCTGTTGGCAGGCGAAGCCGACACCCGCCATTCCGGTGACAAAACTGACCAACAGTACAATCCGGTTCCGTATAGTTCGCATTGCGGTCTCCGTTCTCAGCGTACGGGTGTCCTACCGCGCCTCAACCGCCAGGCTGGCCAGGCCGGAGGTGCGGACGTACAGGTACAGGATGGTCCCCGAGTTGGGAGCTAGCGTCACGTGGTCCACGAAGCCGGCGGTTCCCGGCTTGGCGACCAGGTAGAGGACCCGGTCGCCACCGTTCAGGGGCACGTTGGAAACCGTGGAGGGCCAGGTGGAGGGGTCGGGCCAGAACTGTCCCGAGCTCACGTCCGGCAGGGTGGTAAACAGGCCATTGCTGTTGGATCCCATGCCGTCGGGGGATCTCACGGTGACGGTGACGCTGGTAGCGCCGGTCAGGTCATCGATCACCAGGCGGGTGATGTTGGAGCCGTCCAGCGAGCCGGCATGAAGACCGGTCGCGTCGAACAGGTAGTCGGCGTTTAGGATCGGCCGTTCCGCACTGAACGCACTGGTGCCTCCGGCGTCTGAGGTCGTGATCTGGATCCCTTGCTGGGTGCCGCTGGTGACGTGCAGTGGCTGCACTCCCGCATCGGTGGACTGGAAGCTCCATTCCGAAAATCCGGTGACGCTGGGCGTGAAGAACCGCCAGGCGTAGGCCTCGGCCCGGACCGCATCCTCGGCGATGCGGGGGAAGGTTGCCCGCGCCACCCTGGTGGATCCATCCAGGGTGGTCTCCACCAGGGTACCCACTGGACATAGCTCCGGGTTACCAAGAAAGGCGAGGCAGATCACCGCGTGGGTGGCGGCGGAATCCAAGGGGCCGGCCGTCACGGAGAAGCCCACTTCCGGTTCCGGTTGGACCACGGTGTCCGAACAGCCGGAGATCCAAAGGAACATGCTCGCGATGAACAGCAGGGAAGCGTAAAAGCGACTCATCGATGAGACCTCCTCGGTATACGAAACCGCCCATCGCTCGCCGGCCAGGTCGATGGCCGCTGGGCGTTCGCGATTGGATGTCCGTTTGAAACCGTCCAGAGTCCATAGCGTACAAATAAACAATATCCTTCATACTAGATCGACGTAGTAAGTCAATAGCAGTCACATAGGAATGTGGCATCGGTCACTTTGGTGCCGGATGTCCAAAACCCCCACCCAATCGCCAGCCGACTGGCGCTACTCCATTGGCTTTCTTCCGTGAAGGAGCCGCGAGCTTCGCCGTGGTGTCGGGGCTGGTTGAGCCTTCAAGTGGCCTGGTGTATTGTGCAAAGACGTTTCTATCCGCAAGGAATCGGACACCCCAGAGGATCGACACCTTGAGGCGTCTGGGGAGAAGTGAGGTGACGATGAAGAAGCATCCTGGTCCCCGTTGTTGGCGTTTCCCCTTTGATCTGTGGCTGGCAGCCATGGTGCTGACGGCATCCACCTGTGGGGACGATGACCAAAACGACGGGCCGTCCGTGGATGCCGCGGTGGACGCAGAGATTGAGGGGCTTGCGGAAGCGGGTGATGTCCCGACAGGCCACGACTGTGACACCGCCTGCTACCTGGCCTACCTCGAGGGCAACATCACCTGCGAGGACGAGTACCAGAGTTGCGCTGCCGGTTGTGATGGAGAAGTCACCTGCCTCAATGGCTGCGCCGGACCCAGGGCAACCTGTGTCCTCGGGTACCTGGGAACCTTCTACGACTGCGCCCAAGGCTGCGACGACTGCATCAAGGCCTACTACGCCGAGGTGGCGCGCTGCGAAGAGGAGTACCCCGAGGGATCCATGCGGGAGGGGTGCATGGATGGGGCCATGAGCGACATGGTAGACTGCCTCGGTTGGGATGCGGTCTGCTTTGAGACCGTTGAGACCGAGTACGGCTCCTGCCTGGCCGGATGCCAGACCGATGCGCTGTGCCATTCGGGCTGTCGGGAGACCTGGTACGATCGGCAGCGGGGTTGTCTACAGGAATGAACCCCAGCGCAGCAGGTGGAAACACCCTGGACCTCGAGCGAGAAGGAGCTCAGTCAAGCTGGAGTCAGTGGGCAGAGGAGATCTGGAAGAGAGAGGGAGGACAGTCATGAGATACCTGGTTGCAGCATGTTTGCTCGTTGTGAACGCCGTCATCGGCGCGGCGCTCGGGTTCGGGCTTGGGGCGGCGATCCTCAGGATCTACGAGAACCATGCTCAAGATATGAGCCACAAGACCGGTGATACCATCATCGGAGTGACGACCGTCGTCGTCTGCATTGTCGTGGTGTTTGTTCTGGCACTTGTAGAATGGCGTTTCTACAAGAAGAACTACAAGGAGTGTGTCCAGTGTGCCTCACTGATCCGTGCCCGGGCGACCAAGTGTCCCCGGTGCGGCAGCGAGCAGACCACCGCTTCGGCCCAGTCCTGACGGTCGACAATAGAGCGAAGGACCAGCCGTCACCAATCCCGCCCCAGGGCCGCCAGGAGCCTGGCTCGTGCCGAGGCCAGGTTGTAGTCGGCCTGAACCATGTCGGCCCGGGCGGTGGTGAGCCTGAGCTGGGCGTCGGAAAGCTCGATGGCGCTGCCCACGCCGTTCTCGTATCGTCCCTCGGCAAGACGCAGCTGCTCTTCAGCCAGCGCGACCGATTCCCGGGCGGCCTCCACCGCGCTCAGGGCGGCCCGGATCGCCAGGCGGGCCTGCTCCACCTCGCTGTGAACCTGCTGGCGCACCAGGTCTCGCTGGAACTGAAGAGCGGAGAGCTCGGCGTCCGCCTCCCGTACCTGAGCCCGCAGTCGCCCTCCCTGGTAGAAAGACCAGTTCAGGTTGACCCCGACACCGAAGTTCCAGGCCATCTCATCGAACTGGGAACCGGCTTCGCTCATGCTGGCAACGGCGGAGAGAGTGGGCCAGTAGGCCGCCCGGGCTGCCCTGCGTTGGTGGTCCTGGGATTGGATGCGCAGGTCGACAACGGACAGGTCGAGGCGGGAGGCCAAGGCTTCCTCGAGCAACTGGCCGGAGGAATCGTTTTCGCCCTCCAGCGGTGGCATCACATCGCCGGCCAATCGGTAGTCGGTCGGACCGGTCACTCCCATGGCCAGGTTGAGATCCAGGCGAGCCAGCTCAAAAGCGTTCTCCGCGTTGATGAGTAACAGGCGGGCATTGGCCAGATCGGAACGGGCCTGGATCAGATCGATCTGGGGGCGGGTCCCCATCTCGACGAAGGCCTCGATCTGTTCCAGGTGCCGCTGCTGGTTGGCGACGGAATCCAGGGCCACTTGCACCATGGCCTGGGTAGCGGTGGCGTTGAAGTAGGCCAGGCGGGTGTCGAGCAACGCCTGCTGGATGGTCAGATCGCGGTTGTCCCGCTCGATCTCCTCCGTCGTCTCGGTCGCACGGCGGCGGTTGTTGGTCTGACCGAAGTCCCAGAGGAGCTGGCTGGCCGACAGGCCGAACCGGAAGGAGTTGAAGGTGTCGAACAGGCCGTGGGACTCTCCGGTCACACCGTTCGCCTGGGAGGGGGAGTTGGCGCTTGACCGCTCGTAGCCGATGGAGGCGCTGACCTGGGGGAGCAAGGAGGAGAAGGCCTGGTCGGACCGGGCCTGGGCCGAACGGAGCGAGGCCTCCGCCTGTCCGAGCGAGGGGTGGTTGGCCAGCGTGGTAGCCAGCGCCTGCTCCAGGGTGAGCAGCGAGGGTTCTTCCGTCTCCTGGGCCGAACCAGGCAGGGCCACCAGACAGAGGAGAAGGGCCAGGGACGCTCGCGCGATGCGATTCCCGAGCGCTGGTGGCCCGATCGGTTTTCTGCGTGTCGATGGATGCCGTTGGAGGTTGTCTTTAAGCAGTCTGCCATCTGTCCCATGGTCGAGAGGGCGACTGGTGGTAGGGCCGACAGGTGTTGTGCCACCCGGTGATCGGTTGTGGGTGATCTGTGCAGGCGCGCCACCACCCGTCGGGGGTTGGGAATATTCTGGCATCATTCGTACCTCAGGGCCTCGATGGGATCGAGCTTGGCCGCCTTTCTGGCGGGATACAGCCCGAACAGAACGCCCACCAGGGCGGAGAAGAGAACAGCGATGATCACGATGTCGGGGGGGATGTACAGGGACCACCCGTACTGCTTGGAGAGCAGATGGGCGGCCGAGATTCCGATGGCCACCCCCAGCAGGCCACCCACGATCGAAAGGGTCAAGGACTCCACCAGAAACTGCGCCAGGATATCGGTCGGCCTGGCACCGACGGCCATGCGGAGCCCGATCTCGCGCGTCCGTTCGGTCACGCTGACCAGCATGATGTTCATGATGCCGATCCCGCCGACCAACAGCGAGACTGCGGCGATGCTGGCCAGCAGCATGGTGAAGGTACGGGTCCCCTCCTGCTGGGCTTCGGCCATCTCGGTGAGATTGTGGACCGAGAAGTCCTCTTCGGCGAGCTCCGCGATGCTATGTCGCTCCCGCAGTAGCTGAGTGAGCTCCAGCTCGGTGCGGCTGGTGTCATCGGGGTCGGTGGCCGCCACGAAGATGGAGCCGGGGATGTACTGCTGGAGCCCTCCGGAGATGCGGGCTCGGTAGGTGGAGTACGGGACCAGGACCACGTCGTCGAAGTCCTCGCCCCACTGGGATTGCCCCTTTTCCTCCAGCACACCGGTGACCAGAAACGGGACGTTGTTGATGCGGATGGCCTGTCCGACGGGATCATAGTTCGCCCCGAACAGCTCATCGACCACCGTCTGTCCGAGGACCGCCGTCTGGGTGGCCCCTTCGACATCTGCCTGAGTGAAAACGCTCCCCGACGCCATCGACCAGCTCCGGATCAAGAAGTACTCCGGGCTGGTCCCGAGCACCTGGGTGTTCCAGTTGTCCAGCTCGCTCAACAGCTGCGCCCGGGTCTGCAGAACCGGGGCCGCAACCTGCACCGAGGAGAGCTCCGTCTGGATGGCCTCCAGGTCGGTCCAGGTCAAGGTGAGCCGGCTGCCGACGCCTCCTCTGGCTCCGCCGGCGCCGTGGCTGCCGGAGCGCACGATGATGAGGTTGGAGCCCATCGAGGAGAAGGTATCTTCGACTCGTTTCTGCGCTCCCTGCCCGATGGCGACCATGGCGATCACGGCCGAGACGCCGATGATGATCCCCAGCAAGGTCAAGAAGGAACGCATCTTGTTGCGGAGTAGCGCCCGGAGGGCGACCTTGAATACCATCAAGAGGTTCATGTGTGGGCCTGCTGTGCTGCCAAGCTGGCGATCGACCCGTCGGTCGATCGGTCCGGAGGGCTCGGCGGCTCTGGTCTACCCGGGTCCTGGTCGCCATCGGGGTGGGAGAGAACGAGGGGCGTGCTTGGGGTGTGAGGTTGGTCCAGCACCACCTGGCCATCCTTCATCCAGAGGATCCGGGAGGCGTAGGCGGCCACGTCGACCTCGTGGGTGACCAGCACGATGGTCATTTTTGCCTGGTTGAGCTCCGCAAAGAGCCCCATGATCTCGGCGGTGGTGCGGGAGTCGAGGTTGCCGGTCGGCTCGTCGGCCAGGATCAGCCTGGGGTCGGACACGATGGCGCGGGCGATGGCCACCCGCTGCTGCTGACCTCCGGAGAGCTGGTTGGGGTGGTGATCCATCCGGTCCCCCAGCCCGACCCGTTGGAGCGCCTCTGTGGCTCGCCGATGTCTCTTGCGCGAGGCGAGCCCTCCGTAGATCAGGGGAAGCTCCACGTTTTCCAGGGCGCTGGTGCGTGCCAGCAGGTTGAAGTTCTGGAAGACGAAGCCAAGGGTCTGGTTCCGGATCTCGGCCAGGTCCGCCCGTCCGAGTCGAGAGACGTCTCGTTCCCACAGGAGGTATCGGCCGGAGGTCGGGCGGTCCAGGCAGCCCAGGATGTTCATCAGTGTGGATTTGCCCGAGCCGGAGGATCCCATCACCGCCACGAACTCCCCCTCCTGGATGGTGGTGGAGACCTGTCTGAGCGCCTGCACCTCGACGTCACCCATCCGATAGAGACGGGTCACCTTGTCGAGCGCTACCAGGGTTCCGTTGGTCGTCATTCCGACACCCCTTCACAAGATCCGAAACCCGGGCCGCCGGTTGCCAGTAGAGGACGGATCCTGATTCGCTTCGTTGGCGAGGCCGGTGATGACCTCATCTGTCTCTCGGAGATCCCCTCCGACTACCTCGGAGCGGCTGCCGTCGGAGATGCCGAGTCGCACGGAGATCTGCTGGGGGATCCCGTTGGAGATCACCCAGATGGTGCGCATGCCGGGCTGGTTGTGGCTGCTCGCGGCATCGGGGCGATTGGAGCTGCCGGAATCCTCTGGATCGGTCTGCTGTAGGCCGGAGGCCAGGCTGTTGGCGGAATTGCGTCGACTGCGGGATGGCTCGCTGCTGTCGAGTCCCACACTGGGGCCGGCCGTTGCGATCCGGGGCTGCGGTATCTCCTGGGCAGCAGGACGGTTTTTGGCCCACTGCTCCAGCAGCGCCTGAGAGGGGCGGAATCGCAGGGCGGAGTTGGGGATGAGCAGGGCGTTCTCGGCGGTTGCAACCAGGAAGGTGACGTTGGCGGTCATGCCGGGCAGCAGCTTGATCTCGTCGTTGGACACGTCGATGACGGCGTTGTAGGTGACCACGTTCTGAACCGTCTGGGCTGCATTGCGGATCTGGCGGACCATTCCCTCGAACTGCTCTTCGGGGTAGGCATCCACCGTGAAGAGGGCCCGCATTCCGGCCTGCAGCCGTCCCACATCGGACTCGGCCACCGAGGTGTCCACCTGCATCCGGCGCAGATCTTCGGCCAACACGAAGAGCGTCGGCGCCTGCAGGGAGGCGGCGACCGTCTGACCCACGTCCACGTCGCGGGAGATGACGACGCCGTCGATGGGCGAGACGATGGTCGTGTACTCGAGGTTCAGGCGTGCCTGGTCTCGCCTGGCCCGGGCTTGTCGTACACTGGCCTGGGCCGATTGAACGCGGGCTCGGGCCACCTCGGCGCTCGCCTGGGCGGTGTCGGCTTCCGCCTGGGCGATGAGGTTGCGCTGCGCCAGGTTGGTGGACCGTTGCGCCTGCCGCTCCGCCTCGGCGACCTGGGCCTCGGCTTCGGCCAGCTGTGCCCTGGCGGCGGCGTAGTTGGCCTCTTCCTGTTGGAGTGCGGCCTCGAAAAGCTGGGTGTCGAGTCGTGCGAGGACCTGCCCTTGCTCGACCGCGGAGTTGAAGTCGGCATACAGCTCCTGGATCCGCCCCGAGACCTGGCTGCCCACATCCACGGTGACGAGGGCCGAGAGGGTTCCCGTGGCGGTGACACTCGAGGTGATCGTCCCTCGCTGGGCGGGTGTGGTGATGAGCTGCTGCTGGTCGTGCTCTGCCTTGTCGAGGAAGCGGTAGCTCAGGATCCCTCCCACCAACAGGAGCAGGATGGTGATCCAGAAGAAGAGTCGTCGTCTGGGGTGTCTGGCCATGGTGTGTCCCATTTCAGTTCGCTTTGGCCGGTCCTCGGTGGAAATCCGGGGGCCGAGTCAGCATATAGAAAGACACATCCAGCCCGGGACAGTGAGTTAAGTTTCGGAAAGGAAATGCAAAGTTTTGTAAAGAAGCGCACGAGGTCGCTTTACCTTCGCTCAGGGCGGTTTTACCCTGAAGTGGTGATGCGAGGACGACAAGGGGTCATGCGAAACCGCAGTCAGATACTGGTCATCGACGACGACACGGAGCTGTGTGATCTGCTCGCCGACTACCTGGGGGCGGAGGGGTTTTCGGTGGAAGCGGTCCATCGAGGCGACCAGGGGCTGGCCAGAGCCAGCTCTGGTGATCACGACCTCATCCTGCTGGACGTCATGCTGCCCGGACAGAACGGGTTCGATGTTCTTCGACGCATCCGGGAGGTTTCCCAGGTGCCGGTGGTGATGTTGACGGCGCGAGGGGAGGATGTCGACCGGATCGTCGGGTTGGAGATCGGGGCCGATGACTACCTGCCCAAGCCGTTCAATCCGCGCGAGCTGGTGGCCAGGATCCGAGCCATAAAACGACGGGTCGAGCGGGAGGCGGGCGAGCGGTCGCACGAGGAAGGCCTGGTCCGGGTGGGGGATGTCGAGATCCGCCTGGCCACTCACACCGTCCTGTGCCAGGGGCGCGACATCGCCCTGACCAATGCGGAGTTCGATCTGCTCGCGTTGCTCCTGCGTTCGGCCGGTCGGATCGTCAGTCGAGAGGAGATCTCGGAGACCGTCCTGCAACGCCGCTTTTTCCCCACCGACCGCGCCATCGACGTGCATATCAGCAGCCTCAGGAAGAAGCTGGGTCGCCTACCTGGCGGGGGAGACCGGATCCGGTCGGTCCGTTCGGTCGGTTACCTCTACGTGGTCGGCTGACCGGGTCTCCGGATATGCGCAGCCTCTTCATCAAGCTGTTACTCTCCTTCTGGTTCGTCATGATCCTGACCGCGGTGGCCTTCACCCTGATCTACGAGACGACCCGGCCAACCGAGTGGATCGATCGGCAACGGCAGATCACCAGCCTGGCTCTGCGCCAGTTTGGCGAGATGGCGGTGGACCGGGTGCGCCAGGATGGTCCTCAAGCCTATGCGCCCCTGGCCGAGGAGCTGCAGCGAAGCACGCGGTTCATCGCCACGCTGGTGGTTCAAGGGCAGTTTCTGGGGTTGGAGACGGAGATCTCCAAGGAGGTGGAAGATCTGGCTCGAGAGGTGCTGGAGACCGGGGTGGCGGCGGTTCGAACGACGGGCAACAGCACGATCACTGCCGAGCCATTGTCATTTGGAACGGGGGAACCAGCGGTGATCGTGGGGGAACAGCGGTTCCCTCCAACCTGGTGGAGGTGGATCCGTCCGGAAACGCTGGAGCTACGGCTCTTGGTGGTCGTGCTCATCTCCGGGCTGGCCTCCCTGCTCCTGGCTCGCTACCTCTCGATGCCGATCCGTAAGCTCCGCAAGGCCACCCATCGACTGGCAGCCGGCGACCTGGGAGTGCGGGTGGGACCGAGCCTAGGCAGGCGCAAGGACGAGACCGCCGATCTGGGCCGGGATTTCGACTACATGGCGGCGCGGATCGAAGAGCTGCTGGGGGCGCAACGCAGGCTGGTGCGCGACATCTCGCACGAGCTTCGATCTCCCCTGGCGCGACTGAACGTGGCACTGGAGCTGAGCCGGCGACAGGCTGGGGATCTGGCTCCCACCTCTCTCGATCGGATCGAGCGGGAATCGGAGCGTCTCAACGAGCTCATCGGACAGCTACTGACCATCGCGCAGCTGGAGCACCAGGAGACCCGCATCGCCATGGAGCAGGTCGATCTCGACGCGCTGGTGGACGAGGTGGTCAAGGACTCCGACTTCGAGGCTCAGGGTCGTGGCCGCCGCGTCCTGTACCCCATCCGGGAGCGGGTCGAGGTGGTGGGAAACAAGGATCTGCTGCGCCGGTCGGTGGAGAACGTGGTCCGCAACGGGATCCGCTTCACACCGGAAGGGACGGCGGTCGAGGTGGAACTGACGGCTGAAAGCGCCGACGGCGGTCCGGTCGCACGGATCGTGGTCCGGGACCAGGGACCAGGAGTCGAGCCGGAGGCGATGGGGGAGATCTTCCGCCCCTTCTATAGACTGGAAGAGGCCCGCGATCGGGTCAGCGGTGGGACCGGTCTGGGGTTGGCCATCACCGAGAGCTCCATCAGGGTGCATGGCGGCACGGTCAACGCCCGCAATCGACCGGAGGGTGGGCTGGAGGTGACCCTGGAGATTCCGCGGATGGCGTAGCGGGCGGAGGGGGCGATCCTAGCCGCTGGCCGAACTCTCCTCCCCCGAGACGGAGTCCGGGGGAGGTGTCGCGGAGCGACGGAGGGGGCGATCCTAGCCTCTGGCCGGGCGATCCTCCTCCCCCGAGGCAGCGCCCGGGGGAGGTGCCTGCGTAGCGGGCGGAGGGGGCGATCCTAGCCGCTGGACAAGCGATCCTCCCCCGAGGCAGCGCCCGGGGGAGGTGCCTGCGTAGCAGGCGGAGGGGGCGACTCTAGCCTTTGCTGTGTTTTCCCCCTCCTACTCCTCACACAGCGTCCGTGCCGGGAAACCGCAATAGACAGGCAACCAGTCTCCACTCTCCAGCATGACCGCGCAGCGACCGCCGTACTGCTCTTCTTCCGGCTCCTCGGCCCAGGGGGTGTACTCGGGAGGGGTGCCGTCAGGCCAGAGATACTGGTCGCTGTCTGAATCGAGAGGGACCATCAGCCCGATCCAGTATCGGCCGGGCCGGATGGCCTGCGCCTGCTCGGCAAGCCACAGGTTTTCTTCTTGGGTCTCCACCTTGACCAGGTGCATTCCATCCTCGAGACAGCGGTCAGCCGCTTCCGGCCGGGGTCGGAAGCGGGTGCAGACCAGGTAGTCGTGGCCATTTCGTTCGAGACGGGTACAGTCGGGGCATTCCGGCCGGTCGTCCGGTTCCCCGTTGCAGTCCTGGTCGATGCCGTCGCAAAGCTCGGCGGCGCCGACGTGGATGTCGGGATCGTCATCGTTGCAGTCCATGTCGCAGATGTAGCCGTCGGAGTCCCGATCTGGAATGGAGCCGTCCAGGCAGGGGGTCTGATCGAGCAGGAATCGGGTGCGATCGGAGAGGAAATCGTGGAGACCAGCGAGGCCCTCCTGGACCTCCTGGTCGGAAAACGGTTTGCGGCGATCGGCTGCGATGGGGTCGGCCAGAGATTCGGCCAGCGATTCCGCTCTGGCCGCCAGAGCGGCCTCGTCGAGCAGCTCCTGCAGTTCGAGCAGGGTCTGGTTGTACCGTTCGAGGCAGGCCAGATCGGCCATGCAGCGGCGCAAGAGGACGCTTTGACCCCGGTGGAGATCCATGGGCTGGGTGAAGGCCTGATCGGCGCCCCAGGGGATCAAGCTGAAACGGCCGTCCTCGTCTTCATGGAAGAAGTAGTTGTTGGCCGACGGCGCATAGGCATCCCAGTGGCCGCTCCAGATCTCGATGGCCATCATGCGCAAGACCTCGTCCCAATCGACGAGCTGCCCGGTGGCGGTCAGGACGTCGTCGGGAGGGGACGAGGCCAGAGCGGAGACCAGAGCGTCATAGCCGGTGTGGTCGTTTTCATCGCCCACATCCACCTCGAAGGCATCGATCCCATTTGGCCTGAGGTCTGCGCCGTACTCGCCCTCGTAGAGATGAGCGGTGGAATCGAACCAGCGAGAGAGAAAGGTGCGGTCCGGGGTTTCGACGTTGGCGTAGAGTCCATAGTCCTGGTCGTTGAGCGTGATCTGGAGGTACCCGATCCGGGGGGCGGGCACCTCGAAGTCCCGAAACAGGCCATAGACCAGCGCCTCGCGGATCATGGTCGGGTCCTGCACCAGGTTGTTGAGGGTCAACCGCTTCAGGCCGAACAGGCGCTGGTCGTCCACGGAGAAGTCCATCAGCACCTTGAAAGCGGGCTTGTCCTCCAGGGGCCGAAAGGAACCGGCTCCACCCTTGAGGCGCAGACCGACATCGAACGGCCCCTGGGTTTCTCCATCGGGCGAGATGTAGCTCAGGGTAGCGGAGACGTACTCGCGGGGTTCCACCTGCAGCTGCTCGAGTGCGTCGGGGTCCAAGGTCAGCTCCATTCGGCCGACGCGATCGGGATCGAAAAGCTGATCGGTGAGATCGACGCCGAGGAGGTCGCTCCCATCGGCCTGGTCTACCTCCACGGTGTCAGCGGACCGATCGGTCAGATCGGCGTCCTCGGCTTGGGGAGGGAAGCCCGAGGATCCCTGCAGGATGCAGGCCTGCAGCATCAAGAGCAAGGGCCAGACCAGCGGGTGCAAAAAGGGGGTCTTCTGGAAAATCGATTGGAAAACAGTGCATTGGAGGTCAGCCAACATGGGTCCAGTCATCCAGAAATCGAGCGGACGGTCAATATGGTACCAGAGCCCTGCACATTTTGGGCCAGTCTTTAAGGCACATCCCGCCTGAGGTCTTCCGCTCATCCGCAGGGATATGACCTGGGCGTCGCCAGGGCTCTCGACTGTGAATGCTCGTCCACACTGGATACGGTTGACAACCCCGTTGTGGCAGAGGAGAAAGAAAACCGATCCACTTCAAGACACAAGGAGGCCAACATGGCGATCCACCTGGAGAGTTCTGCGTTCGGGCATCAGGAGCGGGTTCCGGTCCGGTTCACCGGCGATGGGCCCAACCTCTCGCCTCCACTGACCTGGTCGGGGATACCGGAGAAGACCATGGAGCTGGCGCTGATCGTGGATGATCCGGACGCCCCCTCGCCGGATCCGTGGGTTCACTGGGTCATCTATGGCATTCCGGTGGGTACCGCAGCGTTGCCAGAAGGGGTGCCGAAGAAGGAGGAGCTGTTCGAGCCTGCGGGGGCGAGGCAGGGCACCAACGACTTCCGCAGAATCGGGTACAGCGGACCAGCGCCGCCCCGGGGCCATGGCACCCACCGTTACTTCTTCAAGCTGTACGCTCTCGACAAGAAGCTGGAGCTTCCGGTGGGAGTTCGCAAGCAGCGGTTGCTGGATGCCATGTCGGGCCACATCCTGGGGCAGGCCGAGCTGATCGGAACCTACTCGAGGTAAGTGGTCCAACGAGTTGGCGTCGCCCCCAGGTTGGAAGAATCCTTCCATGGGATGGCGTTACCGCTTGGAGCAAGCGGTGAGGGAGAACAGGCGCCCGCTCACGGTCGAGGCGTGCTTAGGGTTGGCGCGGCAGCCAGGTGGGAAGTAGAATCCTTTTTGTCTGTCGGCGGCGCGCATTGGCCCGAGGAAGGGAGAACACATGCTCAACTACAGATCGGTACTGGTTGCGATTCCATTCGTCTTTTGCACGCTGGCATCCGCCGCAACGGTTCAGGCAAACGGGGGGCCGGTTGGTGGAACCACGGTCACGGGGAGCGGGGGGGTAGCGCCGGTACGGCAGGAACAGATCCGCCTGGTCTCGGAGGATCTGGAGATCAGGATGAACGACGACCTCGATACCTACCATGTCACCGCATACTACGTGCTGTCCAACCCGGGGCCGGAGACGGAGGTCCTGTTCGGGGTGCCGGTTACCTGGTCAACGACCGCCATTCACTTCGACGACCTGGAGGAGTACATGACGGTACCCGGGCCAGATATGGCCGGGTGGCGAAGGGCGCGGTACCCGCGGTGGGCCGAAGAGGCGGCCACGGAGCTGGATCGGATCCGGGCGAACATCCAGATCCGGCTGGGAGATACGGCTTTCTCCTGCGAGATGCGGAATGACCTGCAGGCCTTGGAGAGCCAGGAGGAGGGCACGGGAGAGGAGGCTGCGCCATCGCCTGGGAATCGACCTCGTCGCCTGGATTGGGACGGTTGGCTGGACATTATTATCCCGGACGAACCCACGGAATTTCAGCAGGACCAGATCGACCACCTGGCGGAGTACCCCATGGAGATCCAGCCGATCCGAGCCTGGTGTGTAGCGCCGATGGTGATCCCTCCTGGAGATTCGATCGAGCTGACCCTGAGCTATGACGGAGCCTTGTGGTTCTCCGATCTGCTGTGGAGCAAGGGCATCTACACCGACCATTCCCTCCGCCTCCTGAGCTACCTGTTGTTCCCTGCAGGCTACTGGGCTGGGCGGGTCGAGCGCCTGAATATCCGCGTCGACCTGGGGCCGCACAGCGACTACCTGGTGTTTTCTCCCCCCGGCAAGCAACGTGTGGACGACAGCCTGGTCTGGAGCCTCACCGATGTCGATCTCTCGGAGCTCTCCCAGCTGGTGATCACCTTTCGAACTGGACGTTTTCTCCACGTGCGGGAGATCGCCCGCTGGAACCGCACCAACCCCCATGGAACCAACTTCCGATTGCAGGCTAGCGCCACCAGCGAGCGGGCGGCCGAGCCGGATCGCGAGTTCGCTGCTGCCAACGTCATCGACGGTGATGAGCACACCGCCTGGTGCGAGGGGGTGGACGGCGCCGGGGTGGGCGAGTCGCTCACCTTGACCTTCGCTCTGCCCGAGGGTATGGCGGGATTCGATTCCTACTGCCGGGTTCACGGCATCGCCCTGGGGTACGGAGACACCCGCGACGCGACTACCTATGGGGCCACCAACCGGGTCCGGCGGCTCACGGTCTTTCCCTGTGACCAGGAGGTCCCCTTGGGCAGCCTGGTGTTGCGCAATGAGCCGGCAACCGACCACCGCCTGGCCTTTACGGAAGGGCTCAGGTTCGTTGATGACCCGAGAGACCGCCGGGACGATGAGGAGGAGGAAGGGTCGGGATCGGTTGTGCAGACCGTGTCCCTCGATGAGCTGTTCGAACGGTTTCGGCTCCCGAGTTCCCACCGCCGATCTCAGCCAGCCGTTGCTGAGGACCAGCCCCCTCCGGAGCTCTGCCTGCGCTTCGCCATCGAGGAGGTCGTGGAGGGGACCAACGGCCACACCTGCATCTCCGAGATCATCCCCTTGGTGGGATGCCAGTGATCGAACGTCCGTCCGCTTCCAATCAACCCGGTCTCCCACCAGAACAGGATCGAAGGTACCAACGGACACACCTGCACCCTGGAGATCGTCCCTTCGGCAAGATGCCGGGGACCAGGCGATCGTTTACTCCCCATCACCCGCTCATTGCGATGGATATCAACTTGGTCACTGGCCAAGGCGGGATCCGCTTGGCACGATGGCTGCTTGCGGTGGCCATCACCTGGACCATGCTGGGAAAGCCGATTCCCGCACGGGGAGAGCCGATATTCACCGAGGTGGCGCAAACCGTCGGATCGGAAGATCCGGAGGGGCCGGCACAACCGCTCGGCATCGGCGTGGTCCAGCCGGACGGTTCGCTGGAGGTGTCGAACCAGCCGGTGTTCGTCAGACACGGCGATTCCATCCGGCTGGGGGTTTACCGGTTGGGAGAGGAGGGCGGCTGCCTGTCGCCCTTCGAGGTGGTCGAGCTGTACGGACGGCGCAGGTTGTGCTCCCCCCCTGAAGAGTCGGAGGTGTCCGGCACGATCCGCTGGCTGGAATGGCGACCGATGGCGCGCGACTACGACAACAGCGAGCGCTGCAGGCCGGGATCCGATCTCGAATGTCCGCAACCCATCGAGTATCGAGCGGTCGAGCTGGTAGCGCTCCGGGATCGCTGGACGGTAGCCCTCACATCGGTTCCGACGCTATCCGGGCTTGGGACCCACCGGCTGGAGGTGCGCTGGATGGAGGCGAACCACCCGGTGATCGAGGAGCTGCGCACGCTCTCTCTCGATGAGATCACTCGGCTCTTCGAGCTGGTCTTGCGACGGGACGACACCTATGTCGGCTATTTGACCGAGCTGTTGGGGCTCCCCTTTGTCTACTGGCCGGTGGAGATCGAGGGCGCCGGCCACCAGACCGATCTGCGGCTGGGTGCCGACTGCGTGGCGCTGGTCATCTACGGTCGGCGTCGCCTGGGAGAGCGACTCCCCTACCTGGCGCCGCCGGCGCTTCGTCGCCTGGCCTGGCGGGTTGGCGGCAGCCAGGAGGAAAAGCTGGCGATCCGACCGGGCGACATCCTTCACTTTGGCTTCCAGACCGCGGTCATCTCCCGGGACAACGAGCCCGAGGGGCAGTTGAACGAAGAGGACCTGATCATTCACACTTATCATGGCCTGGCGGAAGAGGTTCCCTTCCACCAGCTGCCATATCGCCAGCATCCCTTCGATCTGTTGCGCTGGTAATCGGGAGGTATGGACCAGTATGGCAGCGAGTCCTGTCATCAACAACGTGAGAGCACTGACCTGGTCGTCCTACACCGCCATGTTCTTTTTAGGGGTGGGGATCACCCTGGTCGGGGCGGTCGCTCGGACAATCGGGCTCGAGGCTCACCAGATCGGGCTGTTGATCTCGGTGCAACATCTAGGGTTCGCCATCGCCGTGGTGGTTTCGGGTACTCTGGCGGACGTGGTGGGGAAAACCAGGCTGTTGCTGGCGGGCAGTATCTTGCTGGGGCCAGTTTTCTTGTTTCTGTTCGGAGGCTCTGTTTTCTGGGTCAACCTGGTGCTCATGCTGGTGATGGGCGCCGGGATCGGAGTGTACGAGGGGGTGACCGACGCCTGGCTGATCGACCTGCACCGGGAGCGGCAGAGCCGATACGTGAGCATCAACCATTTCTTCGTCACCATCGGGGAGATCGGCATCACCCTCTACCTGGTCTTTTGGGCGGTCGGGTGGCGCGGATCGCTGGTGGGATCGGGGGTGGCCGTCCTGCTACTGGCGGCTTTTTTCGCCCTTGCAGATCAAAGGCCGCGGACCCAGGCGAACACCTCGTTTCTGGGGCAATGGCGCATCCTGCGCAATCGGCGCCCGTTGATCCTTTTGTTTGTCATCGCCATTCTGACCGTGGGGATCGAGCTGGGGACAATGGGGTACTTGACCACCTACCTGGGGGAGATCAGGGGATTTGGTCATGCGGAAAGCCAGATGGGGCTGGTCTTGTTCTTGCTGGGCGTTGCGGTGGGCAGGTTGATCATCGGCCTGGTGGTCCGGGAGGATCAGGTGATGCGATGGGTCGCCTTGCTGTTCGCGGTGGCCAGCGGGGCTTTTGTGCTGCTGTACACCACCGACCTGGGGCGGTTGTCCTTTGTCGTCGTGTTCCTGTCCGGATTTTCGGTTTCGGCGACCTTTCCCCTCCTCATCTCGCTGGTGGCCCGAGCGGCGCCGGAGGCATCGGGTGCTGCCATCGGCCTCTTGAAGGTGACCATTCCCCTGGGAGGGATGGTGGTCGCCTTTCTGATCTCCCGACTCTCCCGGACCATGCCCCTCCAGATGGCGTTGCTGGCCATCCCCGCTGCCGCTCTGCTGGGGTTGTTGGTGGTATTGGCCCTCTCCGGCCTGGACCGCCGTTTCAGCATCCGATGTAGGTGATGGCATCGAGCAGCAGCTCGCCGACCATCACCTGGACGGCAACGGGTTTCCGCAGGTTGCCTTCCAGCTCCAGGGTCTCGACGGCGCGAACCTCCGATCCGGACAGGTCGAGCCAGACGACGCCGGTGAGCACGCGGGATGGATTGCCGAGGTCAGCTACCATCAGCGGCACCTCCCGGTCTCCCACTCGCCTGGTGATGCGGCGAAATCCGAGGCAGACAGCAGGGGCGAACGGGATGCTCCTTCCCACCAGGGCGGACATCCGGGCGGGGTCCTGCAGAGCGCCGCACACGAACAGGTTGACCTTCCCTGCCAGGTAGTCTGGGGCGGGGTCCGCGGGGCCGTCGATAAAGAGGAGCGCGCTGATCTGGGGTTGGTAGCGGGGCTGATACATGGCAGTTTCACCGAGAGAGTACGGGAGTGGTCAGCAACTGTCGATTCCAGGCTCCATTGGACAAGAGTGGGCGAATCACGAGGTGGCTTCGGTTGGCAGCACCCGTTCACTTTGGGCGGCCCGGTAGCAGATCTCTCTGAGCTCCAATGCGGCAACCAGGTCGTCGGGCCGGATCGGGGACAGCAGACGGCCCCGCAGGAGCTCGAGGAACTGCTCGGCCCCATGGCGGTAGACACAATCCCAGGCTGCCTCCAGGCCGGACTCCACGCCCAGCGAGTAGGCCTGACGCCCGACCCGGACGAAGATGGGCGCGGCCTGAGTGCGTCGGGCCATTCCTCTTCTGAGCCAGATGATGCCATCGGAACCCGCGACTTCGGCCTCCAGGTCATAGGGCAGATGCTTGGTCTCAAGCCAAAGCCCGGGGGCGAAGGTGACCTCCAGATGCCCGAAACAGCCGGGGTTTTTCCACTTGCAGGCGATCAGACCCTGTCCACCACGAAGCGGATCCATGGGGTTCAGGTAGGCGGCCACCCGCTCCACCGGACCGCCGAAAAAGAGCAGCAGCAGTAGCTGGTCGAAGGCCGGATGGGCCAGGTATCGCTCGGCGGGAGGTCGGCTGTCCCATGAGTGCGCAGTCTTCTTGTCGGGCGGATCGCCGGAACCGATCTCCTGGTGGATCGATGGGGTCAAGCCGTCATCGATCTGCGTCGATCTCGGTCGGTTCCCTTCGTGGAGGAGCTCTCCAGGGATGGCGGACAGGGGTGCGCCGTCCTGTGGTGGGGTCGCCGTCCCCAGGGTGGCCCGGATCCGCAGGCCGCAGATCTCGCCGATCTCGCCGGCTGCGAGCAGCCGCTTCACCTCGTGCACGGGGGGGTAGAAGAGGTAGGGATGGTATAGCCGGATCGGGTTGCCCAGCTGTTGGGCCGCATCGAGCAGACGTCTCAGGGTCCGGGGATCGTCGAGGCAGCTCGCATGGAGGGAGAGGCCGAGTCCCTGTCTTAGGGCGGCGACGGAAAGCTCCTCATCGAGGGGGCCCGGCCCGCCGATCTCCAGCCCATCGAGGTGCGCAAGCGAGAGGGCTGACTGATCCTGGCACGAAACGACCTGGACCTCCGGGGAGCTCTGGTAGATCTCGTGCAGCCTCTGCAGATCGTAGCTGTCACCCACCAGCGCGATCCGAAAAGGCTCTTCGGGTTTCCGGGGGCCCCTGACCGATCGATCGGCCCGATGGGCCGTGATGAAGGGGGTTCTCCGTGGATTGACCTGGTGGGTCAGGATCCCCTGGATGAGGGCCTTGAGCTGTGCGGGTCGGCATTTGAGGACCATTCGCCGCAAGGCGTCCCAGCCGCGGGGATCGTTGCGGATCAGATCCTCGACGTCCTCGAGGGCCACAGCGCGCAGCGGTCCACCCAGCTTGAACAGGCGCAGGAACCAGCCCAAAAAAGAGAGACCGGCCAGAAGGAGCCGCTTCGGGAGCCGGACCACCAACCTGGCGGCCTTCATGGCGATCCAGGAGAGCAGGCGTCGGTACAGGGGGCTGGTTGGCTTGACCTTTTCGATCGGGAGGACGGGCTGCATCATCGGAGTCCTCTGTGCCTGGCTTCAGGTCCTGCTTGTTGTCCAATCGGTGCGGTCCCCGCGGCGACTGCACTCGAGAGGATCCCCCATCTCACGGCGATAGCTCCAGCTCGCGACGGACCAGGTCGTCGGTGACCTCGTCGGGCCGGATCTCGCGGCCCGTCCTGGCGGCGACGATCAGCGCGTAGGCGAACTTCAGGAGTTCCAGCGCCCTGGCTGCCGAGATCAGCGTTTCACGCCCCTCGACCAGGGCTCGGGGAAAATCGCGGATGCCGGCGGTGAAGCTGGCCTGCCAGTCGGTTTCCAGATCGTCGAGCTCGATCCGTTGCCCACCCCGAACCAGGATGAGCGGCGCCTCGTCCACCAGCCGGCCGGTACATCCGGTGAGCTGCATCATCCCCTCGGTGCCCACGAGATCGATGCGCTCGTCGGCCGGGAAGTAGGCGGAGTGGGTATAGAGGTTGGGGGAGAAGGCCAGGTCGAAGCTTCCCAGGGTGTCGGAGTCCCGGTACCGCCAGATGAGCTGGCCCGGCTCGTCGATGAACTCGAAGGAGCGATCGATGAACCCCTTGACGGCCTCGATCGGTCCGATGAAATGAACCGCCAGGGAAAGCTTGTGGTAGCCGTCGTCGAAGACCGCCTGGCCCATGCCCTTCTCCGACTCCATCAGGTGCCAAAGCTCGCTTTTCAGCGGGATCCAGCGCGAGCCGAACAGGCTGGAACCCAGCTTGAAGCGGATGGTCAAGGGCCGTCCGATCGCTCCCGCGTCGAGCAGCTCCTTGGCCTTGACGTAGGGGGGGTAGAAGACGAAGTTCTCGAGGATCCGGAGCCGGCCTGGGCTTCGGCGCTCTGCCTCGATCATCGCTTGGGCGTCGGCGACGGTGGTGGCGATCGGCTTCTGGCAGGCCACGTGCTTGCCGGCGTCGAGCGCCTCGACCACCACCTGGCGATGGAGGTGGTGAGGCAGGTTGATCTCCACGATGTCGATCTCGGGATCCTCCAGGATCTGGGCATAGTCCCGGCAGGTGCGGTCGATCCCCCACTGGGCGGCTCGCCGGGCCAGCAGGGTCTCATCGACGTCGCACAGGGCGACGAGCCGGGCCAGCTCGAAATCCCGGTAGGCGGGACGATGGAGCGCCGTGATGTCCCCGACCCCGATCATGGCGACCTGGAAGGTCCTCGATGGCGTACTCATGGTCTTTCCTACAGATGTCCGGAGTGAACGAGCAAGCCATACCAGATCGGAGCGAATCCGGCATCTGGATCGTGGGCGGCGGGCCCAGCGAGAACCGATGAGGCGCAGATCTTCAGGGCGAGCAACGAGCGGGGGGTTGTTTTCACTCACCATCGAACCCCTCCCGGAACCGCCGAATGCCGAGGCATGCTCCATGCCTCCCGTGCGGATGGGGCCTTTGGCGACAGGGAACCCGGGGGTGAGAAGGCCGGTCCACCAGCAGATGCGCGAGAGATCGGAGAGGCGGGGCCCGGCCTCCCGGTTGTTGCCCGCTTGCACACATGCTAAGTTCTGGCTGGCTAAAAATATCGAGATCCGAACACAAAAGAAGGTCGACATGGACGAGCAGCCAAAGATCTCTTCAAGCGCCCTGGACAAGGAATCGCGGATCAACCTGATCAACCGGCGGTCGGTCGCCTGGCTGCTGGAGGTGGCAGCGATCAACGCCGTGGTCGCGCCGGTGGTGCTGGCTGTGTACTTCCACGCCCGGCCAGTGGTCCTGGCGGAGCTGGCCCAGGGCACTACCGCCGTGCTATTCCCCATCCAGCTGGCCATCTGGGGTGTCTACCTGGCCATCCGCGATCTCGTGGGAGCCACCAGTTTCGGGAAATACCTGGTCGGATTGGGGCTTGCGCCTTCTGGGGATTCCGCCGGAAGAGTGCCGATCGGATCGCGGGTGCTGCGGAACCTCCCGCTGATCATCCCATTCGTGCCGGTGATCGAGTTTGTGATCGCCTACTATGGAAACGACCAGATGCAGAGGCTGGGAGACAAGCTGGCCAAGACGCAGGTGGTCGACCTCGACACCAGAAAGAGCCTGGGAAGCTGGAGCGGTATGCTGTTGCTCGCCTTCCTGCTATTTCTGGGTATCAACTTCTTGCTTGTGCCCAGGCTGATCGCGCTCTACCTCGGCTGGCTTGGATGATCCGGGGGACAGGTTGACGGTTGATCGGTTCGCCCTCCTGGCGCCTGCAACTCAGTTCCAGCCAGCCTCTCCCTGAGATCCTGGAGCAACCTGCCTGCTGCCACGCGTTGGACCGCCCGCCGCATCGACCACGGATCCGTTCCCAGGACGGTCTTCTTTTCCGCCGCCTCCTGTCGGCCGACAGCCCAGCGCGATCGGTCGATCCGGTCAGAGACCCCGACAGCGCCCATCAAATAACTGTCGGGGCATGGCGCCCATGTCGCGATCGAGGGTTTTTCGGGAGGCTTCCCAACCAGCGGAACCGGGAGTCGCTTTGTCCAAAGGCGGCTCCAACCGGGGGGTATGGATTTTGGCAAGGCACTTGCTAGAGTGATCGGGCAGCCTGATGGAATCGCCAGTGTGAACAGCCCCATCGAGAGGGAGGAAATAGCCATGATGCGACGAGCTGGTTTGGTGTCTGTTTTTGCTTTGGTCTTGGGAGGACTCACCGGCCTGGCCTGGGCCGAGGGGGAGGAGTGCACTGCCGACTCGGAGTGCGCGGAGGGTGAGGCATGCATCATGATGCCTTGTGCCATGCCCTGCGATCCAGACGAGGCGGGAGCTTGCGAGGAGACCTGCGACCCGGTCGGGATGTGCATGGTGGTGGAGGAAGACCCCTTCTGGTCGGAGTGCCAGGTAGACGAGGACTGCCCCTCTGGTTTTGTCTGCGAGGAGATCGGGGGTGTCGGCTGTTTGGTTCCTCCCTGTCCCGAGGGAGAGGAGTGCCCCGTGCCGCCGGAATGCGAGGAGGAGACGATCTACGGCTGCGTGCCGGCGCCTTGCCTGAGCGATGCCGACTGCGCGCCGGGTCTGGTCTGCCTGTCGGTCACCTACGAGATGTGCGAGGGGATGGCACGACCTGACTGCGACCCGGAGGATGACGATTGCGACGGCGGTTCGGAAGGGGGGGAAGAGGTCACCTGCGAAACTTACAGCGAGAGCTTCTGTGCTCCGCCCTACCTGGCCCCCTGTGCCGAGGACGCCGATTGCGGGGAGGGCTTCCGCTGTGTCGAGGCCGAAGAATGCGTCTGTGAGGCCAACGCGGTCGTGCGCGATGAGACCACAGGAGAGGGAAGCAGCGACTCCAGCGGTTCCGAGGGCGGTGGTGCGACCGACGAGGAGGAGCCGGAGTTCGACTGCACCTGCGAGCCCAGCGGCCAGTTCTACTGCGAACCCCAGCAGATCGCCTGCGAGGACAACGAGGACTGCCCCGAAGGATGGATCTGTGAGGATATCCCTGACATGACCACCCCTTGCGAATGGGACGAGGAGCTCCAGGACCTGGTCTGCGAGGAGCCGGCCGAGGAGATGCCCGATCTCTGCATGCCTCCCTTCTGGAATGCCTGGGGAGCCTCCAGCGATGGATCGGGGTACACCGAGGCGCTCGATGAGGCCAGTGGGGGTAACGAATCCCGCGCCATGCCGGTCGTCGTGGCGGATCCCGACGATCAAACGCCCCACGTAGGTGGAGGCTCCGGTTGCCAGGTGGCGACCGGTCGAGGTACCTGGGCCGCCTCCCTGCTGGGCCTGTTCGCACTGGTGCTGGCCGTGCGGCGCCGGAAGTGAATCGCCAGCGGGCCGCAAACCGCTGAAGTCCTATCGACGATCGCTACCTCACAAACCACAACACGCACCCTGCAGCCCGCAATCTGCACCCTGCAGCCCGCAATCCGCAACCTGCGCGCATCGCTTCCTTGGGGAACTTTCTGCACCGCAGCGCGAGCCCGGGCTTGAAAGACTTGAAAGGTGAAGCCGACGAGCGGATGCAGGGCAAGAATTGCGACCCCTGCTGCGCTGATCGCTCGCGCTCACTCTCATGCTCAGGTACAGGTCGAGGGGAACCACTCCCGGGAGGTTGCCCCCTGCTCCTTCTCCCTACAGCCCCAACCTGCGGACTTCCATGGCGCTGGTGAAATGCTCGTCGGACTCGCCGGGGTAGCTGGTGGCTCGGGCCACCTCGCCGTAGCACTCGAACAGGAAGGAGACCATCCTCTGGGAAGTGGCGGTTCCCACGGCCGGACTGAGCACGGTGTGCGTGCGCACCAGGAGAGCCTGGGTGAAGGTCAGATCGGGAAGGAGCAGGCGCCCTGACCCGTCCACAACCACCTGGTAGGTGTCCCTGCCCGCGTAGGGCAACCCCCGGTACAGCCCGTCCGTGATCTCTGCTGTCGCAATCCAGGTGTCACCGGGCTTCAGGGGAAACCGATAGAGCAATATGGGCGTATCGTACACGAGAAGGGTACGGCCTTCGGGGGGATCGGGGTCGGTGGAGGCCACTCCGAGAAGGTAGAGACCGGTGGAGTCGTGAAGATAGACCGCTTCGGTTGCTCCGTCGGCGTCGAAGGCGGTGACGAACTGCCCGGTCGGGAAAGAGGCGGCGTACCACCTGCCGGTCAGCAGGGAGGCGCTGAGTCGGACCACCTGGTCGCTGGCGTAGTCGGCGCCCCAGTCCCACACCCGCCTGTCGGATGGGTCCAGCGCACCGATGCTGTCGATGGCACGCGCCTGACCGGCAGGCGAGATCAGGTAGGAGATGGGGACATCAACCGCGGGCTGGAGCTCGTCGGCATCGATCTGGCCATCGAGGTTGGGGATGCAGGTGAGCGGAGGTAGCAGCTCCGGCTCGTACTCCTGGCGATCGGGGGGAAAGGACAGGTTGTCGGAACAGGCGAGAGTGGTGATCCAGAGCAGTGCGGCGAGGAGCGGCAGGAAAGAGGCCCCAGGTCGAGATCCGGGTCGACTGTCGGCCCCAAATCCCCGGGCTCGGTGCTCAGGATCAACCACATCTTGGTGATTCCTCTTGATGAGAGCAGTAGGGACAGGTCTTGCCCTGCCCTCGTCTTCGGGGAAACGGGGCGCAGCAAGTGCCGCCCCTACGTCTTGGTATGTGGCCCGGGACAGGGATGGTGGCATGTCAGGTCTCGCTCGCATGATCAGGTCTCCAGCGTGTGCGTCTTGGGATTGCGCCATTGGGGATGGCGGCATGTCAGGTCTCGCTCGCATGATCAGAATCCATAGACCAGGCGCACGCGGAGAAGCTGCGCGGGTTTGGCGGGCAGCTCGGCGGTCGGGTTGTCCAGGCCGGACAACGGGAACAGCACCGCGTGCTCGAGTGCCGCCGAGAAGCTGGAGTACCGAAACAACAGGGTGGGATCGATCTCCACTCCAAGGGGATTGTCCCCTCCCGGCGTGGAAGCGCTCTGTACGGCCCAGGATGCGACGGCTGCCACGGCGAGCTCGAGGTCCCCCGGTCCGAAACGGGCCACCCGCCAGCGCAGGTGAGGTCGGAGATAGAAGGCATCGGTGACGGTGCCGACGATCTCCCGGAAGAGGATTCGATCCACCCGGTAATCGGGGTGAAACCGGAAGTTGTCGATCCGGTTGTCATGGGGAGGAGCCGCCTGGGGGCCGTCGAGGTCGCCCGGCCGAGGGGCCGCGCCGGTCTCGTCGGGAAAAGCCCCGAAACCGGGGGTCGGATCGCCGCTGGCCATCCCGAGGTCGATTCCGAAGGAGA
This sequence comes from Bradymonadales bacterium, assembly GCA_016931535.1. GTDB lineage: Bacteria > Myxococcota_A > Bradymonadia > JAFGEP01 > JAFGEP01 > JAFGEP01. The sequence goes on from JAFGEP010000114.1 coordinate 55,189, forward strand.
AGGCGGCTTGAGGTTCGCCGATCTCACTCTCCACAGCCAGGCCATACTGGGTGCCCGAGACCGGCTCATGCAGCAACACCCCGGGGATCAGCGAAGGCTGGTCGAAGCGGGCCAGCATCAAAGCCCCTTCGGCCTCGATCCTCAGGCTGGGCAAGGTCAGCCGAAGCCAGGCATCAAAGGCGGTGGCGGTGAACCCTCGAGCCATGACCTGAGTCGGGCCGATCTGAGCCGAGGTAGCCAGCGGCAGGTAGCTGGCCGGGATGTCGTTCGTCTGCCAGCGGTGACTGACGTAGGCTCCATACTCGAAGGATGGCCTGTGGGCGCGGAGCCGTCTCAGGATGGCCAGGTCGTTGTAGTGTCGGAGCAGGGCGAAGGTCAGGGTGCGCACGTCGTCGGTGGGCTCCAGGTCGAGAGTCCGCGCGGGGTTCTGCCGCCGTGCGCTGGGGCCGGTTGCCGAGAAGTCGTAGGCGACAGCCCAGAGGTGGCCGATGAGCGGCGTGATCAATGCGATCCGGTCGCCGGCGTCCCCGCTGTCACAGTCGGCACAATCTCCACCATTGGTGAGCATGCCCAGACCCCAGTGACACCCCATGCGACCGGCTGCCAACAAGCCGAAAGGAAGCAGCATCTCTCCGTAGGCACGTCGGATGGTCACCCCGGCCAGCGGTGGCTGCTGGGTAGTGGTGCCCGCCGGGGGTCCTTCCGGAAGGCTGCCCAGCTCCAGGTTGTCCAAGAGGTCGAGGCGAAGCTTCACGGCGAGGCCGGCCGCCGGGACATAAGCCGACAGGTCCATGCGCAGCCGCATGTCGGCATGGGTCAACGACTGGGCGGTCGGATCGGCCAGCGGGACGGGAAACAGCAGATCCCCCGAAGGGGTCGGCCCGCGGTCGAGGTCTAGGTTGTACAGATCCTCTCCCCGGATCCGAAAGAAGCCCCCCAGCTCCAGGGTGGTTTCCGAGCGCCCCTCGATGTCCTGACCGAACTCGGTGAAGCCGGTGGCATGACCTGCGAGGGGCCAAAGGAGGGCAAGCAGGGAAAACGCCAACGGCCAGCTCTGGAGAATCGGCTTCATCGGCTTCCTCCCCGATCGGCCAGGAAGCGCAGCAGGTCTCGATTGGAAGCAGCGGTGGCCTCGATCATCGGGAAGTGGCCGCAACGAGGGTACACGACCAGCTCGGCGCCGGGGAGATCGCGAACGAGGCGTTCGCCGTAGGGTAGCGGGGTGGTGGTATCCTCCCGGCCCCACAAGAGCAGCACGGGCTGACGGATCGTCCGGTACCGCTCCTCCAGCTCCGCCAGGCTGCGATCCCGAGCGGTTGCCAGCGCCGCCGCCCGGGTGCCCGGGCGATCGAGCGCGCGACCCACCCGGTCTGCCAGGTCCTGAGTCATCCGTTCGGGGTCGTAGAACGCCAATGCCATGCGCTCATCCGGCCGCTCGCCATAGAACAGCCCGAACAAAATCTCTCCCAGGACCGGTGCGGAAGCCCAGTGAATGAAAAGAGGGGTTTGATCCTCGTACACCCAGGCGTCGTACAGCGCCAACCGATCGATCCGATCCGGTGCGCGCAGCGCCATGGCCAACGCCACCGAGGATCCCCAGGAGTGGGCCACCACCGAGACCTCGTTCAGCCCGAGGCGATCGAGCAAAGCCAGCACCAGGTCGGCCTGGGCCAAGGGCGAATAGTCGCCTGGCGGCCTGTCGGTCCAACCGAACCCCTTGAGATCCAGGGCGATGGTTCGGTGTGTTCGGGAAAGATCGGGCAGGACCGTCTCCCAGGTCTCCAGAGAAGAGGCGTAGCCGTGCAGGAGCACTACCGGCGGTCCTTCTCCGATATCCAGATAGCGGATCCGGACGCCGTCTACGGTCAAGAACGTGGCGTCCGCCGGCTCCAAGGGCATGGGACCCTGGTGAAAGGAGAGGCAGCCGACGATGTTGGCCAGTATAAACAGGTAGCAACAGAGGGCGAGCGCTACGTGGGTTGCAGCGGGAGTACCTGGCGAGATGCCCTGGCTACCAACATCGCGATGAGTCCGGCGTTTCTTTCCGCAGTCGGGGAGTGACCGATCACTCGGGCAGTTCTGTCGGAAATAGCGACAGAAGTCGGGGAGTGAACCGTGGCTGCCACCTGACTCCCTCATGGCGCCAGCCTCCGGATCTCGTCCGCCCGGGTGAACTCCATCTCGGCCTCGTTCTGCTCGGAGGTGATGGCCGCCACCGTGCCGAAGCACTCGGTCACGAAGTAGAAGGAACGGATCTCGGTCAGCAGCACCCCCTGGAGGCGGGAGAGGTGGACGCGGACCCTGAGCACCGGGAAGGTTCCGTAGGGGGTTTTCAGGGTCCCATGGGCATCCACTCGGGACTCGTAGTCCTCCCAGTAGACCCCCCAGACGCCGACCAGGGTGCCCTCGACGGTGGAGTCGGTGGTCCAGCTTTTATCCAGCTCGAGCGGGAGGGAGAGCACCACGATCGGGGGATCGTAGGTCAGCTCTGTAGTGAAGAGGGTTTCTTCCGGGGAGACCACGCCCAGCAAGAGGAGGGCCTCGTCGGTGACCTGGAAGACGCCCAGGAGGTCGGCCTTGTCGCTCAAGGGGGTGAAGTAGGTGGCGTCAGGAAAATCGTCGGCGAACCACTGGCCGGTCGGAGGGCGCAGCTCGACCAGGACCGAATGATCTCCCTCCAGCGGTCCGGAGAGGTCCCAGGTCCGGCTGTCGTCCGGGAGAGTGGTTCCAGCGGTGTCCACGTCGACGTCGCCGGTGACCCGGAAGGTGGCCCGAAGCCCAGCCTGGAGAGGGATTTCCGATCGATCGATGAGGCCGTCGTGGTTGGGGATGCACAAAAGCGGACCGCTGTCGCCGTCGCGCTCCAGGTCGGCGGATCCGTCCGGTAGCGTTTGGTCGGGCATGCCCTGGTCGCCCGGGTCGGTGGTCGTATCGCCGTTCGGGTCTTGCCCGCAGTCGTCCACTGTCAAGGCGTCATCATTCTGTCCCATGTCGGCATCGCCCTCGAGGGGAGCGCAGCGGCCATTGGAGAGGCAGATGCCGGAGGCGCAATCGGCACCGGCCCGGCACTCCACCGCCTGGTCGTCTCCGCAGCCCGACAGGGCGACAAGAGCAAGACAGGCCAACCGGGTAAGCGGTTTTCTCATGTTGGCACCACGCCTTGGGCAGATGGGATGAATGGTGCTGGTTCGCAGGGTGCGAGGGGTCGAGGTTCTCATGTCGCCACCATGCCGTTCGAACTGTGGCTGGAGCGCCCAGCCGGTCTGGGGACGAGCGCTCGGCGGGCCAGGGTGGTGAGGCCGAACACCAGGCTTCCTGTGAGGATGCCCACGCTGGCCAGGAAAGCCGGGTTGTTGGCCATGAAGCTGATCTTAAACAGGGCGGTCACCAGGTAGCCCACGCCGGCGGCGATCGTGCCGGCGACCACCGCCGATCGGCTGGCGTTTCTAAGGAACATGCCGGAAGCCAGGGGGATGAGGCTGGTGGTGATGATCAGGTAGACGCCGTACTGGGCGAAGATGGCCACCGAGCCGCCGGTCGGATTGGCGATTTGCCAGCGGGCCAGAAAGAAGGTGGCGACCCCCAGAAGGACGATGGACCCTCGGCCGACCGCCAAGGCCGAGCGGCTTTTTCGCTCTCCAGTCCAGCTCTTCAAGCGGTGGTCGCCCAGGATTCCCAGGTACAGGTCGGTGGAGATGATGGTGGAGAGGGCCAGCAGGATCCCCTCCAGGGTGGAGATTCCGGCGCACAGGATGCCGATGGAGATCAACACCTGCAGGCCGGACGAGAAGTGGCTGGCGATGTAGGTGGGGACCACCAGGTCCATGGCGGTGTTGGCCGGGAGCTCCAGGCGGGCGAACAGCCCCACCCACATGACCATCACGAACACCGTGCCGGTGGCGATGGCCACCAGGAGATACTGACGGAGGTCCCTGTCCTGTTTCAGGTAGAGCGACTTGGACAGGACGTGAGGCTGGCAGACGAGTGCCAGGCCGACCAGCAGGTTGGCGCCAAACACCTCGAAGAGGTTCCGAAAGTAGAGGCTATGCGGATTGACAACCCGCACGAGCATCGGATCGGAGGCCGCCAACCTGGCAAACAGCCCCTCTCCCTCCCAGAGCGAGGGTAGACCGGATGCCAGCAGGATGACGGCCACCACCAGCATGACGACCGCCTGCACGGCGTTGGTGTAGGCATGGGTGTTGACCCCGCCCAGTAACACGTAGCCGTAGACGAACAGGATCAGCGCCAACGCCAAGGTCCAGGCGGGTATCCCCAAGAGGGCGTGCAGGACATGAGAGATCGCCACCACGATCAGCACGGCGAAGCTGAGCAGGGCCATCGAGAGGACCGCAAAGGCCAAAGAAAGCCCTCGGCTCCGAAATCGCGCGCCGATCCACTGGGGTACGGTCAAGGCCGTCACGGTGGTGCCGAACCGGCGGAAGGCGCTGGAGAAGATCACCAGGCCGGCGGTGATGCCGATCGCGGCGGCCACCCCGTAGCCCATCAGGCCAGCCAGCCCATAGGAGAAGACCAGCCCCGGGTTGACCACAAAGGTGGCCACGCTGGTGAGCTGAGCGGCAAGCGAAAGCCCGACGATGGCGGGGTGGATGGTGCGATTGCCGATGGCGAAGGACTCCAGCGTCTTGGTCCGTCGCCAGCCGCGATAGGCCAGGTAGGCGGTGATCAGTACGTAGGTGGCGAGCGCGAAGCAGGCCAGGGTGAGCTTGTCCATGGCGCGGCTCCCTATCGGTCGGTGGGAGAAGAACCCGGTGTGCCTTGCCCGGTTCCATCCGGATCCTGCAGATGCTCGAACAGGCGGGTGACCGTATCGGCCAGCACCCGGATCTGTGCTTCGACGGTCTTCAGGCGGCCATCGAGAGACTCGATGGCGGTGGCCAGCTTGGCCGGATCGAAGGGAGGATCGGCAGTGGGCTGGCCGGCCGAGGAGGCGATCCGGGTCTCGATGGCCTGGATCCGCTGCTCGATCAGCTCCAGGGCGCGCACCAGGGGAGCCAGGTCCAAAGAAGGGGTCCGGTTGTCTTTGGACCGGGTGGGGTGGAGCCTGCCCAGCTCGCCCGCCAGCTCGGCGAGGCGGTTGGGGTCGTTCAACAGGGCGCGCCACCAGGCTTCCAGGGTACGTTGCCAGACCTGGGCGATCTGGCCGCCCAGGGTGAGGAGGTTGGTGGTGGCGAAGGGGTCCTGGTTCATGGGAGCTCCTGAGGGTCCCGGCCGTTTACGCGTTTGCACAATGCGGTCAGGGTTAGCAAGATAGCGAAGCTGGAGATAACAGTCAAGGGAATTTTGCGTTTGCAACACCGGTCGATGTTGCGATGCCGCCAAGGATGGGGTATCCTGGCGGAGTCCCCTGGGCGAGGGAGGAGTGAACGATGGCCAGTTCGACAGGAGCGGGTGACGGTCCGGTGCTCATCAAGAAGTACAGCAACCGGCGGTTGTACGATACGAGGCAGAGCCGCTATATCACGCTGGGAGAGCTGGCGGGCATCGTGGCGTCCGGCAGCCCGGTGAAGGTGGTGGATGCGGCCAGCGGGGAGGATCTGACCCGCCAGGTGCTGGTTCAGGTGATCCTGGAGCAACAGGATCGACTGGACCTGCTACCGGTCGAGCTGTTGCATGCGGTGATCCGCATCCAGGGGACATTCCAGCAAGCGCCATTTGCGGCTTTTCTGGCGGCTGCCACCCAGCAGTTCCTCTCGGCCGGATCGATGTGGGCCCGGCAGATGGCGAACCTGGTGGGGGGGGTTCCCGGGATGGGGACGGGCGTCTTCTCCGGTTTTCCGGGCGGAGGGGGGATGGGCGGTTTTCCCGGGTTCGCTCCTTTCGCGGCAGGTGTCGGATCCGGCGCGACGGGCGGACCGGACCCCTCTGGAGCTCCGGGCCCCCCGAGTGATCCGGCCCAGGACCGGGGGTTTTCGAACGGCGCCGCTGGTGAGGAGGGCGCCCCCCCTCCTGGCGGCGACCATCTCTCCGATTCGGCAGAATCCAAAGCAGAGGTCGAGGAACTCCGGCAGCGGATGGAAGAGCTGCTCCGGCGTTTGGACCGGTCCCAGTAACTAGCCGTTTGGTATCGCCATTCACATTCATGCAGCAGCCGGCGCCTCTCCGAACGGGTCAGCCGGAGATCTGTTTCCGGTTACCACCGAGGGCTCAGGGGGAGAACCCGGCAGATGGAGGACTGCCCAGCCCCAGGGGCCCGGTGGCCGGTGTGAGGGCGGGAGATCCCGGCGGGTGGGGGATTACCTGGGGCGACCGGAGATCCGCTCCCCGCCATCCCTGAGCGCAACGGGTGGGGCTCAGGTTGCCGAGGGGGCCTCCCGATCCAGCAGGAAATCGGACATGCGGTTCCAGAGCGGCCGGGCTTTGCGGTCGATCATGATCCCGACGTGGGCGCCGTCGATGAGCACAAAGCGGTTGTCCTGGCTGGAGACCAGCTGGTTGAGGATCTCGACCGATTGGGGGGGGACGATCCAGTCCTTGCTGGCGGCCAGGTTCATCAAGGGACAGCGGATGGACGTCAGATCTACCGGTCGCCCGTGGATGCGGGTCTCCCCGCGGCGGAAGCGGTCGGCGTGAAACACCTCCTTGATGAAGGCCCGGAAGACCTCGCCAGGGATATCCACATTGTCGTTGGCCCAGCGGTCCACCGGGTAGAACAGGGCCATCACCTGGTCGTCGCCCAGGTTCTCGTAGAACATCTTCCACTTCATGATCTCGTAGTAGGGCTTGAGTGCCATGAAGGTGTAACGGATGAGCTTGGCGGGCATGAGGCCGAAGGCATCGATGATGGCGTCGATGGGTAGCAGCTCCTTGTCGGTCCACAAGGACACCACGCCGCCTTGTGCCGAGGTGATGGGAGTGGTCAGGGTGACCAGTCGGGAGACGGTGTCGGGGTAGAGGGCGGTGAGCATCAAGGCCAGGTTGCCGCCGATGCAATGGCCGAGCAGGGCGACCCGCGAGGCCCCCGTCCGTTGTCGGATGACCTCGATGCAGCCGGTCAGCCCGGGATCGACATAGCTGTCCAGGGTGGTGGTCCGATCGCCGGCCTGGGCGGCGCCCCATTCCACGAGGTACACGTCGGCCCCCTGTTGGAGCAGATGCTCGACGAAGGAGTTGCCCGGCAGCAGATCGAGGATATAGGAACGGTTGATCACCGAGTAGACCAGCAGTATCGGGTCCCCTTGTCTCTCTCCCGCTTCGGTGGCGGGCAGATAGTGATACAGCTCGACCTGGTCCTGCCGGTGGATCAGCTCGCGCGGTGTCTGGCCGACAGAGGTCAGGTCGGGGTCGGCGTAGTACTCCATGCCGTAGCGGGTTTTCACCGAGTAAGCCTGCAGGAAACGCTCCACGATGCGGGTGGCGTGCTCGTCGGCCTGCCCGGTGAGCATCTGGGTCCAGGCCTCGACCAGGGGCCGAGTGTTCAGCTTGAAGGCGGCATCGTCCAGGCTCTTCAGGTCATCGGTGTACTCCTGGATCATGGACTCGAACCGGCTGGCCAGCCGCTGAGGGTCGAGCTGGGCGGCGCGTTGACTCCACTCGACAGGGAGCCTGGAAAGGCGCCGGGCCTCCTGCTCCCAGTTGGAGGCCACCAGGCGATCGAGCTGGGAGAAGGTCTGAGCGTGGAGGCGCTGTTGGCCGGCCTGAGGCAGCGTTTCCAGCCAGTGCTGCATCGTCTGGGATTGGAGGTGGGTCAGCTGGGTGAGCCCCAGGAATAGGCGATCTGCGAACTGTTCGAACTGCCGGGCGGGATCGTCGGGCGGGTCGGTGGCGCCGGAGGCGCCCGAGTCGCCAGGGCTCGCCGGTGTGGCAGGCGTCTTTCCGGCCGCATCGAGGAAGGCCTGCATGGTGGTGGTCCAGGAGCTGGCCCCCTCGGACCAGAGCCTCAGCAACTTCGAGAAGGGGTCGAACGGGTCGTTCATGCGGGGTTCCTCATCGCGAGGGCGCGTTGGACGAGGTCGGTCCTGAGTATCTTTCCCGATGGCCCTTTGGGCAAGCTCTCGAGCACGGTGAGGTACTTGGGCACCTTGTAACGGGCCAGCTCCTCTCTCAACAGGGCGATGATCTCGGTGGTCGAAGGCGCGGCGCCCACCCCACCCTCGAAGGCCAGGAAGGCATGGCCCACCTCTCCCCACTTCAAATCGGGTACGCCCACCGAGGCCGCCTCGATCACGCCCGGGATCCGGTAGAGCGCTCCCTCGACCTCGGCGGGGTAGATGTTCTCGCCGCCGCTGATGTACATCTCCTTGAGCCGTCCCACCACGTAATGGTAACCCTCCTCATCTTGGCGGAAGAGGTCGCCGGTGGTGAACCAGCCGTCGCCGGTTCGAGAGGAGCGGGTGGCTCGAGGGTCGTTCCAGTAGCCAGGGCTGACGGTGGGGCCGCGCAGCTGCAGCTCTCCCACCTCTCCCGGCCTGACCGGTGTTCCGCCCGCATCCACGATGCGGGTGTCCAGGTGCAGGACGGGGAACCCCACCGACCCCGCCTTGCAGATGGCGTCAGCCGGGTGGAGCGCAAAGCAGTTGGGGCCCACCTCGGTGAGGCCGTAGCCTTGCTTGAACACGATCCCCCGCGCCTGGTACGCCTCGATGAGGGGAAGGGGACAGGCCGCTCCCCCGCTGACGAAAAACCGGACCGCCCCCAAGTCAGCCTTTTGCAGCACTTCGCACTCCAGCATCATCTGGAACATGGTGGGCACGGCGAACAGGATGGTCCCCCGGTATCGCTCCAGAGCCCGGATGGTCCTTGTAGCATCGAAACCGGGCATCAGGACCACCGTGCCTCCCCGGTGAAGCAGCGGGAGGGTCAACACGTTCCAGCCTCCCGTGTGAAAAAACGGGGTATGAGTGAGGGTGACGTCGTCCTGGTGCAGGTCCCAAGAGGTGGCGGTATTGATCGCGTTCCAGGTCACGGTCCCGTGGGTGAGGATGGCCCCTTTCGGCCGGCCGGTGGTGCCGCTGGTATACAGCAACATCAGCGGCGTATCCTCCTCGATCTCCTCGGTGACGACTGGGTCGTCCACTGTGGCGTCTCGGAGGTGGGCATAGGATTGGTGGACGCAAATGGCCGTTTCTTCCCGGGTGCCCCGCTGGGTTGTCGCGATCGCACCGCAGCCTTGCTCGTCCAACGCTACCGGGGTTTCCCCGCGCCTTCGCTTGGTCGCCTCGGGGTCATCCGGGCTGGCGGGCCAAGCGCGCTCACCGGATGGAAGAGGTCGCTCCAGGCCTGTTTGCGGCGGACCATCGGCGAGACCAGGGGGATCGAAGGGGACGACCGGTCCTGGCCAGAGGCCGGCGGCCAGCGTCTGGACCGTCCCAGCCACGTCGGCGCCGAAAAAGAGGACCCGGGGAGAAGAGTCTTCCAGGATATGGGCCACCTCCCGGGCGGTGAGCCGCCAGTTGATCGGCACCAGGATGGCCCCCAGCTTCGCTACTGCAAAAAACAGCTCCACCTGCTCGATCCGGTTGGCGCCGAGCAGGGCGACCCGGTCGCCCGGTTGCACTCCGAACCGATCGGCCAGCAGGCGAGCCGCCTGGTCTGCCCGCCGGTCCAGCTGGGCATAGGTCAAGCTGTGCCCGCTGTCGGCATCGACCAGGGCTGCCTTGTTGCCGATGACCGGGGCCCACTTGGCCAGCCAGCTCCCGTGTATCATGACGGCGTCTCCTGTCGAGGCGGCTTGGGCCTATTTATGCACATGCACAAAAATTCGTCAAGTCGAATTGTGCAGAAGCATATCGAGGGCCGCCGGAAAGGCAGGAGGTCAGGCCGGTTACTCGGCTTTCCAGAAGGCCGGCTCGGGGCGCGACATGCCGGGAGAGATGCGTGTTGTGCGCCGCACCAAGAAGGCGGCCTGGCCTACCGGATCCGGAGGATGATGTGCCAGCCGTAGTTGGTCATGACCAATCCGGCCTCGCCCACCTGGAGCCGCAGGCTGAGCTCCTTGAAGGGAGGGACCAGCCCGGCCTCGGGGGTGGCGGTATAGCTTTCCCCGGTGCTGGCGCTGCCGGGATCCTCCGAGTACTGGGCCATCAGCCGTTCGATGGGATCTCCTGCGCGGACCTGGAGCAGAAGGGCGGTGGCGAGCTGATCGGCCTGTTCCCGGGAGCGTGCAGCCGCCCGGGGATCTGCCTGGCTGCCACGCGTGGAGGCGAGATCCGCCCAGCCGATCAAGATGTGCTTGACCTCGGCGTTGTCGGTCACCGGGTCGCGAGCGAGGATCTGCTGGGACGCGGGATCGATGGTCTCGAAGGCGGTCTGTTGGGCCATCAGGACGGAGGTCAAAGACAGGATGACCACAAGCGGAAACAAGGAAGAGATGCGCAACATAGGTACTCCTGGTCTTGCATGCACTTTGGCGATGCAGGATGCCTCAGCTGTGCACAGGGTACAAGGTGTTGGTGGCCTGAATAGCAGAGCGGATCGCGGCGACCGGGGGCCATGGAGAGCGCCGAGGACGCAGAGTCGGGCTTCTGGATGAAGGAGGTGTGGAAGAAGCGACCGGTCAATCCGTGTTGTGGTCGTCCTCAGGAACTGCACAATGCAGCTCCTGGGGTTGGTCGAAAGCCTGAGGAGGGCTCAGGGGGCGGTTCTGGACTGTCCGTTCACTCCTTGTTGCGAGTCAAGCGGTTACGTTGCAGAAAGGAGCTTCCCTTGCTCTCTGCGTCCTCGGCGCTCTCCATGGACCTGCCGGTCACCTGCACTGGAGAGGATCGTCGGTTCGAGGGACTGGCCGGCTTTCCGACCGCCAGGCCGGATGCCGGTGTGCCGTCGGGATTCACCGAGGCACCATGTCCCACCGCAGTTTCAGTCCCGATTGGGGTGGGAACGTTACAGGCTCTTCTTGGAGAAGTACCAGTCGACGACCTCGTACTCCGGGTGCTTCATGCGTGCCTCGGCATCCTTGGTGGTGACAGGCGAGGGTACGATGACCTTGTCGCCGGGCCTCCAGTCGGCTGGGCAAGCGACGGCGTTGGCGTCCACCGTCTGCAGGGCGTCCACCGCCCGCAGGATCTCGTCGAAGTTCCGGCCCACGTTGAGCGGGTAGTAGATCATGGCACGCAGGCGCCGCTTGGGGTCGATGAAGAAGACGGCCCGGACCGCGGCGGTGCTGGAGCTGGCCTCGTGCACCATGTGGAAGGCCTTGGAGACCTTCATGTCCAGGTCGGCGATGATGGGGAATTGGATGTCCACATCGAACTTCTCCTTGATGTTGCGGACCCAGGCGATGTGGCTATGCACGGAATCGATGGAGTTGCCGAGCAGGGCCACGCCGCGCTTCTCGAACTCCGCGTTCATCTTGGCGAAGGCGATGAACTCGGTGGTGCAGACCGGGGTGAAGTCGGCCGGGTGGGAGAACAAGATCACCCACTTGTCCTTGTTCCATTCGGACAGCCTGATCTTGCCATGAGTGGTGACGGCCTCGAAATCCGGTACCGGTGCATTGAGCTCGAGCAGGGTGTACTCCTCTTTCATGGTCTCCATCGTGTCGCTCCTTTTTTGGTGAGTTTGCCGCTGCGCGCGGCGATTTCGGGTCCTGTCGGTCGATGCTCAGTCACGCAGAGTGCGACAAACGTTACAGCCAGGGCCGGTTCTTTGGACAGCAGGAGGGCCAGTGAGCCGGCCGGTATCCCCAATTTGCAGGGAGGATACCAGAACTACCGGCCAGGTACAGCATGCTGGTTCCGTCAACGTGGATATCGATGGTGGGGCGCGACGAAAGCACCTGTTGGGCGGCGAAAACGGCGTTAACTTGAACTCACTGGCCGTAACCGGACAACTGGGAGAAGGCATCGGCCAGCGTCGACCCGAGCTGGCTCCAGAGGGCCGAGAGACCCTCGAAGTCGATCTCCTCCTCGTGAGGTGAAATGGCTTCGGTGATGGCGTCGATGAGGACGCCGAAGATGTCTCCGAAGCCTTCGGCCTGTGCGATGGCCTGGGAGAACTCCTCGACCTTTGCCGAAGCCTCGGCGATCATCTCGTCGAGCATGGCGCCGTAGTCCTCGAGCCACTCAAGGACACTGTCGACCATACCCAGGACCTCATCCAGGGCCGCAATGATGGTGGTCTTGGCAAAATCGATGGCCTGTTGAAGCTGGTCGCGTACCCATTGCATGGTCGAGGCAGCCGCATTCTGTGCCGTGTCCGACACCCATTCGGCGGCGTTTGCCAGCCAGCTATCGCCATAGTCGGACGGCTGCGGATCGGGAATGTTGGGCAGGGTGAGGCCCAAGATGGTGTTCTTGGCCGAATCCATCCCCTCCTTGGCTCCCTCGTTGGCCTCCTTGGCCTGCTGGATGAGCTCCTGGAATCGAGCGAATCCTGCGAGCTCCTCGCTGAACTGCTGGACACCCTCGGCGAGCTTGTTCTTCAGCCAGGTGAAGGGTTCCTCGCCTTCGGTCACCTCCATGATCATCGACTGGATCCCTTCTCGGGCAGCATCGATGGTGCCGCTGATGCCATCGACGATCGTCTGGCCAATGCCGTACACTTCCTGGACGATGCTGAGCTCTTCCCCGACCTGGGCGGCCCCTTCGGGCAGGACCACCTCTGTTGGGCTGGCTGGTTCATCGGCAGTTTGTACGGCCTTGCGACTGATCGGCCCCGTGTACTCCCTGCCCTCTGAGCTTGCTCCCAGGCCTCCGAACCATATGGTCAGGTTCTGAAGAATGAAGGCGTCTGCCGCTTTGGCGAACTCTTTTGCCGCTTTGGCGCCGCCCTTGGCCCCCAGGAAGAACGTTCTCAGGGTCTCGGCGTTGGAGAACCCACCGGTGCACAGGTCGAAGATGTTGACCAACGCTCCGATGGTGTCGGCGACCGCGTTACAGATGAAGTTGTTGCGGATGTTCATGAGATCCGCGTACTCGGCGGATTCGGTCGGGAAATTGGCGGCCAGCTTCTGGGCCTCCAGCGCAACGCTGATGTCAATTCCAATCGTGACGCCGCTGAGCACGCTCTGGACGATGTCCAGAACCTCGGATATCCCAGCAGTCAGAGGGGTGAACTCGACGGTGACGACGGCCACCGTGATTCCATCCTGGACGAGCTGGTCGACGTATTGAACATGCCCGATGATGTTGTTCAGGCCGTTCACTAACGTTCGCGCGATGATCAGGGCCTCGATCGGCCCGGCTCCCTGGACCTTTCGAAGTGTTTCCAGGTACTGCCCCATCTCGATGCCATCAGCCACCGCGCCGGCGTACATCCCATAGCCGGGAACGAGTCGGCCAACTTCCAACACAGCACGCGCGACGTTGCTCTCGACGCCGCTGAAGAAGGAGTGCCAGTCGTATGCCTGGGGAGATACCCCGGCGGAGGTCACCGAGGTCTCCACCGCATACTCCTGGCCCTGTGCCACGGCGGCGCCAGCCTTGTCTGCCTCGACCTCGTGACGCCTCGCAGGTGGACCCCCTGAATCCTTGGCTTGAACGGCGCCGGTGTGCTTGGCTCCCTCTTCCTTGGCTTGAACCCGGTCGCCCTTGGCCTGTGCCGTGTCTCTCTTGGCCTGTACCGTTTCCTTCTTGGCCTGTGCCGTGTCTTTCTTGGTCTGTGCCGTGTTTTTCTTGGTCTGTGCCGTGTTTTTCTTGGTCTGTGCCGTGTCGCTGTCGGCTTGTGCCGTGTTTCTCTTGGTCTGTGCCGTGTCGCTGTCGGCTTGTGCCGTGTCTTTCTTGGTCTGTGCCGTGTCGCTGTCGGCTTGTGCCGTGTCTTTCTTGGTCTGCTTGGCTTGAACCGACGGACCTGCAGAACCCTGCTGAATCACGTGAGCCAGCTCGTGCCCCATCAGCTCGACGTCGGTTGGGCTGGCCTGGGCGGCGACGTGAATGTCGCTGCCCATGGTGACGGCCTTGGCCTGATAGGACTCGGCGACGCCATCGCCGTGATGTACGCGAACCCCGGAGAAATCGGCATGCAGAGAGTTCTCGGCCTTGGCCTGAACCGCCGAGTCCAAGGATTGCGAGGTGCCTGAGGCCTTTGGCGGTGGTACCGGCACATCCGGTTTCAACATGGCGGCCTGTTTATGGGGTGGCAAGTTGGCAAGATCCCGCTTGAACTGCGTTGTTTGAGGACGATCGGTGGTCTTTCGCTGGGCTGTGCGGGTGTGCTCGACTGATTTGCTCTTTGACTGGTGCATCTTCAACTTCCGGCTGTTGACTGACCCTAAACGCCTATAAACGTAAGGTTGACTTGTCTGCTGACAATCCCGATTTGTGCGGTTTTTTTGATCGGTTGCGGTGAGCTGCTGGCAGTTGGAAGGTAAACCAGCTAACATTCAGACAGGTGGCTGTCGAGGAGGGGAAAGGCTGGGTAAAACACAGGGTGGGCTCAACGGAACTTTCTTCTATTTCTGTATTCTTCTTGTCGGGAATTGTGGTAATCCAAGGGGGAGCGGCAGATGACGACAGCTCAATCGTTGGATGGCCAGGGCGCCCTTCGGTTCGAAAACAATCGAGAGTATATATCCTGGGAGTTCGGCAGGCTTCGGCGGCAGATGGAGGCCTACATTCGCCTCCAAAATGACCACAGTTTTGCCGATGAGTACTATGATCTTCTGGGGCGTCTGGCAGTCGAGCGACAGGTTGCCGTTCAGGCTCGGAGGGAAGCGGTGTCTCGAGGGGTATCGATTCCCTTCGAGCAGTTGTCCCGTCGTTTTCACTTGACCGGCGAGGATGAAGAGATCCTCCTGTTCTGTTTGACACCCCAGCACAGTCACACGGTCTGGAACGTGCTCGTCGCTGCTCAGGGCAACCTGCTGAAACCCTACCTGGAGGTCGGTTTCGTTGCTGAGCGGGTGAGACCTGCAGCCGACCTGGTGACCGACAGGCCGTGGTACAAGCCCAACTCGGCTCTGGTAAGGAACGGCCTCATCATGATCGAGGCTCCAGAGGACGGAAGCTCGGCGGGTATATTGTGCCATTCGGTCCGCGTTCCCTACTTCGTGGCGTCCATCATCATGGGTCGGGATTCCCTGGAGAACCGCTTGACGGATTTCTGCGAGTTGACCTCTCCCACTACGGAGCCCTTCGAGGTAGTGCTTCCCGAACAGACTCGACAAACGGTCGACGGGTTCATCAAGTCCTTCTACCGCGGCCAGATCCCACTCGAACTGGAGCAGAAACCGCGTACCATACTCATCAACGGGCCGGCTCAGTGTGGCAAGACGACGCTGGCCAGGTCTTTGGCCTGGGCCTTCCGTCGTCCTCAGCTCACGGTATACCTCGATCGGCTTCCCAAGCAGTCTGATGGCGCACAGATGCTCCAGCTTGCTTTTCACAATGCGCGGCTCCTGGGGGCCATTCTGCACATGAACCGCCCGGAACAGCTCTTGGAGATCGACCCTCAGCTGATCGGTTGTCTGTGTAATTTCGTGGACCAATATCAAGGATTGGTAGTGTTCGAGTCACAGCAGCCGGAGAAATTGGGTGTTCTGCTCAAACTGGTCGATCTTGTGATACACCTCGATTATCCCGAATTTGAGGAGCGGGAGCAGCTGTGGGAGTCGCTCATTCCGCCAGATGTCCAGCTGGCCCGTTCACCCGGGCTCAAGGAGTTGGCGAGTGTGTATGAGCTGACGGGTGGCCAGATCAAGCGGGCCATCGAGTGGGCGAAGCAGCTCGCTGACGCCCGGGATGACCAGCAGGTCTACCATGACGACTTGCTGGCGGGAGCCCAGAGCCAACTGAGATCGCGGATCGGTGATTTCGCCGTGCCGAGCAAGGCGAGGCTCACCTTGGACGACCTGGTGCTTCCCCAGGGTTCGCTGGATCTCGTCAAGGAGTTGCTGCAAGCGTGCAGATATAATCAAAAGGTCATGAGCGAGTGGGGATTCAGCAAGCGTTTGGTGACCGGGCGGGGTCTGGTGGCCTTGTTCACTGGAGATCCGGGTACGGGAAAGACACTGTGTGCTGAAATTCTTGCCCAGGAATTGGGATTATCACTTCACATCGTGAGTATCCCCAAGATCGTGAGCAAATGGGTGGGGGAGACCGAGCAGCACATCCGCGAGGTGTTTCAGCAAGCCAGGGCACAGAATTCCATGCTGCTTTTCGACGAGGCCGACTCCCTTTTCAGCAAGCGGGTGCAGGTGGAGCGTTCTCAGGACCACTACTTGAACATGGAGGTCAACATGTTCCTCCAGGAGATCGAGCGGTTCGAAGGCATCACCTTGCTCACCACCAACCTGGAGACCAACATCGACCGCGCCTTTCAAAGGCGGATCCTCTTCAAGATCGAGTTCCTCATGCCCGGCCAGAAGGAGCGAGAGAAAATCTGGCGGAGACTCATTCCCCAGGAAACACCTCTGGAACAGGGCATTGACTTCGAGTTTCTCGCTGAAGCGTTCGAGCTTTCGGGTGGTCAGATCAAGAATGCCATTATCCGTGCTGCCTACCAAAGCTGCGGTGATGGCGGTGTGGTATCTCAGGGGCACCTGGAGAAAGCTGCACAACAGCAAGCGAGAGCCGACGGAAAGCTGACTCGGAGCATGGAAACCATGAAAAAGGAAAGAGATGCAAAACGGGCTGGCAAGGACCTCCACCCCACAAGCAGTAAATGAGGCTCAATGAATGATCGGGTAAATCGTGCAGGTTCCGCTTTTCGTGGTCAGCCTGTCTGCTCTTTTTCGAAGCGTTGCTATCAGCTGGCGCTTCACGAGTGGGGAGTCAGCTCCAGGCGAACCTGCCGGAAATCGCCCACGACCAGGCGGTTTTCCCGCACTTCGGCTGGAGCGCCGTCCACGACAGCGCTCTTCAGCTCGGCGCCGTGGAGGACCACCTGGGCATTGGAGTGGTCGGGGTCGAACTCACCTCGGCTGGAACGCTCGAGCAGCAGCGTGTCGCCCTGGCGCATAAGCTGGAAGCGATCGAGCCGGAACGGGCCGTACCCGTCGCCGGCGTCGCGGTAGAGCGATCCCGATTCCTGGGCGGAAGGCTCACCGGTTGCGCCGACCGGTACCCCCTCCTGCGCATGGTTGCTCGATTCGTTGCCCTCAGGAAGCGGTGCATAGAGGTGCAGAACCAGGCGATCCGCTTTTTCGGTGGGGAGAACCGCGCCGCTTCGGACGAAAAGGCCGATCCGCTCCAGCGGGGTATCCACCTGATGGGGGCCGGGGCCAGAGAGTAGGCGGTCGTTCCAGAAGCTGTACCAATCGCCGTTCGGGAAGAGCACCTGCCGGCGCTGGCAGCCGGGTTGGAGGACCGGGGCGACGAGCAGCGAGGGCCCCAGCAAGAAGGTATCGTCGATGGTCCAGTGCTGCGGCGACTCGGGTTGCTCCCAGAACAGGGGGCGCACCAGCGGGTGGCCGGTCTGGCTGGCCTGGTAGGCCAGGGTGTAGAGGTAGGGGAGCAACCGGTAGCGAAGAGACAGAAACTCTCGGAGGATGGCCTGGGTGGCGGTGCTGTGGCACCAGGGCTCGCGATGGGCGGTGAAGCCGGCCGAATGGACACGAAAGAACGGTAGCAATGCGGCCAGCTGGAACCAGCGCACGAACAGCTCCTCGTCGGGGTTTCCGCTGAACCCTCCGATATCGGGCCCGCTGTAGGGTACACCCGACAACCCCATCGACAGGGCGATGCGGAGGGACTGAGCCAGACTCCACCAGTTGGTCTCGCAATCGCCGGTCCAGGTCCAGGCATAGCGCTGCAGGCCGGCCCAGCCCGACCGGGTCAAAAGCCAGGGCCGCCGGTCGGGTCGCAACCGCTGCAAAGCCTGGAACGCGGACTGGCATTCCAGCTGGCCGTAGAGATTGTGGGCCTCCAGGTGATCTCCCCCTCTTTTCTCCAGGTCATGGCGAGTCACGGTAGGCAGAGTGGTGGCGCCCCAGGCGGTGAAGGCGGCCGGCTCGTTCATGTCGTGCCAGAAGCCGTGGGCGCCCTGCTCCAGGAGAAACTCGTACTGCTCGCCCCACCAGTCTCGCACCTCGGGGTCGGTGAAGTCGGGGAACAGGCAGTTACCGGGCCAGACCGGCGCCACCACCGGCTCGCCGCCGGGCAGCTTGCAGAAGGTGCCGCGGGCTATACCGTCCTGGTAGAGGTCGTAGGCGGGATCCCGCTTCACCCCCGGGTCGAGGATCACGACCGTGTGGATGCCCTTGGCGGCCAGCTCGGCGGTCAGTCCAGGCAGGTCGGGGAAGCGCTGGCCATCCACCGTGAACACCCGGTAGCCGTCCATGTAATGGATGTCGAGGTGCACGGCGCTCAGTGGCAGCCGGTGGTCCGAAAATCCCTGCACCAGGTCTCTGACCTCCCCCTCGTCTCGATAGCTCCAGCGAGACTGGTGGAACCCCAGCGCCCATCGGGGGGGCAACGGCGGCCGTCCGGTGAGCTCGCCATAGCACTCCAGCAGGCGCGCCGGGGGGCCGACCGCCAGGTAGTATCGCAGAGCGCCGCCCTCGAACGAGGCGTGGACTTCGTCGCTGAAGGAGATGGTGGCATCGAACGGGTTCTCGAAGAAGGTGAGGTGGCTCCCCCCGGGATGGATGGCCAGGTAGACGGGGATGCCGATGTAGAGGGGGTCGTCGCCGGGTCCATACTGTCCCTTGGGCTCCCGGTTCCACATCCGGAATCGGCCGCCTTTCAGGTCGAGTGGTGCCGTGCGTTCACCCAGCCCGAAGTAGTGGTCGTCGGGATTGGCCTCAAAGCGGGCCAGCCAGCGGCCGCCGGTGTGTTTCGGGGGGAGATCGTGGCGGAGCAGGGATCCCTCGGGTCGGATCCAACGCAAGGATCCATCGGTGCCGAGCTGCAGGGTGATCTCTGCGGTATCCAGTCTCCAGCCATCGGGGGTCTCGGTTGTCTTTACCGGCACATCCGCCCACTCTGTTCTCTGGATGGCGTAGGGGATGGGGAGAGATCCCGGTTGCCAGGTGATCCGGACGAAATCTGGTGCCAGAAAGCGGATCTCCAGCTCGGACTCGGCATAGTGGCAGCGAAGGCCGCTGGATTCAGGCGTCAGGCTGATAAGCGGTCCGGGCTCCGATGAGGGGGCAGGCCGCGGCTTGTTTCGACCGGCCCGCCGTTCCAGGGCGCCCAGTCGGATGGTGTACCTCAGGGCGGCGACCAGGTTGCTCCACCCGATGTAGCTCAGCCCTCTGATCTTGGAGAGAAGGTCCATGGGACATCTCGCTTTGGCGGAAAGGGTCCAAGGATAGCAGGATAGACGCCGGGGGCCACGCTCCCAACCCCGCGCCGATCACCCCACCCGCTGTGGCTCGCCATCTCGATCCGGAAGAGCAGCTCCATGGGGAACCTCGCGAAAAAGACAGCGCGGTGGGATGTCGGATCACCAACGCCTTGAGCCCCGGCTGGCTACTGGGAGGTCAGCGTGACCCGGGTGGCGGTGTAGGTTCCGATAAAATGCCAGGCGTCTTCCCTCCCGTCCTCATCGGTGTCCAGGTCCATCGGGATCTGCATGGTGTTGAAGAAGGTGACGAAGTCGCTGCCCATGATGGAGATCTGAGCGGCGTCCTCGGCAGTCAGGGCACCGTCCAGGACCCCCTCGGCGATGGCCGATCCGTCGGCCTCGAACCACCCAGACAGATGAAGGAACTTGATGGGCAAGGTGGGCGGGTCCAGCAGGTCGTTGGGGAACACCAGCGAGGCGGGTTCGATCGTATGGAAGTAGCGCCCCGACAGGTTGCACCCCAGCTCGCTCGTCTCGTCCGAGAAGGAGTAGGACTCGCCCGAGGCCTCCCCGGAGCCGATCACCAGGCCAAGCTCGCCATTGGTGCGGTTGTCTTCGCTCACCTGGATCAAGACGTTGAGCAGTCCGTCACCGATCTGCTCGGAAAAGTAGCTGTTGAGGCTATCTCCCATGAACCCCGTGAGGGGGGCGGTGAGGATCAAGCTGTCGAAGCGGTATCCCATCGAGGTCAGGTCATCGGCGGTCATCTGGCCGTAGTCGGCCTGCTGGCTGTCGCCCGTGCCGGCATCGCACGACGGGCAGGGGCCGCAGTCCACGATCACGACGGGGGTGTTGGGCCGGAGTGGGTCGCCGGGCAGTGCGGATTGACCCATTCCGGTGTACTGCTCGTCGATCCCGCATACCGACAACAACATGGCCAGGAGCAAGGATCCTGCCACAAGCAGGGCCACAGGAAAAAGCCGGTGGTGCATCGCGGTTCTCCCCTCGGGTTGCGACCGGAGATAGGGACACTCAACCAGGGGTTTGGGCGCAAGTCAACGGTCTGTTGTCGAGGGAAGGGTGATAGGGCGCCTTTGGGGGCATCCCGCCCAGCATTTCGCGAATATTGGAAATTTTACACCATTGCGTTTGACAAACTAATCCTTATCATTAAACAAACTGCCGAGTATATACGGCATATTGTTTTATAAAAGACGAGGTTCATGATGCAGAAGAACCACAAAGATGAGTCAGCTTATTCTGCAGGCAATGAGCTAGAAAACTCGATCGCCTCTGCAATGGGGTCTCCCGTGCAGCTTCGGCAGGACATGGTGGGGCTCACCCCGGGCGAGCAGAACGAGCGGCTGAAGCCGAGCCGTCCGGTGATGATGGTCCAGGCCTCGGGTGGAGCGGGAGAGGCGGACAGCCAGCAGATCAAGTCGGCGGCGGCCACGGGTCTCCAGCAGCCCTCCAGTCCAATGCCGCACCTGGAGGCGATCCAGCAGAGCTTCGGTGGTCACGATATCGGCGGGGTGAAGGCGCATGTCGGCGGTCTGGCCGCTCAGGCCAGCACCTCGATGGGTGCCAGCGCCTACACGACCGGCAACGACATCGGATTCAAGAGCGCGCCCGATCTGCACACGGCGGCTCACGAGGCGGCTCACGTGGTTCAGCAGAGAGCCGGCGTCAACCTGTCTGGTGGTGTCGGAAGGGTGGGTGACGCCTACGAGAAGCACGCGGACGCCGTGGCGGACCGGGTGGTCCAGGGCCGGTCCGCAGAGAGCCTGCTCAATACCCATTCGGGGAGGTCAGCAAGCCAGAGCGGTGTCCAGCAAAGCTCGGTGCAGCGCGATCCGGATGACAAGGCTCCCCCCCAGCATTTCTTGAATGCCGATGGAAACATCATCTCCGACTGGGCGGCTGCGGTGTTTGCCACCGCCATTCGGTGGGAGCGGATCTGCAAGGCCCAGACCGACACCTGCAACACCTGGTACAACATGGCCAAGGAAGAGGATCCTCCTCCGGCCTGGGTGGGCATTCTCAAGGCTGCGATCACCATTGGTGTCGGAGCCTTGACCGGAGGGATCGGGGCGGTTGTCGTGTCGGGGCTGGTCAACGCAACCACCAAGGTCGCCACCGAATTCATTATCAACGCTGCGGTGGAAGCGGGAAAGGGGATCGTGCAGAAGGCAGCGGAAGAAGGGGTCAACCTGGTCTCCCAGACCTGTGGGGGAGACGGGCTGTTGGCCTACGCTGCGGGTCAGCAGGAGACCATCAACAAGGTCGTCAACCAGGAGCAGCTCAAGACCTTGGCCACCATCAGCACCCTGGCCAAGCTCCCCGAAGACCAGAAATGGCAGGGGCTGAACGACCTGTACAAGGCGCTGGAGAAGAGCCGAGCAGATGCGGCCAAGCTGCAGATGGCGCAGTGCGTCGAGGGCTGGTTTTCCATGCTGGCCCAGAACAAGTATGGCAAGAATCTGACCATCGGCGGCGTCCGGGTGACCGACATTCCGGGGATTACCTATGGGGCGGCTTTGTTCATCGCCACGATCTACTCCAGTCAAGGCAGCCTCGATGGACTCTCCTCCTACTTCACGGACATGCTGGACAAAGGGTTGGGGAAAAACTGGCGCAACATGGGGGTCGGCTATTCGGTCTCGACCGGCACCCTGGTTGATGAATGGGCGACCTCTTCGGTAGGGACGATCGGGTTTCATCTCAAAACCTCTTACGACCCCACCCAGAGTGTCACGGTCCAGTACTGCGAGATGGAGTCCAGCAAGGGCAACAACAAGGCGATCCGGACCTACTTTCTCAACAGCCCGAAGCCGGTCAAGGATTACAAGATGCCCAAGGTGGTGATCGCGGAGGAAATGTGGACCAGGCAGCATAGCTTTCTCGGCAACTTTTCTCTGGCCTGGGACGAGTCCAGCAAGGGGCTCAAGATAAATACGTATGGAGGCGGAGCGATCAAAGACGATTCGGATGACAACGCGGGCAGGTCCTGGATTGCCATGCATGGGAAGAACACCAAGTCCAAGATGTCCGCCTCGGAGGTTTCGGCCTATCTCTGGTCTGGAGTGGCACGGATCGAGAAGGACGTGCTGGGCAAATCCCTGAAGGGGTTGGGGGTCGGCTCCATCGACACCTAGCGGTCTTTCGTGTATTCCCTTGACAGACGGAGGGTTACAACATGGGTGACCGTGCCCTTTGGGATACCTTGCTTCGTGAAGCCGAGAACCTGGATGCGGCCGGGGAACGGGTGCGGGCCATCGAGGTGGCCAGAGAGGCCATCGCGGCAGCGAAAGATGAGCTGCCTCCCACCGATCTCCGACTGGCTGAGGCCTATCATACGCTATCGAGCCTCCTGGTCGATCCCTCCGAGGTCGCGGACGCCCTGCAACAGGAGATCGAGATCCTGGCTGCCCAACGACCGGCGTCCGACCCCGCCATCGGTCGCATTCTCTCCGCCCTGAGTCGGGCGTTGTTAGCCGCTAAGCGCTTCGATGAGGCTGGTCCCGTCATGGAGCGCGCCATCGGGCGGATCAAGGCCACCGAAGGGCCGAACAGCGAGTCCTTGGGGCTGGAGCTCTTGGTGATGGGCGACTTTCTGCGGTACGGCGGACGGCTGGAGGACGCCGAGCTCCGCTATCGCCAGGCGCTATCGGTAACCGAACAGCTTCGGGGGGCTGATCATCCGGATGTGGCCGACATCCTCGATCGACTGGTGGACATCTTGGCCGAACGCGGGCAAAGCGACGAGGCCCAACTCTTGTTGGATCGGATCCACCAGATCCGCGGTTGACCCAACCGCCGTTTTTCGGTCCCTCTCCTTCATCGGTCCATACTAAGGAGTGCTCATGCTTCGCTGCCGGGCAGGTGTCGGAGCTTGTAGCACCGGGGTTTTCAATCGATCTGCCCCATGGCAGATCGGGCGAGGGCTCCAGCCGGTTCACATCGGGAACCGGTAGTCCGAGGGGTGCCAGGCGAATTCGAATCCATCCAGGGAACAAGTCGGAAACCGGCTCTCCGGCGCGTTGTAGCCCGATGCGACTCAATCCAGGTAAGCGGACAGCAGATCGTGCCAGGGGGGAGAGGCACCGTCGGGATGCAGGTTGATTCTGCCTTTCAGCGTGCCGACCAACCGTCTATCGGACGGTTTGTGAGGGCTGCAGCGCCTCGCCGATTCTCGTGCCCTTTCCAAATGGTCGAGTGAGAGGGCGATGTGGCCTGTGGTGCAATGGCCGGCCACCAGGTAGAAAGGACTGTTAACCAGGTTTTCCGCCACGTTCAGGGCATCGGTCCATCGGCCGACGCCGAACTCGGAACGGCATGCAAGCCACCATCCTTGAGGCCAGGAGGGCTCCAAGGCGCAGATCTCTTCTGCGCAGGTCCGCACAAGCCCCCAGAGCCCCTCGCCTGCCAGGGCGGCGCCGGTCAAGAACAGCAGGACCGGATGGTGGCCGAAGGCTTTCATGGCTTCGTTACCCTGACGAATGGCCTCGCCGTACTGGTGAGAAGCCACCAGCGCCTTCAACGATTCCTCGGTGCCGGCTTGCGGATTCGCCTCCCGTGCCAGCATGTGGGCCGTCTCGATCGCTCTGTCATACTGCCCCAGGCCACGGAAGGCTTGGCACAGTCGTCGGCGAAAGGGCAGGCTGCCAACTTCGGCCGGTAGGGCCGATCGCTCGACAAAGGCGACCAGCTCGGCCCAGGACTCGGCCTCGGCACAGGTGGTGAGATAGAGCTCGCGAGGTCGCAATCCCTCCATGGAGTGCAGCTGGTATTGCCGGGCCGCCTGGTGGGCTTTGAGGGGCTGACCCAGATCGAGCAGGGCCAGGACGCTGGCGATCTGCTCGGCGGGTTGCTCACCGGCCAGCTCGTTCAGCAGCGCTTCCAGTTGCCCGGCGGCCGCGTATGCTCCCCGTAGAGCCCAGCCCAGTATAGGGTCGGAGGGGGTCAGTTCGACCGCTTTTTCGACGGAGGCGATGGCGGTTCCGTGGTCTTTGGTCCGGCTGGCGGCGTCGGCGAGCAGCAGAAGGTCATCCACCTGGGGCTCGCCGGGTCCCAGACCCTCCTGGGCGAGTCGCAGGGCCTGGTCGTTCCGATCCTGGCGGATCAGCAGGTGGTAGAGTAGCTGGCGCCACCAGCGATCCCCAGGGAAAAGCCTCAGCATCTCCTGGGCGAGTCGTTCGACGGGAGGGAGGGACAGCGCATCCGCCTTCAATGCGAGCTTTCTCAGGGGTTCTCGCAGGGCGAGGGGAGGTTCGTCGAGCGGGCGGATCATCTCTGCAAGGTCTGACAGCTGGGTTTCCGACAACACGTCGAGGGCGGTGAGCGCTTCGACCGCCTCTTCGAGGGAATCCGCGGCCTTGGCGGCCCGGAAGAGCAGGCGAGCCTGTGGGGGCGAGCTGGACAACCCAAAGGCTGTCCGGGCCGCCTCGATCGCCTCCTGTGGCCTGGCGGAGTGCAGCAAGGAGCGGGCCAAAGCGTTGGTGCAGGACACCGTCTCCGGATGGGCCTGTACCGCCGCCTTGGCGGCCTCCACGGCTTTTTGCACGTCGTTGCTGGCGAGGAGGGCCAAGGCGCGGATCGCAACCAGATCGGGGCGGGCTTGCAGTTCGGGTGGAAGATGGCCCAGGGCATCGAAAACGACCTCCGGTTTCCCGGTCATCACGCCAACCTGTGCCCGGGCCACCCAGGCTTGCGGCGAGGCGGCCGGCGTGGCGACCAGGGACTGGCTTCGTTGCAGTGCCAGTGCGGCTCGGCCAAACTCCAAGATGGCCATCCAGTGTGCCGTTGGAGGGGAGGCGATCTCCTCTGCGGTGAGGGACAACAGCTCTCGCGCCACCTGGAACCCTCCCAGCGAGAAGGTTCGAGCCGCCTCGGCCAGGGCGCTGTCGAGATCACCAAGCTCGAAGAGGGCACCGGTCAAGGCGGCTCCAGCCCGCGTGCCGATGTCTGCTCCTGCCTGCCGGACGATTTGGACGGCCTCGATGGCGAGGTGGAGCAAGGTGGCAGAAAGCATCGAGGCGTCCTGTGGTTGTAGACAAGCCAACAGAAAGCTGTCGATGGCGATCGACTCCAGGTCCTCTATAATCGGTTCCTTCCAGTTACGGGCCAAGAGCCGGTCGATCCGCTCCTTCAGGAGGGTCACACCGAGGCTGGGCGACCGATCGATCAGCTCGAGGCAGTCGGCGTGGGAGAACGGTGGCGGCAGCAGGTGGAGCTTGCAGCGGGTGAGCTCCAGGAGGCATTCCGGACTGTTCGGGAAGGTGGCCACCGCCTCTTCTGCCACCGATAGCGCTTCGTCGTAACGCTGCTGGAGACGGAGCGTACGAACCAGGAGCTGGCGGGCTTCCCAGCGATCCGGCTCTTTCGCTGTGATCCCACGCAGGATCTCCTCGGCCGATGCGAGACGTTCGAGGTCGATCAATAGGCGGGCTCGAGTCAGTAGAACAGCGGTCGAGCGTCCTTTTTCCAGCAGCTCCAGTATTTGTGCGGCTGCCGGGAGCTCGCCTCTGTCGAGCAACTGTGTCGCCAGCAAAACCGCCTGATCCACGGAGTCTTGCTGTGACAGGGCCACCGAGTAGATGCTTCGCACCCCCATGGATCCGAGAGGGAGCACGTCACCGGTTGGTGGCTGTTTTGGCGGCAGCGGAGCACCTTGCAGCGCTTCGGCAACGGCCGCGGAGGAGGCGAAGCGGTCATCGGGATGCCTCTGCAGCAGTCGATCCACCACATCGACAAGTTTCTTGGGAGCCTGGGGACAAAAAGTGGCCAGCGACGGTGCCGGCTGTAGCACATGCTGACCGGAAGGGTGCGCCTCGGGAAATGGCAGGCGACCCGCCGCCAAACGAAACAGGATGACCCCCAGGGAGTACAGGTCGGCGCGCGGATCCACCAGGCGATCGACATGATTGGCCAGGGCGATGGTTTCCGGCGCTTTGAAATGGGAGGTGCCGATCGGCCCGATCGAGCGCTGTTCATGCAGGCTGGCCAGCTCCCAGTCGATGATGGCGGTCGACAGTTGCCCCTGGGAAGAGCGGTGCAGGATGATATTTCCAGGGGCAAGATCCCGATGGATGACTCCGCGCTCGTGTGCCTCGGCCAAGATCCGGCTCGCCAGGATGCCGATCTCGGACACCACGGCAAAGCGGTCGACCTCATCGACAGGGAAGAAAGTGGCGGAGACCCCTTCCAGCCACTGCATGGCGACGTATGGCCTGCCCTCGTCGACCCCGTACTCCACCAGGCGGGGCGTGCCTTGGCCGTCCAGGCGTTCCAGGACTCTGGCCTCGTGAGCGCGCAGGCATCCCACGGCCCCAGCGCCCCAGAGAATCGGCGCCAGCTCTTCCAGCTTGATCTTTCCCAGGGCGCGGGACATGGGGGTCAGCTTCAGGGAGACCATCTGCCCCGAGGGCTCGTGAATCGCGCGGTAGACGTGGCACCCCGGTTTCAGGCGGACGGTTTCTTCGATCTGGAAGGAGGCGATCTTCATGAGTCCATTACAGGTCCTTGGCAAGCCCTCGTGCCTGGTGATCATCCACGAATCACCGGTCGAGTTCAAGGTCTACAAGGCAAGCGGGTTTTCAAGACCGTTCAACGTCGGAAGGGTTGAAGCTTTCGGTGTAGGGGCGGTTGGGGCGGCTGTCGCCTGTTGTCTCCGTAGGAAAAGACTGGAACAATGAGCAAGCCCGGTCAGGCGGAGCCCGACGAGCCCGCAAGGTCGCCTCGCCGGATCGGCCGGCTGATGGCCTGTGTCACCCTCAACCGGTTTTGGGGGTTACCCTGTCGAATGGAGTGATGCTGATGCAGTTCCGCCCGTTACTGGTGACCGCTCTGGTCATGGGGGTTATCTGGTTCGGTTGCCCGGACGAATCCGCCGAGGAAGCGGACGGCTTAAGGGGGGACCTCGACCTCGCTGAGCTGCAGCCGGAAGACGCCGAGATCGATCCGGCGGAAGAGGCGGGGCTGGACGGCGAGGATCCTCTCGATCTCCCGATCGACCAGGGGTCGGACGCTACCGACCTTGCACCGGAGGGAGGTGACCTGGCCGTGGATCTCTTCCCCTGGGACTGGGATCCCGATTCGGCGCCGGAGTGGCCGACCATCGAGCCGGGCACCCTGGAGGCGGGGGCCGCCTCGGGGACGCTGGACCTGCCGGTCGGCGTGCCGCTGGCCTGCTATACGGGTCGAGCGCGTTTCGGAGGGGGGCGGGTGGAGGATGGGCGATCCGCACCCTACGCGGTCAGCTTCATCCCCAGTACGGGGGTTCAGACGCGCATCCCGATGCATGTCGTCTGGTTGGAGGCGGCGGGGCAGCATGCGGTGCTGGTCAAGATCGACCTGGGGTACGCCTTCGACGGTCTGACGCGGGCACTGGAGGCCGCGGTGGCGGAGGAAACGGGGGTCGATGTCTCCCACCGGCTGTTTCTGACCACAAGCCACAGCCACTCCTCCTACGGCGACTTCAGTCAGGCCCACATGCTGTTTTTGGGCCATGACCGTTACAACCGGGAGATCCTGGAGCGGATCGCCGAGCAGGGGGGACGGCTGGCGGCAACCGCCTACCAGGCCATGGAACCGGCAGCCATCGGGGTGGGGATCGACCCGGCGTACGACCCGGATCACCGGATCTTTCGCAGCCGACGAGGCGAGCATCATGGCCTGGTGGACGACTTCGGCGTGGTGGTCGGCCCCGGGTACAAGGACCCCAACCTCTACCTGCTCCGGATCGACGCCAGCCAGGGAACGGCCGATCCGGACGATGACGAGCCGCTGGCCATCCTGTTCGGGTTCGGCATCCACGGCACCATCATGAGCATCGACAACCCCCTGCTCTCCAGCGAATCCAGCGGTGCCATCGAGCTGAAGCTGGAGAATCTCTTCGACCGGCCGGTCTCGGCGGTCCACCTGCAAACCAGCGTGGGCGACATGTCACCCGCCGGGGTCCAGGACCGGTTCGCCCGGATGGAGTCGGTAGGGGAGCTAGCCGCGCCCCGCATCCACGCGTTGTGGGAAGCGACCCGGACGAGCAGCGATCCGTTGCGGCTGGAGGCGCTGGTCCGGACCGTCCCGATGGGGCGGGACATCCGGGTTTCTCGGAGCGGCGCGGTCGACCTCTACTACCTGCCGTATGATCCGGAGTACCGGCCCGACCTGGTGGTCTTCGGGGAGGACGGCCTGTCGCTCAACCCATACGACGAGTTCATCGCCCAGCATGGGGCGGCCATGTGCGGCGATCCGGAGCTGGTGATCCCGGTGGCCAACATGGGGGTCGATGTCAGGCCCTACTCCTCCTGTGCGCTGATCGAGCGGGTCGTCTCCCTGTTTCCCATATTGTTCGAGACCGACCAGTATTACCCCATGGAGCATCCGCTGTGGGAGATCCGCTCCACCATGATCGGGGCGCTGGGGCTGACCTCGATCCCGGTGACGGTCCTGGGAGAGGATGCGCACAGCGAGCCGGTGGCGATCGGTTTTTTCCCTGGGGAGGTGTGTACCCTGCTGGGCCGTTCCTTCCAGGCGCGCATGGAGGAGGAGCTGGGCATCCACACTTCGATTGCCGTGGGGGTGTCGCTGGACCACGAGGGGTATCTTCTGACGGTGGAAGACTGGATGCGGGGTGGCTACGAGCCGGCGATCAACGCCTGGGGGCCGCTGCAGGGCGAGTACATCCTGGACCGCTTGCTGGAGCTGGCCGAGCTGCTGCAGACCGAGCAGGCGGAGCATCCGGCCTTCCCGGACTATCGGCACCAGGAGTACCCCGACTGGCCGCTGGAGCCGGTGGTGCCCGATGTCTCGACCGGTTGCGGCACCGTTCCCGAGGCGCTGCCGGCCTACCTCTGGACGCGGGACGACTGGCGGCCCGGGGGGGTGCAGCCCGCTCCGGCGGTTCGCCGGGTCTCGGACATCGCGCACTTTGTGTGGCTGGGGGGTGATCCGGCGGTCGACCTGCCGGTGGTCACCCTGCAGCGGGAGTCGGCTCCCGGCAGCGACGAGTTTGTCGATGTACTGCTGCCCAACGGGGAACCGCTGACCGACCGGGGTTACGACATGATCCTGAGCTATACCCCCGATCCGCTGATGGCGGGCGAGGAGGGGGCGAGCCGGCATCACTACTGGATGGTGGAGTGGCAAGCGGTGACCGACCGCCCCTCGCTGGACCACATGGCGGGCTTGGCCGAGGGTCGATACCGCCTGGTGGCCCGCGGGCTGTGCCCCGATCCCGAGGATGACGAGTACCCCTTCGATGGGCTGGGGTACCAGGTGGCCAGCGCACCTTTCGAGGTGACGGGGGAAGATGGGCTGGAGGTGTCCATCGCCAGCCAGGACGGCAACCTGTTGACGCTGGGTGTGTCCTATCGGGCCAGCTCCCGCGGCTTTCGCTTGCTGCACATGGCCAGCGATTTTCGGACGCCGACCCCCCTGGTGGGGGGCGAATCGGAGCCCACGGCGACCGTCGAGCTGCTGGCCGCCGACGGTCTGGGTGAACCGTTGCAGACCTGGCTTGATGTGCCGGCCGTCCGGAGCGGGGATGCCAGCCATCTCCAGGTCGACCTGGGAGAGGATGCTCCGGAGAGCTATCGCCTGAGGGTCACCGATGTGTTCGGGAACCGGGGGATGTACTGACGGGCTTCAGGCCACTTCGAGTGCCTTGTACACCTGGCCGTGCTGCTGAAGCTAGGCGACATCCTCTTGCTCGGTTCTTAGGGCTTGAGCAGCTCTCCCATGGTCTTGTTCTCTTTCCAGGTAGGTGTTCCTTTCGGGTGGCTCATGTTCACTGTGCCTGGAGCGCCTATTGCACTGGGCCATCTTTTCCGGGAAGCCAGTATCTATTTGTGTGCCCGATCACCCCGCGGCCAGGGCGGCCTCCTCCTGTTTGGAGAGCGACTCGAGGATGCCAGAGAGGATGGTCTCCAGCTCGGCGCGGGTCTCGGCATCCGCCTTTTTCCCCTTCTTGTGGATCCGCTTGAAGAGGCGGGCGAGCTGCTTGCGATCCGAGTCTTCGAGGTTGGCGACCAGCCCGGGGTTTTGGGGGTCGTGGTCGAGATGGACGGTTTCTCGCCGGGCGTGAGCCCAGTCGCGGATGGTGAGCCAGTGGAGTAGCGCCCGGTCCAGGACGATCCAGGGGAAGTTGGGGTTTTTATGGGGGCCGATGCGGACCAGCTTGTGTCCGGACAGGCTGCGCAGGACATTGCGGGGGCTGGCGAGGCGCCGGGAGGCGTAGCGGAGCGAGGTGGCGCCGCCGGCCAGGGCGCCGATCAGAGTTCCGGTCAAAAACGAGGTCCCTCCGACGGCTGCATCGATGGCTCCACCGGTGACGGCGCCGGCGGTGACGCCGGTCCACAGCAGCTGCCCGGCGGTCAGCCCCAGGATCTTCCAGCTGGCCTCGGCGAAGAGGTCGCGTTCCCAGACCGGGGGTTCGATGGCGGTCTCCTCGCGTTTCAGGTCGTCGTGCTTGTAGAGCTTCTCCACGAAGCGCCTGGCCTCGTGCTCCTGGTCGCGCAGAGCCTGGTGGAAGCGGGTGACGAGACGTTCGCCGTGGTCTGTCGTCACATCCTGTTCGGAGACGGTCTCCTCCAGGACGAAGGTCAGCTGGTCGAGCAGCAGATCCACGATGACGCGGGTCACGGCCTGGCGCCGCTGGCGCCAGTCGTTGACCAGGTGCTCGATGGCCTCGTCCAGCGGGGCCCGCCAGTCCTCGCGCAGCTCCCGCATCCCGCGCAGCAGGCGGATCCGCTCCACGAAGCCGACCTTGTGGGCGTCGAAGGCACGGACGATGCTGAAGAACTGGTCCAGCTCCTGGTTCCACTCGGCGATGTGGTCCTTGTCGGAGATGGTGTTGATCAGCGCCATCCGCGGCTGGCCGGTCCACTGGAGGATCTCCATCTCGGCCCGGTACTGGCGCCGGAAGGGCTGTGACCCGTCCACCACGTAGAGGATGCCGGCCCCCTGGATGACGGGGGAGAGCAGCTCGCACTCCTGCTCGAACTCACCCGAGCCGCGGCAGCCGGCGACCAGCTGCCCGACCGCCTGGCGGCGGCTGCTTCCGCCTTCCTCCAGCTGGCGCAGCCGGGATAAAAACTCGCGGGCCTGCTCGAAGCCGGGGGTGTCCACCAGGATGAAGAGATCCTGTCCGTCCACCGCGATGGGGTACTGGCGACAGGCCTGGGTGGTACCCGGGTAGGTGTCGATGGCCACCTCGGGGTCCTCGGCGAGTGTGGAAACGATGCTCGACTTGCCCTTGTTGACATGGCCGACGACGGCAAAGACCGGTGGTGGCTGGCTCATGTGTCCTCCACCAGGCGCTCGACGCGGAGGTAGGGGTCGCCCAAGGCAGCGAGCTTGGTATGCCAGATGTGCCAGTCCTCCTCGCCGGGCGGGATCCAGGTGCCCGGTTCGCCACGGTCCGCCACCAGCGGTGGCTCGATCGGTCCTTCGCCCCCCGGTGGGCGTTCCTCCAGGCCGGAGGCGATCGGTTGGGCAGGTTCCTCTTTGCCCGATCGGCTGGCGGGAAGGGGGCTTCCCTGTGGTCTACCACCCGCCGGATGGGTGGGGGCTTGTGGTTCCTGCAGGTCGAACAGCCCGACCACGAGGGGGAACTCGAGACCGACGCTTTCCCGCAGCTTTCTCAGGAACTTCATGAGCTCGCGGGTGGGTGGCTCGAACGACTCGGCCAACAGGAGGATGACCTCGACCCCCTGGCGCTTGGCCTCCTGCAGACTCTGGCAGGCGAGGGAGTCGATCTCATGCTCCAGCACCCCAGCCTGGACCATCTGCTTCACCTCCCAGCCGAATCGTCCCTCGAGAAGCTCTTCCAGGATCTGGTGGGCAACCGGAATGTCGCCCCAGACGGCTACTGCCGCCGGGATGGCGGGCCACTGGTCGAGCCCCGCCTGGCCACCAGTCGGGCTCACGGTAGCCGGTATCGTCACCCCTCTCTCGGGCTCTCTGGCCCTGGTGGTCACTACCGGCAGGACCAGCCGTTCGTACAAGGCGTCGAAGTCGCCGTGGCGCAGAGAGACATGGCGAAGTGCAGAGCGAAACTTGAGGCGGGCCGTGATCCACAGCAGCAGCCGCGGCAGTAGCCCGTAGACCGCCAGACTGAGCAGTAAAAAGGCCCACCACCCTCCTACCAGGATGGGATCGGCCCCCTGCGCGGTCGGTCCGGCACCCAGGTAGCTGCCGTCCAGGCGAAAGTACCGGCTCGCCTCCACCATCTCGAGCGAGGGACTACCCTGGTCGAGAACCCAGGACCAGGGGGCGGCCACGATCGAGACCAGCGAATGGAACGCCTGGCTGTCCAGGTCGAGGGTCGTGCTCCAGGCGAAGGCGAGGTCGGAGAAGGCGATCAGGTAGAGGGAGGTGGCCAGCGCACCCAGGTTGAAGGCCAGGCCGAAGCGCTTTTGCAGCTCCAGTAGCAGCCATTTCTCGGCGGGAAGATGGACCCCGACCAGCGATCGGATCTGGCCCTGGGCGGCCAGCAAGTTCTGCCGCCGGTCGCCGGGTAGCTTCTGTAGTAGGCGTCTCGATCCTCGGCTCAACCGCTCGCCCAGCCAGCGTAGCAGGGAGTAGAAGCCGAACAGGCCGCCCTGACGCTCGCCTCTGCGCCAGATCAGCACGGTGGCGGGGAACAAAAGCAGCAACCCCAACTGGAGGAAGACGAACACGGCCAGGAAATGAACCACGTTGACCGGAGTCGTCCCGTCGAAGTGAAGGACCAGGGAGGCGGTGCTGCTCCCGCTGACCAGGCCTAAAATGGCCAGCACCCAGCCGATGGTGCGGTACGCCGACTCGATCTGGTGTCCTGGAAATAGCTCCGGCGTCGAAGAACGGCGGCGGTCGAGCCATCCCAAGAAGAGGCGGCGGCGGAAGGCCGGAGTGCCCGGCCTTTCGGTAGAAAGAGCGGGTACCAGCGTGCGCCCGAGCTCTCGGTCGCGCGACCGGAGCTCATCGGGTTGGCTCGATCGATCCAGCAGGCAGCCCATCTCGAGATCGATGAGGTCAGCGAGCTTCACCGGTGTCCATCCTCCCGGTCGGCCGTCCGGAGCCTGTCGGGCTGGATCGATCGATCCGCCGAAGAGCCCCGCTTGAGATCGATGAGGTCAGCGAGCTTCACCGCTGTCCATCCTTTGGTCACGTGGTTTCAGGAAGTGCCGAGCCGATGCGTTGGGCAATCCGGCTCGACGTCCATGAGGGTGTTGCGCCTCATGATTTCCTTTCTACGACGGCCGTCTCCGATTGGCCAGAAAACAGGCCAGCAGCATCAGGGCGATCCAGGGAGCCTGTGGGTTGCCTCTTGCCGGTACGGAACCACAATTGCATCCGTCATCTTGCGGTGGTTCCGTCCCGCCGGCCTGGTCCCCGCCGGCCTGGTCCCCGCCGGCCTGGTCTGTTGCTCCCCCCCGATCATCCTCCCCATCCACCTGGACGGTCGAATCTTCCCCTGCATCCGTCGGACTGTCCGGCGCCAGGTCCCCGGCATCGGGCAGTTCCGGGCCTCGGTCGCCGGCGTCGGGAGAACTGTCCGGGTAGGGATCCCAGTCGGCCTCGAACGGCTCCACCGGCACCTGGTCGGAGATGGGGATGTGGTAGTCGCTGCCGCCGTTGTTGTCCCAGGTGTTGTCGGGGTGACGGATGACGAAGTCCACCACGGTGACGTTCGATCCGGCGGTGAAAGGCCCGATGTCGGCCTGGTAGAAGCCGTCGCCATCGGGGCCGGTCAGCGGGGTTTCCACCGACTGGTCGTCCCCGAACGCCTCGCTACCGGCGGGCCAGTAGACCTCGTCGGGCTCCTGCCAGCCGTTGATGCCCCAGTGGAGCCAGCCGGCCTCGGG
Organism: Bradymonadales bacterium; assembly: GCA_016931535.1. Taxonomy (GTDB): domain Bacteria; phylum Myxococcota_A; class Bradymonadia; order JAFGEP01; family JAFGEP01; genus JAFGEP01. Next base: position 89,160 of record JAFGEP010000114.1, read on the forward strand.
CGAGTAGACGGTCACCACGTCGTTCTTGGAGGGGTTGGTCGGCTCCCAGTGCACCCCTTGGGGGGTGCCGCCGCCTCCTTCGCCGACGTAGACGTGCTGGATCGGGGATCGGGAGCTGTTGCCCTCGGTATCGGTGGCCTCTACGAAGTAGTCGAGCAGCACGTCGGAATAGCCGGTGACCTGGACGAAGTACAGGTCGGCGATAGCGGTGGGCAGGATGGAGGTATCGATCTGGGGGTTCGGGTAGGGTGGAGCGGCCGGGAAATCGCGGAAGGTCATGGGGTATCCCAGCCAGGAGCCGACGCCCGGTCCGCCGAAGAAGGTCTGGTTGTCATCGTCGGACAGCGGGTCGGAGCCGTCGTGATCCTCCCGGATCCACAGGGTGACGGTCTGGATATCGGAAAGGTCATAGGCGAAGGTCCAGACCCAGAAGTCACTGGAGGTGGTGGTCTCGCGATAGCCGTAGAGGGGCCCGGCGTTGATGCCGCCCGGGTTGTCGGGGTAGCGCTGGGGCAGCCAGACGGTCGGCCCGACCGGATCCTGGCCGCCGGCAAGGATCGGCTGGGCGCGGGCGATGGCTTCGTTGCAGGCCACCACCGGTTTGAGCTCCATGTCGAGCGAGCTGCCGTAGTACATGTAGCCGCTGTTGAGCGATCCCAGCAGGTAGTGCCAGGCGCGCTCCAGGGCGGTGGTCCCGTCGGTATCGGGGTGGAGCACTTTGGCCAGGTCGGGCGGTCCCGCCAGGGCGTCGGCGGTAAGGACGTGGTTGGTCGCCGCGGTGATGATGGCCCAGTTGCGCTCGTCCTCGGCCCAGCCGTTGGCCAGGTCGAACTGGCCGGAGCTGTTGACCAACGGCCAGTTCCAGTTGAGAAAGCTGGGGGCGCCGAAATCTCCGTCGGCGTTGACCCAGGCGCCCGACTCCACGTGGACGATGTCGTCGACGGCGGGGGGGTGGTCGTCAAGGTACTGCTGGACCGTGGTGGGGGTGTAGCCGGCGGAGGAAGCGGCGTTCACCAGGTTGGGTGTGCACTCCATGTAGTAGCTGTAACCACCGCCGAAGGCGTTATCGCCGTCATGGGCCAACAGGACCAGGATCGGCTGGGAGGTTTCATTGTAGGGGGCCAGGGCGTCCAGCGGTCCGAGGCCGAAGCAGGAGTAGCCGTCCTGCCAGGACTCGGACTGAGCGGCGGGTACGACGATGATGCGGGACTCGGCGCCGTTGTGGGGGTCCACGTATCGGGCGAAGTGGGGCTGGTAGGAGAAGGGGACGGCGTTGGCGGGGGAGACGCCGCGGTCGATGGAGATGCGGTTGAAGTGGTCCTGGGCGGGGTTCTGGATGTCGGCCCGGTTGGGTGGAGGGATGTTGTCGCCGCCGCTGCCGGCGACAAAGGGGTAGTTCTCGCAGGCCCGAGAGAGGTGGGAGTTGGATACGATCACCCACTCGATACCAGTCTGCACCAGCACCGGGATGACATGCTCGGCGAAGGCCATCTCCGAGGGGAAAAACCCCCTGGACTGGTCCCCGGCTCCCCAGGCCTCGGGGTAGACCTGCCGGTACAACATGAGCTCCATGCGGAGCACATCGGGGTGGATGAGCGGGATGAGGGCGTGGTGAAAGGAGAACTGGACGATGTCCAGGCGGGGGTGACCTGAGCTGGTGGACCATCCCATCGCTTCGCGGAAGGGGTCGTCCCAGGAGGCGGAGTAGCCGAGCTGATTGACGGTGGCCAAAGAGGCGACGTTCTCGATGAGACCGCCCGAGTAGGAGACCTGGGCGCCCGCCTGGGCGAGCCCCAGCATGGCCTGAACCGCATCGCGAGGTCGCCACTGGTAGGCGGCCACCCGGTCGTCCTTGCCGAAGATCTCGTCCAGGTCGTTTGCCGGATGGGTCGCCCCGGCTTGTTGGGCGAGGATGGAGTCCCAGGCGGTCTGGTAGCGCAGACCGCCGGCGTTGGGAGCCGGCCAGTAGATGGGCTGCTCCAGGTGCCAAAGATAGGTCACGTGAACCGAGCTCCCTGCCAGGGCGTTGCCGGTGGGCAAGAGGAGCGCCAAACACAGGATCGGAAGAACGGTTTTCGCGCTTGACATGGCGGCTCCCAAAAGGACCTCTCTGCAACAGGCCGAAAGCCGGCAAAAACCGCGGCACCCGGTCTGTCAGAGGGATGCCATCTTACGCGAGGTGGGCACCGATTGGCAAAGCGGGCGGTGGGGGGTCGAACCCACACCGCCGGGGGGTCGATCCGATCGGGTTCCCTGTGGGAAAGCTGCCAGCATTGGGGAATAGAAGGCTCGACGGTTCGCCATTTCCGGGGGGCGAACGCGGGTGGCACGAACGTGCGCCCCACCGAATACCGGGGGAAGGGTGAATTCTGGGGATAGTAACGCTTGACGTTCATATCGCGGCGCGTTATTATTTCCTCGTGATCAGGAGCTTTGGCGACAAGGAGACCGAACGCTTGTTTCTTCGCCTGGTATCGCGAAGACTGCCGCGGGATATCCAGCGTCCGGCGCTACGCAAGCTGCTGATACTGGATGCGATCGAGTCTTTGGAGGAGCTTCGCGTTCCCCCGGGGCAACGACTGGAAAAGCTGTCTGGTGACCGCAGTGGCCAGTACAGCATCCGGATCAACGACCAGTGGCGTATCTGCTTTCGCTGGCAGGACGGCAACGCTCTGGACGTGGAGATCGTGGACTACCACTAGGAGTGGCGACGTGTCTGAAGAGAGGTTTGCACCCGTACACCCCGGCGAGATTCTTCAGGAGGAGTTTCTTGTCCCGTTGGGCATCAGCCAGTACCGGCTGGCCAAGGACATTCACGTCCCGCCGCGGCGGATTAATGAGATCGTCCATGGCACACGAGCGATTTCGGCCGATACCGCCCTTCGGCTGGCGAGGTACTTCGGACTGACGGAACGGTTCTGGATGAACCTCCAGGCTCGATACGATCTGGAGGTTGCCAAGGACAAGCTGGGGGATCGTCTGGAATCAGAGGTCCAGCCTCGGCACGTGGGGGTGTAACCGCTCAACCCGATTGAGCTGAGCACACGTCACCAAGCCGGTGTTCATTCCATGAGGTAGACGCGGCAGGCCTTGCACAACCTGGTGGAGTCAAGCACACCCTCCAAAACGGCCTGGTTGGGGAGGGGTTCTCTACCCCACCCGACCCAAGATGAGGGGCGCGTCCTGGTAGGAGCCGTTCTCCTCGATACGGTGGGTGTCGTGGTACCGTTGGGTGAAATGCTGGTCATCGGCGTCCGGGGGTAAAAACAGGTAGGCCAGCGTCTCTCCCCTCTCCACGGATTGCCCCAGCTGGGCCAGCTGGACGAAGCCCACCTGCGGGTTGAGGACGTCGTGGACGTCTCGACGGCCGGCGCCCAGGTCGATGCCGATCAACCCGATCTCGCGCGAATCGATGGCGGTGATCACTCCGGTGTTGCCGGCGGGGACCGGCACCACCCGGACCTGGTCGAGCAAGGGGTAGGGGGCGCCTGTGTAGATGGTGATGCCCTGACGGTGATAGGTTTCGATCCGCTCGATGAAGGAGCGATCTCCTCCCTGTAGGGCCACCATCTGCTTGAATTGCTCCAGGGCTCGTCCGGAACGTAGGGTCTCTTCCAGACGGCGATAGGCTTCTTCCCGGGTCAGATCGGGATCGTGCAGCAGGGCCATCTCGGTGCACAGCTCGAGGGTGACCTGGTTGAGGTCCTCAGGACCATGCCCCATCAAGGTGTAGACCGATTCGATCACCTCGAGGAGGTTCCCGATGGCCTGCCCCAGGGGCTGGTCCATGTTGGTCAACACGGCGGAAGCCTTGAACTTTCCGCGGCAGGCGGCCACGATCTGGCGGGCGAAGGTCAGCCCCTGTTCGATCTCCGGGAAGAAGGCGCCGGAGCCGATCTTGACGTCAAAGACGAAGCGGTTGCAGCCTTCGGCGAACTTCTTGCTCAGGATGGAGCTGATGATGAGCGCGAAGGTGGGCTTGTAGGGGTTGACGATGAGGCCGGTCACGTCGCGGATGGCGTAGATCCCCTTGTCCGCCACGGCCACGGTGGGAAGCTGGGCGAAGATGCAGGCGCCACAGCGGTCCACGACCCCCTTGATCTGCTGCTCGTCCAGCTCGGTGCGAAAACCGGGGATCGACTCCAGCTTGTCCAGGGTTCCTCCGGTGTGACCGAGCCCTCGGCCCGACATCATGGGGTTGGCGATCTCGGGGAAGGTGGTGACGATGAGCGGGGCCAAAATCAGGCTGACCTTGTCGCCCACGCCTCCGGTCGAGTGCTTGTCGACGTAGGATTTGCCGGGGGGAAACGCCAGCACCTTGCCGGAGTCGGTCATGGCCTCGGTGAGGTTGGCGGTCTCTTCGGCATCCATGCTGTTGACGAAGATGCCCGCCAGAAAGGCGGCCATGTGGTGGTTGGGGAAGTCGGGCGAGGTGCAGAAGGCATCGACGATCTCGTAGATCTCATGTCTTCCGAGCTTGTGGCCGTCCCACTTGGACTTGATGATGCGGTAGTAGCGCTCCTGCTCGGGGCTCAGGTTTTCGAAGAAGGGGTAGCGTCTTCTCAACTGCTCGAACTCGCCGGGCGAGTTGATGTACAGGCAAGCGAGCAGGGCGTATTGCTGGATGGTCGAGAACGAATCGACCTGATCGAGCTCCTCGTGGGTGAGCGTTCCCCTGGCATAGGCGGCTTTTGTAATGATCTCGGCAGGATGCATGATCCTCCTCGGTGAAAAGTAGTTCGACCTGTCCCTCCCGCCGCTGGAGCACTCCCCGCTGCAGAAGGAACCCACATGTTACCCATTTGGCCGTGGAAGCCAAAAGAAACGACACGGGCCCGATCGGTCACTTCTTGAAGAGCTTGTCCAGGGCATCCAGGGCTTTCTTGCGGGAGCCGTCGCGGTGCTCCGCGCGGGGAGGGGCGGAGCGGAGGGAGAGGGAGATGCGTCCCCGATCCCGGTCGATCTCGATCACCTTGGCGGTCACCCGCTGGCCCACGTGCACCGCGTCGGTCGGGCGAGCGACCCGGGTGTCGGCGAGCTGGGAGATGTGGATGAGCGCCTCGGTGCCCACCCCGATGTTGACGAAGGCGCCGAAGGGGGCGATCTGGGTCACGGTGCCGCTCACCAGCATACCTGGGCGGAGATCCTCCCAGGCGTTCACCAGGGTGAGACCGGGGGCGGTTCGGGGCGCCTCTACCCGGTCGGGTCGTTGCTCAGCCTGCAGGAGCGCCAGGGACAAGACCAGCCGGGCATACTCGGGGTCGAGGTTCTGCTGGTACTCGACCAGGCCGAGTGTGGTCGGATCGAGGCGTGACCAGGCGTTGCGGGGGTCCTGGGCCCGTTGGGCCAGGGCGATGGCCAGCCCCTCCAGCCGTGGACCGGGTAAGGCCCTGGACGCCTGGTGCAGCGCCACGTCCCGCACGAAGACGACCGCCAGGTTGCGAGGCCAGGTCAGGCTACCCAGCTCCCGATCCCCGGCCGCCAGCACCAGGGTGGAGACGGGATGTCGATCCAGCGCCGATCGGATCAGAGCCTCCGCTTCGCTTGCCGTTCCTTGCTTTCTCAAGACCACCCGACCGTCGGCCTCGACCCCCGCCAGGCTGACCTTGGAGCCAGACCGGGCGACGGCTACCAGCGGCTCCTTGCGTGGCGGGCTGGTCACCAGGTCGATCAGCACCTCGGCACCGGCCCAGGTCGCTTCCGAACGGGACTTGAGATGGAGGGTCCTGGCGATGCAGCGGGGAAGCAAGGGGAGCACCCGGGCTTGCGCCTCGAGCTCATCTGGCCAGCGGTACTCGAGGCGCAGCACGCCGTCCGCGCATCCCCGTTCCAGCGCAAGCCATCGATGGGCGGATATCTCGCCCAGAAACTCGACATGGTCGAGATGGGGGGCGTAGGCCACCAGACCGGGATGGTCCTTCCGGCTGGCACGGCCGCAGACGCTCCCCTTTTCCATCGCCTGGCGGACTGCGGCTTCCAGCTCCATGAGGTCAGGCTCAGCCGGATGCCGCTTGTCCCTCTCGGCCAACGCCTCGACGCAGGCAGGAAAGGTCGCCGTGCCGACCAGGTCAGGGGCAATGGCCTGAATGGCCCGCCAGTCCATCCAGCCGTCCACGATGGTCTGGAGCGTACCCGGTGGGATGTCTGGCAGACGGGATTCCAATAGCGCCGAGCTCACCGCTTGGCCGTCGAGCCGCTGGAGGATGGCATCGGTCAGCGACGCGGTTCGTTTCAGATGTTGCACCAACGGGTGGGTCATCGCTGCTGTCTCCAGATCCGTCAGCCCCCTCTTCCGGCGGTGGCAAACAATCCATGCACCTGGCCGTTGCAGTGGGGGCAGCGATCTCCAACCAGCAGGTTCTCCATCGTCCAGAATCCGGAGCGTCGAACTACGGTCTTCTGGCAGGATGGGCACAAGGTATCGGTGTGGCCGTCATGGACATTGCCCGTGTAGACGTAGAGCAGCCCCTCCTCCCGGCCGATCTCGTAGGCGGTCTCCAGGGTGCTCGTGGGGGTCCTGGGCCGATCCAGCATCTTGTAGTCAGGATGAAAGGCGGAGATGTGCCAGGGCATCACCCGGTCCACCTCGGCGATGAAGCGGGCGATGGAGCGCAGCTCCTTCGGATCGTCGTTGATACCCGGGATGACCAGGGTGGTCACCTCTACCCAGACGCCTCTGGCCCGGTAGTCGCGGATGGTCTCCAGGACCGGTTCCAGGCGGGCCTTGCAAAGGGTCTTGTAGGTCTTCGGCTCGAACGACTTGAGATCGACGTTGGCCGCATCCAGGTAAGGGATGAGCAGATCACGCGCGTCGGCGCTGGTGAAGCCGTTGGTGACCCAGGTGTTCAAAAGCCCCGCGCTCTTGGCCAGCTTGGCCACATCCAGCGCCAGCTCGAAGAAGATGGTGGGCTCGGAGTAGGTCGCCGAGATGATCTCGCACCCCTGCTCTTTTGCGGCTGCGACCATCAGCTGGGGATCGACCGCTCGACCGCTGATCCGACCGTCTCTTTCCTTGGGTTCCTGGGAGAGTGAAGCGTTCTGGCAATGGAGACAGTCGAGGTTACAGCCGGGAGTGGCGAAGGAGAAGGCCTGTGCGCCGGGCCGCACATGGTAGAGCGGTTTCTTCTCGATGGGGTCGACCGCCATGGAGGAGACCCGGTCGTAGGAGAGCGCAACCAGGACGCCCTCCTGGTTCTCGCGGACGCCGCAGATCCCTCTCTTGCCCGGGGCGATCAGGCAGTTGTGAGGGCAAAGCCTGCATAAAACCTTGTTTTCCCCTTTCTTGTCCCACAGCATGGCCTGGTGCATCGAGTCGAACTCCTTTGGTCGATGGGGATGGCGATGGGCGTCAGTATAGCAGGAGAAGGAGATGGGGGGCAGCCAGAAGCGGTAGGCTGTACGCCGTGAAGCGGATAGGCGGTGCTTTCTCCCACTTTCGGCGCTGTTGAGGTGTCAGATCTGGCAATCCCCCGCTGTACGGGAGCCTGTGCTGAGAATGACCACCCAAGGTTTGTGTCTCCTGTCGCCCCTGCGGGACTTGCGGCTGCTGCCTGTTGCCGGCTGCCTGGTGCCTGCTGAGAGCCGCAGTGTGCTCCATCAGGCCGAGTTGTGATAGGGTAAGCCCGTACTGTTCTCCAACGGGGGGGCAGGGGAGCGCTGCGCATGAGGATTTCCATCCAGCGGAGCAGGGCGGTGTGGTATGCCGCCATCCTGACCACTTCTCTGCTAGCGGCCCGGATCCAGGCGCAGGCGGACGAAGAAGGGCAGCATTCGAGCAAGCAGGACCAGGATAGCGATGGCGACGGGCTGAGCGACAGCGAAGAGATCGAGGACTACCTGACCGACCCCTACGATCGGGACACCGATGGCGACGGCCTGGAAGACGGCGAGGAGATCCACCTATACGGCACCGATCCGTTGCAGCAGGACACCGACGGGGATCACCTCACCGACTGGGAGGAGGTGATCCAGCAGGGTACCGACCCCAACGAACCGGATACCGACGGGGGTACGGTGATGGATGGCATCGAGGTGGCCAACGGGACCGATCCGCTCGATCCGGAGGACGACATTCTTCGGCTGGAACGGTACCGGTTGACGGGGGGTGAGCTGGCAGGATGCTGCAGCCATTTCCAAGGCCCCCAAGGGTGGAGCGGTCTGGCGATCTGGCCATGGATCTTGGTTGTCCTCTGGTCTCGGGGTAAGAGAGGCGGAAGGCTCCTGCGTTGATTTCCTGCCGATGGTGAGGGGTGAACGCTCGGCTTTGGCGACGCAAACTGGTGATTCAACGCACGATGACAGCTTGAGCAGGGCGGAGAGCGACGGGCGGTCGAGGGGTTGAACGGCAAGTGGAACGGCGGGCGCACCAGGGGTACAGCGGTGGGGGCCGCGGACGGCAGGGATAACGGGAAGACTCGATCGGGGGAGTGGTGACTATGGCATTTTCCCTGGGTCCATTCGAGCTGGAGGACATCCTCGGCGTCGGGGGGATGGGGGAGGTATGGCAGGGAGTCCACCGACCCCAGGGCATTCGCGTGGCGGTGAAGGTCATCACGCGAGCTCATGCCCGCGAGGTCCAGTTCATCCAGGGCTTTCGCCGGGAGGTCCAGGCCGTGGCGCGACTGGATCACCCGGGGATCGTGATGGTGTTGGACCACGGCGAGATCACTCAGGCAACCGAGCGATCCTCGGGGGGCAAGCTGACGGCCGGCAGTCCCTACCTGGTCATGGAGTACTGCGGCCGGGGTTCGCTGGAGAAGCTGGATCTACCGCTGCCCTGGCGGTCCTTGCGGTCGATTTTGCTGTCCATCCTGGATGCGCTGGCTCACGCCCACGCCAGAGGGGTGATCCACCGGGACCTCAAGCCGGCCAATGTGCTGCTGGCGGGGGAGGAGGGGGTCGAGCCGCAGTGCAAGTTGACCGACTTCGGGATCGCCCATGCGCTGGAGGATCAGGACTCCTCTTCGAGTGAGGAGGCGCCCAGCGGTACGCCCTTGTACATGGCGCCCGAGCAGTTCTCGGGGCAATGGCGCGATCACGGTCCCTGGACCGACCTCTACGCGCTGGGATGTCTGGCGCACCAGCTTGCGACCGGGACGGTTCCCTTCGAGCGCACCAACTTCCTGCAACTGGCAGCGGCCCATCTCGCCGAGCCGCCTCCTCCAATTTCCGACAGTCCGCACTTGCCTTCTGGGTATGCCTCCTGGGTTCTACGCCTGCTGCAGAAGGAGCCGGAGGCGCGGTTCGGCCGGGCGGCCGATGCCGCCCAGGCGCTGCGATCCTTGGGAGAGCCGGCGGGAGGTCAGTGGTCCGAACGCCCCTCTGGTGTGGAGAGACCCTCGGTGCGGCAGGTCGGGACGATCGAGGAAGCGGAGGGAGAGCTGGCGGTCACCGTGGTGGAACCGACGTTGTCGGTGCTGCCCTCGCGATCTCTCCCTTCAGATGTGGCCGCCAGACCTGAGGCTGAGGCGGTCGGGAAGGTGACCCCGTTTCCGGTGATGCGCACCCTGCTGCCCGAGACGTGGCGAAGTGCCGCGACCGCACCCCAGTCCATCCAGCTGGTCGGCGCCGGTCTGGGCCTGTACGGCCTGCGCAGTATTCCCCTGGTCGATCGAGACCGGGAGCGGGATTGCATCTGGTCCGATCTGCTGGAGGTCCACCAGCAGAGCGAAGCGCGGCTGGTGCTGCTGCATGGCGCCGCCGGCCAGGGAAAGAGCCGGCTGGCCGAGTGGATGTGCGAACGGGCCCACGAGGTGGGGGCCGCATCGGTCATGAGGGCGGTCCACGGCGCCATCGCAGGGCCGGCCGACGGGGTCGGGCCGATGATCGCCAGGACCCTGCGATGTCTGGGCCAGTCGCGCGACAAGTTGCTGGGGCGGCTGGAACGGCTATTGCGGCGCCAAGGGGTTGCGGACGAGTACGAGTGGCATGCCCTGGCGGAGTTGATCCAGCCGGCAACCGATGAGGAGATCGCCGGTGGGCTGCCACAGGTGCGCTTCGGCGGTCCGGAGACACGCCACGCCCTGGTCTGTCGCTTGTTGTCCCGGCTGGCCGCCCACCGTCCGCTGATCATCTGGCTGGACGACGTACAGTGGGGCAGCGAGGCGATCAGCCTGGCGCGGTACGTGATGGCCAACCGTCGCGTGCTGCCGGTGGGGGTCCTGTTGCTGCTCACCGCGCGGGAAGAAGCGCTGGCTTGCCGCCCCATCGAGGCTCGGCAGATTGCCGAGCTGATGACGGTTTCCGGCACTCGGGATCTGGCCGTCAAGGCGCTCGATCGGTCCCACCAGGCGGAGCTGGTGCGGCGCCTTCTGCTGTTGGAGGGGAAGCTGGCGGAGCAGGTCGAGGAGCGGAGCGGCGGCAACCCGCTGTTTGCGGTCCAGCTCATCGGCGACTGGGTGCAGCGGGGGGTGCTGACGGTCGGACAGCGAGGATTCGTCTTGAAGGCGGGGGAACGGGCTGTGCTGCCCGACGATATCCATCGCCTCTGGTTGGGACGCATCCAGGCGATCGGGCGGGATTATGCCGAATTTTGCGCCCGATCCCCGGTGTTGCGTTCGCCTCGCACCGATCCCCAGACGACCCTCGAGCTGGCTGCCACCCTGGGGCAGATCGTGGACCTTGCGGAGTGGTACGAGGTCTGCGGACAGGTCTACCTGGATCCACCGCTCGGATTGCAGGAGATGCTCCTGGCGGTCGGCCTGGCGGTGCCCTCCGAGTCCGGCTGGACCTTTGCCCACGGCATGCTGCGCGAGAGTCTCGAGCGTCTGGCGCGCGAGTCCGGTCGCTGGAGCTGGCACAACCGGGCCTGTGCCACCATGCTGGCGACGCGCTACCCGCAGCGACCGCCCGGGATCTCCGAGCGGCTGGGGAGGCATCTGGTGGAGGCCGGGGACCTGGAGGAGGCGCTGGAACCGCTGCTCATGGGGGCGTTCGAGCGCAAGAGCCAGGCCGATTTTGGCGGAGCCATGCAGGTGTTGGACCAGCGGGAAGCGGTGCTGGATCGCCTGGGCGCGCCCGGAACGGATCTCCGCCGGGCCCGCGGTTGGTTGACCCGGGCTCAGGTGCTCGCCAAGCAGAACGAGTTCGCCGGGGCCATCACCTGGGCCGAGCGCAGCGCCGGGGTGGCTCGCCAGGAGCAGGAAGGGGAGATGCTTGCCGAGTCGTTGCGGATCCTGGGGATGAGCCTGCGCAACCAGGGCAAGGTCCAGCTCGGGCTCGATCACCTGGAGGAGTCGCTTCGGCTGTTCCGCTCGCTGGGGGAGAGGAAAGGCCTGGCCATGGCCATGTTGACGTTGGCCTATACCCACTTCATGACCGGGGCCAACGACCAGGCCTGGTCTCTGGCTACCGAGGCCTGTCAGCTCTCTCACCATGGGGGGGACCTGGATACCTGGCTCAACAGCCTGCGGGTCCTGGCCGCCATCGCGCTCCAGCGGGGCGATCCAGCCAGAGCCATGGCGTTCAACCGCCAGGCTCTCGATCACTACCAGCGCCTGGGTTATCGCCACGACATGGCCACCTGCTTCAACGCCATCGGGGAGATCCAGCGGCTCACCGGCGACCTGGTGGCCGCCGAGGAGAGCTACCGCCAAGCCCTGTCACTCAACCTGTCTCTGGGGGATATCAGCAATCGGCTGATCGTCCAGTTGAACTTCAGCTACATCCGGCTTGCGCGTGGGGAGTACTTCGAGGCCCTTCCCGGCCTCAGGCAGCTGGTGGCAGAGTTCGAGCGGCGTGGCGCGCTGGGCCATGTCGGCATTGCGCTGTGTCCCCTGCTGGCCTGCATGGCGGGTGTGCGCGACTGGAAGGGATGGGAGCAGAGAGTCAGCCGAGCCGAAGCGCTTTTCCAGAAGACCCAGATGGCTGACGCGGACGCCGCCCGCTCTCTGGTTCTGGCAGGAGACCTGGCCCACCAGGCTGGCGAGCCAGACCGCGCCCGCCAGGTCTACCAACTTGCCCTCGCCATCTGGCAGAAGATCGGCGATCAGGCACAGGTGGCCTGGACCAGGGCCCGACTGGATCAGATCCCGGGGTGATCCGTCGGGGTCCAGCGATGACCGGCCGGACCCCAGATACCTGCCTGCCTGTGGGGCTATTCAGGCCAGACCGGCCCTGACCAGCGTGAAGTGCTGCTCCTGGCGAACCAGGGAATCGGTAATCTTGACCAGGCGAGTGCGCTCCGGTTTGAGAAAGTTCTTGCCGATGCAGATGTCCTTGGTTACCGGGCGCAGCTCATCGTACATGAAGCCGTAGATATGGGCGGCAGGAAACCCCCGGTTGGGCTTGATCTCGGGCCAGCCCGGAGGGGTGTGTGACGGTAGCTCGTCGTAGTCCACGATCAGCACGCCACGCTGGGTGTCCTGGCGAACGACGAAGGCGCCGGGCCCGGTAAACCACATCATGTCCTGGTGGTTGTAACCCCAGAGCAGGTCGTCACGGTTGGAGCGGGTGAACCGCTTCTGGAAGAGGTTGAAGGCCGGCAGACTGTTCCGGCCCTCGAAGATGACGGTGACGCTGGCCGGGATCGGATCGGGGACCAGCATGTCCAGGGAAGCCTCGAGATGCCCTTCGGCCATCTTCCACAGGTGGACCTGGCGCTTCATGCACAGGCTTCGAACGAAGGCCAGGCGACCGGCGTCGTCGAGCGCGTCGAGCGCCTGGTTGAGGTCCGCGATGGAGATGCCGTCCTGCTTGTCGAGACGGGATGCCAGAGATCTTTCTTGGGAGAACAGCGCCATGGATTACCCCGCAATGCTCGGCGGTTGAACCAATCGGGAGATATTGGTTTAACCGTGAGCCGGGCCGTCGTCAAGAGGGAGCGGGTCGGAATCTTGAAATCGCGGTACGGTTGGGCAATATTGGCCGAGCAACAGCAAAATCTATCCGATCTGATGGAGGTGTGGGGAGATGGCCACCGTGGTGATCGCCGATGTGCGGCAAGGGTTGAAGCAGGCCATCGACGATGTCTTTCTGTCCTATGGAGGGGTACACCGAGCGTTACCCGAACCGGACGGTTGTCTATATATCAAACCCAACGCGGTTCACTTCACCGCACATACCTACACCGATCCGCGCCTGTTGGATGCGATGCTGAGCTACCTGCGGGATCATGGCTACAGACGCCTGGCGGTCATGGAGAGCTGCACGGGGGGGAACTTCACCCGACTGGTCTTCAAGGTCATCGGCTATGATCGGATCTGCCGGCGATATGGGGCAAAGCCGGTCTACCTGGACGAGGGGCCGGTGGTCGAGGTGACTCTGGCCGGGGAGGAGCACCCCATCCGGGTGCCGAAGCTCCTTGCGGAGCAGATCATTCGCCGCAACGGCAACGCCTACCTCGGTCTGCCCAAGCTCAAGACCCACTGCATGACGACCGTGACGCTGGGGGTGAAGAACCAGCAGGCGTTTCCGATCCAGGAAGACCGCATGGAGCGGCACACCCGGGACACGCTGCCTCACCGCCTGGCGGCGCTCTACCGGCTGGTACGCCCCGATTTCTGCATCATCGAGGGGTTGACCGCAACGGCGCATGGCCACTTTCCACCGACCGCGCTGCTGGAGGAATGCCTGGTCCCCACCAACGTGCTGATCGGAGGGATGGATACCCTGGCCGTGGACGTGGTGGGAGCCAAGGTCCTGGGGTACGACGTCTGCGAGGTGGCCCACCTGAAGCTGTGTGCCGACTGGGGACTGGGCGATGGTCGGCTCGATCAGATCGAGGTTCATGGGCTGGAGCTGGACCGTTTCACGCGCCGCTTGCCATGCACGCTGTTGGGCCGGTTCCATCCCGAGGTGCGCATCGTGCAAGGGCGGGAGCGGGCCTGCGTCCAGGGATGCAAGGGCAACTCCGAGTGCATCCTGGAGATGTTGACCAATGATCATGGCGGTCGAGGAGGGTGGACGTTGATCTTCGGCAAAGGGTTTACCGAGGAGGATCTATCCGATCTGCCGGGTGACATCCTGCTGGTCGGCCCTTGTGCGGTGGACGAGCTGGCGGTGTCATTGGGCAAACGCTACCCGGACAAGGGGATCTACACGGTGCCGGCCCACAACGACCTCATGATGAACACCCGCTACCAGGCGAAGCTGTCCGGGGTCAAGCCGCTGGACATGGTGCCCCTCAACCCTCTGGTGGCGGCGCTGACTCTGCTACAAGCCCGGATGCACGGTCTGACCGCGCGGATCCCACCGCTTCGGGGCTGATCGCTCTCCGTTTCAAGAAGCGCTCTCGATCGCGGATCGGTCAGGTGTGTTGGCCTAGCTGGCTGCCCGGCCTTGCAGCCGTTGCCAGAGCGGAAACCCTTCTGCTCCGGCGGAAGCGCCAGGTCATCTCGATCGAGATGTAGGTCAGGGCAGCATACGACACGCCCAGAAGGACATCGATCACATAGTGGTGTCTGAGGTAGACGGCGGCACAGCAAACCGTGAGCCAGAAGGCACCGAACAGCCAGTGGAATCGGGTGAAGACCTTCCGGGCGTACAGCCAGGCGACCAGCGGGTAGGCCACGTGGAGCGAGGGTAAGGCGGCGAAGACATTGGCTGACCTGCTGTAAATCGACTGGAAGGTCGAGGTGTTCAGCAGACTGTCCACCGCGGCCAGTCGTGCGGGATGCGGCGCGGCATCGAGAATTGCCGGCCCCAGACCATGTTGCTCCACGTACCAGGGAGGGGCGGCCGGGTAGAGGTAGTAGGTGGCAAATCCCATGAGGTTGACAACCAGAAATGCCCAACCAAACCGCTCCAGCGTGGCCCTGTCCTTGGCCAGCAGGATGAACGCCAGACCGAAGGGCACCAAGATGTACAACAGGTAGGCGACCGCCGAGACCAGGTCCATGACCGGGTGGGTGTGGGTCTGGAAGAACTCCGTCGGGGTGACGACCGCCCCGCTCTCGAGCTGAATGCCGAAGATCGCCTTCTCCAGGAGGTAGGGCTGGGCCACGTGGATCGGCACCCGGGCGTGGATGATGGGCGTGATGAACCGGAGTGAGTCGTAGAGGAACCCGAACAGGAAGAAGGGAAGCAGCAGCTTCAGGGCTGAGCGGGCGCCAGGGACGTAGCAAAGCAGGATGAAGATGCCCAGGATGGGATAGTGCTCGGCGCGCAGATGGCCGATACAACCCACGAGGATGCCGTACCCCAGGGCGGCCGGGCCGATCCCCAGGTACCAGAACAGGGGATGATCGAGCAAACTGGGCCGACTACTATGCTTGACCACTACCAGCTCCCCGCAGCAGTTCGGGTACACCAACCACCTCGACCGCACCGTCTAGTCAGAAGGGACAGCCCGATGTGGACTATAGTGGCGTATTGACCGGTATCTTAGCAGGTTATCGGGAGACGGCAAGCAAAGGCAGACGTCCGGGATCCACCACCGAGCCAGCGAGCGGCGCGGCTCTGGTCAGCGCCGCTCGGGGTGGTACGTTCAACAAAGGTGGTCCGGGTGAACCGGAGGAAACCAGCCCCGAGCGGTCCCCCTCGGGGAGAAGGCTTGGCCGAGCCACCCGAGTTGGCGGTGGGGGGGGCAGACGCTGGCGCAGTCCCTTTCTGGCATGTTCGACAGTTCGACACCGCCCGCTTGTCACCGGATGGGTGCGCCTGTATGTTGAATCCAGCGGTTCAAACGGGCTGTCGATCGCAATCACGTGGGAGGGGTCATCGCAATGCCAGAGCATTCGCCGCGCCAAGTACTCGCCGTGTTCATCCTGCTGAGTTGTCTGGCCACCGGGCCTGGGCAGACTCTGGCTCAGGGCACAGGGGGCCAGCTTTCCCCGGGGCCGGTCGAGGTCACGCCGACCCCCGTCGTGGTCGAGCCGATCCAGTTTCAACCGATCCAGTTGGAGGAGGTAGAGCGTATCGAGCAGGTGGTGGCCTCACCACAGACCTTGTCGCGCTACCAGGTGTCGGAGGAGATGGCCAGGCAGGTGGCACGGGGACACGTGCTCTCGCAGGGCTACCTGAGCGAGCCGCTGACGGAGTGTCTCTACTTGCCCAAGCAGGACATCGAGGGCCATGTGATCGGCCATTTCTTCCTGTTCTCCAGTGTTGCCGAATGCTCCCGGTACGAGGTTCTGGCCGACATCGCGCAACAGGTGAGCGAGCTCGCTCGGGCCGAAATGTCGATGTCGACAGCCCGGTCGGCCTGGCAGCTGCGCGCGCACGAGCTGACCGCGGAGCAGTTCTATAGCGTCACCATCTCGGGCTACCAGTTTCGACCCCCACTTGAGCTGGGCCACCGGGGATTGCCTCTCTTTCTGATGGATCTGGCGAGTCTTCCCGAGGGTTGCGAGGATGGCCCGCATCCGGAGGTGATCTTTCTGGCTCATCGGGACAGCCTATACGAGGCGGTGCTCTACCAGTGCAACCAGGGGCCGGTGCTGTACAGCCACTATGCCGGGCGGGTGATGGGCTTGGAGGAGGCGCTCTTCACCGACATCGAGACCACCCTGGCCGAGTGGAGGCAGATGGTGCTCGACCCGTGGGGACCGGGCACGGCGGGGCTGGAGGAGCTGAACCAGCGCTGGTTGGTCAATTTCGAGGCCGGAAGCCTGCAGCAGGGGAGGTGAGCCATGGGTGACAACCGCGCCAGGTGGATCGTAGCCGCAACATTGGCCGTGGCTCTCTGCGGGATCGCCTTTCCTGCCCTGGCGGGGAAGTACTTCATCCTGGGAGCCAGTGAATCTACCATCACCAACTACCTGTACCCCTGGACCCAGCACGACGACTGCGGGGAGTGCTGCGTCTGCTGGGAGTCGGCCGTCGCCACCATCCTGGCCTTCTGGGACGACTATCCGGAGCGCAATGGGGCGGGTCCCTACGAGCTGTTGTACCCCTGCGGCAACGGAGACCACGGAAATGTGGCCGGCTTCGCCTGGCTGACCGGGGTGCTGTACCAGATCGCCCACGAGGAGACCGGTCTGGCCTGCGGCGAGGGGGCATCCAACTACTGGCTCGGCTATGACGCCTCCATCGCGGGGGAGCACTACACCAACTCCGACCTGCGCTACGACTGGGAGTGGGACTTCGACGAGTGGGTCTGGTGGGAGTGGGACATCACCGACGAGATCGACCTGGATCGCCCGGTCTATTTCGGGGGGAACCCCTGGAGCTCGGATGGGGGGGGACACGCCATCACCGTGGTGGGCTACAACGACAGCGGCAAGATGATGTACATCTACGACAACCACCACGCCTGGCTGACATCGCGGGATTACGACGACTTCGGCTGCTGGAGCTGCAACCGGCGGACCATCGATATCAACCCGGGAGGCCGGGCGCCGGTGCCGTCGAGCTGGACCTGCGAAAGCTCCTGGTACCACGCGGAAGATGGCTGTGACTGCAACTGCGGCGCCTACGATCCAGACTGCGACGACCCCTCGGCGACCTTGTACTGGTGTCCCAACCGAACGAACTACTACTGCAACTGCGCCGGGCAGTGCGTGTGCGTGCCCAACTGCGCCGGGAAGCAGTGCGGCCCCGACGGCTGCGGCGGGAGCTGCGGTACCTGTCCTGCCAATCACACCTGCAACTCCAGCGGGCAGTGCGTGTGCGTGCCCAACTGCGCCGGGAGACAGTGTGGCTCCGATGGCTGCGGGGGGAGCTGCGGCACCTGTCCGGACGGGTACTTGTGCCTGTACACCTACGGGATCTGCCTGTGCTTGCCCAACTGCACCGGCAAGGAGTGCGGCCCCAACGGTTGTGGTGGGGTCTGCGGCCTGTGTCTGGATAGCGAGTACTGCAGCGCCTCGGGTCAGTGCTGCATCGACTGCACCGGCCGGGAGTGTGGCTCCGATAACTGTGGCGGGAGCTGCGGTACCTGTCAGGCTGGGGATATCTGCACCGTCGATGGCCAGTGCGTCACCCCGTGCACGCCCGTATGCGAGGGCCGGGAGTGCGGAAGCGACAGCTGCGGCAGCACCTGCCCGCCGGGCTGCGCCGCAAACGAGGCCTGCGACGCCAGCGGTCACTGCTACTGCGTCCCCGCCTGCGTCGGGCGGGAGTGCGGTCCGGACGGCTGCGGCGGGGAATGCGGTACCTGCGAGGAGAACGAGATCTGCGTGGAGGATGGGAACTACACCAGCTGCGTCTGTGTTCCCGCCTGTGCCGGGCGGGAGTGCGGTCCGGACGGCTGCGGCGGGGAATGCGGCATCTGTGGAGACCACAATATCTGCACGGAAGAGGGGTTGTGTGTGTGCATCCCCCAGTGTGAAGGCAAGGAATGTGGCGACGATGGCTGCGGAGGGAGCTGCGGCGCCTGCGGGGTGAACGGATACTGCGACGAGAACGGGCAGTGCATCTGCGAGCCCGACTGCCTGGGCAAGGTGTGCGGCCCGGACGGCTGTGGCGGCACCTGTCCGCCCGGCTGTGCGGACAACGAGGCCTGTACCCACCTGGGGCGCTGTCAATGCCTGCCGGACTGCACCGACAAGGAGTGCGGCCCGAACGGTTGTGGCGGGTCGTGCGGCAACTGCGATCCCGACGAGTACTGCGACCGGAGTGGGCATTGTATCTGCGTGCCCGACTGTGATGGCCGGGAATGCGGTCCGGACGGCTGCGGCGGCACCTGCCCGCCCGGGTGCGCCGACAACGAGGTCTGCACCGAGGATAGCCAGTGCCGATGCGTGCCGGAGTGTGGTGACCGGGAATGCGGCCCGGATGGCTGCGGCTGGGTCTGCGGTCTCTGTGAAGCCAACGAGACCTGCAACGAAGAGGGCTACTGCGAGTGCGTCCCCGACTGCCACGGTCGGATGTGCGGTGGTGATGGCTGTGGTGGCACCTGTGGCAGCTGTGACGAGGACGAGATCTGCGACGAAGAGACCGGTCTGTGCCAGTGCGTCCCCGACTGCACCGGACGCGAGTGCGGGGACGACGGCTGCTCCGGCTCCTGTGGAAGCTGTGAGACGGGCGAATACTGCGACAGTCAGGGTCAATGCCAACAGCTGTGTGTGCCGGAGTGTGGTGACCGGGAATGCGGCCCGGATGGCTGTGGGGGAAGCTGCCCACCCGGTTGCGACGAGGACGAGGTCTGCTCCGCCGGTGGCCAGTGTATCTGCATTCCCGACTGCACCGGCCGTCAGTGTGGTGATGACGGCTGTGGCGGTAGCTGCGGCTCCTGCGCGTTTGGGCTGACCTGCGACGACCAGTACGGTCTGTGCTATTGCGCACCGAGCTGTGACGACCGCGAATGTGGCTCGGACGGGTGTGGGGGGAGCTGCGGAGCGTGCGAGGCGACCGAGCGTTGCGATGACACGGGAACCTGCGTCCCGCAGGGCAGTGGTGCCGGACAGGCGGTTGGCGAGGAAGGCTGCTCGATGGTGGGCGGTTCCTTTGGCACGCGCAATCTGCCGCTTGCCTTGATCGCCCTGGCGCTACTCGGGGCTGGGCTGGTCAGGAGGAGAAGCTGCTGACGGCCCGGCCAGGGGTTAGGATCGCCCCCTCCGCCCGCTACGCGGGCATCGCTTGTCCAGAGGCTAGAGTCGCCCCCTCCGTCGGCTGCGCCGCCACCTCCCCCGGGCTCCGCCTCGGGGGAGGATCGCCGGGACCCGCCGGGGGGTGTCCGATTCTCTGTAGTATGGCTGTAAATGCGGCGATTAGCCGCTGTTGGTTCTTGAAATCCGGGTAGGACCAGAGTCGAATACCAAAGGGGTCGGCTTCAGGATCTTCCAAGCCTTTTCCCGGTCAAAAAGGGATGTGGAAGACCTTGGCTACAAGTGCAATGTGATGGCCTTCTGTCGCCCCTTCGGGGCTTGGCTTTTGGTACTCCTCTCTTACCCCGGGCTAAAGCCCGGGGCTACCTTCTTGCCGCCCCTGCCGGGGCGGCCAATCAGTGAACCACACCCTCCAGTCTGGATCAGCTTCGCTCTTGGCTCCGAGCGTTCATCCGGTATCGATGCCACCACCGGAACCAGCTTTCAATCTCGCCCAGTGAACAGAGGCTCGAGCGCTGATCCAGAGCATCCAGATTCTGACCCAGTCTTTCGCTTCCAATCTCGCCCGATGAACAGAGGCTCGAGCGCCCCGCCAGGGGCGCAACTGTTGTAGCCAGGGAGCAGAACTGAAGAGCGAAAACGGAGGAAAGTGGTTCGAGCGCCCCGCCAGGGGCGCAACTGTTGTAGCCCCGGGCTTCAGCCCGGGGTGTTCGGCATTCATGCAGACCAAGCCCCGTAAGGGGCGACACCCAACACCAGTGTTTTTAGGAAGGACTCGCCCTCGTCGGTTGTCGTGTCCCGAGATGTGATCAAGAGTCAGCCCGCCGGAGAGGGAAATGCGGCGGTGGCCGCTGGTCAGTCACGGTGCAGTCCGGCGATTTGGGCTGGTGCTCTTCCAGAGGTCGTCGTGATTCAAGTTCCAGATCGGGCAAAAACCCATGGAAATGGAGGCCTTGATGAGATGTGATCAAGGATCAGGGCAAAGCACGGGGGAGGATCGGTGCACAGGTCAGTAGATCGGGGCCTCCGCGGCGAAGTCGATCCCGGAATGGGATGCTCCTTCGCGGATGGCGCCATAGATGGCGTCGTCCAGGACGACCTCTCCTGACGCCGCCTGCTCCCGAGCGATGGCGGCCAGGTGTTCCTGGCGCTGCTGGCCCAGCTCTTGAATGCGGGCGGCGATCTCCTGGCGCCGCTGGTTCATCTGGGACAGGTGGGCGATGCGCTGGTCGTGGGACATGGACCGAATGTCAGCCGGAAGTGCGCTTGCCTCCAATTCTTCCAGGTCAACTCGATTGTTGGCCCAGTCGTCCACCAGCTCGTTGCCGCCGAGGAAATTGCCTCCACCGGAGTCGGAGGTGTTGAACAACGCCCGTCTGGCCTGGGCGGAGACAGATCCCTCGACGTAGATACCAGCGGTGATCGCGTCCCGCCTTCGCGACTCGGCCAGCTCCTCCTCGGTGCCATAGAATATGCGGGTGGCGTCGAGGTCGCGGGCCAGCTGGGCCAGCTCCTCGTCGAAGGGGGTGGAGGCCACGATGGCTCCCCCCGACTGCTCGACCTGGAAGAAGTGTCCCTCTCCCAGCCGGGCGATCTCCACCCAGACCGGGGTGGTCTCCTGCCACTGACCGCACTGGATGGTGTTGACGAAGATCCCTCTGCGATTGGCCTCAGACAGGGTTGTTGGATACTGGACCTCGTCGTAGTCCATGTGTGGAGGGGCATCGCCGACCAGGAAGATCACCCGGTAGGTGTTGGAGTCGGTGCTCCATTCGAAGTTGTGGACCGCTTCGCGCAGGGCCTGGTTGACGCTCTCAGGGCCGTCTCCGCCGCCGCCGGCCTGGAAGGACATCAGCTGGGAGTAGATGGCATCCAGGTCATCGGTCATCTGGATCCGGGTGGTGATGTAGTCATCGCCGCGATCCCGGTAACCGACAAGCCCCATGCGGATCTCCGGGGTGGGTTCTGCGGTGGCCAGGGTGGTGGCGATGGACCAGATCTTCTCCTTGGCAGCCGCGATCAAGCCGGACATACTTCCGGTCGTGTCGAGCGCGAACACGACCTCGATGCGGGGACGCGGAGCTTGGGTGGATGGGGTGGTCACTACCGATGGGTCGGCTGGCGCCGGCGATGTCGGCTCGGTCGACTGCTCCTCGGCCTTCAGGCTCCAAGAAAGGCAAACGAACGCGGCGATCACGGCGAGGTGTCGGAATGTGGCGGTTCTGTTCATGGTTGTCTCCTGATTCGAGTCGGGTTGTGTGTCGGGCGTGCGGACATCAAGCGCAGGTACAAACGCACAGGAAGGTGATTTCGGTTTATGGCATGGGTTCGAAAGGCAGCAGCCCAGGGCAGCGCCGTCTGATAGCCGACCAGGTGGTGGTGGAGGGGAGCCAGGGCTGCGGGGTGAGAAGAAGGCTGGAGAGAGAGGGACATTCACCGGAGGAGGTAGAGAATGATCATGGTGTTCGAGGATATCTACGCCTACCTGCTGACTTACGGCATGCGGCTGGTGGCGGCCATCATCATCTTCGTTATCGGCAAG
The DNA here is from genome assembly GCA_016931535.1 of Bradymonadales bacterium. Taxonomy (GTDB): domain Bacteria; phylum Myxococcota_A; class Bradymonadia; order JAFGEP01; family JAFGEP01; genus JAFGEP01. The sequence goes on from JAFGEP010000114.1 coordinate 111,129, forward strand.
TGGGTGGCCAAACTGCTGGCGAGGATGATCGAGCGTTTACTGGTGCGGGCCAAGGTGGAACAGACGCTGGCCTCGTTCACCCGGCACATCGCCTATTTTGGCCTGATTCTCGTGGTGATCATCGCCGGGTTGAACAAGCTGGGGGTGGAGACCACCTCGCTGGTGGCCCTCATCGGAGCGGCGGGTCTGGCGATTGGCCTGGCGTTGCAGGGTTCGCTGGCCAACTTCGCGGCGAGCATCATGCTGGTGCTATTCAAGCCGTTCAAGGTGGGAGACTTCGTGGAGGCGGGGGGGGACATGGGCGTCGTCCAGGAGATCCAGCTGTTCAACACGGTCCTGACCACGATGGACAATCGTCGGGTGGTCATCCCCAACTCCAAGGTGACGGGGGACAACATCACCAACTACACCAGTCAGGACAAGCGGCGGATCGACCTGGTGTTCTCCATCTCCTATGGCGATGACATCAACACGGCCAAAGAGGCGTTGAGCCGAGTCGTGTCTTCGGAAGAGCGGATTCTGGCCGAGCCGGAGACGGTCATTGCGGTCTCCGAGCTGGCGGATAGCGGAGTCCACCTGGTCTGCCGTCCCTGGGTCAAACCGGCCGACTACTGGCCGGTGCGCTTCGAGCTGCTGGAACGGGGGAAACTGGCGCTGGAGGACGCTGGTCTGACGATCCCCTTCCCGCAGCAGGATGTACACCTGGTCCAGCCGGGGTCTGGCCTCCAGGCAGCGTCGTGAGCGCTGACGTCTGCCGACCTGCGGGGGAAGACCGAGTGGGGTTAAAAGGGATCTCCCAGAGTCAGGTTGATGGCCCCCGGGAAGGTGAAAAGCAGCAGATCCATGTCGGTTCGACGGCCTCCCGGATCGCGGGTGTCGACATCGGCCAGGACCTGGAGATCGGGGACGCGCCAGCCGAAGTCCAGGCGGATGGGCCCCACCAGAGTCAGAAACCGAAACCCCAGTCCCAAAGAAACCTGGGGATGGTCGAAGCGGAAGGAGGGCTGGCTGTGGACATCGCCAGCATCGCCGAAGAGGGTGATGAAGATGCTGCGTGTCAGTGGGATTCGGAACTCGGCGGAGGCCAGCCAGCGGCGGAGTCCACCCTCGGGGCCGTCTCCCAGCTCGCCGGGCAAAAAGCCCCGGTTGCTGGTGCCGCCTCCGCCTCGCAACCGCTGGGTGGTGGGTCCCAGTTGCCGGCTGAGGGGATCCAAACCCGAGTCGGCCCAATCGAGCAGGATCCAGGCCAGCGAGAATCGGGTGACCAGGACCATGCCCCAGGGTAGCGGGAGATACCCCCGCAGGTCGGGGACGATCTGGAGATAGCTCCAGGAGGAGGGCAAGAAGTAACCGGATTCCTGGAAGGAAAGGGATCCATGGAACCAGCGCCGGGTCCGCACTGGATCGTTCCGAAGGTCCAGCCGGAAGAGCTGCTCCAGGTAGAGCAGGTCGTAGTTGGCGGATACGGTGGTCCCCTCGACCACCGGTTCCGGGGAGCCGGGTACGAGGAAGAGGTCCTCACGCAAACCCGCGGAGGCCCAGAACCTTCGGTTCCAGAAAAAGCGCTGCAGGCTCAGTCCTGCCTGGATCTCATGCCGGAAGATGGCGATGAAGGGGGCTGGACCGACCTCCCAGGCCAGGTCGGCCTGCAGGGTGGTACGGGGCTCCAGGAAGGCGGGTTGCTTGAAGGTAAGGCCCAGTCGGTTGCCCCAGCTCAGCTGGTCGGTAGAGGGGAAGGCGGAGGAGAAGATGAGCTGCGGACGGTCTTCGATACGCAGGCGGCGCAGGCCGCCGAACAGGTTGCGGTGTTCCCAGCTCCCCAGGAGGTGTAGATCCCACTGGGGGACCTCGTTGAAGGAGTCGATCGTGCCCCGCTGGACCAGACCGCTCTGGATTCCGGCACCGACCTGGAAGCGGGTGCGCCGGGCTGGGGTTACCTGTGCGGTGACGGCGATATCCACGCCCTCGTCGGGGACCTGAGGGCTGACGGTGACCGAAGAGAAGGCGTCCAGGTCGTACACCGCGGCCTGCGCATCCCGGATGGCCATGGGGGAGAAGGGCCTTCCGGCCCGGATTCCGACCGCATTTCGAATGGGATCGGCAGGCAGGTCTGCGTTCCCGGTGACCGACACCTGTGAGAAGCGACAGGGAGGGCCGGTATCGACCTCCAGCTCGATCTCGGCGGTGTGTTCCTGCCGGTCAATCCGGACCCTTCCCTCGACGGTGGCCCGCGCATAGCTTTGTGCGACCAGGTAGTGCTGGATGGCGTTCTTGGCCTGCTGGTAATCGTACTCGTCGAACCGGTCGCCTTCGGCAAGTCGGACCCTGGCGCGGGCCCGCGATGCGATGAGGTCCGGGAGATGCTCCAGCCCGGTGACCGTCACCCGGGAGATCAGCACCGGCTCGCCTTCCTCCACTTCGATGGTGATGGTGATCCGGCAACCCTCGTCGTCGTTGCCCTCGCGGCAGGAGGTGTCCTTGGTGATGGTGTCGGTGATCATGGCGGAGGGGGGGTCGATGGTGTAGTCGACCACCCGGGCGTCGTAAAATCCACGGGCCTGGTACCAGCGCACGATGCGTGCCAGGTCGTGTTGGAATAGCAGCTCGTCGTACAATGTCCAGGGGGACCAGGGCCAGCGCCAGAATCGGAGCCTGAGCGGGGCGGAATCGAAGGGTGGTTGGCCACAGGCCGGTTCGGCGGACATGCCGAGCTGCAGGGTGACGTAGGATCGCTCGCGGGAAGCCAGGCAGGCCTCCAGGGCGCGCGGTTCCATGGCGGTTGCCCCCTCGATATGGACGGCGTCGATTCCGTACCGGTCGGCCGGGATGGAGGCGCAGCCGGAGAGGAGGTTCAAGAGCACGGCGGGCAGAAGGGACAGGGGATAGAGTCGCCCCCTCCGCCGCTTCGCGACACCTCCCCCGGGCTCCGCCACGGGGGAGGTGAAACCCGTTGAAAAGATTTCGGATGGTTTCATCATCGCTGCCACAAGAGGTCGAGCGACCAGTTGGCTGGGGGCTGGAAGGAGCTCGAGATGAGGAATCCGAGGGGGAAGTAGAGCTCGAGCAGGACACCTCCCGTGGTGCGTCGCTGGGAGCTGGCCACCTCTTCTTCCTCTTCGGTCTGGACGAACCCCTCCACGTACAACCCGGTCACGAAGCCGCGCATGAAGCCGGGGATCAGTCGATCGGCAGCGAAGCCGGCGCGGACTTGCACGTCGCCCAGCTGCTCTCCGGTCTGGACGGAGATCACCGGCAAGGTGTCTCCCAGGGCGTTGCGGGCGGCGAGCGTGAGCACGCCGGCGGTCAGGCCGCTCAAGATGGAGGACACCTGCGCACCGGCTGTGGTGCTGCCGGCGGTGGTGGGTTCGCCGCCCATCCGGCCGGACAGGAGCAGCCCCACGATCTGGGCCTCAGTTTGTACGCCAGGGAGGGTGGAGCTGAAGGTCAATGAGGGATGGCTCAACCGGCCGGTGATATGGATGGAGACCGACTCTCCCGGGTAACGGCTCAGGGGGTGGACCGCGACCAGGTTCAACAGGGGATCGAGGGCCTGGCCCCCATCGAACTGGATGGTACCGGCCTCCAGCTCGAAGGTCTTGGTCAACAGGTCCAAAGTACCCCGTTGCAGGTCGACCCGGCCCGAGATGCGCGTGCCTGCGTCATCCACCGTGATCCACAGGTCGGCGGCCATCTGGATGACGAAGTCGCTGCGCCTGACCCAGAACGGGCTGGTGGCATCGAGGTGGACCCGGATGGGTCTGGTCGAGGTCACCTCGGCGCTGATGGTCTCATCCGTGAGGTAACGGGTGTCCGGTGCGCCATCCAGCAGGATGTCCGGGTTCAGATCGAGCGACTGTACCGAGCCTCCCATCTGGTCGGGAAGCCGAACCGCCCCCTCTCTCAGCTCGACCGACAGGTCGATGGCCTCATCGCTCCAGGTGCCGATGGCGCTGGTGCGGGCGGTCAAGTAGGCGGTGATGATACCTGACTGGCGCATGGGAAAGGAGTCCGCCACCAGGTCGATCCGGGCGCTGGTGGGGCTCATGTCCACCAGTTGGGCCTCGCCATCCAGGCGGATCGTCCCGCGATCGTCGCGGGCGCGAAAGGAGCTCAGGGTCACCCGGTCGGGTGAGATGGTGATCTCGCCGTGGACATCGGTCAACCGCTGGTCCAATCCAGGTACGGTCACCACCAGACTCCGGAAGGAGAGTTCGCCCGTGGGGATGGGGTGTGCCGGTGTGCCCTCGACGCGGATCGAGCCGTTCAGGCGTCCGATACCGGGCCGGATGGCCGGTAGGGCAGGGGAGATCAGGTCGGTGCTGATCTCGGTGAGGCCCACCATTGCCAGCAGCGGTCCCTCGCCCGGGGAGGGTACGGGATGGCGGGAACTCCACCGCCAGGGGGCATCGAAGGTGGCGGACAGGGTGCCGTTGCTCCCCGCTTCGACCAGGGCGTTACCCGAAATGGCCGTGGCGTTGGCCGAGACGGCCATTCTCAGGTCTGCCAAGGGACCGCCGTGCCAGGAGATGGCGTTGCCATACAGCTCTGCCTGGAGATCGGGCTGGTCGCTGAACAGGTTGGTCAGTTCGACAGTGCCCTGGAAGGTGCCTTGCGCCTGTCCGCAGGTAAGGGGCAGGCGGTCTAGATCCAGGTTGTCCAGGGAGAGACGGGCCTCGATGGGTGGCAAGGCGGCCGGTGATTGATCGGTCAGCCAGCTGGATAGCGAGGCGGGGGCTGTGGCCTGCAGCGTGAGGATCGGGGAGCCCGCCGAGGTGACCTCCAGGGTCAGCCCGGAAAGCTGAGGTTCCAGAGAGGCGTGCATCGAGAGATCGAGATCCTGGGTATCCGGGCAGCGATTCAGTCCGGTGGGTAACAAGGCCAGGTCTGTCGCCACCGACAGGTCGATCTGACCGGTGAGCGGCCGGCCCGCTTCTGCCGTGAGATCCGCATTCATCAGGAGCGCAATCGGTAGGTCGGTCATGGGGCCGATGTCGAACCCCAGCGAGCCGGCCGAGCGATCGGGTATGCGAGCGACCAATCGCCAGCTGTTGGTGCCCAGCACCTCTAACGGGCTGCTCTCCAGCAGGTCGGCCAGGCCGAAGTCGGCATTGGCCGAGAGGGAGATGATCACGCCCAGCGTATCGGAGGCCTCGATCTCGATCTGGGCGTTTTGAGCGGCCAGAGTGATATTGCTCTGGAGATCCATGGCGGGGCGACCGGCAACCTCCAGCTGGCTGGCTTGCAAGGCCACCAGGATGTCGGGTGACCCCGAAAGCAGGCCGGAGGCCTCGATGTTTCCGTCGAGGCGCCCAGATGCCATGGAGCAGACAACAGGCAAGGCGGAGAGGTCCAGGTCGTCGAGAACCATGGTGATCCCGAAGGGAGGAACCTGGTACGAGCGCCCCTGCGGTATCCAGTCATAGAGCGAGGTGTTTGCCGTCACCATGGTGCGGATCGCCTGTCGCTCTCCAACCGCTGCATTCAGGCGCAATCCGGTCTGGCGTGCGGCGATGTCGAGCTCCAGGGTCAGGTCTATATCCTCCTGTACCGGGCAGGCCCGTTGGTGCGAGCCCGATCGTCCCGCCGGAGCGCTAAGCCGGCCTGCGACGTGGCCGGTGGCGGAACGGCCGGGACGCCCCTGCAGGTTGGCCTCGATGGAGGCAGAGACCGGACGATCCGCAAGTGGTCCCAGGGGGACTCCGAGCGGCTCAAGCAGTTGCTCGGCGACCGAGGCCTCCAGGTTCCAGTGGGACTCCCGCAATATCTCCAAGGGGGGACTGGAAAACAACCGATCGAGCGCGAACTCGGCGGAAGCCGTCAAGCTCGCCATCGGTCCGGTCTCGGTGACTGCCGAGAGGTTCAAAGAGAGCACCTGCCTGTCATGGCGGACTGCCCCCTGCAGGTCGAAGGGCGGTATGTCACCCAGCTGCAGATCCCTGCCGTACAGATCAACGGAGACCAACGGGGTTGCAGGCGGACCGACCAGGTGGATGTCAGCGCCGGCCGACCCGCCACCGATCGGCACGGAGGGGAGGATCCGTCGGATCCGAGAGAGGTCGGCGGAGACTACCCTGAGGGAGAGATCGATGGGGGCCGATTGCAGCGATCCCGGCAGGTCGGAGAGGCTGATCTCCCGCGCCGAGGCGGTCAGGTTGAGGTTTCCGGCCGGACCGAGGTTCACGGCGGCGCTGGCGGTCAGCTCCTGCTCCCCATAGGTCAGCTCGATATCGGCGCTGGCTCGCGTGATGGGCCCCACCCGCCCGTTTCGCCAGGAGATCGAGAGGTCGACATCGGGCTGGGTCGGCTGGCCCGACAGGTTGACATGTCCGTCCAGGAGGCCCCTCACCGGAAGCTCGGGCAGGCCGAGGCGTCCGTCGAACAGAGCCAGGTCGAAGCGGTCGATCTCAACCACCAGAGAGGCGCCCCGGGCGAAGTCATAGGTGCCGCTCACCGTGAGCCGGGAGTCGTCGTAGGCGAGTTCCAGGCGCTCCACGCTCACCAGCTCTCCGAGCTGCAGCACGAGACCATCGAGGGTGGCACGCAAGGTTTCGCGCCGGACTGTCCCCTCGATGGTGCCGTCGGCCAGAAAGCGCTGGTCGGTCCAGCGGCCGTTCAGGTCGATGGCAACCGTGGGGCCGTGGTCGATCTGGACCTGGCCCGAAAGGTCATATCCTGCCTCCTCGGTCCCTTGCATCCGCAGCTCGGCCGTCTGGATGCCAATGGCGCTGGTGACCAGACCGGAGGCGCCAAGCTGGAGATCCACCGTAGGGGCGGTCAGCGCTCCCTGGGCAGATCCGGTCAGTACAAGCCGCTCGGCGCGGTAGCCGGCCATTGCCAGATCCTCGATGGTCAGGTCGGAGATCAGTGAGAAGAGAGGGGGGGCACCCGGCTGGTAGGTGGCGTTGAGGGAGCCGTCCAGTCGGATCGAGAGGTCAGGAAGGAGGGCGGCGATGGCGGGGTCCTGTCGTATATCGAGCTGGTGGGCCTGCAAGGTGACCGCCACCGACCCGTCGAACTCCATCCGGCCGGACAGCTGGCAGTAGTCGCCGAAACGATCGAGGCGGAGACAGCCAAGGGAAACACCGGTCTCGTCCAGGGTAGCCTCGATCGAGAGGGGGGTCAGCGACCTCCCGTCCAGACTCGCCTCGCTCAGCCGGAGGGTGAGGTGGAGAATCCCATCCTGGCTCTGAACTTCGGCGTCCAGGTTCCAGGAGAGAGCCATCGGCGGCAAGGCGGAAGATACCTGCGCCGTGTTCAGGCCGATGCTGCTCAGGTTGAAATCGAGTCGGTCGGGGCCCGAGGCATGGCCGGTGATGGCCAGGGGGCCTCCCGGGGTATCCAGATCGATGCTGACCCTCAGGTCGTCGAGGGGACCGGACAGGAGCAACTGCCCCCGGATCCACTCGGGCAACAGAGGTTGCAGGTTTCCGAGACCGAGCGATTCGAGCATGGTGGTGGTCAGGGGAGCCAAGGTCACCTGACCATCCAGCGTCAGCGAGGAGTGTTCGGACGGCATCACCGCGGTCAAGGCGGCTTCGATCCGATCCTGGGCGTTTGCCAGGACCAGATTGGCCGTGCTGGTCGCGCCAGGGCTGGTATCCAGGTGGGCCGAGAGGGGGTCGAGCCGGAACAGCTCGCCGTCGGCACCGAGCAGAGCCAGGGTCAGGTTCTGGAGGTTGACCACCACGTGACTGGAGATCTCGACGGCGGCATTCAGATTGATCTCCGATATGGTCACACCGCGCCAGAGGGGGTCTTGGCCGGAGACGAGACCGTTGGTGAGACGGATCTCGCGCAGGGCGATCCGGATCGGTTCCCCTTCTACTTCAGTCTCGGCCGGTTCCGGGGGCCTGGGGGGACCGCTACCGGCCAAGGCGTCCAGCAGGCTGAGCCGGCCGTTTTCCTGGACAAACAGGTGGATCTGAGGCTGGTCGATGAGGACCAGATCGATCTCGATCCGTCCCCTCAGCAGGGCCAGCAGATCGGGTTCGACGTCGATCCGGGCAATCTCGACGACGGGGCGCCCCTGGGTGTCGATCAAGACCAGCCCCTGAAGTCCGATCCGTGTCAGGCTCAGTGACTCCACCTCTGTGATCCGGATCGATCCGGCGATGGCTCGGCTGACGCGCGACTCGACCTGTCTTCTGACGAGGCTGCGACCTGCGCCGGTCTGAAGAAAGAGGTAGAGCGCCACAACGAGCAGCAGCAGGCCCACGACGATCCATCCCAGGACCTTGGCCGTGACGCGAAGGGCCTTTTTCCAGGTTCCTGTTGTCTTGAGAGGAGCTTCCTCTGTTGTCATCCGGGTCGATCCCACTGGGGAGCCTGGTTCGAGGCGGGAGAGTACACCGCTTCCAACCTACCACAACATCTGGGCAGGAAACAGGGAGAGAAGGATGGGCTGCGTTCTTCAGATCAGGGCCTGTATGGCCTCAAGCACGCTGTTGCGCACCGCCTGCTCGGTGAACACCGGGAGGTTGCCGGGGACGGAGGCCAGGGGGATGCCGGCATCCTGGAGTAGCTGGATGGCGGGCGCCGCCTTCTCATGGAACTCCTGGAGCCGCTTTTGGATCTTCTCCTCGGTGTCGTCCGATCGCCAGATCACCTCGCTGCCACAGGCCAGGCAGAAACGGCCTTCTCGCGGTGGCTTGTACTCCAGGTGATAGACCTTTCCGCAGGACTTGTTGGGACAGATGCGCCGGCCGATGGTCCGCTGCACGATGGCCTCGTCGTCGTTGTCCACCATCAGGATCAGGTCGAGCTTGGTGCCCATCTGGTGAGCCAGGTCGAGCAGGAAACGGGATTGATCGGAGGTACGGGGATACCCGTCGAGGACAAGGCCCCGTCCTTTGGCGGAACGGAAGGAGGAGGCAAACAGCTCGTTGGTGATGCCGTCGGGTACGAACAATCCTTGATCCACGAAGAAGGCGGCTTTCAGACCGAGCACTGCGGAGGCTGTCGGCAGGGCGGCAGCCTTGGCGAAGGGATCCAGCGCGTCGGTGATCTGGGCGTCGGGGAGAAAATGGCCGTCCCGGTGGAAGTCGGAGGGGGTGCCGGGGTAACCCAGCTTCTTGTAGGCTCCCAGGTACTCCCGGAAGATGTTCCCGGTCGAGAGCTGCGTCAGGCCGAACTCGGCGGTCAGCACATCGATCCGGGGCTGCTTGCCGGCGCCGCTCTTGCCTGCCACCACGATGTTCTGGACGGTTCCTGCTGCCATCGGTCACCTCCTGGAACTGCCGCGTCGGACCGCGAGGCTGTACCGGTCTTGGCGCGGCAGATCGGGGGCGCAGTGTAGGGAGTGGTGCCGCCGGCGTCAACGTCGGCGTTGGTGTGGCCGAGCGAAAAAAACGCCCTCGACCCCGGCTGGTCCAGACGGGGAGCGGCACTGGGAGCCAGAGAGTCAGACGGCGGTCGGGTGCACCAGAAGATGCGGTGCAGCCACATCCCTCTTCTTTTCGGGACGCTACGCCGGGTTTCTGGGGGATATCGGTCGGGGAGGGCTCCTCGGTCCCCTCTTCATCTGGGAGAATGGGATCCTCATCGATGTTGCGCAGCGTGATCACCAGCCGTTGGTGCCAGTAGGCGGTGCCCGGGTGAACCATCTCGTTGTGCCAGGCGGTCTGACCGCGAGCGGCGAGCGGACCGACAAGCACGCCGAGGAGAACCACGAAGACCCCGGCAAGGGTTCGGGAGAACAGCCGCCTTCCGACCGTGGTTCGCAGTGTTGGAGAGAGGCCCATGGCCATGGTGCTGTGGTGTATCGATGGCAGCTTGCCCAGGAGGGGGGGAGGACCGTTTCTTCTGGTTGGCCTGGCACCGGCGAGGCCAACGACAGGCTGGAGGCCGGGAGGAGTGCCCCAAAAAGCCGGCATCCCGGCGGCCTGCATGTCAAACACCGCCTCGCCCCTGCGACACGGTAGGGTCGCTTTTTGCGAAAACCAGATATGATGGACCAGCTGGCAGAGGAAGGTCGATCATGGAGACCCTTCGCGCGTTCATTTCTCGATCCGGTCTGGCGCTGGATCCAGGCCATCCGCGCCACACCCGTCCGGAGATCCCTCCTGCTGAACCGCTGCGGCCCTTGCTGCTGGTGCACCTGAAGGGAAGCGAGGGGGAGATGGGGGCACAGCACGGCGAGCTGGCCCGCTCCTTGGGGCGGACCCGCGCGCTGGCCGATTTCTATCCTCGAATGGCGCAGCGTCTCATTCTGGGACACCTTCCGGCGCCGTTCCGGACCCGCCTGGCCGACTGGATAGCGGACAGGGTTTTCGGCCGGCTGATCGCCAGGATGGACCGAAGCAGGCCGCCGCACCTGAAAGCCCGCACGGAAGCCTTCTGCCGGGCGGCCGGCAGCGGTGAAGAGCTGGCACACGGCTTTCTGGCCACGGATCTGTTCGAGAACATGGTGGCTCTGGCCAGTCGTGCCGGCCTGGTCGGTGGTGGAAGGAATCGGGGGGCAACCGTGGTCCCCTCCTGCTCGACCGCCATGGTCTGGGGGGAGAGCTCCCGGGGTGGGTGCCTGCGACATGCCCGCAACTTCGACTTTCTCGGGGTCGGTTTGTGGGACCGTGCGCCCTCCGTGGTGTTTTGCGACCCACCCGGCGGTCTCCGCTACGGGTTCGTCACCACCTGGGGAGCCGATATTCCTGGCGTTACCGCTTTCAATGAGGCCGGAATCGTCCTCACGGTCCACACCCGTTTTCACCGCGACGTCACCTTCGACGGCGTGGGGGTGGTGGACTACGGTCACGAGATCATCCGGCGCGCGCGGTCGCTGGCCGAAGCGATCGAGATAGCCCGCACGCTTCCAGTGATGTCGGCATGGGGAGTGGCCATCTCCTCGGCATCCGAACGATGCGCCGTCGTCGTCGAGACCAGCGGGAGGGCGATGGAGATCGTGCATCCAAAGGGAGATCGGCCCTGTCTGACCTGTGCCAACCGCTACCACAGTGCGGCCATGCAAGCAGGGGAGGTGGCGGGCGCGCCCAGCTGGATGGTTCATTCCATCGCCCGTGAGCAACGGATGCACGACCTGATCGCTGCCGGGGTGGAGAAGGGGGGGCTGTCGTCCGACGACCTGGAAGCCTTGCTGGGCGACCATCGGGATCCGGCCGATCCGCTCCACGAGCGGAGCTGTGGGGATATCCTGTCCCAGCCGTGCACGGTGAACAGCATCGTGGCGGATGGGGAACACGGGGAGATCCGGGTATCGGTCGGACCGTGTCCCACCGGATGGGGACCCTACCTGCGCATCCCATGGAGTTGGGGCGCTCGTGGCTACCAGCTTGTAGACGCCACCAGCTGCGATCCCGCCTTGGTGGGCCGGTCTGTTCGGCCCGATTTCGCCGACGGGGTCGAGGAACAGGCCTACCAGCAGTACCTGGAAGCCTGCCGGATCGACGGCCTCGACCGCTTCAACGCGGGCATTCGCGAGCGGATCGAGGCGGCGGTGAGCCTGGCGCCCGACGACCCGAGCTACCGATTTCTGGCCGGTATTCTCGGCCTTCGGGCGGGCGATGCCCATGAGGCGCTGGTACATCTCCACAGTGGTCTGGAGGTGGAAACGGCCACCTTCAGGCGGGGCCAGCTGTTGTTGTGGGGCTCGCGCGCAGCCGATCTCTACGGTCGTCATCGATGTGCCACCGCCATGCGTGCCGAGCTGGAGGAAACCGACCATCCTTACCTGGTCTGGCATCGGAGGTTGGCCCGTCGTGAGGAGGTCCGCTCCTTTCCGGCCTGGCGGTCCCGCTTGATCACCCCCAATCTGCTGCTGGTCGACGCCGACTGAAGGAGAGCGCGGGCATCGATCCCTTCTGGCCGACAACGGTCAGGTTGTTCGAATAGCTTGCCATTCCATGGCTAGTGACCGAAACGATCCAATGACCAGGATGGACTGAAGGAGACGACCATGCTGCGCTGGAGGCGTCATGCTCCCGGTTGGTCCAGGCAAGGTCCACGCGGTACCGATCGAACCCCATCTGGAGACGAGACAGAAACCATGACGAGACCCACTCTGGAGGCGTTCGTCGCCACAGTGCTCATGTTGGCCGGGATCACAGCGGTCAAGGCTCAGGACCAGCCAGCTCTGCCTGCCGGGCTGTCGGCGCTTCCCGAGGTGGTCCAGTTCATCCAGGCCCCCTACCCCGCCGAAGCGCTGGAGGATGCGGTGCAGGCGGACGTCCTGGTGGAGATCGTCATCGACGAAAATGGAGTGGTCACCGGGGCCTCCCCCGTCAGCCTGGTTCTGTACACCTTCGATGACAGCGGCCAGCTTCTCGAACAGACGCTGCTGCCGGAATCAGATCCCTACGGCTTTGTGCCCGAAGCGATCGAGGCGTTGCTCCAGTTCCAGTTCCATCCTGCCCTGGACGAGGCCGATCAGCCGGTAGCGGTGAGCATCGTCTGGCGTTACGGCTTCTACTTCGAGGAGCAGGTGGTGATCGAGGAGATCGAGCCGGCGGATGGCCAGGACATCGACCGAGCGGTCAACCTGGTGGGCACCGTGATGGAGCGGGGAACCGACCACGCCCTGGTCGCACAGGAGGTGACCGCCACCCGGGATACCGAGCTGTTCCGTGCGACGACCGACGAGAACGGGATGTTCGAGTTTCGGGACCTGGCTCCCGGTTCCTGGCTGATCGAGATCCGACCTGCCGAGTTCCAGGGGGTCCGCTCCCTGGAGGAGGTGGTCGAGGGGGAACGGACGGTGGTGACCTATCGGCTGGAGCGGCAGAGCTACGGGGAGTACAGCTACGAGGTTCGGGAGGAGGCGGTTCGGAGAGAGGTGTCGCGCCAGACCATCTCGGTGGTGGAGATCAACCGGATCCCGGGCAACAGCGGCGATGCCATCAAGGTGGTCCAGAACTTGCCCGGCGTGGCCCGGGCTCCTTTCGGCAGCGGGTTGATCGTCATCCGGGGGAGCGCGCCCGGGGACTCCGACATCCAGGTGGACGGGATCGAGATCCCGCTGGCCTTTCATTTCGGCGGGCTGAACGCCGTCATCAACTCCGACCTCTTGGCCAACCTGGAGTTCATCCCGGGGGCCTTCACCACCGAGTACGGGCGGGCCACCGGCGGCATCGTCAACATCCAGACCCGCGAGCCCCGCACCGACGGGTACCACGGATACCTGGATGTGGACGTCTTTGACACCAGCGTGTTGGTGGAGGGTCCCATCGCCGATGGCTGGAGCTTCTTCGCTGCCGGGCGGCGCAGCTACATCGACGCCATCTTGCCTGCGGTGTTTCCGGATGATGCCGGGCTTTCCCTGACGGTGGCACCCCGCTACTGGGACTACCAGGCAAAGCTGCGCTACGAGCCCAACCTGTCGCACAACCTGAGCCTGTTCTTGTACGGCTCCGATGATACCCTGGAGTTTCTCGTCGAGGAGCCGTTCGACTTCCCCCTGGCCCGCGGCAACGCCGATGCCGGCCTCGGCTTCCACCGGGCTACCCTGCAATGGGTGGGGGAGCTCTCGGAGCGGATCACCAATCGGCTCGTGTTCGGCGGTGGCTACCAGTTCATCACCAGCAGCGCTGGCGAGGATCTGCGTTTCGACCTGGAGGTGGGGCCTCTGTTTCAGGCCCGCAACACCCTCGAGATCCGGCCCATCGAGGGGCTGCGGATCCGGCCCGGACTGGACATCTCCTGGAGCCTGGCCTCTGTCTCCTTCCGCTCGCCTCGGTTTCCCGGCGAGGGGGAGGCGCTAGCCGACACCTCCACGTCCAGCCTGATCACCCTGGAGGTGGAGAACCAGGTCACCTATCAGCCCGGTGCCTTTCTGGAGGTGGAATGGGACCTCCTCGACCGGTTGACCCTGGTGCCCGGCCTTCGCCTGGACTACTATCGACCGCCCGAGGCCTGGTCGGTGGATGGGCGGTTGGCGGCCCGTTACAATCCGGCCGAGGACTGGACCATCAAGGGCGCCATCGGCAGCTTCCACCAGCCTCCCCTGCCCCAGGAGACGGCCGAGATCTTCGGCAACCCCCAGCTCGATCCCGAATCGGCCATCCACTACGTGATCGGCGCCGAGTACCGCATCACCGACTACCTGAACGTGGATCTGCAGCTCTTCTACAAGGACCTCAACGACCTGATCGTGGACAGTAACGCCTTCGTGGAGCGCGACGGAGAACTGGTCAACGAGGTGTTCAACAACAACGGCGAAGGCCGGGTCTATGGCGCCGAGCTGCTGGTTCGCCACCAGATGGCCAACAACTTCTTCGGCTGGCTCTCCTATACCCTGAGCTTCAGCCAGCGAAGGGACGCCCCCGACCAGGAGTACCGCACCTTCGCTTTTGATCAGACCCACATCCTGGCGCTGATCGGCAGCTACGACCTGGGGCGAGGATGGTCGGTCGGCGGGCGGTTCCGCTGGGTGACCGGTCTGCCCGATACGCCGGTGGTCGGCTCGGTGTACGATGCCGACTCGGATCGATACGTTCCTGTCTACGGGGAGCTGAACAGCATCCGGAACGGGGCCTTCCACCAGCTCGATCTGCGGGTGGACAAGCGGTTCACCTTCGAGCGCTGGGTTCTCGACCTCTACCTGGACGTCCAGAACGTCTACAACCAGGGGAACCAGGAGGGCACAGCCTACAACTACGACTACAGCCGATCGGCGCCGCTGACCGGGCTGCCGATCATCCCCAGCTTCGGGGTGAGGGGGTCGTTCTGATGGCTTTGGAAAGCTGCAGGGCGACAGATCGACAGGTCGCCAGGACGACAGGCTGGCGAATGTCGCCGGGCGCCTCCCTTCGCGCACCGCTCCCTCGGGTCCATCCGGGCCCCTCGGTCGCTGCGCCCTCTGCCCCCTCTCGCCATCCCTGGCTTCTGGGGCATCGCGAGCTGCGCAAAGGGACGTCCCGGCGACTTTTAGCGAGACCATTTGTGCTGGTGAGCCTTGAAACCATGACTGGGATTGTCGCCAGGACGACAGGCTGGCGGGTGTCGCCGGGCACCTCCTTTCGCGCTCAGGGACGTCCCGGCGATTCTTTTGAGACCATGCAGACACGAAACCTCAGATGGACAGCAAGACCCTCTCAGGCAAAGAGAGGGTCAGGCAAGGTGATTCGATGATCGGAAACCAGGGTGACAGGATGAAGGTAGCGGGGACGAGGGGAGCCAAAACAGCCCGGTGGTTGGCCCTCTCTGTCCTGCTGCTGGTTTGGGCCGGCGCGATCGCCTGCATGGAGGATTTCGATCCGCCTTCGCTGGTGAACAACCTGCGGGTGCTGGCCATCTCGACCGAGCCCGCCGAGCTGGCCCCCGGGGAGTCGGTGGTGATGGAGGCGCTGGTGGTCGAACCAGAAGGTGCTCCGATCTCCTACTTGTGGGAATGGTGTCCATTCGACCGGGGGCCCAACGAGCGGTACGCCTGTGTCACCGAGGAGCTTGGTCTGCCTCCGGAGGTGCGGGCGCTTTTCGACCTGGGGGATCAGCCGGAAGCCCAGCTTGACTATCCTGGCGATCCGACCTTGTTTCGACAGATGTGCGAGTCGATCCGTTCTTCCGGCTTTTCGCTGCCCACTTTCATCGAGCTGCCCGACTGCGAGCGGGGGATGGCGGTGACCGTACGTCTGACCGTCTCCACGCCGGAGCTGGAGCGCATCGCGGTTCGCAATCTGTTTGTCTGGTTCGTCGAGCCCGATCCGGAGCAGCGCAACAGCAACCCGGTCATCGAGGAGCTGCGAGTGGACGGTAACAGGTACCGGCCTGGAAGCGCCGTGCTGGCCGCTCCCGGGCAGGTTCTGGGGGTTGATGTGGTGGTCGGGGAATCATCTCTCGAGCCATTTGTTGTCCAGCTGGAGGGCGACCAGACCCAGAGCCGGCGGGAGGATCTGATCTACTCCTACTTCAGCACGGAAGGGGAATGGGATCGGTTCCGTTCCTTTGCCGACCTGGAGAGCTTCTCGCTGCGCGATGCGGGCACCAACACCCTGGCCATTCCCGCGGACAGTTCCAGCTCCACCGGCATCGACCTGTATGTCGTCGTCCGGGACGAACGGGGGGGTGTCGCCTGGAAAAACCAGGTAGTCCGGGTCGTCGATCCGTAGTACAAGAAGAGACGAGTTCCGGCGCAGGAAGGCGGTCTTTCCCCCGCCATCATCGTTTGGCCGGGGGGAAGCACGTGCTCTCATGCGAGGACGAAAAAGTCGGCAGGAGTCGAAGCAACGGCCCGAGGAGGAGCGTATGTTTCAATGGACCAAGACGGGGTTGGCGATCGCGTTCTGCATCCAGGCCTTGAGCGCACAGGCAGGAGAGCCCGCAGGACTACCAGGCGATGGCAAACAGGGGTCTTCGTATGGAGCGACGGTCCCACTGACGGTCGGCGTACCGGTTCAGGGTCGTCTGGAGCCGGGAGATGAAACGCTGAGCTCGGGGGAGTTCATGGATCGCTTTGGATTCAACGGCTCGACCGGTCAGACCTTCACCCTCACCCTGAGATCCGGCGAGTTCGACACCTACCTGATGGTGCGCGGTAACGGGCTTACGCTGGACAACGACGACGCCTTCCAAGGGAGCACCGACAGCCAGCTGGTGGTCTACCTTCCTGCCGATGGCGGCTACCAGGTGCTGGTCACGACCTATCAGACGGGCGAGACGGGCAGCTATACCCTGGAGCTGGCTGCCGGCAGCGCGGTGCCGATCATCCCCCCAGCCGAGGCCCCTCCTGCCACCGAGCTCACCTGGGGAGCGACCGCCGAGAGTGCTCTGGGTCCCGGGGACAACGTGCGGACCAGCGGCGCTTTTGCCGACGACTACACCTTTGTGGGTCGTTCCGGACAACGGACCAGCATTACCCTGGAGTCCTCCCAGTTCGATACCTACCTGTTGGTGATGGGACCGAACGGGTTTCAAACCGCCAATGACGACGCACCGGGCATGGGGCTGAACAGCCGGCTATCGCTGGTGCTGCCCGCGGATGGCATCTACCAGGTCCAGGCCACGGCGTACTCGGCGGGGGCGACAGGCAACTACAGGCTGACCCTGGCGGAGGAGAGCGGCAGCGGGACCGTGGCCATGCCGGGCCAGCTCACCCTGGACACGCCGGTGCAGGGCGAGCTGGCCAGTGGTGACCTCCAGCTGCAGTCGGGCGAGTACTACGACAGATACACCTACCAGGGCACAGCGGGGGAACGGCTGGTCATCAGCATGCAGTCCACCCAGTTCGACAGCTACCTCATGGTCCGGGGGCCGAACGAGTACGGCATCGAAAACGACGATATCGGGCCCAACACCCTGAACAGCGAGGTGATGGTGACCCTGCCGGATACCGGTGAGTACCAAGTCCTTGCCACCTCCTACGCGGCGGGAGAGACCGGTCAGTACCTGTTGAGGGTCCAGCCAAGCGGCATGGTCGAGGTGGCGCCGGTCGCCATCCTGGCCGGGCAGACCCTCCAGGGGGAGCTGACCGCCGCCGATCCGGTGCGGTCGGGTGGCCAGCATTATCGCCGCTTCACCTTCGAGGGTCGGGCTGGCCAGAGAGCCATCGTCTTGTTGAGCTCTCAGGTCATCGATCCGTTTCTGACCCTGCTGGCTCCTGACGGGTCCATGGAAACCCACGATGACATCGACAACGCCAACCGGAACAGCCGGATCGACCTGGCGCTGCCGGCGACGGGACAGTACGAGATCCAGGCCTCCTCCTACTGGAGCGGGGAGATCGGCCCCTTCCAGTTGAGCCTCTCCCTGATCGAGGACCGCCAGGCCACCTCCATGCCCACGCCGATGCCGATCCCGACGCCGGTGGTGTCCCCCACGCCGACCCCGGTTCCCGGTCCGGGGCCAACCCCTGGTCCTGGACCGACGCCCATCCCCATCCCCGGTCCTGGCCCCATGCCCGAGCCCATCAGGCCGGAGATGATACCGACCCTGCCGGCTCCCATGCCATCGCCGGCCCCCATCGTGGGAGCACCGGGTGTTCTGTCTGTTGGTACGGAGGTGGAAGGGGCGCTGAGCCAGGGAGACGAGAGGCTCAGCAGCGGGGAGTATGTCGACTTCTTCACCCTGCAAGGTCGGCGGGGCCAGGCGTTGACCATCAGCCTGGCGTCGTCGGAGTTCGATCCCTACCTGCTGGTGAGAGGGCCCGGCGACTTCTCCGAGGACAACGATGACGGATACAACATGGGGTTGAACAGCCAACTGGAGGTCAGCCTCCCGGCCGATGGAGACTACCAGGTGGGCGCCACCTCCTACGCCGCCGGAGAGACAGGGCGCTACACCCTGTCGGTGGTCGAGGGGAATCGCGTCACCCGCAGCGCCACCGGCCGGATCTACGCCGTGCTGGCGGGTGTCTCAGACTATGGTGGAAGCTCGGACCTCCCCTTCTGCGCGGAGGACGCCCGCAAGCTTCGGGACACGCTGGTCAAGACCGGTCTATTGGCCAGCGAGAGCCGGCTTCTGCTCGACCGGGAGGTGACGCGCGGCAGTCTCCAGGCAGCCTTTTCCACGGTGGCCAGGGCAGCGGGGCCAGACGATGTGTTTTTGTTTTTCTACTCCGGCCATGGCAACCAGCTGGATACCGCCAACACCAATGAGATCGACAACCGAGACGAGACCATCTCCCTGGCTGACGGCAGCGATGTGACCGACGACGAGGTGGCCTCCTGGTTCACCCAGGTCAATACCCGCCTGGCGATCATCGTGCTGGACTCCTGCCACGCCGGCGGTTTCGCCCGGGACGTCATCTCGGCACCCAACCGGATGGGACTTTTCTCCTCCGAGGAGGATGTCACCTCCAACACCGCCCAGCGCTTCCAGGCTGGCGGCTACCTGTCCCACTTCCTCAGGACCGCGCTGGAAGGAGCGGCCGATACCGATCCCCTTGACGGGATGATCACGGTGGGAGAGCTCACCTACTACCTGCGCCGCCAGTGGGCGGCCAATGTGGGTGCCGAGCAGGTGCAGACCTCCGAGAACTACAGGACCTACCAGAACCTGGTGATCGATCGGGGCACCGTGAAGGTGTCCGACGTGCTGGTGTATCCGCCGAGGTAGCATACCTCTGCCGGCTATCGGCCGATCTCGTACACCGTCACCTCCTTGGCGGCCGTGGTCTCCACCTCGGGCAAGGTCGGAACGGTGTAGGAGGCGAGCGGGGTGAGACCGACCTGGGGACGATAGCGACGGCCGGCGTCGGCAACCAGGCAGCTCAGACCGGCTCTGGCAGCCATGCGCATCCATCGCATGCAGCGCTCGGCGAGGCGCTGCTCATAGAAGACATCTCCAGCCAGGATCACATGGAACCAGGAGGGCGGATCCCGATCCAACAGGTCGCCTGGCAGATCGGTGATCTGCAATCCGTTGATCTGGGAGGCCAGCCGGCATAGCTCGAGGGCGTCCGGATCGATGTCGTTGGCGGTGGAGATGGCGCCCACACGAGCCGCGGCCAGAGCGACGATGCCGCTGCCGGCCGCCAGGTCGAGCACCTTTTTTCCCTCAAACATGTCGGGGTGATCGAGCAGGTATCGGGCCAGGCCTGCCCCGCCGGGCCAGACGACGGCCCAGTAGGGGAGCTCGAGGGTCGGGTTGCTGGTGGCGGCCTGGCAGGCCTCCCAGAAGGCGGTCAGATCCTGTGCGCTCCACAGGCGGAGCTCCGGTACAAGCAGGGCGGGGGCAAGGCGGGCGAAGCGATCGAAAAAGAGACCAAGGAGGGAGGGCATCGGGTAGCAGCCTCACGGTTGGCGGGGCAGATCCGGGCAGGCATCCCACACCCAGGCGGGCACGTACGCGAATCTCCTGGTGGTTTGCCTGCAGCTTTCCAGCATCAGCTCGGCGGCCTGGCATCGACCGTCCCGAGCATAGGTCGTGGCGCGAAGCTCGTGGTAGGGACGCTGGTGAGCGGAATCGGCGGGTACCAGGAGGTTCAGCCGGTCCAGCCAATCGTCGACCGCTTCCCGCAAAGACTCGGCGCTCTCTCGCGTTTCCAGTGCCAACCGGGCGTAGGTGATGATGAGTCGAGGCTCGTCCGGTGCGGCCTGGAGACAGGAAGAGATCGCATCGACGGCAGCCTGTCGGTTTCCCACCAGGCGGTAGGTGGAGACGGTCCAGATGCAGTCGCTGGGTGTGGCGGCAGGTTGGGGGTTGATCTGCTCCGCAAAACCTTGTGCCAACTGGCGTTCGCCAAGCCCAAGGGCGGCCCTGGTGCGATAGTACCAGGACAACGGGCTGTCGGGCAGTGCCAGCACCGTCTGCATGAGGTCGGCATACCGTTGGTTCACGACCAGGCTCCTGAGAATCGACTCGGCACGGCGCGGAAATCGCTGGCACACTGCGACCAGCAGCTCGACCTCCGATGTTCCTGCCGCGATCTCCTCCAGTCGGGTAGCGGGCGGGAACCCCAGCGACCATGCCCGGTCGAGCAGCTCCAGTCCAGACAGGACCGATCCCGCGGACAGCCTGTACTCCCCCAGTGCGGCCAGCAAGGGAGCGTCGTTCCCTGCGAGCTGGGCGGAGCGTTCGGCCAGCCGTTCCACATCCTGACTGGCAAACCGATCCAGGTTTTGGACCGCAGTCGTCCAGAGGTGTCGGCCGTCGAGCGGCTGCCGCAAAAGGAGCGCACGGAGCCGATCGGGGCTAGTGGGGAGGGGTTGTTGCCCCACCGCGGGATGGAACGCAAGAAGGAGGGCGCTTGCACACAGGAGCGATCCCAAGGTGGCGGCTGTCAGCCGCCGGTCGATAGACAGGCGACGAAGCCGAGCCAGGCGAGACAAAAAGAGGGCGATCAGAGGGAGCAACAGGGCAGGCAGCTGAATGGTGAAGTTCACCAGCGAAGACAGCGCCAACGCCGCGATCACCAGCCACCAGGCCTGGCGATGGGAACGTTCGAGCAGGTCGCTCCTCCTGCCGTGCAACCAGAAGAGCAAAGCGGCCGTGACCAACAGCCCGAAGACCCCCACCACCCCGAAATCGACCAGGAGCTGAAGGTAGTCGTTCTCGATGACCCCCATGTGTGCCGAGCCGGAGAGGGGTATCACCGCAACCTGGGCCGAGGGGAGGGCATCGGCACCCAATCCGACCCAGGGGGAGGCCTCCAGGGCCGCAATGCCCGCCCCCACCAGTCGGAACTTGCCCAGCTCGAGCTGAGGGTGCAGGCTTTCCCATCGGAAGAAGGTTTGGAACGCTTCCACCTTCAGTGCCAGCAGGGCCAGGACATCCAGGGTCACCAGGCCGAGCGGAACCAGGAGACGGTATCTCTCAAGAAGACCTCTGCCCGGCAGAACGGCCCATGCCAAGGAGCAGATGACCAGCACCAGCAGGGCGCCACGTGCCCCCCCGTGCATCATGCCAGCCACGCAAAGCAGAAAGACCCCGAACAGGATGGTATAGGTGCTCCTGCGCCGCGGGGTTCCCATCATGGCCAGGCATGCCATGGAGGCCATCAAGTAGAGATGGCCAGCATGGTTCGCGTTGATGAAGGGGCCACCCGGTCCGATCTGGGCATTGGAGTGCCAGGGTTGGAACAGTCCGTAGATCCGATCTGTCGAGACGGCGGCCTGGATGGCGCCGGAGACGACCGTGAACACCGCCATGGCGAGCACCATCCATGGGATGATTCTCCGCACGCGGCGGCTTCGCACGGTCTGCAGCAGGACCAAGGAGGCAAGGCCGACCGACCACCAGCGGGCGGCGGACGCCAGGGTGGCGCCAGGGTCCAGGCTGACAGGGGCGTGCCGGATCTGCTGCCCGAGTATCCCGTCCAGCGCGAGGACGCTTCGGGCACTCAATGGCGCGATCACCTGGAGCCAGCTCAGTGGAAGCGGGATGACCTGGAGCAGGGCCCAAACGGACAGAAGCAGCGGGAGGAGAGGTACGGGATGCCAGACGAACGAGCGGCCGCGCATTCGATCCGTAAGGACCACAAACAGCAGCA
Organism: Bradymonadales bacterium; assembly: GCA_016931535.1. Taxonomy (GTDB): domain Bacteria; phylum Myxococcota_A; class Bradymonadia; order JAFGEP01; family JAFGEP01; genus JAFGEP01. The sequence goes on from JAFGEP010000114.1 coordinate 133,003, forward strand.
ACAGGCTGACAAACAGCAGGAGCCCCCACTGGATGGTTGGGTGGACGCCACCGAACAGCAGAAGAGGAGGGAAAAGAACCAATCCGGCGACCACGGCGGCAACCCGGTCGAACGGTTCTGGCGGCCCCCCTTTTCCGCTTTTGCCCATACCCGGCGCCTTCGGCTTGAACTCCGCCCCCTCCGGTGGCTCTAACCCCCACACCCCCCGCGGTGGGCCGCTGGGGGCCGCGCCTACCCTGTCCACCACCTTTCCCGTTGCCGGGCGAGCAAGCGGGAGCGGTGCTTCCCGGTGCCGCGCCGCCCTGTCGATTGTCGGTGGATCTGGCTGTCACCCTCCAAGAGCCCTGGCGAGGATACCATAACCCGCGGTATTGTAGCTTCAGTTTCAGGGCGGCAGACGAGCCGGCCACCAGGGAGTGGTGCCAGGGTGTTGCTCGCGACCAGGGATTGGGTACCGCCAGGGTGGCGCTTTTTTCCAGGTGCACATGACACGGATGCTATCGAGAGGGATCCGGCACGCGATCGACATGGGCATTCTCTCGATCGCCTTCTGGCTGGCCTTCCAGATCCGGTTCGACCTGGATATGCCGGAGCAGTACTTCAAGCGCGCTCTTTTCCTGTGGCCCTACGTGGTCACCTTGCAAGGGGCCAGCCTGTTTGCGCTGGGGGTTCACCGATTCTCCTGGCCCTACTTCGGGTTGCGGGAGTCGGTCCGGCTGGCGTTTTCCTTGGCCGCCAGCAGTCTTTTTTTACTGGGGGTACGCCTGGTCAGCGGTGCCTTTTTCAACCCGGGCGGGCCGGCCCAATATGTCCTCATCCCGATCGGAGTGATCGCCATCGACTACGCTCTCGCCCTGGTCGGTATCTTGACGGCCCGGGTGGCAACCCGCCTCTGGTGGGAGCACACCCGGCGGGTGCGGGTCGGTATTCGGGGCGAGCCGGTCGACACCTTGCTGATCGGGGCAGGGGAAGCCGGCCTGATGGTCGCCAAGGAGATCGCCCATTGGCCTGGCCTGGGGATTCGGGCTCGGGGTTTCGTGGACGATGATCCAGGAAAGCAAGGGCTGGTGGTCCATGGATTGAAGGTCATCGGTCGGACCGAGGAGCTGCCTGCACTCATCAGGAGGCTGGCGATCAAGCAGTGCATCATCACCATCGCCAACGTCCAGGGGCAGGACGTCCGGCGCATCAGCGCCCTGTGCGAGGCGGCGGGGACGGCCGTCAAGATCATCCCGGGTATCTTCGAGATCCTGGATGGCAAGGTCGATCTCACCCGGATCCGGGAGGTCTCGGTGGAGGACCTGCTCCGCCGCGAGGTGGTCCGCCTGGAGAGCGAGCGGGTGGAGGAGATGGTCCGGAACAAGGTCGTTTTGGTGACGGGAGCTGGGGGCTCGATCGGCAGTGAGATCTGCCGGCAGGTCGCCGCCTTGGGACCGGGCATCCTGCTGGCTCTCGATCGAGAAGAGAGCAGCTTGGCGGCCATATGCCAGGAGATCGCAGCCATCAGGCCTTCCCTTTGCTGCCCTCCCCTGCTGGCCGACATCACCGACGAGCAGAGGATGGCGGCCATCTTCGACCAGCAGCACCCGCAGATCGTATTCCATGCGGCGGCCCACAAGCACGTTCCTATGGTGGAGTGGAACCCCGGCGAAGCGATCCGAAACAACGTGCTCGGCACCCGACTGCTCGCTAGCCAGGCCGATCGGTTCGAGGTGGAGCGCTTCGTCCAGATCAGCACCGACAAGGCGGTCAACCCCTCCTCCATCATGGGAGCCACCAAGCGGGTTGCGGAGCTTGTTGTCCAGGCCCAGACTCGGCAATCGAAGACCCGCTTCGTCTCGGTTCGCTTCGGCAACGTGCTCGGTTCGGCCGGATCGGTGGTGCCCCTGTTTCGCAGGCAGATCGAGGCGGGTGGGCCGGTTACCGTGACCCATCCGGAGATGCGCCGTTACTTCATGACCATCCCCGAGGCGACCCAGCTCGTTCTCCAATCGGCCGCCCTGGGCCGATCGGGGGACATCTTCGTGCTGGACATGGGGGAGCCGGTCAAGATCGTGGATCTGGCCCGGGACCTGATCCGGCTGAGCGGTTTCGAGCCGGATCGGGACATTCCCATCTCCTTTTCCGGCATCCGTCCCGGCGAGAAGCTGTTCGAGGAGCTGGGGTTCGATCCGGCGACCATGGCCAAGACCAGGCACCCCCAGATCTTCGTGATGACGGAGCCGGTACCTTCCGAGTCGGAGGTGAGCGCCATGCTGGCGGTGCTGGAACCGCTCCAGGGCTGTCGGGATGCCGAGGTCGTGCGGCAGGCCTTCCGCGAGATCCTGCCAGAGATGCAGGATGCCGATGGAAGGACCGATTGGGCCTCCACTGGATCGGAACCCCAGGGCGGCCGCCATAAGACGGAGGGTTTCCAAGGGGGGGTGGGGGGCAACCTGCCCGGGGCGGCCCCATGAGCGTTCGCCATGCCCTGGTGGAGTGGGCCTCCTTCGCCTGGTGTCATTTCACGGGGCGGCCGGCAGAGGTGCCCCGATCCCGCCTGCCGGACGCGCCCGCTCTGCTGCGGATCGGCCTGGGAGCGCTGCTACACAGGGTGCTGGCCGACCGACAGATGGAGGGCGACCCCCGGTTGGCGCTTGCAGCACGGAACATCCACGCCTTCAACATCGTCGCCTTGCAGCGCATGGGAGAGCTGACCCGCCTGCTGGAAGCGGAGCATGTTGTGCCGGTAGCCCATAAAGGCGCGGCGGTGATCAGCCTCATCCCCGGCTATGCCGCCGTCCGGGCCATGGCGGACATCGACGTCCTGGTGCGCCCGGAACAGTTCGGCACGGCAGTGCGCCTTCTGGAAGCTCAAGGTGGGCGGCAGCTCAAGCGCAACCAGCCGGTCTCTGGCCTCTGGAGCAGCGAGCGGGCGCTGCAGTTCGAAGGTCCGATGCTGCCGCTCAACCTGGACATTCACCGGAGGTTGCACCACTGGCCGCTGGCAGGGAAGCTGACCCGGCGCGCGCTGGACTCCGCCCAGCAGGCCGGCGGGCTGTGGGTTCCGCCGGTTGCCGAGTGCCTGTGCATCGCCGCGCTGCACCGGGCCAAGCACGGGTTTGTGGGGGATTGCCGGGATCTGCTGGACGTTGCTCTGCTGTTGGATCGGCTGGAGGAGCGGGGGCTGGAGGGGTTGATCCAGACCGCCCGGAGGTGCGAGATCCTGCCGGGACTGGTGGTCATCGTCAAGCTCGCCGCCGGCTGGTTCGGGGTGGACAGCGCCGAGTGGAGCGAGCGGGTGCGGGCTTTGTCGGGGGCGCTGGGCCGTAAGCAGCGGGAGCGCACCGATCGACTGGCGCGGGAGGCGGCGACCTGGAGCCCGGACCATCCCCTGCCGGCGTTGCCGTTCGTGGCGCTGTACCGGCACATGCCGGTGGCCACGGGGCGGCTGGTGCCGGCCGTGCTGGGGGCGCTGATCCACGCGGGGTTCCGCGCGGGCGACGTGGTGGTCAGAGGGAGGAGGGCGGCGCCCAACATCGTCTTCAATTGGAGTGCTTGGGGGAGTAGAAAGAGGGCAAAGGGGCGTTGAGGGTCAAATCGAGTCAGCCAGGTAGGATGGGTCATGCGAGTACTTGTGGTTTCCGCGCATCCTGACGACGAGGTGATCGGGGCCGGTGGCACCCTGGCAAGGCATGCCGCTCGGGGGGACGAGCTTCACTGGGCCATTGTCACCAGGGCCTTTCCACCGCTGTTCTCTGCCGAAGTCATCGAGGTGATGGACCGGCAGATCGAGTCGGTGCAGCGGTGCCTGGGGATTGGCGAGGTGCACCGGCTTGGTTTTCCCACCGTCAAGCTGAACACGGTGCCCTATCATGAGCTGTCGTCGGCGCTGCAGGCCGTGGTGGATCGAGTGAGGCCGGAGGTGGTCTACACCACGCCGGCCAACGACATCAACCAGGACCATCGGATCGTGCACGATGTGACCTTGGTGGCCACCAGGCCGTTGCCCGGTTGCTCGGTCAAAAAGGTGCTGAGCTACGAGATCGGGCCGACGACGCGCTACGGCACGCCATCCGGGAGGGGGACCTTCGCCCCTAGTGTCTTCGTGGATATCGGCGGGTTTCTGGACAAGAAGCTGGAGCTGGCGTCGTTGTATGCCACCGAGATGAAGGAGTACCCCCATCCGCGATCGCTGAAGGGATTGGAGATCATCGCCCGGGAGCGGGGGATCTCCGTCGGCCTGGAAGTGGCCGAGTGCTTCGAGCTCGTCCGGGAGATCGTGACCGCCTGAGGCGTTCACCGACAATCAAGCCTTACTCTGCCCGATCGGCCTGGCCGGCACCCCGACCACCGTGACTTGAGGCGGTACCGGCCTGGTCACGACCGCACCGGCTCCGACTACCGTGTCATCACCGATCACCAGCGGTCGATCCTGGGTGCCGTGCAGGAACACCGCGCCGGTTCCCACGTATACCCGCTTCCCCATGTGCACCCATCCGGACACGTGGACACCGGGTGCCAGGGTGGTGTAGTCGCCCATGATCACGTCGTGTCCGATGGTGCAGTCGAGGTTGATCTGTACATGGCGACCGAGTCGGATGTTGGTAGTGAGAATGCAGCCGGCACAGATGACGGTACCGCTGCCCAGCTCGATCCACCTGGAGATCTCCGCTCGCGGGTGCACCACGGTTGCGAACTCGAACCCCAGCGAGGCGGCCTTTTCCACCAGCAGCTTTCTCGTCGCCGGCGAGCCGACACCGCCCACGATGCGGGCCGAGGGAAAGCGGGCCCGGGCCTCTTCCAACGACAAGATGGGCAGTCCGTTGAGCACCGTGTTCTGCTTCTGCAGGTTGTCGTCGACGTAACAGACCGGTTCGATCGATCGGTCGATCTCGCCGATCTGCTCGATCAACCAGGCCAGCTCCCGGGCGAATCCGCCCGCCCCATAGATCGCGATCTGCATCTTCCCCTCACCTAGCCGGTTTTTCCGAGCAGGACAGCTCCCGGGCGTCGCGCCGTTGCAGGACAACCCAGAGCGCCTGGTACAGGATCTGAAGATCGAGCAGCAGCGACCATCGGTCCACGTACTCCACCTGGTATGCGATCCGCTGCTCGGGAGGGATGGCGCGACGACCCTTGATGGCAGCCAGCGAAAGAACCCCCGGCTTCATGTCCAGCATCCTGCGCTGGACCGGATCGAACTCGGCGACCTGCTCGGGTAGCAGCGGCCGAGGGCCGATGACGCTCATCTCCCCTTTGAGGATGTTGATCACCTGAGGCAGCTCATCCAGCCCGTAGTCCCGCAACAGGCTTCCGATCCGGGTAATCGCCTCCTCCTCGGAACGGGTCCAGGTGGTCGGCTGCAGGTGATCCGGCCGGTGCACCATGGTCCGGAACTTGACCATCTTGAAAGGACGGCCCTTGTAGCCGGCTCGTGTCTGGGTGAAGAAGATGGGGCCCGGAGAAGAGAGGCGCACCAGGGCGGCGATCAGGGCGAACAGGGGCAGCCCCGCCGAGGCGATCACCGAGCAGGAGGTGACATCGAAGAGGCGCTTGATGGCCAGCTCGAGCTTTTTTGTCGGGAATGGACGTTTCATGCGGGCCTCCGCCACCCCCCGGCGATCCTCCCCCGAGGCGGAGGCAGGGGGAGGTGCCCGCGTAGCGGGCGGAGGGGGCGACTCCAGCCTTTGGCCGAGCCGTCCTCCCCCGAGGCGGAGGCAGGGGGAGGTGCCCGCGTAGCGGGCGGAGGGGGCGACTCTAGCCTCTGGCCGGGTGTTCCTCCCCCGAGACGGTGCAGCGCGTCGCCGGGGCGGATCCCCTCGCCTGCGCAAGCGGGAGAGGGGGCGGGGGTGAGGGCACCGACGCACCAGCGGTCAATACACATCGGAGTCGCCCATGGTGAGAACCCAGTTTCGCCAGTCTTCGATAGTGCCACCGGACAGATCCTGCCCGAGGCGACGGGCACCGAAGTAGGTGACGGGGGCGCTGTTGGAGAATCCGATCCGCTCCAGCTCCCGGTGCAACGGTCGATGCACCGAAAGCCACAGATCGACAACCTGTGCGGAGAGTTGACGGGCCAGGGCCAGCACCCCTTTGACCAGCTCCTTCTCCACGTCGATCTCCAGGGCGCACAGATCCACGATCTGCAGTCTTTGCTGGTAGGACTTGACCACAGCATACCCCGATACCGCATCACCGGCACAATATGCGAGGATCCGATAGGCTGACTGGGGGTTGGCGACATATCTCCAGTCGAGGGAAGCTTGATTCCGACAGGCGATGACGCGATGGAGTTTGCGGGCTCTTTCCCACAGGTCGTCGAAACGGGCATCGAAATGGTCGATCTCCCGGATGTGGGTCGAAGCCTCGTCGGAGGTCCTGGACGAATCGATGGGGAGGCTGAAGGTAGGCACCTCGTAGATGTCGGACCAGCGCAGATCCTTGACGAACCCCCGGTGTGAGCCGGTGTTGGGAAAGCCGAAGACGCAAGCCATGCCCGAGGCTTCCATCCGCTGGTAGGTTCTCTCGGCCAGGAGCGGAAAGAGCCCAAGGCCGCGGTAATCCGGGTGGGTCATGGTGGTGCCCGACAGTCCCGCCAGGATATCCAGCCCGTCGATGCTCAGGCGAACGGGGGTCACGGCGTAGTGGGCGGCAAGGCGGTCGCCATCTAAGGCCAGCTCCACGATACCCGGTCCGGCCGGACAATGTAGGAAACGCCAGCGCCAGACCTCTTCGGGTAGGTGGCGCTCGAACGAGGCCCCGAACAGGTCGAGGATGGCCTGCTCATCTCCAGATTGTGCGGCTCGAAAGGTAAGGGCGCTCGATCTGGTCATGGCGTCTCTTCCGACCTCGAATGGTTGCCCTCCGGTTGCCTGCCGCACGCCTCCCGAAAAATCCGTTCGAATCGGATCACCCCCGCCCTCATGTTCAGCTCTCGTTGGTAGAACGAGCGTCCTCGCTCCCCCATCAGACGCCGCTCTTCCGAATTCATCTCTACAAAGCGCCGCACGGCCTGGGCGATGCTCGAGGGATTGGAAGGCTCCGCGACGATCCCCGCCTTGGCCCTGGTGACCAGATCGGCCGCATCTCCGTGAACCGCCATCAGGATGGGCTTGCCCGCTGCCAGGTAGGCCTGGGTTTTCGAGGGGATGGTGATCCGGAACAAGGGGTTGTCCACGAGATGTACGAGAAGAACCTGGGCGGCCTGCAGGATGGGACCCATGGCCTCCATCGGCTGCACGGGGAGAAAGGCCACGTTGCCGAGGCCCATGGATTGCGCACGCCCCCGGAGGCGCTCCTTGTCGATCCCTCCGCCGACGAACGCGAATCGAACCGGCAGCTCTTGCTGCTGGCACAACAGGGCCGCATCCAGGATGGAATCCAGACCCTGGGCCATCCCCATGGTACCGGCAAATAGCACGACCAGCCGGCCGGGTGCTTCCAGCTCTTTCGGCAGGTTGGTCGCCTGCCAAGTCGCAGCCATCGCGCGCTCGTCGGACCAGTTGTAGACGACCTCGATCCGGTCGGCCTCCAGCCCCCGGGCGATCAGGGCCTCCCTGAAACCGGGGGAGAGCACCACGATCCGATCGGCCTGGCGGTAGACCAAGCTGCACCAGAGGTCCAAGAGGCCCACAACCACCCGGTTGGTCAACATCCCCGAGGCGACGACCGCGTCGGGCCACAGGTCCTGGATGTCGTACACCAGGGGTACCCGAAACAGGTGCTTCAGCAGGACGGCGGGTAAACCGATGGTCCCCGGTGGATGGTACGCGTACAGGACATCCGGCCTGCTCACCAGCCTTGCTCCCAGGGTGGCGGCGGCCAGCGCGAAGCTGGAGTAGTTCGCGATCCGGCGCAGCCCCGAGCGATCGTGGCTGGGATATAGCGGAACGCGGACCACCGGGATGCCGTCCATGACCTCCCGCTGCCAGGGACGCAGCCGATATCCAGGGTACAACCGTCCTTGGGGGTAGTTGGGAAACCCCGTCAACACCTCGACCTGGTGCCCCCGCGCCTGCAGGGCCTTGGCGAACGGCAGCCCCTTCAGGTTGGGCTCCGGCTGAAACCACTGCGTCAGCATCAACACGCGCATGGGGAAACCCGACGGCTGAAAGCTCGAACGGGCTGCATGATACACCAACCTGCCGAGCGGGTGCCAATCCGCTGGACGACGAGAGGACAACGGGTGGTTTCAACAACGAGGATTTTTATGAGAAACTGTCGATTGTTGACGGTTGCTGACCAAGATGCAGCATCTGACCGAGGTTGCACTCGAAAGGACATGCGGCGTCTGTACTACCCGCCGTCCAGGATGACGCCGCCGTCGAGCCGTTGGTCCATGGAGGTAGGGGAGCAACGGGGCGATATCGTTCTTCCTTCCCTGTGCCAGAGGGGTCCCGAGCGTATGCAGCATGAAGCACAACAAGAACCGAAACTGCCGCCCAGGCCGCGTATTTGCATCGTCTCCGACCTGTTTCTGCCCGGCCTGAAGGGCGGCGGTCCCATCCGGTCTCTGGCCAACCTGGTCGACCACCTTGAGGCCGACTTCGAGTTTTTCGTGGTGACCCGGGATCGCGACCACCTGGCTCGCGAGCCCTACCCGGAGATCGAGGTGGATCGGTGGATCGACCGGCCGATCTACCAGGTGCGGTACGTCAGCCCGCGGCGCTGGACCGCGGGTGGTTTGCGGTCGATCCTGAAGGGGTTGCGCTACGACCTGCTCTACCTGCCCAGCTTCTTCGCCCGCTCGACCATCAAGATCCTGGCCATGCGCCGGCTCGGCATGCTGCCGGACAGCGCCGTGGTGGTCGCCCCGCGAGGGCAGTTTCACCAGGCGGCACTGGGCACCAAGGGGGTTCGCAAGCGGTGCTACCTGTCCTTGGTTCGCCGACTCGGTGGTCTGAAGGGGGTGTTGATCCACGCCACCAACCCGGTGGAGGCCGAGGAGAGCCGGACGCTGACCGGCCAGGCGGTTTTTCTTGCTCCCGAGTTGGCGGCCAGGCGGGTCGATGGAGCAGCCGGTTTGGGGGAGCCTTTGCCCAAGGAGGTCGGCCAGGCGAAGCTGGTCTACCTGTCGCGCATCCACCCGGTCAAGAACCTGGGAGTTGCGCTGGACTGCCTGGCTCCTCTGTCCGGGGAGGTGACCTACGACATCTACGGCCCGGTGGAGGACACCGGCTACTGGAAACACTGCCAGGAGAAGATCGCCGCGCTGCCGGCCAACATCCGGGTGACCTATCACGGCCCGGTCGATCCGTCCGACGTCGAGGCGGTCCTGTCGCGCTACCACGCGCTGCTGCTCCCCACCCAGACCGAGAACCACGGCCACGTCATCCTGGAAGCGCTGGCCGCCGGCTGCCCGGTGGTCATCAGCGACCGCACCCCCTGGCGGGGTCTTGCCGAGCAGGGGGTGGGCTGGGACCTGCCGCTTCAGGAGCGCGACCGTTTCACCGAGGTGCTGCAGGCGCTGGTAGAGATGGGGCAGGAGCAGCACCGGCGGATAGTAGAAGGGGCGCGGCAGTTCGCCAACCGTCGAAGAGACGACTACCGGCTGGTCGAGCAGAGCCGGCAGCTGTTCCTCGAGGCGTTGAGGCTGAGTAGGTGAGGGGAGGCTCGACCGAAAGGAGGTTTGGCTGCGTGGATCTGGCCGGGCGGAGGAGGAGGAAATGGACCCGGGCTAACCAGAGTTGCTACGATGGTTCCCGTGACCTGGCGAGGAGCCGTTCCATCACCTCGAATCGGATCAGATCCAGCTCCCCCATCCTTTCTACGAACGGTGAGACATCCACTCGGCTGTTTTCCCAGTCGATGTTGGCGAGCCGTTCCAGTACGATGAGGCGCCAGCTTTCGGCGGCCAGAGGCGGAGCTTTCCAGCCTGTCTGCGCCAGCGCCGCATTGAGGTAGGCCAGGTTCGGTTCCGGCCAGTCGGGATCGGACAGGTACCAGACCAGGTCGTACAGGTCACGCCCCTTGGTCCAGGCTCGACTCAGGATGGCGTGTAACTTGCCAGCCAGCAGCGTAGCTCTGTCGTGGTGGTGAAGATGCAGCAGGATATGCCTTCTGACCACCGTGGTCTCCAGGGTGGCTCCATCCGGTGGCCGGGTGTCTACCTCCACCTTCACCGACAGGGCTCTCGAACGTCTCGGCGCCAGACCGAGCTCTTCGAGCAAGCCGGGAAACCGGACAAAGGCACCGGCCACCACCCTCTCCTCGTCCAGCTTCAGGTTGACCTGGTAGCCCTCCCGCTGGAGATCGGCCTGGACAGACAAGATCGCTTTGCAGAATCCCGGTTCCTGCCCTTGCGTCACCATCGAGAAGTCGAGATCCTCCGAGTACCGGCCGATCCCGTATAAAAACCGGAGGGCAGTTCCTCCGTGAAAGGCCCAGATCCGAAATGCGCCAATCTCCTGGAGAGCCGCCAGGATGCGAGCCTGAAGGTACTCTCTCACCAGGTTGGTGCCGGTTAAGGCCGAGGGTGTACCCCGGATCAGCTCCTCGATGCGCCCCTTCACGCTTCCTCCGAGGTTTCAAGCTCCCGCAGCTTTTCGATGTGGGCGGCAGCGCGTAGCATTTTGGCCTTGCCGAACCGGGCGGCAACGGAGGCCAGCCGTTGGCCGTTGAGCAGCTGGAGGTTCTGCAGACGCAACTCGCGCAAGAAGTCCAGATGCTCCCCCTGGGGCGTGAGGTAGACGAGATCGAGCAGGGCCTTCTCAGGAGACGCCACGAAAGCCTCCTGGCCAGGCGCGACCTCGGCGGTGGTGTACCCCGTGAAAAGCTGGCGATGTACGTGCCGGAACTCGAAACGTCCCAGCGGGGTCTCGATGGACTGCGGCCGCCCTGTGGTCACGCTGGTGACCACGGGTACGTGCTCGGGGATCAGGCCGTGGTGTGCCAGCGCAGACTGCAGGCTGACATAGGAGCCCTTCACCAGGTTGTTGGCAAGGAGAAAAGGGTGCGGCTCCACTTTCCGGTAGGGCTCCCCAAGGAGATACAGACCGCGCCGAAGCTGGACTAGACGGCCGGATCGGGTCCAGCGGGACAGCTGCAACCGGATGAGGGCATCCGACACCTGCCCCGCACGCAACAGGGCGGCTCGGATAGTAGGTTCGCGGCCGAACAAGGCGAGGAGTTCTTCCCATTTCATGGCAATAAATTATCATGATAGATAATAAGATGCAACAGATTTGGCTCTCCCGGGCTTCGCTCTGGATGGTGGTCGGCTCCTGTGGTGTTGAGTCCGGGCTCGACAGTTTCCTCCAGGCAACGCGCCTTCTCAACCGAGCCGGTTCATCGACGGGAGCGCTCTCTCCACCCTCTCTCCGCCGGGTCGGGAATCCGGTAGGAGAGCAGGATGCGCACCACGGTATTGGCGACTCCGGAGGCGAGGTACTCCGGTGGAGGGGTCCATTGGCCGCGTCGGGCCAGCGCCAGCCCGACCAGCCGTACGATGGTCTCGGGGTCGTCGCCCGAAAGCAGGTTGCTGCCACACTCAAGGGTCTCGGGCCGTTCGGTGACGTCGCGGATGGTGAGGTTGGGGACGCCGAAGATACAGGCCTCCTCCTGGACGGTGCCGCTGTCGGAGAGCAGGCAGAATGCCGAGCGTTCCAGCCTGATGAAGTCGAAGAAGCCGAAGGGTTCCAAAAAGTGCACGCCATCCAGGTCGATGCTCAGACCGAACTTCTCGACCATGGCCCGGGTTCGGGGGTGGAAGGAGCAGATGACGGGGAGGTTGTACTCCCGGTAGAGGAGGGAGAGCGCCTCGACGAGGTTTCTCAACCGGCTCTCCACGTCCACGTTCTCGGCGCGGTGCATGGTGACCAGGAAGTAGCCCTTGGGCTCGACCCCCAGCGTGTCCAGGATGCTGCTGGCGTCGATGCGATCCGAGTAGTGGTCGATGACCTCCTTGATGGGGTTTCCGGTGACGTAGATCCGCTCTGTGGGAAAGCCCTCCGCCAGGAGGTTCTCCTTGCTGCGGTGAGTGTAGGGCAACAGCACCGAGCTGGAGTGGTCGATGACCCGCCGGTTGACCTCCTCGGGGACGCGGTCGTCGTGGCAGCGGTTGCCGGCCTCCATGTGGTACACCGGGATGCCGAGCCTCCGGGCGACGATGGCCGAAAGGCCGCTGTTGGTGTCGCCCAGGATGAGCAGGCGATCGGGATGGTGCTCGATGAGCAGCCTCTCTGCCTGTTGGAGGATCTGCCCGATCTGGGCGGCGAAGCTGCCGGCGCGCACCCCCATGTTGGCGTCCGGCTCGCGCACCTCGAGCTGCTCGAAGAAGATGCGGCTCAGGCGATCGTCGTAGTTCTGGCCGGTATGGACCAGGATGTGCTCGGCATGTTGGTCGAGCAGCCGGATGATCCGGCTCAGGCGGATGATCTCGGGGCGGGTGCCCAAAATGGTCATGATCTTCATCTGAGCAGCTCCCCCTGTTCCTGATCGGCGTCTTCCAGCATCAGGCGGTGTTTCTTCAGCAGGGCGCGGGTCCCCTCCAGGTCGAGCAGGTTCACCCGGGAGCTGTACTCGCCCGTCAGGCTGCCGTCACCGGTCCGGTCTCCACAGACCTCCGGCAGCATGGGGAGGATGGCGTACCAGTCGCCCCGAGTGACGGTGCGGTAGGACTCCTCTTCGCTGACCATGATCTCGTGGATCTTCTCGCCGGGCCGGATCCCGGTGATCACCAGCTTGACGGGGCGGCCGTCGATCAGGGCGGTGGCCACGTCGACCATGCGCGAGGAGGGGGCGCGAGGGACCCAGGTCTCGCCCGGTCCCGCCCCCTCGAGGGCGGCGAAGATGGTGTCCACGGCGTGGTCGAGGCTGAGGAGGAAGCGGGTCATGTCGGTGGTGGTGACGGTGACCGGGCCGCCGTTTCGGATCTGCTCGTGGAACAGCGGGATGACCGAGCCGCGGGAGGCCAGGACGTTGCCGTAGCGGGTGCAGAGGAAGCGGGTCTGTGGGCAGCGCATGTTGCCCTGGATGAAGACCCGTTCTTGCAGCGCCTTGGTCATCCCCATGGCGTTGACCGGCTTGCAGGCCTTGTCCGTGGAGACGCCCACCACGGTCTCGACCGGCAGGTCGTGCACCTGGATGGCCCGCACGATGTTCTCGGCGCCCACGATGTTGGTGACGACCGCCTCATAGGGGTAGTACTCGCAGGTGGGCACCTGCTTCATGGCGGCGGCGTTGATGACGAGGTCTGCCTCTCGGACGACGGGGGCGACGCTGTTGTAGTCGCGCACGTCGCCGATGCGGAACTGTAGCTTGCGCTGGAAGTTGCGGTAGATGACCTCGTCGGTGGCGGCCACCTTGTTCTCGTACTCGACGCGCAGGAAGTGCTGCTTGGCCTCGTCGCGCGAGAAGACGATGATCCGGGCGGGGTCGCCCCGCTCGCCGCTCAACAGCCGGCGGATGAGCACCTTGCCCAAAGAGCCGGTGCCTCCGGTGATGAGGATTCGCTTGCCCTCGAACAGGTTTTCTGCCATGGCGGTGCTCCTGGGGGTCCATTGCCTGGAAACTGAAGGCTGAACGTCAAGCGTGGCGCTGTCAAGTTTGATCGGTGGGCGGACGAGGATAGGAGGGTGTCGGCGATCGGTGTTCAGCGCCGCCCGGGAGCTTTCCTCCTCCTCTGTGCACTCTGCCACCCGGCGGCCGCTTCCGGTGGAAGCGCCACGCCGGGTCCCGGCAGAGTTTGCACCGTCGTCGGAAACACCCGTGCGGCGCTTCAGTGGGGTCAGCCAGGATGGTGGGATGTGGGGGCGCCATTTGCTTCGCCCCGATTGCCGATGACGTAGGGGCGCTGCTTGCTGCGCCCCGATTACCCAAGGCATAGGGGCTCTGCTTGCTGCGCCCCTGTCGTCGAGGTCGTTGGTAAGGACGACGATGTGGTGGATGGGTCTTCGGGTCGGACAAGTAGGTTGTGGGCGGAGCAGCGCTCATCGCCACCGGTCGTAGGGTGTGGGATCCCCGACGAGCTGGTCGACCAGGTCATCCCAGCTGGGGGTGGTCCAGCCGGTGGCCTGGAGGAACCGGTCGCCGATCATGCTCCGGTCGGAGACCGGATGGTCGTCGGGGAGGATCTCCACCTCGATCCCATAGGCCTCCTTCAGCCGGCAGAGCAGCTCGTACTTGGAGATAGCTGGGGCGGTGACCTGGTACAGTCCCGACAACCCTGGCTGCTGGCCGATGATCCGGCCCACCAGCTCGGCAAGGTAGTTGGTGGTGACGCCGGAGTAGATGACCCGGGTGTAGCCGCGGATGCTCTTTCGGCGCTGGGCCAGGAACCACTCCAGCAGCGATTGGAAGTGCGAGAGCTCCCGCCCGATGATCGAGGTGCGCAGGGTGAGGGCGTTGCCGCTGGCCACCTCGCCCAGGAACTTGGTCTTGCCGTAGAGGTCCTCGGCGTCAGACGGGTCGGCCTCTCGGTAGCGCCCGCGTTTGCCGCTAAAGACGCAGTCGGTGCTGAAGTGGATGACCCGCCCGCCCCAGCAGCCGGCCCAGTCGGCGAGCAGGTGGGGCAGCAGCGCGTTGAGGGTGATGCTGGGGATGGCGGCGGTGGCCTCCTCCCGCTGCTTGACGATGCCGATGCAGTTGACCAGGACGTCGGGTTGGAGCTCGGTCAGGAGGCCCTCCAGCTCGGCCAGGTCCATGGCGTCTACCTGCTCGATGGTGTTCGATGGGGTGAACAGGTCGATCCGCCGGTAGAAGGGGTCGTCCAGAGCCCCACGGATGGTGCATCGGGTATGGGAGTACAGGGCCTGCAGGGTCTGGAGCATCTTGTGGCCCAGCATCCCGGCGCCGCCGAGGATCAGGATCTGCATGGCGATTTCCTGCATTCAGGTCGCGCTGGCCGGGGTCGTTGTCCTTCTGGGTGCACCCTGCCGGCTGGCGGCCGGTTCCGTCTTGTGAGCAAAGGCCTCACCCCGTCTTCCCCCTGGCCAGCTCCGATGCGGCCCATTGCACGTACTCGGCAAGGCCCTCTTCCAGCCCGACCGCGGGGTTGTACCCCAGCTCGGTGGCAGCCTTGGAGACGTCGGCCAGGCTGTGGCGGACGTCCCCGGGTCGGGGCGGGCCGTGGCGCAGCTGTGGGGTGAGGCCGGCGGCCTGGCTGATCAGCTCCACCAGCCGGTTGATGGTGATCCGTGTGCCGCTGGCGATGTTGAAGGCGCCGGAGACCGAGCGGGTCATGGCGGCCTTGAGGTTGGCCTGGACCACGTCCTTTACGTGAACGAAGTCGCGGGTCTGCTCGCCGTCTCCGAAGATGGTCAGTGGTTCTCCCCTGAGCATCTGGAAGACGAAGATGGGGATGACATTGCCGTAAGCGTCGAACCGCTGGTTGGGGCCGTAGACGTTGAAATAGCGGAGGCAGACGGCCGAAAAGGGGGGGTAGAGCTTGGCGTAGACCAGGCAGTGCTTCTCCTCGCAAAGCTTTGTGCAGCCGTAAGGGGAGTCGGGCTCGATGGGGTGGTCTTCGCGGATGGGGATGGTCTTCAGCTCGCCGAAGATTCCGGCCGAGGAGGAGGTGACGATCTTGCGCACGCCGGCCTTGCGGCAGGCCTCGAGCAGGGTCAGGGTGCCCAGGACGTTGATCTCGGCATCTCCCCTGGGGTTGTCGATGGAGCGCTTGTTGCCGACCGAGGCGGCCAGGTGGAAGACGACCTCGGCCCCCTGGACGGCCTGTGCCACTGCATCGGGATCACGGACATCGCTTTCGATGAAGCGGATTTGGGGAAACGGCTCGAGGTTGGAGCGGTACCCGGACAAAAGGTTGTCGAGGACGGTGACCTGGTGGCCGGTTTCCACCAGTGCCCGGACCAGGTTGGAGCCGATGAAGCCAGCGCCGCCGGTGACGAGAGTTTGCATGGCCGTTTGGTCCTTTCTCCCGAGGTATCACAGTCCGCTGGCGGATCGGTCCGCCATCCACGCCGGTGCGGGCCATCCGCCTGGCTGCCGGTTGACGGTGGTTCCTCGAAGTGTAGCAGAGTTGGGAGAGGAGAGAAGGGGGTAGGGCAAGGGGTGTTGGGCAAGTGCAAGCCCTAACGGGTTTGCGGAATCGTCGGATACATGGTGATAGGGTAATCATGGGAAAAGTGAATTCTGCTGTGGTGCCAGCTATTGGCGCGCCGTTTGGACAGACCTTACACACCATGGGTTGGAGCCTGATGACCGGATAGGGAGGATGCCTTCTGCTCCGGAGGAAGCTGCTGTGCTTGTGGGAGTTGGGACCACTCGATCAAGCGTGCGCACATTCCGAAGCTAGCCCAAAAGAGCAATTGTGCCATCGAGACGCCGTTCATGGCTGAGGCTTCCTTGGTGTAGTACAGAAAGGAAAAGGCGACTTGAAAAGCGAGCAGCATGCTGACGGCTCCGTGAAACCTCGTGTTCCTGGCCCGCCGGTGTATTCGAAAGACTAATGTGCCGATGAGGATTAGGAAGCCGAAGGCGCCTATTGCGCCCATCTCCACTGCCAGTTGCGCGGCGCCCACCTCGATGCGCACGGAGCGATCCTCGCGTTCTCCGATGAAGGCAACTCGTTCAGGACCACCATACCCCAGGTAAGAGCCCAGCGGCTTGTGGGTGAGCCAGTGGGAAAAGGACCCGAAAAAGACATCTTCTACTCTGTTCCTGAGATCCAGATTGAGGACGAACTCACCCCTGGTCTCCTTCCCGATGATGTGTCCTCTGGTATCAAGGTACGATACGCCAACAGCCAACACGATGATCACTAGGATCAACTGCACCCGTGTTTTCGCGCTCGTTCTCCTTACGCGCACGAGGTAGTAGAAGAGCCCCACAACACACATGTAGAAGGCGCCTCTTCGAACGCTGAGGAAGACCAGTGCCACGGAGGAAAATAGAAATACAAGCCACCGGTTGTGTTTTCTCCCGCCCATCTGCTCGTCAAGAGACAGACTCATGTTGGACAGATAGTATAGAGCCATGGCACTCATGGACAACACTGCGTTGGTGCTGAAAATGGCTGAAACAGTCGGTATGCCGGATCTGTGCTCTCTTCCAATCTCGATGAACCGTTCGATCGGTCGCAAAAACTGCGGGACCACTTCCGGGCCGCCCAGGGCAACCAAAACGGCTGCGGGTAGAAGCAGTACCGCTAGAATCCCGAGAACGGCGGACAAACGACTCAGACTGTTGATACTTTTCAGCGACTTGTAGGCGATCGGGACCATCAGGATCGGGACGATTCGCACCATCGAGGCCGTGAGTCCCACACGATAGTCCACACCGATCGAAAATACTGCGTACAGTATATGCAGGGCCGCCCATAGCAGCAGAGGAGTTCTGAGGTAGACAGGTAACCTGGGTGCTCGGTAAAATAAAAGCAACATTACTGCTACGGCTAGCACTACAACAGAAGAACCAACTTCCAGATATACCGGCTGGCCTGGTAGCAGCTTGCGAACGATGGAGAACAGAGCCGGAGAAAGCAAGCAGCCGGTAAGAAAGATCAGAGGGACCGCTCTTGTACCCAATACCTGTGGGGTTCGGAGATCCTCCGCGCTGATCTCAGCCGAACCAGGGTACTGATGGAGCAACTTGACACTCCTGCTCAGGCGATTGTACACCTATCGCTGCCGGGTCAATATGGACGGGACCTGGCGAGATCACCGTTCTCTATACCGCTTTGTCTCTTACGGCTCCTTTTGTCAACAGGGACACGCAAGGAGAACGGGGCACGACTGTTGACCTGTAACCCCGTCGAGGTCGAATGGCTAGCCATTTTTGGGTCACCGAAAACATGGAAGACCAATGAGGCTGGTCTTCTGGCAGCCCTGCCTGTCTCTGCACCAGTCGGCCTCCATCCGGGCGCTGGCCGAGCTGGGTCACGAGGTGACCCTGGCGGTCGAACGGGATATGGGGTCGTACAGAGAGCAGATGGGATGGCATGTCCCGGACTTTGGCTCGACCCGCGTGCTCATCGCTCCCGGCGAGAGGGCGATCCGCAACTTGATCGAAGGAGATGTTGAGTGCTCGTTGCACCTGCTGGCCGGTACCATGGCGTATCCGCTGGTCAGGACAGCGTTGATTCACTGCCTGCGAAGGGGGGTTCGCCCGGTGGTGGTGGCCGAGGCCGCTGATCCGCGAGGGCTAGCCGGTTGGGGCCGGAGGTGGATGTACCGCGCGGAGAGCTTGTTTTTGAAAGGCCGACTGCAGTTCATGCTGCCCATGGGTGATCTGGGGGTGAGGTGGTTCGTTCGCTCCGGCTTTGGTCGAGAGCTGTGCTTCCCTTACGCCTACGCTGTCGAGCATCCACTGGAGGTGACCACAGAGACTGATGAGACGACCAGTTCCGATGAGTTTCGGATGGCATTTGTCGGGTCATGCATCCGGTTGAAGGCGATTGATACGCTGCTCGAGGCGGCTGCTCGGATCGGGGCCAGGAACTGGAGCCTTCAGATCATCGGTGATGGCGATCGACGGGTTGAGCTGGAGCGGCTTACCCGGAGGCTAGACCTGCAGCAACAGGTGCGCTTTTGGGGTATGCTGAAAAACCGGGAGGTGTTGCGGCTCGTCAGGAAATGTGATCTTTTGGTTCTCCCGAGCCACTATGACGGCTGGGGGGCCGTGGTCAACGAGAGCCTGATGCTGGGTGTCCCCGTGGTCTGCAGCGATCGGTGTGGGGCAGCCGACCTGGTCCGTGAGCCCTGGAGGGGTACCGTCTATCGGGGCGGAAGCATCGAGGACCTCCTTGGCGCGCTGGAAAGGCAGATGCAAGCCGGCAAGCTGACCAGTGATCGCAGGGAACGGATCAAGAGATGGGCCGAGTGCATCTCGGGCCCCTCGTTGGCCAGGTACCTGCTGGCTGTCATCGAGTACGTTCGGGAGGAGGGAGAGCGGCCTACACCGCCCTGGCGTCGATCTCAAGTCGGCCAGCCGCCCCTCGTTTGAGGCAAAGGAAAGGGGTTCCCGAGCCGGACCCCAGTTGGCATGGCAGGTGGCCTGGCGACCTGGGCCGCCAGCGAAACGGACCAGGCTCTGCAAGGGGACGGACTGGATGTGTCAGGGGAAGCGATGAATCGGATGCTGGTCGGCAAGGTGCTCTACCCCCTGTTTCATCGGGTCCAGGGGGTGCCCTCTCAGAAAAGGTTGAAGGAGTTCGAGGTCAGCCAGTGGTGGAGCCCTGAACGGTTGAGAGCGCTCCAGCTGGAGCGGCTCTAGGAGATCGTCGCCCACGCCGCCAAGCACGTCCCCTTCTACCGAGAGCGCTTCAAGGAGGTCGGCTTCGAGCCGGGAGACCTGAAGGAGCTGGACGACCTGAGAGGATTGCCGGTCCTCCGCAAGCAGGACATCCAGGGCCGCTTCGACCAGGTGATCGCGACCGACCGGAAGCGGCGGGTCTGGCCCTTGCGGACCAGCGGGTCGACCTGCGAGCCGCTGATCTACCCCGGCAACCAGGAGAAGTACGCCTACGGATTCGCCAACGCATGGCGCTGCCGGGGATGGTGGGGCCTGCACCTGGGGGTCAAGGCGGTCTGCTTCTACGAGCGCGGGTTCTCCATCTACCTCGACTGGAAAGGGCGGATCAAGCGGTTTTTGGTCCACGAGGTGCGCGATCGGCTGGCCAACTACCGCCTGTTCAGCGCCTACGAGCTGGATGAACCGAGAATGGCCAAGGCCTTTGGTTACATCCGGAAGGTGCGCCCCGACATGCTGATCGGGTATGCTTCGTCGCTCTATGTATTCAGCGACTGGGTGGAGCGCTCGGGTTTGACCGAAGCCGCCAGGCGGATGGGGGTCGCGGGGGTCGTCTCCACCTCTGAGGTCCTGTACGACTGGCAGCAGGAGACCATCGAGCGGGTCTGGGGGTGTCCGGCGATCAACGAGTACGGATGCGTGGAGGCGACCATCATCGCCCACGAATGTCCCGAGCGGAGCTGGCACACCATGGCCGAAAGCATGTACGTGGAGATCGAGCCGTTCGAGAACGCAGACCTGGGGGAGGGTCCCAAAGTGGGAGAGGTGGTCTTGACCCATCTTTTGGATCACACGGCGCCGCTGATCCGGTACGCCCCGGGCGACCTGTCCACACTGGTGAAGGGCACATGCCGCTGTGGCAGAGGCCTCCCGATGATCGACCGGGTGCAGGGTCGCAAGCACGACCTGATCGTCACCCGGGAGGGCAAGTGCGTTCACGGGCAGCTCTTCACGCATCTGGTGCAGCGGACGGGTGTCGTCCAGAAGTTCCAGGTGGTGCAGGAGAGCTACGACCGGCTTTCCATTTCTGCCGTACTGCAAGCCGGCAAATCGATGTCCGAGGAGCAAGAGACCGCTCTCAAGGCGGAGATCCGAAAGCACCTGGGAGACCAGGTGGAGATCATCATCTCCTATGTGCCGGAGCTGCCCAACGAGGCTTCGGGCAAGTATCGGTGGGTGCGGTCGCTCGTCACCGAAGGGAAAATTCGGGCTCCGTTTTCTCCCTAGCCTGCGGTTGCTCAATCGGCTCAGAGCGAGTCTCGGCTCGACTGTCCATAGCTCAAAACGATTTTGTTGACTACACGGGGCGTCGCCTGGGCCTTTCCCCTCGCCTCCGAGACTCCGCCACCCCCCGGCGGTTGCCCAGCGGCAACCGCACGGCGGGTCCCGGCGTCCACTCTACGGACTCGGGGAAAGCTCAGGCTCCGCTGGAGGCGCGCGTCGCCTGGACCTTTCCCCTCGCCTCCGAGACTCCGCCACCCATGGCTCGGTGAAAGACCAGGCTCCACGGTTCGCTCAAAGGGTGTTCATTCAAATCGGTTGATGCTGTAGTTGGCGCGGCGCCAAGACAATCATCATCGTCCGCCCGCCTTCCTTTGGGCGGCCGACGACGGGATGACTCACGATCGGACAACTGTTACCTGACAACGGCGATCCCCTACCTGGCGGCCTTTCGGCCCAGGCCGAGCAGACGCTTTTTCAGCAGGGTTGCGTCCGCGCGATCGAGAACCAAGAGCCAGGCGAGCGCGGCGAACGCCGCCAGTCCCACCGCGGTCTGTGCCAACAGAAAGGGCAGGCTGATGCCGCCATGGAAGCTCAGGCCCAACGGTACCGCAGGCAGCGCCACCAGCACCAACCCCAGCCCTATCCGGGCCACCAGGCGCAACAAGAACCCCATCGGAAGGATCTTCCCCGAACCCGCGAGGACTGATGGCAGGTGAATCAACGCCCCGCAGGTCATGGTTGCGATCGGCACCGCCCAGGCGCCGAGCCGGGGAAAGAGTAGCCACATCACCGCCAGGGCGGTCACGGCATAGGCGATATCGGTGAGCGCAACCCAGGCGATTCGATTGCAGCCCAGAAGGAAGAAGCTGAGCGGCATGCGCATCGCATCCACCATGATGGCGGCGGCGAACAGGTAGATGAGGGGAGCTGCGTTCGGAAACCGGCCGCCTGTCCACAGGTCGAAGAGCCACGGGCCCAGAGCGGCCAGGCCCACGCAGGCGAGACCAGACAGGAGGAAGACGAAGGAGCTGCTGCGGCGCAGCAGTTTTTTCATCGCATCGTTGTCCGATGCCGCTTCCAGGCGCGAGAACTCGGGCAAGGTCGCCTGGTAAAGCGAGCCTCCCGCCTGCAGCGCCACGTTGGCCAGGGTGCGACAGGTGGCGACCAGGGCCACGACCGCGGCGCCCAGGGCCCAGTTGGTGATGATGAGCGTCCCCTGGATCAAGAGCAGGTTGGCCAGCAGGCTGACCATCCGGATCGATCCTCCTCCCACCAGACCCGTGACCGTCTTCCTGTCCGCCCGGTGAATGCGGTAGTCCACCAGGTGCGCGAATCTGCCGCGCAGGGTGAAGACCACCCATACGGCCATTCCGATGCCGATGCCGCCGTAGACCAGGGCCAGCCCCAAGGGGCCGACACTGGCGAGCAGCGCAGCCGCCACCAGGGCGAAGGTGCACGATTCCCGGGCAACGCCGAACCAGACGTACTTGGGGTTCTCGCCGACCGTGCGAAACACGCCGCGAAGCATCTGCGAGAGCACCGTGAGGAGGGTCTGGCCCACCAGTACCAAAAACGCGACCGAGGCGATGGACGACCGGATGGCCTCAAGGCCGAGCAGCCGCGAGGGACCGTGAAACAGGGAGAAAGCTCCGGACACTGCCAGGGTGGTCAATCCCACCGCCAAGAACAGAAAGAGGCCAGCGCGGAAGATGCGCCGATAGTTGTCGATCTCGCCCCGCACGTAGGCGCCGGTGAGCAGGTTCAACCAGTAGACGTGCACCCCCAGATCCGATATGGAGGCATAGCCCGCCAGGCCGATCAGCGTCAGCCACTCGCCGTAGCCTTCTTTCCCGAACACCGTCAGGAACAGCGGCACCCAGAGGAGCTGCTGGCCCGCCCGGACAACCAGGAGGGTCCAGAAAGCCAGCGTGGACAGGACCACATTGCGGCTGACAGAAGCCAAAATCCGCACCTTCCTCAGGGGCTCAGGGTAGTGATAAGCCGCCGCACCTTGGAGAAGAAGATCCGCCGCCCCCTGGGTGTCGCGAGCATCCTGGATGTCTGTTCGATTCTCAGCCAGGGGAAGCACAATCGGGCCATCGTTGGGAAGGGGATGCCGCCGACCAGGCCGCGCATGAACACCGAGCGCAAGAGCGGCTTGTGTCTCAGCCCGGACAGCAGCCTGGGATTCCCTTTGGCTGCCGTGGCGAAGTCGCTCGGGTGCAGCTCGATCAAGCCCAGTGCGGCGATCTCCTCCACCAGGGATCGACCTTTGGCGGTGTTGGCCAGTACAACCGAAACCCCGCGGTCGTCACGCCACTCGCCGGGCACGCCCCAGAAGTCGCCCAGGGTGACGTCTCCCGCGCGCGCGCCTCCCTGGAACCTGCAGTCGTAGCAGGCCTCCATCATCGAAACGTGGTATACCTGGAACGCTCGCTGAAAGGGATCCCCGCTAACCCGCACGTCGTAGCTCCGTCCACTCCGGGTCCGCGCTCGAACACGGGAAGCCGACCAACCGGTGGTCTTGGCTCTGAACTCGTAGCTCTGCAGATCACCGCCAAACCAGTGGTCCACGTATTGCCTGAACGCCTTCAGGGAAGGCAGGCCGTGACAGACCAGATCGGCCAGCACCACCTTGGCCCTGGCCTTCCTGGACAAAGCGATATCCACCGCCGCCACCTGGCAGGGCGTTCCACAGAAAAGCACCTCCTCCTTGTTTGTCGCCAGTGTTTCGATCTGCCGGATGACGCTTCCCATCCGGCTGGGGATGTACTTGCTGCCCCTCAGCCTGGCTACACCGTCCCAAGAATCGACCAGCACATGCTCCGGCTCCCATCGCTCGTTCCAGGCGCACCCGGCCACTGCACCGCCCTGGTCGAGGATTCGCCGGGCGAGCTCCGAGAACACTCCTCCCGAGGAGCTGTGAACCCGGACCTCGTCGTTTGTGGACCAGGCGGCGTACACCGCAGGGGGCGGCACCAGAGGCGCACGCCAGGAGAGCTCCGGGCACCGCTTCAGGCACAGGCCGCAATCGGTGCACAGGTCGTGGTTCACGACCGGTCGGTAGAAACCCTCTCGAGACAACACCATGTCGATCGCCCCTTCCGGACAGGTGTTGAAACAGCCGGCGCAGCCGGTGCACCTGGCGTTCGTCACCCTTTCGATGGTGTCTTTCATCGCCTCAGTCCTCGATGGCGCGGCGCAGGAACTCCCGCGACCTCTTGCGCTCCTCGGCCAGGAGCGGCTCTACCCGCGTGTAGTCCACCGGCTCCAGGTAGATGGACAGGTCCCTGGCCGCTGCATTCGGCGATAGCTGGCGGTGTCCCAGGTCGAGGATCGAGAGCAGGCTCTCCATGCGGGTGTTGTAATGGGCGTGGGGGATCACCGCCAAGTTCTTGCGCAGCGCGATGGACAGCGCGGTGCCGTGGTAGGAGTTGGTCACGACATAGGAGGCCTTCCGGATCAGGCCCAGGAACTGACTGGGCCCCACATCCCAGAGGAAGGTCGCCCTTTCCAGCAGCCACCTGGGATGGAACGCCTTGGAAAGGGCGATCGCGATGCGAAGCCCCAGGCGCCGGGCGATCTCCTGCATCGCTTCGATCTGTTCCCGCTTCTTGGGGTACTGGGTCGGGTAGACGAACAGGAAGGGAACGTCGAGGGATGGATCCTCGGCGATCTCCTCGAACTCGATGGGATCCAGCAGCAGCGTCGGGTCGAGCAGGTGCTCGGCCTTTCTCCCCGTGAGCTTCTCCACGATCCGCACGCCGCTCCGCTCGCGAACGGACAGCCGGTCGATCCCGTTGATCAGCTCCGCCATCCGATCCCGTTGGCCTGGCGGGATCTCCTCCACTCCGAAGCTGGGGGCGTACGATACCTTGCGCCTGTCCTTGACGAACTCCAGGTAATAGGGCTCGCCGATTCCCCTGGTCAGCAGCGTCGGGTTCCAGATCTGGTCGCTTCCGCAGACATACAGGTCGTAGTCGAAACGCTGGCGACGGACGTCTGCCACCGTATGCAGGGTCGGCGGCCGGATCGGTAGGCGCTCCTGGAATTGGTGAAAGCGCCGGAGTTGTCTTTGGCGCTGGCGATAGTTCAACAGACTGTCGACCTGGGACAACAGCCGGCCTGGCGAGAAGGTCCTCCCCATCCGTCGGGAAGGCGCATCTTGTGGATGGTAGTCGATGATCTCGATCGCGTGGCCGAGTGCTTCGACCGCCTTGCAGGTCGAGTAAACCTGTAGTGCGGCTCCGACATTGAGTGCTCTGTGGATCGTGACCAACCCGATGCGCTTTTTCATGACTCGTCCCCGGAAAGGTCGGTCGCAATCCCCGCCCCTCTGCCACTCCGAACCGCCCATTGCCTGCCCATGGTCCATGGGCGTGGTCAGCATGCGACTGGACGACAACGGTGTACTGCACTTGGCGCCGCAGGTTCAAGGACTACCAGAGATCCTCCTCCCCCGAGGCGGAGACGGGGGGAGGTGTCGCCCAGCGGCGGAGGGGGCGATCCTAGCCGCTGGACAAGCTCTCCTCCCCCGGCGGTTACTGGCGTAAGCGCGTCGCCTGGGCATTTCTCCTCGCCTCCGAGACTCCGCCACCCCCCGGCGGTTACTGGCGTAAGCGCGTCGCCTGGGCATTTCTCCTCGCCTCCGAGACTCCGCCACCCCCCGGCGGTTACTGGTGTAACCGCTCGGCGGGTCCCGGCGTCCACTCTACGGACTCGGAGAAAGTCCAGGCTCCGCGCGGGGGTGGCTCGGCGGGTCCCGGCAATCCTCCCCCGAGACGGAGTCCGGGGGAGGTGTCGCGGAGCGACGGAGGGGGCGACACTAACCTTTGGCCTAGCTCTCCTCCCCCGAGACGGAGTCCGGGGGAGGTGTCGCGGAGCCCACTGGATGCAGATCCAGATCTCACCCTTCATGCGGCATTCCTTGTAGTTGCTGTATCTGGCGAGTGTA
>JAFGEP010000115.1 GCA_016931535.1 Bradymonadales bacterium
CCGTATGCGGGAGAACCGCACGTACGGTTCGGAGGGAGGGGCGGCCGGGCACGTACAACCGGCCGTCCCTACCCCTATGGGCGACTCTAGCCTCTGGCCTGGCTTTCCTCCCCCGAGACGGAGCCCGGGGGAGGTGGCACGCGGAGCCTGGGCCTATCAGGGGTGCCGTCTACTGTAGCGGACCGAGTCACCCCTGCCGGCGCCCACCTCCCGTCCGAGAGCCTGGAGGCGGTGTTGCAGGTGATGGTAACTCTCCTCGTCCCGGTGAACCAGGGAGGTCTTGGAAGGGTAGATCGTGTACCTGGCCCGATGGTCGTCGGGGGTGAGGTTGGGCATGAACACGTTGGCTCCCCGGGACAGTGCCAGCTCCAGCCCCTGCTCTGGGTTGATGGTGGTCATGGCGGTGGTGGCCGGGATGTTGACCTCAGGGCAGAGGATTCTCGCCAGGGCCAGCGCCTTGTGGGTCGTCAGCTCATCGGCGGGGACCTGCCGCTCAGGGGGAAGCCGGTATCGGTCTGGATGTTGGGCCATGGGGGTATCGGGGTGAGGGATGTAAGGTCCCAAGCCGATCATATCCAGATCCAGCTTGGCAAAGAGGGCGATGTCTGTGGCCAGGTCTTGCCACGACTGACCCCACAAGCCGATCATGATGCCGCTGCCCACCTCGTAGCCGATCTCCCGGAGCAGGCGGAGCAGGGCGATCCGGTCGGAAACGGTTCCTTTGGCGGGCGGATGAACCCGATCGTAGAGTTCCCGGTTGGAGGTCTCAAAGCGCAACAGATACCGATCGGCGCCGGCCTGCCGCCAGAGGACCAGGTCCTCTGCGGTTCTTTCTCCCAGGCTCAGGGTCACCGCAAGAGGGGTCTCCCCCTTGATGCGCCCTACCAGGTCGGCGACCCACCCGCCGGTGTGGCGGGGATCCTCGCCGGATTGCAGGACCACCGTGCCGAAGCCGCGTTCGACGGCCAGGTGGACACATTCGAGGATTTGCTGGGGGGTCATGCGATAGCGTCGAGCGCGGCGATTGGGGGCGCGGACCCCACAATAGGCGCATCGGCGTGTACAATGGTTGGAGATCTCGATCAGCCCGCGCAGGTGGACCGCGTCCCCCACGTTCTGGTGGCGCACCCGGTCCGCCTGTCGCCATAGCAGCTCCAGGCGCTCGGGCCGGTCTTCCTGCAGCCAGTCGAGGATCTCCTCCTCACCAGGGCGCCTTGCCGGATCACTCGATGACCGATGGGATGAGGGGTGGTCCGAGACGATGGCCATCCGTGGAGTTCTCCCTGCTGCTGTGGCTGTGGTATTCCCTGCCCGAGCCCTTGGTCACAGGGACTGGAACGAAATGGTGAAGGTGCTGCCCTGACCCGGTTCGGAGGCCAGGGAGATCACGCCGTTGTGCATCTCCACCAGCCGCTTGACGACGGACAGCCCCAGTCCGGTCCCCGGAATGGAGGCGGTGTGCTTGTTCTTGGCCCGGTAGAACTCGTCGAAGGCGCTTTCTCGTTCTTTCTCGGTCATGCCGATGCCGGAATCCCGGACGGCCAGCTTCACCAGGTGCTCGTCGCAGGAGACCGACACGTCGACCCGTCCCTGATCGGGGGTGTACTTGATGGCGTTATCCACCAGGTTGGTGATGATGCAGGAGAGCGCCTCCTTGTCGGCCAGTACCTGGGTGGTGTCCTGTTGTTCGGGGAGATCCAGGATCATCTCCAGCTGTTTGGCCTCGGCTTTGGGCCGTTGGAGCTCCACCACCTCCTCGACCACACTTCCCAGCTCGATCGGTGTTCTCTTGAGGGAGAGGTGTCCGGTCTCGATGGCCACCAGGTTGAGGAGCTCGGTGACCATGTTGCGGAGGTTGCGGGCACGCAGGACGCAACGTTCCATCATCTCCTGCTGCTTTTCGGCGGTCATGCTCTCCGGCCGGCTCAGTATCAGGTCGAGGAACGCTTCGATGGCGGCCAATGGGCTTTTCAGCTCGTGGGCCACCATGGAGATGAACATGGACTTGGCCACGGCCAGCTGCTTGATGGCGGTGATCTCGCGGACGACGGCCACCGCCCCGAACGGATCGTGGCCGGGCTCGGCCACCGGGCTGGCGTTGACCATGTAGGTCCGGTTGTCGAGCGTGATCTCCGTCGAGGAGATGAGAGGGGCAGTGCCGGCCTTGAGCGCCTCCTCCAGGATGGAGATGAGCTCGGGGTAGCCGAGCGCTGCCATGGGTGCGGGCCAGGAGTTGGGGCGGGCCTCGGGGAGGAAGCGGGCCAGGGCCGCGTTTTCCAGGACGACCTGCTTGTCCTGGTTGACCACCGCGACGCCGTCGGTCATGCACTCGATGATGGTGCGGAGCTTGGAGCGTTCTTCGGTAATCTCCAGCAGCCGGCGTTCCCGTTCGGCGCGCAGCCGCTTGGCCTCCAGCGCCAGGGATCGCTTTTCCAGGCCATTGCGGAGGGGGAGCAGCAGCTCGTCGGGGGTGAACGGCTTGGGGATGTACCCGTAGGCTCCTTTCTTGGTCGCCTCCACCGCGGTCTGGATGGTGGCGTAGGCGGTGATCACCAGGAGCATGATGTCAGGGTCTTCCTTGCGGATGGCGTCGATGAGCTCGAGTCCCCCCATGCGGGGCATCTTCAGGTCGATGAGCGCGGCGGCGAAGTTCTTTTCCTGTCTGAAGGTCTCCAGCCCTTCCAGGCCGTCGGCGGCGGTCTGGACCTGGTACCCTTCCGAGGTGAGGACTCGGCGGCAGCCCTCGCGGATCCCGAACTCATCGTCCACGACCAGGATACGTTCTCGCTCTGGGGCCGTTGGCTGTCCTGGTGAAGGGGTCATTTCAACAGCTCTCGGACGGTGGCCAGTAGCTTGTCCGGGGGGACCGGTTTCTCCAGGAAGGCGTCGGCATGGAGGGACTTCAGCTCTTCGGGGGTTCGGGGGGTGAAGTTGAAGCCGAGCTGGCTGGAGATGGCGGTGACGATGATCACCGGCAGGTCGGCCAGCGCCGGTTCCTGCTTGATGCGTCGAGCCAGGGAGAAGCCGGCGTCCAGGCTTTCCATCATCAGGTCGGTGATGACCAGATCCGGTTTTTGGCGGCAGATCTGGCCGAAGGCCGATTCCCGGTCGCAAAACGGGAGGACCTGGTAGCCGCTGGCCACCAGCAGGCTTTCATTGATGTCCAGGAAGTCCTGGTCATCATCGACGAGCATGATCACCGCGGGACGATCGTTCATAGGGTCTCGGCTCCCTGCGATTGGTCGCTGGTGGACAGGGGGATGATGAGGGTGAAGGTGGTCCCCTTGCCGGGTTCGCTATCGGCCCAGATATCGCCGTGGTGCATCTTGACGATGCCGTAGGCGACGGCCAGTCCCAGGCCGGTCCCTTTGCCCTCGGATTTGGTGGTGAAGAAGGGGGTAAACAGCTTGGCCAGGTTTTCCTTGGCGATCCCGCATCCGTTGTCGGACACCTTGAGTACCAACCGATCGCGGCTTTCGCTGAGCTGGGCGCTCAACTTGATCTGGCCGGATTCCCCGACGGCATCGATGCTGTTGCCCACCAGGTTGACCAGGACCTGTTTGATCTGGGAGGCGTCCAGCATCATGAGGGGCAGGTCATCCTGGAGATCGGAGATGAGCTGGATGTCGGTTCCCCCCACCCGGACCGACATGAGCGCCAGCACGTCGTGGACCAGCTTGGCGATATCGGTGGGTTCCTTGGAGACGCGCGACTGCCGTGCGAAGTCGAGCAACCCCCTGACGATATCACGGCAGCGAGCGGCCTCGCTGACGATCATGCTGAGATCGTCTCGCATGGGGTCCGATTGCTGGAGCTGTCTGAGGAGCATGTGGGAGTATAGCAGAACGGTGCCCAGCGGGTTGTTGATTTCGTGGGCCACGCCGGCGGAAAGCTGTCCCATGGAGGCCAGCTTCTCGGTGTGGACCAGCCTTTCCTGGGCCGACGCCAGCTCCTTGTGGGACCGCCTGAGCTCGCGGACGCTCGACTCCAGCTCGTCCACCAGGTAGGGCAAGCACATCTCTCGTTCGGCCAGGCCCTGGCAGACGGCGATCGCTTTTTCCCGGCAGGTTCGGTAGCCACAGGCGCCGCAGTTGAGCTGATCCTCGGGGGTGTACTTGCGCAGGGAGCGCAGGACCTGTTCAATTTGCTCTTCGGTCGGCCGGTGCAGCTCAACCACCTGAGGTATGAAGGAGCGGGTGAGGTCCAGGTCGGCAAACTCGGCCAGCGACTCGGCCATCTCCCGCTGGGTGGTCTGGCGGTTCCAGCGGTTGACGACCGAGGCCAGGATGTTCTTTCTAGCGAAGACGCTGGCGTTGGTGATCATCTTGGGGCCGTTGATGCAGCCTTCGCAGAACAAGAGGTCCAGCAGGCGAACCCGACAGTCGCCTGAGGCGGCCTCCTGGAGCACGGCCAGGACGCGGTCCTTGCCGTCGGCGACGTGGATGTCGTTCTCCAGGATGTCGACATCGATGCCAGCGGTCTTGGATAGCCCTCCGGACAGGGCGAAGGCGCGGCCCACCAGGCAGCGGGGACCATCGAACCCGCTCTCGTCCATCTGCTCGGGGACGATGCCGTCCTGGTGAAACATGTTGACCAGCTCCTCGTAGGTGAGCACGGCGTCCACCTCGCCGACCAGCGCCGGGTCGCGGATCTCGTTCTTCTTGGCGATGCAGGGGCCGATGAAGACTACCCCCACCTCCTTGCCGTGGCGGTGTCGGATGGCACGAGCGGTAGCGATCATGGGCGAGGGGATGGGGGCCAACGCATGATGGAGCTGCGGCATGTACTTTTCGACATAGGAAACGATGGCAGGGCAGGCGGTGGAGATGACCTGGCGGGCCTCGCGCCGGGCTCGGGCGTAGGCACGAGCATAAATGGGGCTGATGAGCTCCGCGCCGAAGGCCACCTCCCACACCTCGAAGAAGCCCAGGGCCCGGACCGCCGCCACCAGCTTCCCCGGGCAAAGGGGGTGGAAGGCGGCGGGAAAGGAGGGGGCGATGCAGGCGAACACCCGTTCCCGCTCAGCCAGGAGGTGGCGGACCGGTCCGATACCATCCTGGATACGCTTGGCGTTCTGGGCACAGACCTTGACGCAGTTGCCGCAGGCGATGCAGCGCGACTGGATGACCATGGCCTGACCGCCCTCGACCTTGATGGCCTGGGCCGGGCACTCTCGGACGCAGGTGTAGCACCGTTTGCATCGTTCCGGGATGGTGCTGACGATACTGTCTGGAGTAAGCATCGGCGCACCTAGTTCGATCTGAGGTGAAGAGTCGCCTTCATCGGCTCATGCTCTCATTTTCCGGCCGCCCGGGGATCGCTGTCGGCAGGCGGTCGGGTTGTTGGGAACCTCGATCGAGCGGGGGGGTGACGATTGGGACGGGCGCGCGGTGCCCTGTTGGTTAACCGCTGCCCTCCCGGTAGTCGCAGCGCAGGCACCGTTTTGCCTCGCGCAGCGCGATCGCTTCGGTAAACCCCATCTCGACCTCGGAGAAATTCTCTGCCCGCTGGTCAAGGGGCAGCATCCATCCCTGACCACGGGCGTACGGTACCGGATCGGCGTCCGGATCGAAGAAGGTCTGGCTGTCTTTGACCACTCGCCAGAAAGCCTCCTGTTTTCCGGTCAACAACTGGTGGATGCCTACCGCCGCTCTTTCCCCGCCTGCCACCGCCTCGACCACCGAGGAGGGGCCCAGCACCGAGTCTCCACCGGAGAATATCCAGGAAACCGAGGTTTGGCCGGTAAGCCGGTTGACCTTGATCAAGTTGCCCCGACTCAGCTCCAGTTGCGTTCCGTTCAAAAACTCGGCGGGATCGACGATCTGCCCGATGGCGGCGATCACCTGGTCGCAGGCGAAGACCGAGTCCGGCTGTTCGGAGGGGATCGGCTGTCGCCTCCCCCCGCGGTCGAAGGAACCGAGCTTCATATGGGAGCATTTGAGGCCGGCGACACGGCCATCTTCCACCAGGACCTCGACAGGAGCCACCAGGAAATGGATGCGAACCCCCTCCCGTTCGGCCTCCTCGATCTCCTCGGGCCAGGCCGGCATCTGCTCCCGGGTGCGACGGTAGAGGATGGTGACCTTCTTGGCGCCCAATCTCAGGGCGGTCCGGGCTGCGTCGATGGCGGCGTTGCCTCCGCCGATGATGGCCACGTTCTGGCCGACCGAGGCCGAGCCGGTCAGGTTGAACTGCCGCAGGAACTGAATGGCGTCCGAGACGCCCTGGGCCTCTTCTCCTGGGATTCCCAACCTGGAGCCGTTGCGCGCCCCCACTCCCAGGAAAACCGCCTGGAAGCCGTCCTGGCGCAGATCGGTGAGATGAAAGCTCTTACCCAGCTCCTGACCGGTCTGGATGGTCACCCCCATGGACTCGATCATCCGTACCTCTCTGGCCAGCGCCTCGCGCGGCAGACGGTAGGTGGGGATGGCCTGTACCAGCATGCCGCCGGGGCGATCCTGGGCCTCGAACACGGTGGGCCGGTAGCCTAGCCGGGCCAGGAAGTAGGCGCAGGAGAGGCCGGCCGGACCGGCGCCCACGATGCCCACCTTGCGCCGGGCGTTGGCCTCGTTCTCGCGGATCTCGGGCAGGACCGGGGTGGTCTCCTGGTCTGCCATGAACCGCTTAAGCCCCCGGATGGAGACGCTCTCGTCGAGGGTGCCGCGGCGGCACTTGGACTCACAGGGGTGGAAGCAGACCCGGGCGCAAGCCGACACGAAGGGGTTCTGCTCCCGGTGTAAGCGCAGCGCCTCTTCCAGTCGCTTCTCCCCGATCAGGGAGATATATCCGGGGACGTCCACGCCAGCCGGACAGGCGTTCTGGCAGGGCGCCCGGACCAGGTCTGCACATACGCCGGCGGGGCAGCGCTTGTCGCGGATGTGGGCCTCGTACTCCTCCCGGAAGTGGCGGATGGTGGACAGCACCGGGTTGGGGGCGGTCTGGCCCAGGCCGCACAGGGAGGTCTCCTTGATCAGGCTGCCCAGCTTGATCAACCGCTCGATGTCACCTTCCTCCCCCTTGCCTTCACAGATCCGCTCGACGATCTCCAGCATGCGCTTGGTGCCGATGCGGCAGGGCGGACATTTGCCGCAGGATTCCTCCTGGACGAACTCCAGGAAGAAGCGGGCCACGTCCACCATGCAACTGTCCTCGTCCATGACCACCAGGCCGCCGGACCCCATGATGGCACCCAACTCGTTGAGCGATTCGTAGTCCACGGGGACGTTCAGGTGCTGGCGGGGGATACAGCCGCCCGAGGGGCCACCCATCTGGGCCGCCTTGAATTTCTTGCCGCCGGGTACGCCGCCGCCCACATCGTAGACGATGTCCCCCAGAGGTACGCCGATGGGGACCTCGACCAGGCCGCTGTTGTTGACAGCGCCGGCCAGGGCGAACACCTTGGTGCCCTTGCTCTTCTCGGTGCCCATGGAGGCGAACCAGTCGGCTCCTTTGAGGATGATGACCGGGATATTGGCGTAGGTCTCCACGTTGTTGAGCAAGCTGGGCTTGCCCCAGAGACCTTGCTGGGCGGGGAAGGGCGGCCGCGGGCGGGGGACGCCCCGTTTGCCCTCGATGGAGGTCATCAAGGCCGTTTCCTCGCCGCAGACGAAGGCCCCGGAGCCCATGCGGATCTCCAGGTCGAAGGAGTAGCCGGTCCCCATGATGTCTTCGCCCAGCAAACCGAACTCGCGAGCCTGGTCGATGGCATGCTGGAGCCTCTTCACCGCCAGGGGGTACTCGGCGCGGACATAGACATAGCCCTGCCGGGAGCCGATGGAGTAACCGGCGATGGTCATGGCCTCGATCACGCTGTGGGGGTCGCCCTCCAGGACGCTGCGGTCCATGAAGGCCCCCGGGTCACCCTCGTCGGCGTTGCACAGCACGTACTTGATGTCGCCTTGTGCCTTTCGGCAGAAGGACCATTTCAGGCCGGTGGGGAATCCTGCGCCGCCTCGTCCGCGAAGGCCGGACCGTTTGACCACATCGACAACCTGGTCGGGGGTCATCTCGGTGAGGACCTTGGCGAGGGCCTGGTACCCATCGCGGGCGATGTACTCCTCGATGCGCAGGGGGTTGATGATGCCGCAGTTGCGGAGCACGATCCGTTGCTGGCCGCGGAAGAACTCGACCCGGTTGAGCTCGGGGATGAGCTTCTCGGTGGCGGCCTCGCGGTGGACCAGCCGTTTGACGATGCGCCCCTTGTACAGGTGCTCGGTGAGGATGTCGTCGACGTCTTCGGGTTGGACTTTCTCATAGAGGGTGGCGTCGGGGTAGACCACCACCACGGGACCCACCGCGCAAGGTCCCAGGCAGCCCGTTTCCACCACCTTGACCTTCCCTTCCAGCCCCTTGTCCCGGATGGCTTTCTGGAAGGCGGCGTTGACCTGGAGCGAGCCCGAGGCGATGCAACCCGCTCCCGTGCAGATCAGTACATGATTGATAACAGGTTCCATGAGGTCATTCGCTCCTGTCAGGGTCAGACATTGACCACGAATTCAGTCACCGGTTTGCCATCCAGGATGTGCTCGCGGACGATCCGCCTGAGCTTGCTCTCGTTCAGCTTTCCGTAGAGTGTCTCCTGGCCACTGGCGTCCTTGATGGTGAACATCGGTTCCTGGTCGCAAAGGCCGATGCAGCCGGTCTGTCGCAGGGTCACCGTGTCGATCTGCTGCTCGATCAGGAGGTTCATCAACTGGTCCAGGATCTCTCGGGCGCCGGCGGCGATGCCGCAGGTGCCCATGTGCACGATGACCTGGATCGCCTTGGGCTCGCCTCGCAGCTCGGTTTCGCTCTTGAAGGTGTCTTTGAGGCGCAACAGCTCCTGGGGACTGGTGATTCGCTTGCTCATTTGGCGACCTCCTCATCTTCGACCCGATATGGGTCGAGGATCTCGTTGACCTTGGCGGGCTTGACGCGCTGGTGGACATCCTCGTCCACCATCAGGGTGGGAGCCAGTCCACAGGCGCCAAAGCATCGACCGACCTCCAGGGTGAAGAGACGGTCGGACGTGGTCTGACCCACGTCGATGTCGAGCTCGTTCTTCAACGCGTTGAGCACCTGTTTGCCTCCCCGCACGTAGCAGGCCGTTCCCAGGCAGACCCGGACGAGGTGCTTGCCGCGGGGAACGGTGGAGAAGAAGGAGTAAAAGCTGGTCACTCCCGCCACTTCGGCTGGGGACTTGCCCAGGGCGGAAGCGATGTGTGCCAGGACGTGTTCGGGCAGGTAACCGAACATCCCCTGGGCGATCTGCAAGACCGGGATCAGCGCCCCCGGCTTGTCGCGATATTCCGTGAGAACATCGTCCAGGCGCTCCATCATTTCGGCATCGCTGGCCTCAGGACAACACGAGGATACCACCTCAGGTTCAGCAGACATCACGGCCTCCTTTCATCATTCCCAAACGCCGATACTCATGCCGTCGCTCTCAGCTCGGTCAGCGCGGCGTTGATCTCCTCGGAAACTCGACGGGCCACCGCCAGACTGTGGCGCGCGTTCTCAGGCAGCTGGCGGGCGACCTGGGAAACCTGGATCACCCGCTTGACCTCTCCTACCGAAAGACGGCAACAGATGTCCAGGCCCGGGTTGGTGCATACCACCGATGACAGGGTGGCGGCTAGATCCCCGAGCGGATTTCGATCGATGTGTCTCAGCTGCATCTCCGCCTTGACCGCCACTCCACCATGCTCGCTCCGGTCAATGACCAGACGGCCGCCGGCTTGTTCCACCGTCCCCTTGAAAAGTGCCAGTCCCAGGCCAACCCGCTTCCCCTTCTTGGTGGTGTAGAAGGGATCGGTTGCGCTCTCGGGGGTGACCGCCAGCCCCGAACCGTTGTCCTCCACCACGATCGTCAGGCGATCCTGGACGGGGTCCTCCTCGATGCTCACCACCAGCAGCGATGCCCCTGCTCTCACCGAGTTCTCGGCCAGGTCCAGGATATGTAGCGATAGATCACGCATGGATGACCGTCCTGCCCCCCACGCCCTGGATGGCCAGCACCAGCTCCTCGAACACCGGCTGGAACAGCTCGAGGCAGGTGGTCGCTTTCCCGATCTCATGGAGAAAGTGGCTGTCCGAACTATGAAAAACCGGCAGGGAAAGCGCCGCGATCTCCGCCTGCCAGGGTGGATCTCTTCTGACCTGGGCCAGCTCCACGGCGTCGAACTGGACCTCCGTGGGGAACAGGCCGAGCTGACTGAATACGCTGTAGGAGGGCCGGTTGATGTGGGCGGCGATGACCAGCCCCCCATGGTGTCGGATCAGGGCCGTGGCATCCGCCAGATCCAACGTGGTGGCAGCGGACAACATCCGCTTCTCTTCTCCGATCACCTCCCCGCGGGCGTTCATCAGTAGCTGCCTTCCAAAACGCCGGCTTTCCTGTGTTACAGGGGGTAAGGTGCCGGCCGCCTTCCCGGCTGCGGCTTCGGCGGAACCGGCGTCCGGAAAGAGACCGACCAGGTGGATCTCCTCGGCTGTGGTGAGCTCCATGCCGGCAATGACCGCCAGCCGGTTCCCTGCCGCCTCCTGGGTGGCTGCCGCGTTGCCGCTGGCGTTGTGGTCGCAGATCGCGATCATGTCCAGCCCTTTTTCCAGTGCCGCTTCCACGATGGCCATCGGGGTCATTTCCTCGCTGGCGCACGGGGACAAGGCCGAGTGGATGTGCAGGTCGGCATGAAACCTGGTCACTCCTCTCGACCTCTCAACCCCATCTCGTAGAGCCGGCCGACGATCTCGAACGCCGAGCGGTTGGAAGAGTACAGGGGCAACCCCTCCTGGATGGAGCGTTCCAGCACCGTTTCTTCGGGAACCCGGTCGGAGGCGAAGATGACCGCGGCCAGATCGGAATGTACCGCCACCGCGATCACGTTGAGGTGCACCTGGATGGTGACCAGCACCCCTCCGGCGGGAGCGTAGCCCAAGACGTCGCTTAACAGGTCCGACACATGACCAAGGGTGATCTCCCGTTCGCTGGTGGTGGCCTCCAGCTCCGGTGTCAAGTTCACGAGCTCCAGGGCTCGGGTGATCTCACTGAGCTTCAAGTCGATGTCTCCTGATCTGGGGGTAGATAGACACAGGCGGATAGCGGGACTCGGCCAAGCACGACATCCTCCGCCAGCGCCATGCAGCTCGGGGAACCGCAGGCTCCACAGTCCCTGCCGGGAAGCTTGCGGACGAGCTGGTCAATCTGGGCGAGCTTGCGCACGGCCGCTCCCATGTCCTGGTCCAACCGCATCCCTTGTCTGGGGCGGTAGGGGGACTCGCGGCGCACGGAGCTCGCCGGTTCGGTGTCCTGGTGGTTCTGGTTTCTGGCCCGCATGGCGGACAGAAAAGCGTTCTCCCGATAGGCGGGCGAGCCGAAACACCCCTGGTCGCAGGCCAACAGCTCTACCACCGGGATCTCACCGAGCAGCCCGTTTTCGATGGTGTCCAGAAGATCGAGCACATGGGTCAGGCCGCTGGCCTGGAGAATCTCCGGCGGCGTCTGGGGAGCACGATCTCCCCAGTGAACGGCGGCCATGCTGCTGGAAACACCGTGTTGCAGGCGGGGTAGTAGCTGTGACAGCAGGTTTCTGGAAGAAGTGATGTCCACCTTGCCCTGCCCCGACCGTGTCTGTGCGCTGGTCCGTTGGGCAGGACAGGAAACCACCACCACGGTATGGCGGCCGTCAAGCTGGGAAAGGGCGGCATCGACCGGCGTCAAAAAGGGTGCCAGGTGGTCGATCAACGAGGGAAACCGAGTCTCGATGAGGTTGACCACGGCTGGACAGACCGGAGAGATCACCGGGCGCCTGGTGGCCCCGGACCGCTCATGGTCCAGCACAGCCTGGCGCAGACTGGCTTCCCAGCTGCTGTGAAGCCGAACGTGGCGAAACCCGAGCCGCCTGATCTCCGCCAGCACCTGTTGCGGTGAAATGGCCGGGCCAAACTGGTAGAGGAGCGGATCGGGGAGAATCAGTACGGTGTGTGCCGCCGGGGTGGGTACTTCGGCAATCCCTTTCTGCACCAGCGCCGCCGGTTCGCAAGCTGCCAGACAGGCGGTGCAATCGATGCACAGGTGCCCGAGGATCTGGGGTCCCTCCGGACGCACGCGGGTAGCCTGGGTGGGACAGACCGGCAGGCAGCGCAGGCAATGCCGGCAGCGATCGGGATGGATGGCGATGGAATGGACCACACCGCGACCGAGACGCATCGGTTCGAACTGCACGGTGAAATGGACATCCGTCCCCTTGCCTGCCTCGGTGTGGACGGAGAAGTGATCGCTGTTCCTCTGGATGTTGGGAAGGCCCATCCCAGCCCCAAAGCCCAGCGCCCGGACCTCGGCCGTGGCGGTGGAGAAGCCCTCCTCCATGGCCCGGGCCAGGTCGGGGATCCCAGGGCCTTCATCCCGAACATGGACATCGAGGCAACCAGGAAGGAAGGTGACCTCCATGACACCTCGATGTGCATAGATGACCACGTTCATCTCCGCTTCGTAGGCGGCGATGACAGCCCTACGGATGGCTTTCGGGTTCACCCCGACCTTCTTGAGGTGCTCCTTGAGCTGGCGTGATGCCGAGCCCGCACCCTCGAAGTCACCACCTTCTATGGAATAGGCCTCACTGGTCATGCCCCCGACTCGACCTCTTGTGCGAACCACGGATAGAGACGTCCACAGGTCTCGAACATCCCCAGGGGCGACACCAGGAAGATCGTTTGGCTCTCGCCGAGCTCTCCCATCGCCTCCGGGCTGGGAGCCGCATCATTCAGGAAGCAGATGGCGGGGACATCCATCAACTCCGCCAGCCGGATCACCTGGCTGCCGGTCAGGTTGGTCACCAACAAGCTGCGAGGGGTCGCCCTGTTGAGCAGGTCGCTGATCCGATCCCCTGCAAAGACATGCTCGATCTCGGCGTCCGGGCTGTCGGGTGTCAGTAAACGCGCGCCGAGGGTTTCTGCCAGTTGCTTTACATTCATCGGGAACTCCCGCACCGAAGTCCGGACTGATTCTAGCAAAGAACGTGCCTGAACAACAATTCACTTCCTGTTATGGTGTAATATTACACAGTTGTTCATTATGCCGATACCCTCTGGAGATGTAAACACCTGCAGCTCAGAGGGGGGGGTGCTGGCCGAACCGGTCGGTAGCGGTGTTTCCCTGATGCCGGGTCGGTCAGGCCGTAGGGTGGTGGGCCGGTCAGGCCGTAGGATGATCTCTGCCCTGGCCAGGTCGATGTGAGGGGAGGATCTCAAACCGGAGGGCCAGGTCGAGTCTTGCGCCTTGCACCAACGGAGTGGGCATCCAAGGGTGTTTTCTGGCGGCCAGCCGTTCAGTCGTGGTGGCTGGATCGATCGGAATCTGGTACAGAACGGGATCGGGCTCGACAGGGAACCGCGACGATGGCTGAACAGGGACGCCGTATCGAGATCAGGGGAGTCGTCCAGGGGGTGGGCTTCCGTCCCTGGGTTGCTCGACTGGCAAGCGATTCCGGCTTGACGGGGCGGATCGGCAACTGCGAGTCGGGGGTCTTGATCCAGGTTTTCGGGACGGTCGAGGCTCTGGATCGGTTCCTGGAGGTACTGGGGACCTCCCCCCCGCCGGTCGTGTCGATCGATCGGATCCACTGGGAGGAGATCCCGCTGGAGCCGTGTGAACGATTCACCATCGAGCTTGGTGGCGAGTCTGATGAGCGCCGGGTCCACATTCCGCCCGACCTGGGTATCTGCCAGGATTGTCGAGAGGAGATCGCCGACCCGGCCGATCGCCGCTACCGTTATCCTTTTACCACCTGTGCTCTTTGCGGTCCCCGCTTCACGATCGCGAGGGACATCCCCTACGATCGCCCCCGGACCACCATGGCAGCCTTTGCCATGTGCCCGCAATGCAAGGGTGAGCTCGAGTCGGTCGAGGGCAGGCGTTTTGGTGCCCACACCAATGCCTGCTCCGTCTGTGGTCCTCGTCTGACTCTGCTCCGGGCAGACGGGCAGCCCCTGGATGCGGTGGATCCCCTGCTCAGCGCCGCCGCTGCTTTGAAGGAGGGCCTCACCATCGCGGTCAAGGGGTTGGGGGGCTTTCACCTGGCCTGCGATGCCACCTCATCCCATGCGGTTGCTCGGTTGCGGGGGCGGATGAACCGGGACCAGAAGCCGTTTGCCGTCATGGTGAGAGACCTGGAGGAAGCCGATCGGGTGGCCCATCTCGGTCCGACCGAGCAGCAGCAGCTGACCGGACCGCCTCATCCCACGTTGCTGCTGCGCCGCCGCGATCCCTCCCCCCTGGTCCGCGAGGTCACCCTGGGCAGCCCGCTGCTGGGCCTGATGCTACCCGCGACCGCCATGGATCATCTGCTGCTGGCGGAGGTGGGGCGGTCGCTGGTCATGGCCGCCGGCAGGCTCGGGGAGGAGCCGATCGCCTACCTGAACATGGAGGCGGTGGAACGGTTGAGCAACCTGGCCGACTACTTTCTGGTCCACAACCGCGAGATCGAGACGCCTTGCGAGGACTCCGTGGTGCGCGTGTTCGGCGAGCAGCCGGTGCTGCTCCGCCGTTCGCTGGGCTACGTTCCCAGGCCCATCACCGTGTCGCAGCCGTTTACCCAGCCGGTGCTGGCCTGTGGCGCTCACCTGAAGAACACCTTCTGCCTGGGCATGGATGATGTCGCCTACCTGGGACCCCACATCGGAGATCTGGAAAACCTCGAGGCCTACGAGCTGTACCAGGCCGCCATTCAACGAATGGAACGGTTCGTCCGCATCCGCCCCCAGGTGATCGCCCACGATCTCCACCGCGACTACCTCTCGACCACCTATGCCCGCAATCGCTTCGCTCCGATCACCGTGGCCGTGCAGCACCAGCACGCCCATGTGGCCAGTGTCATCGGGGAACATCGCATCGAGGGACCGGTGATCGGGGTGGCCTTCGAGGGGACCGGAGTGGGCACCGATGGGACGACCTGGGGCGGAGAGCTGCTGGTCGCCAACCTGGAAAAATACAAGCGGGTCGCCACCTTCCGTCCCATTCCCCTGGCCGGTGGCGACACGGCGGTGCGCCAGGTATGGAGGATCGCACTGGCCCTGCTGGATGATGCCTTCGATGGCAATCCCCCCTTGTCCCGCCTGGAGCTGTTCGACCTGGTAGACCAGCAGGATGTGGACGTCGTTCGCTCCATGATGCGCCAGCGGCTCAATACCACCCTGGCCAGAGGGGTGGGGCGGTACCTGGATGGCTATGGATCGCTGGTCTTGAGCTACCTGGAGAGCAGCTTCGATCGCCAGGTCGCTTTGGCTTGGGAGTTCGCGGCCAACCTGGAGGAGTCCGGGCAGTACCCCTACGCCATCGATTTCGAGGAGACCCCTTGGGTGGTCGACCTGCGGCCCACCACTCGAGAGCTGGTTGTCGATCTGCTGGAGGGCTGTTCTCGCGCGGTGATCGCCACCCGTTTTCACAACACCCTCATCGCCATCACCGTCGAGCTGATCCGGACGACCAGGGCGCGCTTCGGCAAGGCCCCCGTGGTGCTGACCGGTGATTGCTTCCAGAACGCGGTCCTGACCGAGGGGCTGCTCCAGCGGCTGGTTCCCGAGTTGACCCTCTACCTCCCTCGTCAGGTGCCGTTCGACGACGGGGCGCTGGCGCTGGGCCAGGCGCTGGTCGCCGAGGCGCAGCTGAGAAGGAAGGGGTAACCCCGTTGTGCTCTGCCAGCGCGGTTCTTCTCCTCACCATGCCTGTGGATGGTCGGCCAGGTACGGGGCTTCACCGGGAGGAACAGACCCCAGGGCTTTCCTCAGTCCTAACTGAAGACGGATCGCCTCGACCAGCTGTTGGTCGGCGCCCTCATTGCGCAGTCTGTTGACTGACCGAGGAGCGAGATGGAGCATGTCCGCCAGAGTCCGAGTGGGCACCTGCTCCCCTAGTAGGTGAAGCATCGCCCTGCGGGCTGCTACCACCTCGGCGCTGTTTCCGGAGAGGTCTGACAGCGCTGTGGCAGCCAAGGTAGCTTCAAGAACCCGCTCTACAGGTCCATCTGCTGGTTTCAAGCTGGTCAGGCCAAGATGCCCGAGCAAGCGATCAACGGTGATCCTCGGAAGATGCTGTCTCACATTGGCCCGGGTATAGCTCCCCACCAGCCTCGTCCCGAGAAGGTCCGGGAGATTGGTGGCCTCTCTCAGGGGATCCCAGCTCAGATTGTGTCGTCGACTCTGGCCTAAAATATAGTCCAGTGTGTTGTACAGGTGCTTGTTGTCACGGATGGGCTCTGCGTACGCAGATGCAAAACCGACATCCAGAGCCAGACGATGGTGAAGACTGACCTCGATCCGTCGCGCTAGCTGCATGGCCAATGCCAAAGCGCACGCTACCAACAGGTGTAGATGTGTGTCCGCCAGACCAAAGACCAGAAGACCGAACCTGCGCGCTACCGTCAGCACTGATCGAGCCACCACGCGCCTTTCCTGAACCGTTGGGGCAATTTCTCGGTCGTCCTTGAGGCGAAGCCTGATATGTTGTGCCATTGCTGTCATCAGAGACTCTCCGTCTTGTTCTGTTGACGAACACCGCTGTTATCGGTTGTTTTGGCCGTTCCTCTCTCTTCGGCATCTTGAACACTCGATTTTGGCCGATCGAACCTCCCCGGTGGCAGCTGACTTACCTGGCGAACCGACCAGAGTTTTGCCACCCGAACGGGACAGCAGTGGGTAGAGAAGAATCGCCTGGTGGCAGTTCTGTCCCGAACGCCGGGGTCGAGGGGGGCTCTTGCGGCCTTGTCGGGACAGAAGTGGGTAGAGAGGAATCGTCTGGTGGCAGTTCTGTCCTCAAATCGGGGGCCGAGGGGGGCTCTTGCGGCCTTGTCGGGACAGAAGTGGTTGGAGAGGAATCATCTGGTGGCAGTTCTGTCCTCAAATCGGGGGCCGAGGGGGGCTCTTGCGGCCTTGTCGGGACAGAAGTGGGTAGAGAGGAATCGTCTGGTGGCAGTTCTGTCCCGAACGCCGGGGTCGAGGGAGGCTCTTGCAATCTTGTCGGGACAGAAGTGGTTGGAGAGGAATCGTCTGGTGGCAGTTCTGTCCCGAACACCGGGGTCGAGGGGGGCTCTTGTGGCCTTGTCGGGACAGAAGTGGTTGTAGAGGAATCGTCTGGTGGCAGTTCTGTCCCGAACACCGGGGTCGAGGGGGGCTCTTGCGGCCTTGTCGGGACAGAAGTGGGTAGAGAGGAATCGCCTGGTGGCAGTTCCAGGCCAGGGTAAATCCTGGAGGAACAGAGTCCTGTGGGGTTCCTGTAGAAACTGAGTGGGTTTCTGACCGGCGTTCATGACGGCTAATAGTGCCGGGACGTGTTCCCAGGAAAAGAGGATCTTCATCTCGACTGTTGCCGACTACCGCTCCGGTCCCCCCTGTTCCAGGGCGTTTCGAAACGCGAGGATCTCCTCTCGGCTCATGGATCGCCAGCGCTTCAAGGCGGTCTTGCGATCCACTTCTCCCGGCTGCACCTGCAGGCTGGTGACGTGGCGGCCTTGCCGGGAGAAGACATGGGCT
Organism: Bradymonadales bacterium; assembly: GCA_016931535.1. Classification (GTDB taxonomy): domain Bacteria; phylum Myxococcota_A; class Bradymonadia; order JAFGEP01; family JAFGEP01; genus JAFGEP01. The sequence continues at coordinate 17,503 of JAFGEP010000115.1, forward strand.
CGGCCTTTGGGGCCGATCACGACCACCGTGTCCCGGGTGGTGTCGAGCAGGAGCTTCTCATCCGATGCGTTTCGCGCATCGGTCAAGGCGTTGGCGGTGGGGCGGTCTCCGCTGCGATGGCGTTGTTGGGCGTGCTGGGTTCGCTGGCGCTGCGGTCTGAAGATGTGCTCCACATCGGCGCGCAGCTTGACCAGGATCGGCTCGACCTGCCGCATCAGCTCGGCGGGTTCTTCTCGTTGTGGGGAGCTTTTCAGACGCACACCCGCCGAGTCGAGCCGCCGCCGGGTGTCCAGCAGCAGGCGCCGCAGCCGTTCGGGCGGATCGCGCGGGCTGGTCTGGGAGACTGCCGCCGCGATCTCGTCGGGGGTCAGGCCGATGAGGTTGAGCCGCAGCCGCTGTCCTTTGGACCCTGTCCGGGTCTGGACGATCTGGAAGGTGAGCGCGATGCGGTCGGAGGGATGGCGGGATTGGCGAAGATCGCCTGGAACCAGACCCGCCACGACCTGGCCTAGCAGGTTGTACCCCAGGTTGTTCCTCCGGAAGGCCGGCAGAAACCCTTCGCTCAGCTCGTAGCTCCACAGAATGAGGGCGATCACCTCGGGCGGTTCGGCATATACCCGGTCGATGCGCCCATCCTGGCGTTGGAGGCAGAGATTGGTGAAGCTCATCCAACTGGGCTTGCCGGTTGCCGAGTATCCCAAAAAGGTGTCGGCCCGATCGGTCGGGCGGCTGTGGATGCAGTTGGGCGAGTCGCACTGAAAGCAATAGACATGGCCAGGTTGGTAGGCGGTCTGCCCTCTGGCGGTCTCCAGGATCTGCTGGCCGATGCCGGCCACCAGCTCGAACGCATCGGCATCCTCATCGCCGTTGGACAGGCGATCTCCCCCTCGCAACGGGATTTTCAACAGGAAGTGGTCGAGCCCCGCCAGCTCCCGCCGAGAGAACCCCTGATCCTGGCAGATGGAGAAAAACAGATCTCGGCTATCGACCAGCAGCTGCCTCGCCCTACGGTAGGGAGACCGGTCCGGTGGAGTGTCGGGATGGGACGCCGCTGCAACCGATTGCCGCTCGGTCTTCTTCGCCATGGGGGGTACCTCCACCGCTCTGACCAGCCTAACAGACTCCGAGCCGCTACGGCAACGAAGGGAGGTTTCCCCGATCCGCCACCGGAGGTGGCTCGAACCCCCCCGCTGCCGCTGGCGACCTGATGAGGTGAGAGCAATGGCGGATCCAGGCTTGACACTGCACCTGGTTATCGTGATATTTGGCGCCCTTGAGAACCGGGCGGGATTCTCCTGTGGGGGGAGTGCCAGAACATCCTGATCGAGTCCGGGAAGGCTAGCCCAAGGGTCCGCTTCGGTGGCGCCGGTCGGGAGTGAAGGCCGCCCTTCGGTTCCCTGTTCCCAGGCCCGTTGATCGCCCTTTTTTGTAAGGGGAGGAGGCAACCATGCTGATCTTGATTTCCGATGCGTTTGACGCATCCCTACCCGACAAGCTGGCACCCTTCGGTGAGGTGACCGAGGACAAGGATCGGCTGGACGAGGCTGATGTGGTGCTGGTGCGCAGCAAGACGAAGTGCACCCGGGAGTACATCGACCGTGCCCCCAACCTGAAGCTGATCATCCGGGGCGGGGTGGGGATGGACAACATCGACCGCGAGTACGCCAAGAGCAAGGGGATCGTGACCAGAAACACGCCCAAGGCCTCCGCGGTGGCCGTTGCCGAGCTGACCATGGCGATGATGCTGGCGGTGCCGAACCTCTTGTTCCCGGCGCACACCGGCCTGATGGAAGGCAAGTTCTTGAAGAAGGAGCTGAAGCGCACCGAGCTCTGGAGAAAGACCCTCTGTCTGGTGGGCATCGGCAACATCGGCACCGAGGTGGCCAAGCGTGCCCGCGCCTTCGACATGCACGTCGTGGCCTACCGCGCCTCGGGCGCTCCCCACGAGGTTGCCGAGGTCAAGCCCAACCTGATGGAGGCGATCCGGGGAGCCGACTATATCTCTCTGAACGTCCCGTTGACCGACCAGACGCGGGGCATGATCACCGCGGAGGTGATCGATGCCATGAAGCCAGGGGTCATCCTGATCAACACGGCGCGGGCTGCGGTGGTGGATGCCGATGCCCTGGTGACCGCCCTGCAGAGTGGCAAGATCCGGGCTTACGCGACCGACGTGTGGCCGTCCGATCCACCTCCGCCCGACTATCCCATACTCAAGGCGCCCAATGTCCTGATGTCGCCTCACATTGGTGCTAACTCGAAAGAAAACCTGCTGCGCATCGGAGACGAGATCGTCAACATCATCGATGCCGCCGTCAAAGGGGGTACGCTATGAGCCGCAAGTTCAACTTCAATCCCGGTCCTTCCACTCTGCCTCTTCCCGTTCTGGAGCAGGTTCGCGACGAGTTCGTGGAGTTCCACGACGAGGGGATGTCGATTGTGGAGATGAGCCACCGTGCCAAGTCTTATGACGCGGTGCACAACGAGTGCATCGCCCTGTTCAAGGAGCTGATGCAGGTCCCCGATACCCACAAGATCATCCTTCTAGGGGGAGGCGCCACGCTCCAGTTTTCCATGGTACCGATGAACCTCATGTACGACGGCAGGAGCTGCGATTTCACCCTGACCGGTGCCTGGGCCACCGCCGCTCACAAGGACGCGGGCAAGTTCGGACAGGTGGACGTGGTGTTCGACGGCAGCTCCTCAAACTACATGGCACTGACCGACCCGTCCCGTGTGAAGCCGAACCCCGGCTCGGCCTACCTGCATGTCACCTCCAACGAGACCATCCAGGGCACCCAGTGGAAGGGATGGCCCGAGACCGGTGCCGTGCCGCTGGTGGCCGACATGTCGAGCGACATCTTGAGCCGCCGGGTTCCGGTGGAGAAGTTCGGCATCCTCTACGCCGGCGCCCAGAAGAACCTCGGCCCGGCTGGCGTGACGGTGGTGGTGATCCGCGAGGACGTCCTGGCGGCCTGCAACAAGAACCTGCCCGCCTATCTCAGCTATGCCACCCATGTGAAGAAGAACTCGCTGTACAACACGCCGCCGGTGTTCGCCATCTACATGATGAAGCTGGTGTTCGAGTGGGCCAAGTCGGTGGGTGGCATGGACACGATAGCGGGCTGGGCGCATCAGCGCGCCTCGGCCATCTACGATGTCATCGATGCCCATCCCGAGTTCTTCCGTTGCCCGGTGGCCAAGGAAAGCCGCTCCGAGATGAACGTCGTCTTCCGTCTGCCCACCGAGGAGCTGGAGAAGCTGTTCGTCTCCGAGTCGGCGGCCCAGGGGTTCCACGGACTGAAGGGCCACCGCAGCGTGGGCGGCCTGCGAGCTTCCATCTACAACGCCATGCCGGTCGAAGGCGCAATCGGGCTGGCTCAGTTCATGAAAGAGTTCATCGCCACCCACGGGTAACCGCGGGTCAAGGGTGGGGCGGCCCGGGGATCAGCTTGTTCATTCGCCAGAGGGTCAACAAGAGCCGCCCCACGATCACATCCACCGCCTGCACGTTCTCTCCCCCTTCGGGGATGACCAGGTGGGCGAACCGCTTGGTCGGTGCCACGTGTAGCTGATGCATGGGCCGGACGGTGTCGTAGTACTGCTTCTGGATCGACTCGATATCCCTGCCGCGCTGCAGGATGTCCCGCTTGATCCGCCGCATCAGCCGGATATCGTCGTCGGTGTCCACGAACAGCCGCAGGTCCATCAAATCCCGTAGAGCTGGCACGGCGAAGATGAGGATCCCCTCCACGACGATGATCGGTCTCGGATCCAGGTGGCGGGTCTTGGTCAGGCGGCAATGGTTGGAGAAATCGTACTGGGGGCATTCCACCGACTGCCCGGCCTTGAGCTCCAGCAGGTGGGAGATCAAGAGCTCGTTCTCCAGCGCCTTGGGCTCGTCGTAGTTGATCTTGATCCGGTCCTCCAGCTTGAGCTGGCACATGTCGCGGTAATACCAGTCGTGCTGGACCACGACGGCCTGACTTGCCGGCAGCTTGTTCACGATCTTGTTGGCGACCGTCGTCTTGCCGCTGCCCGTCCCACCGGCGATGCCGATGATGACCGGGCTCAAAACCGCACCTTCGCGAGCCAAGGCGTCCATCATGATTGCCTTCCGCCTGCCGAGGGGGGGCCGAACTGTTCGTCAGGTCGCCATCATACGGTCCCATGGCCCTGTTGCCAAGCGGGTCCTGCCGGCGAGGTTCCTCGATTTTGTTGCTCGGCGGTTGGCCGTCGCCCCTCGTTGATCAAAGCCTCCACCTTGCGCAACAGAGCGGAGGCGCAAGGAGACCTTCCAGGGTGAAGACTGGCTTCGCTGGCGGGCAGACAGCGGGGCGTGGTCCATCTTCCGCCGGGAGCAGTGATGTTCCAGTGGCGCTGTCAGCCCAAGAGCTTCTCGATCTGCTCGATGAGCTCCACCCGGTCTACGAGGTCCGTGATGTAGTCGAGCTTCTCGGTCTCGAGCACGGCCTTGGGGCCGAAGTCATAGGACTCGAACCAGGCGTCGTACCGTTCGTTCAGCCGTTTCAGGTAGCTGCGCGGCACATTGCGCTCTTCGTGGCGGCCCCTCATCCGGATACGACGCGTCAGCGCCCTCATGGAGCACCGGAGGTAGACCAGCAGGTCCGGCGGCTGGATCTGGGAGCGGATCACATCGTACAGCTCCCGGTAGGTGCGCCAGTCCCGATTGGCCAACAGGTTGCGCGCGTTGAGATAGGCGGCGAAGATCTCGGCATCCTCGTAGATCGACCGATCCAGCACCACCTTTCCCTGGCTTCGCTGGGCCTGGATATGCAGGGCGTACTTGCGGGTCAAATAGAAGATCTGCGAGTGGAAGGAGTAGGTCTTCATGTCGCAGTAGAAGTCGGCCAGGTAGGGGTTCTCCTCGACCGGCTCGTACAAGGGGGTCAGACCGAACCGGTCTTCTAGAAAACCCACCAGGGTGGACTTTCCGGCACCGATGTTGCCGGCCACCGCGATGAAACGTGCGCTCAAGGGTCGCCTGCTCCGCCTGTCTGGTTGGTTGTCCGCTGCAAGCGGTCAGAGCTTATCCCGAAGGCCGACCGATTTCCAGGGGGTTCTGCCGGCGCTCCTGTCGGTCGGATGCTGCCCTTGTGGCCTTTGTCTTGTGGATTCTTGTGGGCCGTCCCTTCCCGCTGCTATGCGGTCCACCAGGGACAAGGCGGTCTTGGGCACCCCGACTCCATGCGGTGTTTCGGGTCGGAACTCCTGCCCACACCGGATGGGCCGCTTTCCCCGGAACCGGCCTTCCCTGGACCTCGGAACGTATTTGCACAGGCCTGCTGTCTCGATTCGCGGGGTCAGCCCCTCCGCGGCCTGAGGCCAGAACGCCTCTGGGGCGCAACCGACGTGCAACTGGAGTGACCACCCATGATCGTTGCCTTGACTCGCGAGGTTAGCCCCTCCTTGGCTCGGCGCGAGATCACCTTCTTGACGCGCGACCCGATCGACCTGGAACGGGCTGTGGTGCAGCACCGCAACTTCCGGCGATGCCTCGAGGATCTGGGCGAGTTCCACGAGGCGGAGGGGGGCCTGACCTGCCTGTCTCTGCTGTTTTCCTGTTGACTTTTGATATCCGGCCAGGTATGGGGCCGCCAGTCCTGGTTACGGTGCCGTCTCAGACGCTGTCCACCCGCTGATTCGCCTGGAAGGTCGCATGGATGATCATGCACACCGGTCTGCCGTCACTCTTTTTCGATAACGTGCGCCGCCTGATCAAGGGGATCTGGCCCCGGCTGGGCTCGCTGTGGAGTGCGCTCGCCGGGGTAGCCCGAACCCTGTCGGCGCGACGGCGGCCTTTCGGCAGGGCGGTCACCCCCACCGGCGTGGGTTTCCAAACAACGACCGGTGCTCGAACAACTCGACCACCAGCATCCTGGATTACGCCTCCCTCGGATGAAGGTCGTCTGGCCTCCCCCGTTTCCTCTGCAATCGACGAGCACCAAGAACGGCCGGTTGCCCCCGATGCCCATCAGGACCTGGCCACGCCGGATTTTCGCCCTGCGGAGGACATACAACCACCGGCTGCCAGGCCCGAAACGCGGCTGCAAACAGCGGCCACCCCGGCGTCGAGGAGCGGGGAGACCACCATCGACTCGGGAGCCGACGAGATCGCCGCTCAAAGCTCCGCTTCCAGTCCGGATCGCCTCGGCTCGCCGCGAAAGCTCGAGGTGGTTGACGTGATCCGCCAGGTGAAGGGGGCGGTGATCCTGGTCTTGACCGACCCCTCTGGCCGAGCGATCGCGTTTCGCCCTGGCCAGTACATGGTCCTGCAGATGGAGATCCAGGGAGCGCCGGTGCAACGCTCCTACCATGTCTGCGGCGATCCGGCCCAGGCGGATCGGATCGCCATCGCCGTGGAGCGGATCGAGCGCGATCGGCTGTCCAATTTCATCAACGACTACACGGTCCGGGGAGACCGCCTCGACCTTTCCGGCCCCTTGGGCGAGTTTGGGCCGCCACCGGCCGCGGGTGGTCCCCGGCGCCTGGTGCTGATCGCGTCGGGCATGGGGATATGCCCCATGGTCCCCATCATCCGGGCGATCTTGGCGGAGGAGCCCTCCACGCGCCTGGAGCTGGTCCATGGCAGCCAGCTCTTGAGCCGGACGTTGTTCCGGGAGGAGCTTGCCGAGCTGGAGCGCCTGCATCCCGACGCGCTGCAGGTCACTCTGGTGCTCAGTCGGCCCTCCACGCGCTGGAAAGGGCCGAGCGGGGAACTGGCCGGTGAGGTGCTGGCGCAGACCGTTCCGGTTGCCCCCGACATCCAGTACCTGGTGTGTGGACCTCGGTCAGTGCTGACCTCGGTCGCCGATTTTCTGGCTCGATCTGACGTGACACCGGAGCGGATCCAGCTCGAAGAGGTTTGAACCTGATCGGTCCCGATCTGAAATAGGTCTGGTTGGTGCAGGTCAGTTGTCGGCGAGGATGACCTCGTCGTACTCGACCTCGAAGCGCAGCTTGTGCTTGGCTTCTTCTTGGGCCAGCCGTTCCAGGGTGGCCTTCAGCCCGGCATCTTCCACGCGATTGGCCAGGTCGGTGTAGAGCCTGTAGGAAGCCTTTTCGCGCTTCATGGCGACGATCAGCGCCTGCTGGTAGTCCATGTCGCTGGTGACCTCCACATCCACCAGGTAATCGCCGATCTTGAGATCGAGCACCTTCTGGGCCATCGGTTCCAGGCTCTTTCCTTCCTTGAAAGCGAGGAGGGTGGCCTTGTGCCCCTCTTCCTCCTTGGCAAAGGTTCGGAAGATCTCCTGCATCCAGGTCCGGTTCACCCGCTGGGCCAGGTGGGTGTAGAACTGGGCGGCCGCCTCTTCACGCGAGATGGCAAAGTCCAAGATTTCATCAACCGAGCCGAACTTTTTCATGCTATCCCACTCCTCTGAGCACGATTGACTACCACATACCTCATTGTGCTCCATTTCTCAATGGAAGGGGGAGGGACCTTCCTGGATGTGACCGGTTTTTCTCTGTTTCGCCGCGGAAACACCCTGAACGGCAGTCTTCTCAAGGGCTCGGTGGTTACTGGATGGCGTCGATGTTCAGGAAGATCGACAGGCCACGGGCATCGAGCGCCAGCTCGAAGGAACGGGCCGAGAGGTCCGCCTGCTTCTCGTCGGGGAGGGTGATCTGGCGATAGTTCAGCGTGATCTCGGAGGTGTCGATCAGCCCGCTCAAGAACGGGCTGGAAAGCCATTGATCGACGGCCACCAGGTACTCGCCGATCCCGGCAGCCTCCACCACCGCCAGGTCGTTCACCTCCAGGCGAAGCTCCGCGTCGCTGATGGATAACCCCAGGTCGGCTTGCAGGCCGATGCAGCCGCACAGCCCCCCATCGGTTCGCCAAAGCGTGAAGCCGCTGCGGAGCAGCTCGTCGTCGCTGCCTTCCAGCTTGTCCAGGCTGACCTGGAGCCCCCCGCTCGAGGTGGGGTTCCCCGTCATGTCGTAGCTGCGATCGATATGCCCCTCGAACATCATGCGGCGGACCATCTGCTGGACCAGCTCGGGATGGAACTGCATGCCGATGTCCACCCCCTCGGGAAGCGCAGGGGTCACGCTGACGCTGCCCGATAGCGGTCTGATCAGGTTGGTGTGGATGCCGATGGCTACCGTTTCTTGCTCGGGGTAGATCAAGGGACCGAACCCCAACAGCTTGACGTCCCCGTCGCCGATCTCCCAGGCCGTCAGCTCGAACAGCTCGGTGTCGCCCAGCGTGTTGCGGATCACGTAGGTCGCCGCCTGGCTGACCAGCGGCTCCACCACATCGAGCGCCTCACTGCTCAGACCGGAGACGGAGAAGTCGACCTGCAGCACGGTGGACTCTCCGAGCTGAGCCATCGCTCGAGTGGACTCCATCCCATTGGCCTCCAGCGTCAAGGGAAACTGGTAGCGCCCGGCGCCGCTGCCGCTGACGGTGGACTGGTCCAGCGTGACGTCCAGACCGAAATCCAGCTCGGTCAACAAGCAGGTGGTACATTCCCGTTCCCCGCCCACCTGGATGAGCGGTAGCGAGGGGCGCAAGGTGAGCGACAGGGGAACACCCAGGACCTCCGATCCCAGGGTGACGGGGGGGAGCTCCTCACCCGCCACCGCCGCAAACAGCCGGTTCAGGGCATCCTGGCTGATGATGATGGCCATCGGGTAGGGTTCGGCCGAAGCGATCTCCTGCGAAAGCTGCCCGTCGTTGGCCACCGCCGCGTTGTAGTCGTTGGTGTAGACGGCGCAGGAGGTGGTCGAGGTGTTCTGGCAGTCGATCAGGGTCGCCAAAGCTGCGATCCCAAGCAGCAAGAGCGGCGCCGAATGAAGCGATGTGGCGATCCGGTTTGGCATGGTGCACCTCACAAGAGGGGGCCTGTTGCCCGAGTACTCTACATCCAAGCGGGAATGCCGCGCAATCCGAGGCTCCGACCGGGGCGCGATCCGAGCCGGGCGCATTCGGCCCACCCCACGCCCCGCGCAACCTGTTCGCTTCATCCCCCTCTGCACGGCTCGCCGGGCGCGGTCTTTCCATCGAACACCTGTTGGACGGTGCCCGGGGTCTGGCTGTTCATCGGCCAGGGCGAACCCCCTTTACACACCGGACAGGGCAAGGCAATTTGATCCCGCTGGCCGGTCGCAACCCCGGGTTCATTCCATGATCTCCAAGTTCGCTCAACAGGTGCAACCGTTCATCGTCATGGACATCATGGAGATGGCCCAGGAGATGGAGCGCCAGGGCAGGGAGATCATCCACCTGGAGGTGGGCGAGCCAGACTTCGACCCTCCACCGGCCGTCTGCCGGGCCATGGAAGGCGCACTTACCTGTGGGCGCACCCACTACACCCACAGTCTCGGCATCTGGGAGCTGCGCTGCGAGGTCGCGCGCTACTATGGGGATCACTACGGTGTCGAGCTGGATCCCGGTCGAGTGGTCATCACCACCGGCACCTCGGCCGCCTTTCTGCTCATCTTTTCCACCTGGCTGGAAGCGGGGGGGCGTATCCTGCTCTCCGACCCGGGGTACCCCTGCTACAAGAGCTTTGCCGCCTTGATCGGGGCCGAGGTGAGGGCCATCCCGGTGGGGAGCGAGACCGACTTTGCCATCACGCCGGAGCTGCTGGAGGGGGTGGTCGAGGACGGCCGGGAGGTGGTGCTGATCTCCTCGCCATCCAACCCCACCGGCGCGATCACCGGGCGTCGAACCTACGAGTGGATTGCACAGCGGGGTATCCGCTGCATCTCGGACGAGATCTACCACGACCTGGTGTATACCGATGTGCCCCAGTTCACCGGGTTGCAGGTGTCGCAGCAGATGGTGGTCATCAACGGATTTTCCAAGCGCTGGGCCATGACCGGCCTGCGCCTGGGCTGGATGGTGGTGCCCGAGCCGCTGATCCGGCCGATCAACAAGATCGCTCAGAACCTGTACATCTGCCCGCCGACGCCTTGCCAGTATGCCGGCCTGGCGGCCTTGCGGGAGGGAGAGACCGCCCTCCTTCGGATGCGGGAGGAGTACGACCGGCGGCGGAGAACGCTCTTGGCCGGGCTCGAGGATCTCGGTTTTCTCGTCCACAGCGAGCCCCAGGGCGCCTTTTACATCTTCGCCGACATCTCGGCCCTGGCGGCGGACTCCTACGACTTCGCGCTGGCCATGCTCAAGGAAGCCGGGGTGGCGGTGACCCCGGGAAAGGACTTCGGCAGCAATCAGACCTCTCGGTTCGTGCGGTTCGCCTACACCAACTCCTTGCAGCACATCGAGGCGGCCATCGAGCGGCTGCGAAGCTGGCTTGGCCGTTAACAAATTAACCGCTTGCCCTCCGGTGCGGTTTGCGCCTTCGACCTGCTTGCCCAATGGGCTCGATGTGTGGACAATCCCCCCGCTCTGTCGCTTTCGGTCCATACCCGATCAGCGGATCTGGAATTGGCCCCGTTTCTGCAGGAGTACACGCGCCTGTCTGGGAACCTGACAGGTTTTCGTCCCATAGGTCATCACTTGGTGGAGGAGTAGAGCACGATGCGTCAAAGGCGACACGCCCTGATGGGTTTGCTGTGCCTCTGGTTGGGCCTTGCTGCCCTGGCCTGTGCACAGCAGGTTGGAGACATCGATCGCACCCAGCCCAACCGGATCCTCAAGACGGATCTGGACGGCGTCTGGTACATGATGGAAACCGTCACCTATGTTCCACCCCATGCGTCGGTGGATTTCATCGGGGACACCAGCTACATCACCGAACGGATCCGCTGGGTCGTCGAGGAGGACTACCTCATCGCCTACCGCAACTACCCGTTGACCCCGGGCGCCGACAACGTGGACGGCGACTTCAACTACGATGAGCCCGACTACCACGAGCAACCGGTGGCGGTATTTCCTATCCTGGGCCACTTCGACATCAAGCGCGAGTACAACTCCTCCACCGGCGAGGAGATGAACGTCATCTCCGAGAACTCCTCCGACCGCCCCTGGTTCGAACGGGACTACATGCGCGTGGACTGGTCCAACAACCTGATCACCAACTTCAACTTCGTCGCCGACTGGTGGTGGTGGACCCCCATCGAGCTCACCTATCAGGTCGACACCGAGCGGGAGGATGTCCGCAGCCTCTACTTCGAGCGGGAAGGGGACCAGCTGGTCTACTTCGACATCCCCCGCCGCATGCTGGTGGAGCCCGACCTGTGGGAGTGCGCCTACTCCTGGTGGGGCTGGGGCTGGGGCGACTGCACCGCCGCCGAGGTCGAGGTCGTCGCTTCCTTCGCCCGCACTCCGGAGGAGCGGGACTACGAGTCTCTGCCCTATGACGACCGCATGATCCAGCGCTACGGCTTCTTCCGCTCGCAGCGCTACGTCTACGACCAGCAGCGTGGCTTCGTCGAGTCCGCCATCTCCAAGGTGATCCAGCGGCTCAATATCTGGCAGCAAACCTATCGCCGAGATAACCAGGGGAACTTTTTACGCGACACCGACGGGAACCGGATCCCCATCCCCATGGCCGAGCGCCAGCCGCGCACCATCCCCTATTACGTATCGGAATCGTTCCCTGACGACGAGCTCATCCTGAACAACGCCTTCGCCGCGATCGAGGAGTGGAACGTCATCTTCCAGGAGACGGTGGCCATTGCCAAGGGGATCGATGTCTCTGAGGTCCCCGACATCCTGGTCGGCTGCCACACTCCGGTTGTGGAAGCCGATCCTGACGCCTGCGGAGAGGTGGGCTTCTCCCCTCGATTCGGTGATGCCCGTTACAGCACGCTGTGGTGGGTGGAGGCCGACCAGATGTACGGTCCCCTGGGCTACGGTCCGTGCGCCGCCGACCCGGTCACCGGTGAGATCATCTCCTCCAAGGCCCACGTGTATGCCGGCGGCCTGAACACCTATGCCTCCCTGGCCCTGGACATGATCCGGCTGATCAACGGAGATCTCGATCCGCAGGATCTGGTCCACGCCGATCATGTGCGCGAGGCGATCCTGGACCGTGCCGAGGAGTCCACCGACATCGACCGGGTGGCCGATTCGCTCCGGGATATGCCGCTGGGAGCCTGGCGAGAGCGAGAGCGGGAGCGGCTGAACCTGCGCGAGGCGAGGCGGCGCGAGCTGCGCAGCTTCGACCCTGCCGCCGCCGATCAGCGCATCAACCGCGCCCGCGAGCTGGGCTTCAGCTCCTGGACGGCCGACTCCTCCTACTGGCGCAACCTGGCCAGCCAGCTCAACATCTCTCCCAACGAGCTGACCCAGGATCTCATGGAGGCCTATGACCCGATCCGCCTGTTCAATCCGGTCCAGCTCGAGAGGCAGCGGCGCCGTCGGATGGAAGCCTTGGCCAGAGGGGTGGATTTCATCGACTTCGTGGATCCCAACGTGGTCGGCTACGCCCGTACCTTCGCGGGTCGCACCGACTACGACCAGATCTGGCGCGAGATCAGGGCCAACACCTTTTTGGCCACCGCCATCCACGAGATCGGGCACACGCTGGGGCTACGCCACAACTTCAGCGGCAGCTACGACTCCATGAACTACCATGACGAGTACTGGGATCTGCGCGAACCCACCCTGTTCGAACCCCAGTCCATGGCCGATCTCTACCAGCTCACCGCCCTGACCGAAGACCAGATCAACGGCCGCATGCGGGAGTACCAGTACTCCTCCATCATGGACTACGGCCTGACCTTCACCAGCGATACCCACGGCGCCGGCCGGTACGACCGGGCTGCCATCGTCTTCGGCTACACCGGCGGCACCATCGCCAAGCCAGTGAGCGAGATGGCCGACGGCTGCGGCCCCGACACCCCCGGTACCATGGTCGATCCGACAAACAGCAGCAACTGCCTGGTGCTGACCCCCGGCTTCATCGAGGTGTACGACAAGGGGCTTACCGATCTGGGAGACGCTGGAGAGATCCTCAGCAGCCAGGACGAGTTCGGCTTCTACTTCGAGGATCTCACCTCGCTGGTCGTCCCCTACCTGGAGCGCTGGCACTACACCACGGTCATGCAGTCCTTCCCCGATTTCGAGGACGCCTTCGACCGACAGTGGATGCGGCTGGCCGACTACCTGGCCGCCCGCGAGATCGACATGGACAACCGTCCGGTGCGGGTCCCCTACCTCTTCTGCCCCGACGAGTGGGTGGGCTCCATGGTCAACTGCAACTACTGGGACGGCGGCGCCGACCCCTTCGAGGCCGCCCGCAACGTCATCGACGACTACCGGGCCATGTACTACTTCCGTGACTTCAAGCGGGATCGGATCGGCTGGTGGCCCGGCAATTCCTTCTACTCCTACTGGTACTACGTGTTCGGAACCCTGTCCGACTACTACCAGAACTGGTACCTGGCCCCCTGGGGCTACGATGACGTCCTGGATGACTACTTCTGGCTGGCGGTCAACATGGGGCTCAACCTCTTCGCCGAGGCCATGGCCACCCCCGAGTACGGCACCTTCTGCACCCAGCCCAATGGACGGCTGTTCCACCTCTCCGACCAGGCAGGCACCAGCCCGGAGACCACCTCCGAGTACTACATGGACGCCTACTGCGACCCGGATGGCACCTTCTACGAGGTACCACAAGGGTACGGACGCCGCCGTTTTACCCGCTACGACGTGATGAGCGGCTTCAACTACGGCAACTACGAGCTGGAAACCGGCCACGTCTGGACCTCCATGGCCGCCATGCTGGCCCTGGTGGATCCCTACGCCTTTGTAATCGGAACCGAGGGCGACATCGGGACTTATGCCATCTCCTTCATCGACTACTTCGGAGAGGAGATCTTCGACCTGGTCAACGCCATGCTCACCGAGAACTACGCCGTCCACAGCCCCGTGCTGGAGGTGACCGAGACCAACGGCGACAACCCCAGCGGTGTGCTGCGCTACCCCATCATCTCGGCGGTCTGGGACCCCGAAACCAGCAGCCTGATCGATCCCGCCACCGGCATCCTCCAGAGCGAGCTGCTCGGCCCGTCCCGGGCACGCACCGGGATCTGCCAGCCCTGTGTTCGCAGTGACGAGTGTAACGGCTACACCGGCGGTGGCTACGGCGTGGGCGGCGTGTTCTGCGTCCAGGGCATCGACTCCGACAACCCCAGGCAGGGATACTGCATCTACGACTGCTACGAAATGCCGGCCAACTTCTGCGGCGATGATTTCGTATGCAGCCCGGGCGCCTACTGGTGTCTTCCCGAGGAGGGGCTGACCTGCGAAGAGGTCGCGCCCGCCTGCTCCTCTGATGCCCCCAACGGCAGCTGCCCCGAGGGCGAGACCTGCGAGGACGGCGAATGCGTGGATCTGTGGCCCATCGTGGAGTCCGATACCAGCCTCTCCCAGGTCGACGACATCGTCTTCTGGGGGATGCTCTACTCCACCTTCGGCTGGGAGACCCGCTACAACGACCAGATGTTCGTGTTCAAGCGCGGCACCGCCGAAGAGGTCACGCCGGGACCCCAGTTCGAGACCGTCACCTTCACCGATCCCATCATGGGCGACGAGTACGGGGCCAACCAGGAGGTCTGCAACATCGAGACCATTGAGGGCGGACCGATCGGGATCTGCAGCGAATGCGAGGTCGACGAGGACTGCGTGGGATACATCGGCGACTACTACGGCGGCGTCTTCTGTGTCGAGATGGAGCCGGGAGTGAGTTACTGCCTGCAGGACTGCTCCGAACCTCAGGATGAGGACGTGGTCCCGGAGCAGGAGGCCTGCGACTACCTGTCCGGCTACGTCTGCGAATACGACGTTCCCTGGGGCTATGCCTGTGTTCCACCCCATGGCCCGGGCGCCGAAGCCAGCTGTCGCCTGGCTGGCGGCGACTGCTCCGAGGCCTTCCCCGCCGGCGACTGCGAGGAGGGCACCACCTGCGTGGACGGCGAATGTGTCGAGCTGCAGGCCCCCAGCATCATGTGTCGGGTGGGCTGGTCGCGCCTCCCCGGCGGCGCCCAGCTGATCACCCGCGGGAACTACCTGGTCGACCGGATGAACGAGGCCCTCACCGAGTGGGCCTACTATGACGGCGACGACGAGGACGAGGAGACCCGCCTGTATCTAATCTACCTCCGCTACAAGTACGCGGTCGAGTTCCTCATGAGCGAGATCAACACCATCCGGGCCATCTACGAGTACTTCGGCAAAGTGTACTGATCCGGCCGGCTCTACGCGGCTTTCCATCACACCAAAGTCCTGTCACACCTGAACGCCGAGGGGCACAGACCGCTGCGCCCCTCGGCCGGCTGGCAACTGGCCGACGCCGGTCCTTTCCAGTGTCTGATCTTGCTTTCTTCTGCTGCCGGCGACAGAATGAGAACGAGGTGACCTGATGAATCAGCTTGCGCCGCGTATCGTAGCCGATCCTTCGATTCGATTCGGACGGCCCGTGATCGAAGGGACTCGTGTTCCTGTGGAACGAGTGGTCGGAAGTCTGGCGGGTGGAATGTCCATCGAGGAGGTCACACAGGAGTATGACTTGACCCGGGAAGATGTCCTGGCAGCGCTCGCCTATGCGGCACGGCTGCTAGCAGAAGAGCGAATCCGGGCGGTCACCTAGCCGCCATGCCCAGCTTTCTGATCGACGAGGACATGCCACGCAGCCTGTGTCGAGTCCTGTGTGACTCCGGCATCAAGGCGGTTGACGTTCGCGACGTAGGACTACGCGGAGGTTCCGACCGGGAGGTGTTCGAGTACGCCTTGGCCCACCAACAGGTTCTGATCACGGCAGACATGGGATTCTCCAATATCCTGCAATTTCCTCCGACAGGGCACTCGGGCATCGTGATCGCGCGCTTTCCCAACGAGCTGCCTGCTTCCATCATCACCAGGGCGCTACTCCAGGCGATCCACGAACTATCCGAGGTCGATTGGGAGGGCAACACCATCATCGTTGAACCCGATCGGCTGAGAATGCGCAGAAAGAGATAAAGCGCTTGCTGCCAACTTGCGGAGAGCGAGTATGAACCCCGAGCCACTGGTCCGTTCGGCAGAGGAGCTCCAACCGGTTGCGGTGGAGAGAGCCGAGGGTGCCTCCATCCAGGTGATCTTGGGCCCCCAGGAGGGCATGCCCCACTTTTTTCTGCGCCGATTCACCATCCAGCCCGGTGGGTTCATCCCGGCCCACAGCCACCCCGATCTCGAGCACGAGCAGTTCGTCCTGGAAGGGGAGATGGTCCTTCACCTGGGTGACCGGACGGTCACCGTCAAGCCGGGGGATGGCATCTACATCCCGGCGGGCCTCGTCCACCGCTACGAGAATCGCGGCCTGGTCCCCGTCCGCTTTCTTTGCATGGTCCCCCGCACCGACCACTACTCCACCAACTGGGTCGAGTAGCCCCGGCCCGAGCCGTCCTCCCCCGAGACGGAGTCCGGGGGAGGTGGCGCGCAGCGCCGGAGGGGGCGATCCTAGCCTTTGGCCGAGCCGTCCTCCCCCGAGACGAAGTCCGGGGGAGGTGCCCGCGTAGCCCACTGGATGCAGATCCAGATCTCACCCTTCATGCGGCATTCCTTGTAGTTGCTGTATCTGGCGAGTGTA
>JAFGEP010000116.1 GCA_016931535.1 Bradymonadales bacterium
CGGTCGGTCGATCGGCGGTCGGTCGATCGGCGGTCGGTCGATCGGCGGTCGGTCGATCGGCGGTCGGTCGATCGGCGGACGTGGATGACTTTTTGAGCAACTGGACCCGATGATCCTCTCCCCTTCCAGTCCCCTGGCTGTCGCCCTGAACCGGCAGCGCGATCGATACAACGCCCGCTTCCTCGCCGCCCGGCGCCTTCATCGGCATCTCGAACCGCAGCCCTTCCTGGAACACCTGGCAAGCTACATTGAACCCGCCGTGCGGGCGGTCGCCGAGCTGGATCTGGAAGCGGTGGATCGGGTGACGGAGGCGCTGTACGACCTGTCGATCGAGCTGTTCGCCAAAAGGGTGCTCGGCCAGAGGCCGATGGCGCTCCTGGTGGGGAGGGTTTTTCGGGAGCTTCTGCCAGCGGTACCGGAGCTGCTTGCCAGGCGACCTCGGACTCTGACGGCTACGCTGTGCAACGCGGCCTACAACCTCTCCTCGCAGCCAACTGTTGACGGCGGCGCCTGGATCGAGGCGATGATCGGGCTGGCGCCGGCTTGCGAGGATCCCTCGCTTTTCCTGGAGGCGGGCAAGGTGCTGGCCTGGAAGGCGGGGTTGGCACACTACCGGGAGAGTGCGCTGGCCGCCTGGAACAGCCTGCCCGATCGACTGAAACGGGCCACACTCGGCCTGTCGGAGGATGGTTCGGGGATGCCGTTAGACCAGGTGGCGCAGCGACTGAGCGACCCTTGGTGGAGGCCGGAGGGGACGCAGGGGGCCGGGCGCAAGAAGCTGGCCATCGTCGGACAAGTGGGTGGCTTCCGCGGCTTTGGCGGTCCCTTCACCTCCCCGCCGGAGGTGGTGTTGGTTGGAGACCGAATCTTCGCCTTCGACAATGCGCTCTGCTGGTCGCTGCACGCCGATTGCTTCGGGGCTACTCTCCAGCGCTTTGGCGCCGACCTGCCCGAAGGCACGATGCGGGAGCGTGGCGAGCTGGCTGCAGCCCATGGCGCGGTCGGACTGGACGAGAGCGGCTTGTTGGCCTGGGACGACCAGACGGCGCACCTCCCCTTGCTGGCCCACGCCACCGGGTGGGCCTGCGACGGCGACACCCTGGCGGTGACCGTCGCCTGGAGCCACAAGGTGTTCCTGGTGGCCCGGAGAGAGGAGGACGGCTGAAAGGGTCACGGTCGGCAGCTTCAACCAGAAGAGGAGGCAGGGCGCGTGTCGTTCCGAAAGGAACATCCGCATGACGGGGTCTGGGGGATGGCTGGGACCCAGATGTCCTGGGTGACCATCCGTCCATTTTGGAGGAAAACCAGGGGAAGCAGGCGATGACCGACGACATGGGGGAGCGCAGCCTGGAGGAGATCAAGGAGCGCTGGCGCGCCTCCTTCGAGGACGCCCTTGGCTGCTGGAGCCGATTCACCCGGCTGTCCGAGCCCCGCTGGTGTCTGACCGGAGAGGAGGAGAAGCAGGAGCGGTTGACCGGCTCCTTCGCCATGATCCGGCTCGAAGATCACGCCATCGTCATCGGCCTGCGCCAGGTCCGCCAGCTTGGGCTTCAGCGGTTTTGCCGGGAGATCCTGGCCCACGAGATCGGGCACCACGTGCTCGCTCCCGGAGACCTGCGGGACAACGCCCGCCTGCTGGCCCGGATCCGCGCCGGCCTTCCTACCCGTGAATTCATGGGCGGCATGGTGGCCAACCTGTATGCCGATCTGCTGATCAACGATCGGCTGCAGCGCAGCGCCGACCTCGACATCGCCGGCGTGTACCGGCTCCTGAAGGGTTCTGCCACCAGCCGCCTGTGGACCTTGATCATGCGCATCTACGAGCTGCTGTGGAGTCTGCCCTCCGGCACGCTGTGCACAGGCCAGGTGGAGCGGTCCATCCAGGGGGATGCCGACCTGGGCGCTCGACTGGTGCGCGCCTATGGCAAGTACTGGCTGAAGGGCGCCGGCCGGTTTGCCGCGCTGTGCCTCCCCTACCTGCTGGAGATCCCCACCGTCACCACTGGAGTGCTCCTTCCACCCTGGTTGGACACCCTCGAGGCCGGCAGCGGCGGAGCACTCCCCGATGGCCTGGCGGAGATGGACGACGACGAGCTGGAGGGTGCCATCCATCCCGCCGAGGACCCCGAGCTGACCGGCCTGAGGGGCTCGGACAAGTCCGAGGAGGAGGCCGCAAGAAAGGCCGCCGAAAGTGGAGGACGGGCCATGCTGGGCGGCCGGAAGAACCGCTACCGCTCTCCCACCGACTACCTCGACCTGATGAAAAGCGTGGGGGTCACGGTCTCTCAGGACGACCTGGTCATCCGATACTACCGGGAGCGGGCCATCCCCTACCTGGTCCGTTACCCCTCGCTCCAAGCGCCACAGGCCGCCGAGCCGCTGGCGGAGGGGCTGGACCTCTGGGAGGCGGGAGAGCCGCTGGAGGAGGTGGACTGGGTCCAGTCCTTGACCCGAAGCCCGGTCGTGATCCCGGGTCTGACCACGGTCAAGCGCGTCTACGGAACGACCGAAGGCAGCCTCCCCGATCGCCGGCCGGTCGATCTCTACCTGGGGGTGGATTGCTCCGGCTCGATGAGCAATCCGCGCTACCAGCTCTCCTACCCGGTGCTGGCCGGGACGGCCATCGCCCTGTCGGCCCTGCGCAGCGGGGCCCGGGTCATGGTGACGTTATCGGGCGAGCCGGGGAGCTACAGCACCACTCCCGGTTTCGTCCGGCAGGAGCGCGAGATCCTCAAGGTGCTGACCGGATATCTCGGGACAGGCTACGCCTTCGGCGTGTTGCGGCTCAAGGAGACCTTCCTGGACGAGCCCCCACCCGAACGGCCGGTACACATCCTGGTGGTCAGCGACTCGGACCTGTTCGCGATGCTGGATCGGACGCCTGGCGGCTGGGAGATCGCCGAACGGGCGGTGGCTGCCGCCAGGGGCCAGGCCACCTGCGTGCTGGAGATTCCTCGGCCGGATCACTGGGTCGAACCGCTCGCCCGCCTGCGCAATTGCGGCTGGCGGGTGCACCTGGTAATGGACATGGAGGATCTGATCGCCTTGGCCCGGGAGTTCAGCCGAGAGCACTACGAGGTGACCCGGCCCCGGGGGAGGTGATGGTCGAAAAACGAGAAGGGGGATCGGACCTACCCGGGAGGACGGCTGTAGCCGGTCGGGGGGGATCCGGACCCGCGGATAGAGAACACGAAGACCTGCTGCTCGGGCGACCGGCCTGTGTCCTCCGGAAGGTTGGCGTCCAGCATTGGGAATCGAATCGGACCTGTTGGGTATGGAACAGCAAGGACCAGCGCTCGAGCGACTGACCCACAGGCTCGCCGAATGCCCCGCCGATTTCCTGGCGGAGCCCAGGATGGGCGATCGGGGGCAGGTCCACGTGGATGCGGTGGTATCGGACCTGGTGCTGGACCTGGGGGGCGATCCGCCCGACCCCAAGCAGCTGGAGCGGTTTCGTCCCCGCGGAAAGGAGCATCGCAACCTCCTCCGCCAGGTCCTGATCGCCTGCTGGCTGCTCCACGACGAGCCCTTCCGCCAGGCACGGCGATTCGCCCGGCCCGCCCTGGCCTGGCTGACCGATGGCCTGAGCTCCCTGGCCAGGCTGGTGGCTGCCGACCTCCTGGTATCCGATCCCGACCGGCGCGAGGAGCTGGCCCGCCTCTGCCTGGCGGCGCTCGGCCTGCGACCTCTGGGCGAAAGCCAGGCACAGGCGGAGGACCGCCTGAAGACACTCAACAGCGTGGAGCGGGAGCGGATCCTGCGCGAGACCCAGGCCCAGGTAGAGCACGCCCGCCGGCTCCGCCAGGCGATGCAGGAGCAACAGGCCCGCGAGGCGGCCGCCCGCTACTCCAGGGAGTGACGCGACGACCATGACCGAGACCCTGGAACATCGAAACGGGAACGGTTTCCGCCTCCCCGAGGAACGCCGCCTCCGCAGCCCCCTCATGACCGAGGCCGGCTACCGCTTGTACCAGCGGATCCGCCAGCACCCGGACGCCCCCCGCTGGAACCATGTGCTGGGAGACCGGGTGCATGCCGAGGACCTGGAGCAGGTCCAGGTGACCCGGGAGGCGGTCCACAACCAGCGCAGGGCGGGGACCGGGTCGCCAGGCCCGGAGATCCTGGAATGGGTGCGGTCGATGAGGCCGAGGGTGCCGCTGTTCCGCCGGCATCTGCCAGAGGGGTTCGACCTGGAACGGGACTGGGGGTACATCCCGACCATGTCCCGGGAGGACCTGGCCGCTCGCATCGAGACGGTGGTGCCCACCGACTCCGATCTCTCCCGGTTGATCGTCTACGACACATCGGGCACCACCGGCCACGCGCTCGTTGTACCGCATCACCCCCGGGCGGTGGCCCAGAACCACCCGCTGGTCGAGTTCGCGCTGGAGCGATACGGAGTGCGGCCCTCCTTCGGACCCGAGATGGTAGCCTGTATCAACGCGTGCGCCCAGGCGGAGACCTACGTCTTCGCCAACGTGTTCTCGGTGTGGAACCAGGCCGGCTTCGCCAAGGTGAACCTCAATGGGCGCGACTGGAACGGCGACCCCGAGCGAGCCCGGCGCTTCTTCGCCGACCTCGATCCCTGCTTCGTGACCGGAGATCCGGTCACCTTCTCCGAGATGATCCGCTGGGAGATCCCGGTCAGACCGGCCGCCCTGCTGTCCACCGCGCTGGCGTTGAGCCCTGGCCTGGCGGCCGCCCTGGAGCAACGGTTCGGCTGCCCCGCAATCGACTGGTACTCCACCACCGAGACCGGGCCCATCGCCTACGCCAGCCCGCAAGGCGACGGCCTGCACCTGCTGCCGGTAGACCTGTACGTCGAGATCGTGGACGAGGAGGGGTTTCCGCTGCCCCCCGGGGAGCACGGGGAGATCGCCGTGACCGGTGGCCGCAACCCCTACCTGCCTCTGCTCCGCTATCGCACCGGAGACCGCGCCCGCCTGCTCCTGGCGCCCGGCCCCAGCGGCGACCCCATGCCCCGGCTGGCCGACCTGGTGGGGCGGAAGATCGTCTTCTTCCGGGCGGTAGACGGGTCGCTGGTCAACCCGGTGGACATCAGCCGGACGATGCGGTTGTGCTGCCCCTTCGTGCAACACCGGTTCCTGCAGCGAGCCGACGGATCCTGTGAGGTCACCATCCGCCCCGTAGCGGGTCTGCCGCTCGATCCGGAACGGATCGAACAGGAGCTTCGCCGCCTGTTCGGCCCGACTCAGAGGCTTACGGTGCAGGTAGACCAGTTCTTGGGCCAGGATTCGACCGCTGGCAAGGTGGTCTCGTTCGAGTCGGAGCTGGAGCTCGGCTGCTGATCTCCTCCCCCGCTTGCCACGCCCACTGGATGCAGATCCAGATCTCACCCTTCATGCGGCATTCCTTGTAGTTGCTGTATCTGGCGAGTGTA
>JAFGEP010000117.1 GCA_016931535.1 Bradymonadales bacterium
CAGTTCCCTCGGACCGTGCGGAACCATCGGTACGGTCTTCTGGTCACCGATCGAGACTGCCGCCGGCTTGCCAGCGGTTGACGCAACCCGATCGAGTCAATAGACTGGCGGTGTCAATCGAATTGGCGTTTGTCTTTGCCTATCGTGGTGCAAAACCAGGAGGAGAGGTCCATGAGCGAGCAGATCTACAAGGTCATCGAGCTGGTAGGTTCTTCGGAGACGTCCTGGGAGGAGGCCGCCCGCAAGGCGGTCGAGATGGCAGGTAAGTCGCTGCGGGATCTCCGGATCGCCGAAGTGACCCAGATGGACATGAGGATCGAGGATAACAAGGTGGTCGCTTATCGGACCAAGGTTAAGGTCTCCTTCAAGTACGAAAAGGAGTAGGCCGACCTCAGGCTGGCGCCTCCCGGCACAACCTGACTATACTGCCATGGCATGCCGACCCCGGCCGAAGATGACCTCCGGTCAAGGGAGGGGTCGGCCCAGGTTGCACCGCGGAGGGCGCATCGCCGTGACCTCGAAGCTCCATTGTCCTCGCTGTGGCCGCCCCCAGCCCGACCCGACCCGGACGCCACCAGGGGACCGTTGCCACCACTGCGGTGCTCCACTCACCTCAGCCGAGTCGATAGACAAGTCCCAAGGCGAACCGGCGCCGGTGGAGGCGGATCAGACAGCCTCCTTGGCGACACCTGGATCCCTGCCTGCCCGAGAAGCGAACAAGACGAAAGGGAAAGAAGATGACAAGACCCGTTCTGATGGGATGGGTGATGCCCACAAACAACCAGAGTCGCAGGGAGAGGCGTCCAGCTCGAAAAAAATAGCACCGGAACCCTCGGACACCCATGAAGTGAGCAGATCGGCTGGCAAACAGGAGAGCTACGAGAGTCCCGAACCGACCGAACCCGGCCCCGAGGACCAGAAACGGGAACGAGCGGCCCCACAGGACGAGGAACAGGACAGCGGAGAGGTTCCTGGATCCAATGAAGACAGCCCCGAGGAGCAGGAGCCGGAACGAGCGGAGCCGGAGGAGAGCGAGCTGGAGTGTGAGCCGATCAACGGAAAGGACCTTCTCATCCGGCGCTTACCGATCCTCACCCTGGCCTCGGGCAAGAAACCACCGGCGACCACCGATTCCTCTACGCGCAACCTCCTGCCCATCCTCGCGGTGCTCTTGCTCCTGCTTGCTGGTGCCCTGTTCCTGTATACCCGTCTCGTCGGATCTCCTCCCGGCGAACGGGTCGAGTTCGGTCCCGAGGAGATCTTCTACCGAGAAGGCGCCACCGAAAGTGACGCACTTCGTCTGGGTGACTATCTCCGGCAGATCGGAACCTTCGACGGCAACAGTGAGAAGACCGCAGTCCTTTCAGGCGACAGCGAAGGGTACACCGTCCAGTTTATCGTCCGTCAGGAGGCGTTCGAGGACCAGGCGCTTCTCACCGCCACGTTCGAGATGCTGGCCGACCGGATCTCGGCGAACGTCTTCGAAGGAAAGCCGGTGACCGTGGAGCTGTGTGACGGCCAACTGGAGGTCAGACAATCGCTTCAGGGTTCCGGTGTCCGTTGGCTGGATCCAGGCGTCGGGTTCAACGAGGTGTTCCTGCGCGGGCAGGCCACTGTCCCGCAAGGCGAGGCGCTGGCTGCCTACTTCCGGCAGATCGGGCTGTTTACCGACGAGAGCAGGACCTCCATTGTCCTGGAAAGGGAAGCGGACCAGATCCACCTGCTGTTCGTCTTCACCGAGGAGGCCTGGGACGATAGCCAAGATCTCCTCCCCACCTTTTCGGCGCTGGCGCGGTCGATCTCTCAGGAGGTCTTCGGGGGAGGCGCCGTTACCGTCGACCTGGCCGACGGAGAGTTGAAGGTCCGGGCCACGGTATCCAGCCAGGACGACATGGCGGAGAGAGAAGACTGACCTGCGATGATCGGAAGGAACGATGGGGCCCCCGGTCCAAAGACCGGGTAGCCACGGCTCCCCTCCTCGGACAGACCCCACCAGGCCAGCAGAGCCAATGAGTCGCTGACGGTGCCATGGATTTCCCCGGACCATCCTCTGGCACCTGGAACGCCGGGTCACCTCATGACGGCTAGCAGCTCGGCCAGGTTGTCGGGTCCGATCTGGCGCTTTTGGGACTCCAGCTCCTTGATGAGTCGAACCAGCGTGGTGTTCAGGGGGACCTTGAGGCCTGCCTCTTCGGCCTTGTGGACGACGTAGCCGTTGAGGAAGTCGATCTCGGTGGGCCTGCCTCGCTCGAGGCTCTGGAGGCTGGAGGACTTGAGCTGGCCGTAGCGTTTCCCCACCTGGCAGACCAGCTTGTCCTTCAGGTATCGGGTCAGGCGGCCCGCATTGGGTTTGAGGTAGAGCAGCTTCGGGTTGGCTGCCACCTTTTCCAGCTTGATCCCCTGGGCCCAGGCGGTGTTCACCACCTCGCTGTAGATGGCCAAGAACGCTCGCCGGACCCGCTTTTCCTTGAGCATCTCCCCCAGCGTCGCCCCTGTCAGCGCACCCAGGGTGGTGATGGTGCAGTTGATGGCCAGCTTGGTCCACAGGGCGCCGCGGATGTTCCGAGTCACCACGACCGGGCACACGTTCGACAGCGCAACCTTCAGCAGATCCAACCGTTCGCTGGTGCCTCCGTCCAGCTCGCCGATGTGGAACGTCCCCTCGCTGGTCTGCTGGTAGATGCCGGCACCTTGCATGGTCCCCCCCCAGCCCACGATGGCGGACAGCACCCGTCCGGCTCCAACCAACTCCACCAGGGCGTCCTGTACGATGCCGTTCTGGAAGGTCACGAAAAAGCCGGTCTCCGGCTGGAGCAAAGGCTTCGTCTCTCTGGCCGCATCCAACAACGACGTGGCTTTCATCATCAGAAAGGCGGCATCGAACGGACCCAGCGAGGCCACTTCCTCGATCGAGGTGTAGGCTCGGGTGGGCACGACCATCACATCACGGGGGGTCGTGACCCGCAGCCCATGGGTGTTGATGGCCGCCGTGATCTCGTCGTTGTGAGTGACCAGCACCGGCTGGTATTCCGCACGAACGAGCCGGGCAGCGATGACCCCACCGATGCCTCCGATGCCCTCGATCAGTATCCGCTCCATACCCCCCACTCCGTTGGCTCCACTTCCTCCCGATGGTGAACAACCTCGCCCGACCACCGCGTGACAGCCCGCTGGCACAGCGGCCGCCAGGGGCACGCCTCGATGCGCGCCGTCGCGCCCAGCCTCACCGATGGACACCGGTCTCCCTCACGGGGTGGCCCCTCGGCTCCAACGCACTATGCGGCGGGAGCCTCGGCAGATCAACGGGTGTGTTCGCAGCTGGACCGATCACCGGTTGGTGCACGTCATGCCTGCCCCTTGCTCGCATACGGCTGTCGGGTGATTGTCGCCCCTGGGCCCTCGGAATCCAGGCGGCTGCTCTTGGTGCCCGCCAATGACAACGGCAACCCGCGATCAGGGCAACGACTGGGCAACGCAGCGAAAACCGCGGGCGGTGCTGCGCGAGTACGGATCGCCATAGCAGCGGAAGGAGACCCTCAGCGGGTTCTCATCGTTTGCCATGCCTCCCCCTCGCGTAACCCGGTAGGCGGGCAAAGCAGGCGCATAGGGGCTGGTGGTGGGCCCGGTGGGATTGATGTTTCCGCTGTTGTCGTTGGCCCACTGGTAGTAGTCGGGATCATACAGGTCGAAGACCCATTCATCGACATTGCCCGCCATCTGCCAGATCACCTTGGCGGGGTTCCAGGCGGTCACCCCGTTGGGGTAGGACTCGACGTCCACGGTGTGCCCCACCAGGTTGGCGAAGTTGACCGGGGTCGGTGTGACCGCGCTGGGATGGGTATCTCCCCAGGGGTACCAGCTGTTGGGGCCCCCGGTGGGGCCGCGGGCAGCGTACTCCCACTGGGCCTCGGTCGGTAGGCTCTTTTCGACCCAGGCGCAGTAAGCCGCCGCATCGTACCAGCTCACACTGGCCGCCGGGCGGTTCTCCAGCCCTGCCACCGGGGTGAAGGTGCCGTCATAGTTGTCCAGGATGTCCTGACTGACCCAGTGGTGGCCGGGATTGCCATCACTGAGGAACGCGGCGTACTCGGCGTTGGTGACCTCGAAGGTGTCGATGAAGAAACCATCCATCTGGACCAGGCGGAGCGGTTCCATCTCGGGCCAGGGTGTGGAGCCGGATTCCCTCCCCATGTTGAAATGCCCCGCCTCGATCGGCACCATCTGGCCAACCACCACCACCGCCATGGACTGGGAGGAGTAGGTCCCGTCGAACACCTCCAGGGTAACCCAGTAGGCACCCCGGTTGGCATAGCTGTAAGAAACCAGCTTGGAGGTGGTGTAGTCGGTCCAACCCTCCCCATCGCCGAAGTTCCAGCGCACCTGGAGATCGGCCACCGGGGTGAGGTTGTCCTCGCATTCGACCGCCGTGAAGAGAAACCAGGCCTCGACCGGCAGCCAGGTGTAGGAGCGGCTGATGTGGCAGCGGGGAGCCTCGGTGTTCAGGGTCGTTCCCTGCACGATGTTGCTGCCGGTCCCGATGCCCCAGCTGTCCACGACGTAAAGCCGGTAGTAGTAGACCGTATCGGGCTGGAGCCCGCTGTCGCTGAACTGCAACGCATCCTGGTCGGAGGTCTCCCAGACCGCCGTGGCGGTCTGATCGACGACAGGGCCGGTAGCACGATACAACCGATAGTGGGCGAAGTCGGCTGCCGAGCTGCGCTCCCAGGCGAGGGTCATGCCGGTCCCGGTAATCTCGGTGGGATCGGCCAGCATCACGGGGGCAGGGGCGGTATCATAGGTGGTCGTCCCGCTGACCTCGTTGGAGGGGATGCTGGTTCCTTCCTGGTTGAACACCCAGACCCGGTAGAAGTACCGCTGGTAGACCTCCAGATCGTCATCGGTGAAGCTGGTCTCGGCTCGATCGGTGGTCTCGTGGATCAACAGGTCGCTCGAGGTCACCGGGGAGCTCAAGGAGCGAACCAGCTCGTAGCGCAAGAAGTTGTCGTCCTGGTTCTGGGTCCAGGAGAGGGTCAACGAGTCATGGGTCACGTTGTACACCGGTCCCAACGTCACCGGCGTCGGTCCCGAGGGCAGCGTCTCCGGCAAGGTACGGCCTGACACCTGGTTGGACAGGGCGGTCTCACCCTCCTCATCGGCCGTGACCAGGCGGTAGTAATGGATACTGGAGGGCGTAAGATCGGTATGCTCGAAAGAGACCTCCAGCCGGTCCGAGGTGGATAGCAGGACCGTCCCCTCCGTCGCGTCGGCGATCGGCTCCGTCGAGTGGAGCAGGGTATTCCCCGCGAAGTCCTCGTCGTGGTTCACCGACCAGGTCAGAGACAACGCGCTGCTGGTGGCGTTGTAGGGAGGGTAGAGGGAGACCGGTAGGGGGGGCACGTTGACCGGTGCAGTCGCAGTATGAGCCAGCACCTCGTTGGACAGGCTCGAAAGCTCGCCGTTGTCGCGCACCAGCACGCGATAGTAATAGTCGGTGTCGGCCGAAAGCCCGGTATCGAGAAAGCTCACCTGGGCAGAGTCGGTGTACTCCACCCGGATCGTTCCGGTCTCTGCGGTGACACCGGGCGCACCACCCCGCAGCAGCGCATAGCCGGCAAAGTCCTCGTCCAGGCTGTTGGACCAGACGAGCCAGGCCGACTGGTCAGTCACCTGCTCCGGCGGGAAGAGCACCACCGGCACAGGAGGTTGTGGCGGCGTTTCACCCAGCGTGGTGGCCGACACCTCGTTGGAGAGGCTGGATAGCCCCTCAGTGTCGGTGACCAGGATCCGGTAGTAGTAGGTGGTCTCCGGATCGAGCCCGGTGTCCTCGTAGCTGAGAAGGGCTGCCTGGAGGTACTCCGCCAACCAGGTCGCGTTTTCCCGGTCCACCTCGGGCTGAAGGCTTCTCAGCACGCTGTAGCTCTTGAAGTCCTGCTCCTCGCAGGCCGACCAGATCAGGATGAGGGCGTCGTGGGTGATTCCGTAGGCGGGGTACAATGTGACCGCATCGGGGGGGCCGGCGGTGGGCGCCAGCATGCTGGGCGCGTTGGACTCCGGACAGCCGAGAATCGCCATCAGAGCCAACAAGATCAGCGGGAAAGAGGCTCTCACCATGTTGGTCACCTCCTTGCGGGACGGTAGCCTTACCCGCCATCGTCAAGACAGAGCGCTACCTCGTACGGGCCACCTGGCGACGCTGCGGACGAACCTGCGTCCTGGTTCGGTTCGTACCTCGGCTCAGTGTATCGTTGCCGGGAAGAACGAGTCAACGGCACGGTCTTTGGGGCCGAGCCTGGCAGCCCACGCCGGTCTCCTTCTCCACTTTCCGAGGCGATTTGGCCAAGCCTGAGACCCGAACCTGCTGGCCCGTCACTTCCGGCACCTGGACGCCTGGATGGTCGATGTAAAGCGACCGGCGGGGCCGTTCGCTCCGGCAAACCGCCCTCCACCACCTCCATGCTACCGTTTTTCAGCGATCGGGCTCAGCCCTACCACCGGCCAACCATCCGGCGCGCCCTCAAAGCAGCTTGCGCACGGCGACCACATGCGACTCGGGGAGCAGGTCGCGGTCGAACTGGAACTCCTGGATCAGCTTCAGCTTCTCCTCGTCCTCGACGTGGATCAGCCCGGTCAGCTCGCGCGTTCCACGGCTTCGCAGGTAGCGGATCATCTTGTCCAAGAGCAGGTGCTCCAGCCGCTGCCCCTTGGCTTCCGGCCGGACGACGATGGCGAACTCGGCCTGCTCCGCGCCGCTGGAAAGGATGGCACGCATCACTCCCATCGTCCTGGTACCCTCCCCCTTGTCGGCGGGGGTGGTGGCGATGAAGGCCATCTCGCGGTCGTAGTCGATCTGGGTCAGCTTGGCCATCTCCCGATGGGGCAGGCTCTTGACGTGGCCGAAGAAGCGAAAGCGGATGTCCTGGGGGGTCAGGCTGTGGAAGAACTCCTGGTGGGCCTGCTCGTCCTCGGGCCGCAGCGGCCGTAACAAGACCACCTCGCCGTTCGCCGTCACGGCGCTCTCCTCCAGCTCCCGGGGATAGGGGCTGATGGACAACCGGCTGGTGACCGGTCGATCCCTCCCGCACACGACGATTCGGGCGTCCAGCGCCAGCACGCCTCTGTCGTCCGCGAACAGCGGGTTGATGTCCAACTCCTCGATCTCGGCGAAATCCACCAGCAACTGGGACACCTGGTCCACAGTCAGGCAGATGGCTTCCAGATCGGCTGCCGGTCGATCTCGATAGCCGCGCAGCAGCTTGGCGATGCGCGTCTGCTCCAGTAGATCCCTGGCCAGGTTCAGGTTCAACGGTGGCAGCCCCAGCGCCCGGTCCTGCACCACCTCCACCGCGGTCCCCCCCTGCCCGAAGAGGATGACCGGCCCGAAGATGGGATCGGTCGTTACCCCCACGATCAGCTCGTGGGCCAAAGGCCGTCGGGCCATCTGCTGCACGGTGAATCCGATGATCCGGGCATCCGGCACCATCCGCTGCACCCGAGCCAGCATGGCGCCGATCGCCTGCTCCAGCTCGCCCGGGGTTTCCAGATCGAGCACCACCCCTCCGACATCCGACTTGTGGGTGATGTCCTCAGAGAGAATCTTGACCGCCACCGGGAAACCCAGGTCCTGCGCGATCTGGAGCGCCTCGCTCTTGTCCTTGGCGATCCGGGTCTGCACCACCGGGATGCCGTAGGCTGCCAGCACCGCCTTGGATTCCGGCTCGGTCAGCAGCGTCCGCCCCTCCTCGATCGTGTGGTCGATGATCTCGCGGACCGCGACCCGATCAGGGGTGAACTCGAACGGGATGGAGGGAGGGGTCTCCATCAGGATCTCCTGGCGCCGCTGGTAGCTGACCAGGTGCATGTACGCCCGCCCCGCCTGTTCGGGGGTCCAGTAGGAGGGGATACGGGCCTGACGGAAAAGGCGCCGCGCCTCCTCCTGGTGGCGGTCCCCGATCCAGCTGGTCAGCACCGTCTTGGCCGTACGGCTGGCCACCTCGATCACCGACCCGGCTGCCGAAGTCGGGGAGATCAGAGAAACCGGAGCGTGCATCACCAGGGCGGCGTCCACCCCGTCGTCCTGGAGCAAGAGGTCGAGCACCTTGCCATAGTACTCTCCGGGCGTATCCCCGATGATGTCGACCGGGTTGCCCCGAGACCAGGTTCGCGGCAGCATCTCGTCGAGCTGATCCATGGTGGCAGGCGACAGGGTGGCCAGCTTCCCCCCCTCCAGCACGATGGAGTCGGCCGCCACCACGCCGGGCCCCCCGCCGTTGGTCAGGATGGCCAGCCGATCGCCCCGGATCGGCTTGGCCCAGGCCAACGTCTCCACGGCGTCGAACAGATCCTCGATGCGGTGAACCCGCAGGATGCCGGCTCTCCGGAAGGCGGCCTCGTAGACATCGTCACTGCCGGCCAACGCCCCGGTATGGGAGGCGGCCGCCTTCGCCCCCTCCGGCACCCGGCCCGATTTGACCACCAGGACCGGCTTGCGGCGAGCGGCGGCCCGGGCGGCCGACATGAACTTGCGAGGGGCGGTGATGAACTCCACGTACATCAGGATGGCCCCCGTGGAGGGGTCAGCCGCCAGGTAATCGAGACAATCGCCGTAGTCCACGTCGGCAGTATCCCCAAGGGAGATGAAATGGGAAAAACCGATGCTGTTGGAGACGGCGTAGTCCAGCACCGAGGTGAACATGCCACCCGACTGGGCGACAAAGGCGATGCTCCCGGGGGAGGCCGAAGTGTGGGCAAAGGTGGCGTTCAGACCGATCCCGGGCACCAACAGCCCGACCGTGTTGTTGCCCAGGATGCGCATGGTGTAAGGCCGGGCGGCGTCCAGCATGGCCTGCTTGAGGGTCCGCCCGCGCTCGTCGGTCATGCTGCCCAGACCGGCCGTGATCACGATGGCCGCGCGGGTCCCCCGCTCCCCCAGCTGGTGGATGAGACCGGGTACGGTGGCCGGCGGGGTGCAGATCACCGCCAGATCGGGTACCACCGGGAGGCTTTGCACGTCGGGGTAGGCCAGCACACCGGCAACCGACGCGTACTGCGGATGCACCGGCATGATGGGGCCGGCGAACCCTCCCTCCAACAGCTTGACCATCGTCAGCTGACCCACGCTCATCGGTTTGCGGGAGGCGCCCACCACGGCCACGCTTTGGGGACGAAAGAGAGCATCGAGGTTACGCTGACTCATGAGCACTTACCAGCGTCAAGATGAGAAGTTGGTATGAACATAAAGGTCGACGGCGACAGGACCGTATCCACCCCAAATTGCGGTTCAGAACGGCGTCGCCTTATCGTTTCGACAAACGTATGTACGTATGTCTGTGCTCAACCCCAGGTCCCATCACGCCCCGACGCCGCCCGCCTCTGTCAGGTGTGGAACAGAACGCCCAACAGCAGCCCCACCGAGTGCCGGTCAAAACCGGTCTCCCACGGGATCAGGGCATCGCGAGACTGGGCATGGAACTCCTCGTCGTACAGCCCATCGTACTGGTAGAACAGGGTACCACGCAGACTCAGAAAGGGCAGCAACTCTTTCTCCAGGGAGGCCTGCGCCCGCAGGTGGAGAAAATCCCCCGAGTACTCCAGCCAACGGCTCTGTTCGTCCTTGGACTCGGCGTTCAGGTGGGTGTAGCCCACCACTCCTCCCCCCCAGGCTGACCAACCCTGGCCCAACGGTCCGCCACCTTCGCCCAGCAGGCCGATGGAACCGCTATGGGTGAAGTTCGTTCCCGAGCCGGCCAACAGGTTCTCCCCCTGGAGACCCAGGCGGGCATGCCGCCCGAACTGGATCCAGAAGTTGCCCTCCAGGCCGAAGGGGATCAGCTCCCCAAACTCCTTGGCCCGGTTGGGAGCAAAAAAGGAGCGGTCGAGGTCCCCGTAGTCGGTGTAGCCGGCGCCCAGATACAGCCCCCCTCCGATCCGCACCAGCGGTTCTTCGGCACCCCAGTACAGATCGTCGGGAGGGGAGGGCTGGGCAGGCGGCCCCTCCAGGTAACCCCCCGGAGGCTCGGGATCGAGGTACTGGGACCAGGCCTGGCCATGAGCCATCCAGATCAGTGCCCAGCACAGGACGGGGAGCGCCTTTGTAACCCAGAGGTCAAGGCTTCTTGCTTTCATCGCAACCTCCTCAATCGAAGAAGCGCACCACGACGACCGTCGCCCCCTCCTCGGGAATCTCCACCTGGAGCGCCTGGCTCTGCATGTAGCCAGGTCCCCGGGCGTTGACCATCACCGTTTGGGGACCGGGCTCGACCGCCATCCGCGCCATCCAGATTTGCGACGGCAAGGACACCCAGCTCCGGGTGTCCGGTGTATCGGCCATCTGCATCGCCGCCTGCAGGATCAGGCCGGCAACGTCCGTCTCGGTACGGTCGGAACCCAAAGCCTGTACGACCTCACGCGCCAGTATCCGGGTGATGGCCCGAGTGAGGGCGGCAAAGGCGATCCCGGGACGATCCTGCTCCCATTGTGCCAAGGCGAAGCTCTCCACGTTGACCAGCAGCTGGGCGCTCTGTGCCTGCTCGGCCAGCGCGAGATCGACCTCGCCAAAGAGGTGGGGTCTGACCTCCAGGACCGGGAAGTTGATCCAGGTCAGCAGGTCCTCGGCCTCGATCCGCTCCAAGGTCGTCCTCTGGTGGTGGGAGAACTGGTAGGTCTTGGAGCCGTCCACCCAGCCCACCACCATCCCCACCGGGTACCGTTCTGCCAGCCGACGTGGGGCGAGGCCGGTATAGACGATGGCCACCAGCTCCCGCTCCGGCGCCGGCGCGACCTCCTGGCCGGCCTGGAGCCCCAACTGGTGGCGGGCCGCGACCACCTCGGCGTGATCCGACAGGACGGTACCGGGGCTCATCCGGGCGACCGCCTCGGCCAGAGCGGGGGTGGGGTTGATGCGATAGGCGTCGAGGTAGTAGCGCAGGGCGGCCATGGGCTGGCCGCTCAACTCCATCGCCAGGCCTCCCATGGCTGCGGCGGCGCCCAGCATGGGGTGTTCCGAGAGCTCGGTGTTTTCGAAGTACTCGTTCAGCACCGCCAGGCGCCTGGCCTCCACCTGAGCACCGGCCAGATCGCCCAAGGCCAGGTAGGAGGAGAGCGCCAGCACGTTGACCATCAGCTTCTCGTACAGCGGTGCCCGGTAGAGCACCGACGAGTCCGACCAGAGGTAGCGTCCGACGTTCTCGGCTCCCTTGGGGGTCAGGTCGAGAATCTCCAGCATCTGGTCGGCCTGGTTGAAATCCCGCACGGCCGAGGCGTGGTCCCCCAGCGCCTGGTACAGCGTGCCCCGTTCCAGGAGGAAAAGCGGGTAGTCGCTGTCCCGGTCCCGCTGCTCCGCAAGGGTCGTCTCCGCTTCGGCCACCAGGCGATCGATGGACACCAGTGCCGACTGTGGATCGCCCCGGTCGAGATTATCGCGGAAAGCGGCGATTCGCCCCGCGTACCCACCGGAGCAGGCCACAAGCAGCAGGACCGCGGCGGCCAGCACCGAGATCGGCCAGCCTCGGGCTGTGCCGTTCTGACGGGCGATCGCTGGGCCGCCGGTACGGGTCGACAGGCGGCTGTCGTCGGTTCTGGGCACGAGATCACCTGGTTTCATGGTGGATAGTCCGCCTGGTGCCTGGCTCGATGGCGTTTTTCTACTCTACCACCATCGGAACGATCCCCTTGGTGAGCTCAGACTGGTTCTGCCAGGCGATGGCTCCGGTCTCCACCGAGATGGCCTGCATGAACATGTAGTACTGCACCCGGCGGTACTCGGCGGTACGTTCCGAGTTATCCACCACGCGGCCGGTGATGAAGTAGTGCACGCCGAGCTGGCCGCCCAGCTGGACCGCCCGACTCTGGTCGAACTCGGCGCCTTGCTGCAACCGGAGTTCCTCGATGATCTGGTCGCGCAGCTCGGCGGCGATGACGGTGAACCGATTGGAGTTGACCAACTGGGTCTCGACCATACCGATCAGGGCGTGGAGCTGGGAGTCGACGTGCTCGGTGGTCCGGTTTTCCATCGGCATGACAGCCACCGAGGGCAGCGTACCGCTGGGCCCACTAACGGTCTGCCACCAGGCTGACGCCTGGAGGGAGGCCATGTTCTCCTCCAGAAGCTGCTCCAGATCTCTCAGGTCCAGCCCCACGCTCATGGCCGGATCGTCCAGCCAGGGGACGTCATCTCCGCGTACGTAGGTGGGCTGGGCTGTCGGGCCGCAAGCTGCCAGAAGCGCCAACAGAACAAGACACATCGCCCCGTGATACATCTTCAACATGGGTACCTCTTTGATCGTTGCAGTGGTGATACCTGGGGATCCAGCCGACGGCCATGTGGATCACCATCAGCCCGGTTTTCCAACGTTCTTTCACCGATTATATCCATTTGGGGTGATAACTCACGACCTTCGCACGACCTTCCTCGGGTTCTTGACCGAAGGCGGTACGACAAGCACTTGGACGGAAAGAGCGCGATGGATATTCTCTTGCGTCAGGACTCTCGATCACAACTGGAAAGCCGCCCCCTTTCCAGAGAGATAGGCAACGATTATCCTGCACTCGACCGGCGACCCGACCAGGGGATGCCGGTAGTGGCCCTCCCATGAGGAGAGGAGATCTGGCGATGAAGAGTTACGGTGTCAGGGTGCTCAACCCGAAGGACAAGCAAGCGATTCTCGATTTCTTGGCTCAGGCCGATCCCTACTCCACGCTGCTCATGCGAGGGCCGGCACGGGACTTCGACCAGTTCCTGGGCTACTGGATGGGCGCCCTGGCCGATGGAACCAAGCTGGAGGCCCTGGCCTGTGTGGAAGGTCTGGCCACCAACATCTACGCGAAGGAGACCGAGGCGGCCGATGCCATGGGCTGGGAGCTCCGCAGGCGAGCCACCTCCATGAAGCCGCTGCCCGGCGTACACCAGATGGTGGGTGACGAGCGCACCATCGATGCCTTCTGGAACATCTTCAGCCAGGCCAGGCTGCGGGTAGTGTTCGATCGCAAACGCCAGCTGTTTTGTGCCACTCCCCCTATCCCCCCGCCGGAGACCCCGCTGTCGGTCCACAAGGCCCTGGCCTCCGATCTCAAGGCGGTCTACGAGTACACCGCCATGCAAGCCACCGAGATGTGGGGCATCGACCCAAGAAAAACCGCCCAGCAGAAGGCGCACGAGGAACACTGTGCCAAGGCCATCCAGGAGGAGAGACAGCTCATCGTCCGGGATGGGGGAAAACCGGTGCTGGTCGCCGAGATCGTCAGACCGGACGAGGCCACCGTCATGCTCGACCGGATCTACGTGACCATTCCCTACAAGGCCCGAGGCAAGCTGGTCACCTCGGCCCTGTTGGGCCTGGTCCAGGTGGCCATCCAGGGTGTACCCGAGGTGCTCTTCTTCGTCGAGTCCAACGACAAGCTGCTGTCTGGCTGCACCGTCAAGGCCGGCTTCTCGAAGAAGACGGACTATCGATTGATCGTCATGCGGGTGTAAGCCAGGGGCTTCGACCCTTAGCTGCAATGACCCCGGGCAAGGGGGACCGTTCACCGAGGGTCATCTTGGTTGCTGCGACCGGAGCTCATCGTTGAGCGCATCGATCACCTCGGTCTCTCGTCCCAGATCCAGCCCGATCAGGGCGATCCGGGTGGAGCCCTTGGCAATGGAGGGATCCCAGTCCAGCTGTCCGGGCACGCCGGTGAGCCCCCAGGATCGGTTCCAGCAGCGAAGCACGCCCTTGAACCGGGCCACCGGGTAGGGAAGGTTGAGCAGCTTGTGGCCGAAGAGCACGCGGTCGTAGCAGATGATGTAGCTGCGGTAGATGGTCGCCGGGAGCCTGGGCAAAGAGTCGACCGTGTCGAGCTGAGCCAGCAGGCGGGGTTTCTGGCCCGAGGGGAGCGGATCGACAACCAGCGGACGCAGCACCTGTCCCATGTAGGAGAACACCATCTTGGTGTCGGGGTTGAGCCGTTCCACCTCTTCGCGCACCATCGTGCGCTGCTCCTTGTCCAGCTTGTCGTTCTTGTTGAGGATCAACAGGTCTCCAGCGGCGATCTGGGCCCGCATCTGCTCCGGGTAGTGGGTCATGTGGTGCTCGAAGGCGGGGGCATCGATGACCACCACCGTCTTGCCCAGGCGAGCGCGGGAGGCGAAGCTCGGTTCGGCCTGGATGGCCCGGGCGACCTCGTAAGCCTCGCTGGTATCGACCACCTCGAGGATGACCCGCCCGAACTGCCCGCTGTCAACCATGGCACGGATCTCGGCGATGGTCGTGTCGCAGATACCCGGGGGCCCTTCCAGGACCGCGACATCGATCTTGTTGTTCTCCACCCAGTGGATGTCGTACTCGATGTTGACGAACTCGCGGATGAGCACGCCAACCCTTCCCATGGGCCAGGTGCCGTCCAACAGGTGGCGCACCACGCTGGTCTTGCCGGATCCAAGAAACCCGGTGATGATGTTGATTTCTACGATCATGGGACCTGCTTCGTTGAAGGTAGGCAGAAAAACACCTCGGCCTTTATAGCACAGTACCGATCGGAATCCAGGCTCTTGACCGACAGGTTCCCCCTCGATCGGGCAAAATGGAAAACGTCAATCCCTACCGGCCAGCCCGACCTGTTTCCTAAAAAATACCGCAGGGTCAGCCAACCCATTTGACTGTGGAGGCGGTCCCCTGGAAAATGACCACATCGGGGCTCCAGGTTGCAGAGGTCCGGACGGATGATTGGGGGACACCGCCAAAACAGGAGGTGACGCCCAAGTCACCTTTATCACAGAGTTAACCAGAGGAGGCGCTAAGATGGTCGCAGTTCGCTCACAACTAGGGTGGTTCTTGGGGTTGCTGACGGCTCTGATGCTGACGGTCGGCGCCTGCGGTGATGATGCGGGGCCTGGAACCAGTGGAACCCCGGATACCGGCGGCGACGTGAGGCCGGATGTCAGCACCGATCCCTCCACCGACCCGGGCGAGGATCCGGTGGAGGACCAGGGTGGTGACCCGTTGACCGATCCCACCGAAGATCCCACGGTGGACCCGACCGTGGACCAGTCACAGGACCTGGTCGACTCGGATGTGGTCGAATCGGATGTGGTGGAGCCGCCTCCTTGCGAGATCGACCGCTCCAATCAGGACTGGCCCGACACCTATGATCTCACCGCTGGAGGCACCCGGCCGGTGAAGCTGGTCATCCTGGGTGTGGACTTCGTGAACGACGTCGTCCTGGTGCGCAACCTGCTCGATGAAGCGATCACTTTCGACGACAGCTGGCAGATCTGGCTGTTGGGATCCAATGCCAGGACCCTGAACGGCATCACTATGCCGGCCGACAGCCAGGTGCGTTTCCACCTCAGGGCCAGCGGCGTCAACAGCAACACCGACGTCTACCTGAACATGTCGCTGACCTCCTTCGACATCGAGCCCTGTGTCGGCGAGGTCGTCATCCTCCACAACCTGCTGGGCCTTGACACCACCTGGCGGAACTTCCCCGACTACGTGGAGGCCTTCATCCTGTGGGGCGGCACCGTCCTTCGATATACCGAGGCACAGACCTTCGCCGACGAGGCGGTCAATGCCGGTGCCTGGACGGGAAGCCATACGAACAGCTCGGGCTACATCCCGGCCTGCTACACGACCTATCAATGGGTCGGATGCTCCACCGGGACCCCGGGCCCCTGCACCGAGAACGACCGAGGCCTGCTGGCCATCGGAGATGTGACCTCCCCCTCCACAGGCTGGGTAGCCATCACCGACGTCGACGACATGGGCTGCCTGAGATAGATCCTCCCCCGCGGCGGAGCCCGGGGGAGGTGCCCGCGAAGCGGGCGGAGGGGGCGATCCTAGCCCCCAGACGACTCAATCCTGTACACACCAGCCCGGGGGAGGTGGCGCGCAGCGCCCACTGGATGCAGATCCAGATCTCACCCTTCATGCGGCATTCCTTGTAGTTGCTGTATCTGGCGAGTGTA
>JAFGEP010000118.1 GCA_016931535.1 Bradymonadales bacterium
TACACTCGCCAGATACAGCAACTACAAGGAATGCCGCATGAAGGGTGAGATCTGGATCTGCATCCAGTGGGCGAAGGGCGGAGGGGGCGATCCTAGACTTGGGACAAGCTGTGCCCGCAAAGCCGACGAAGGGGGCGATCCTAGACTTGGGACAAGCTGTGCCCGCAAAGCCGACGAAGGGGGCGATCCTAGCCTCTGAGAAGCCCCGTCCTCTCGTTGAAGTCCCGGATCAGCTCGTCCCACTCGTCGGTCTGATGCCAGGTCTCGGCCCAGAAGTCGGGATCCCACAGCTGGTTGAGCTCCTCCACCGTCCGGCCCTGCTGCTCCACCCAGGTGAAGTACTTCAGGTTGTGCAGCGCCTTGCGGTCGTAGTAGGAGAGCTCCTTCAAGTGGTCGATGCCGATGCCCTCGAGCCAGCGGGCGAAGTGGTGAGCCGCCAGGTCGCGTGTGTAGGGGCCGTACTGCTCCCGGTACTCCACGATCCGGCTGCTGTACAGCTCCATGGAGTCGGTGAGTACGGTCATCAGGACGTCGCGGCCGGTCAACTCGTAGTACTTGGCGGCCTTGATGGCGGCCACCAGGTTGCAGATGCTGGAGAAACCCAACAGGTCGAGCTGCTCGATCAGGGCAGGGGAGATCCCCTGGGACAGGAGGTACTCCCGCCCCGGTTCCTCGTTGAAAAGCCGCATGAGGTCCACCGTCTGCTGGTCGTCGATGGCACAGATCATGTCGGTGTTGCGCACGTTGTGCACCCAGGGCACGTGCTTGTCGCCGATACCCTCGATGCGGTGGGCACCGAAGCCGGTCAGAAACAGGGTGGGACACTGGAGCGCCTCGGTGGCCACCACCCGGATGTGGGGGAAGACCGTCCTCAAGTAGTCGCCGGCCGCGATGGTACCTGCCGAGCCGGTCGCCGAGACATAGGCGGCCAGGCGGCTGTTCGAGTCCTGGATGCGTTTGAAGACCTCCTCGATGATGTTGCCGGTCATCTCGTAGTGCCAGATGGCGTTGCCGAACTCGTCGAACTGGTTGAAGATGACGCAGTCCTTGCGGGTCTTCCGGATCTCCCAGCACTTGTCGTAGATCTCCTTGACGTTGCTCTCCGAGCCTGGCGTGGCGATGACCTCGGCGCCGATGGAGGTGAGCCACTCGAACCGCTCCCGGCTCATCCCCTCCGGCAGGATGGCGACCGCGGTGCAGGCCATCAGCGCGCAGTCGAAGGCGCCTCCTCGGCAGTAGTTGCCGGTCGAAGGCCAGACCGCCTTCTGGGAGGTGGGGTCGAACTCCCCCGAGATGAGGCGGGGGACCAGACAGCCGTACCCCGCGCCAACCTTGTGTGCCCCGGTCGGGAAGTACTTGCCCACCAGGCCCACGATGCGCGCCGGTACCCCGGTCAGCTCGGGCGGGAACTCGATCCAGTTGCCCTGGTTGAACTGGCCGCCGTGCTCCACCGGCTCGTTCTTCCAGGTGATGCGGAAGAGGTTGAGCGGGTTGACGTCCCAGAGTCCGACCTCGTTGAGCGCCTCCTTGATGCGGGCGGGGATCTTGCTCGGATCTTTCTGCTCGGCGAAGGTGGGGAGGATGATGTTGCGTTCGCGGAAACGCTGGACGGTCTTGGCCAGCACCTGCTCGTCGACATGTTGGATGATCTTCACGGGGTACTCCTTATCCATGCCCGTGCACACGAGGGCACCGGGCGGATGCTGGCGGTTTATCCGTCAGGGAAATGTGGACGTCAAGAAGAACCGATCAGAATTGGGTGGTGAGCAGGAAGCCCAGGTTGGTTTCGAGCTCCAGGTTCGTAGCCGTCGCCTGGTCCTGATCCACACATCCAGGAATGATCGACCCGTCACTCGGTACTTTCGCAGCGTCTCCGATAGACCGAATCACTGTCCCATCCCTCGCGCCTACGCATCAGCCGCAAGGAACTTGACGGTTCGAATCCCCCCTTCCGATCGCTGGCCTGCTCGGCCCGGTCAGTAGGTCACTACCTTGGGCAGGGTCTTGGCATGGGCCACCCAGCCTTCCACCTGTTTTTCCCCCGGCAGCTGGCGCACCAGCTTCTTGGCCTCATTCACCTCTTCTAGTTTCTTGTACAGGTTGGCCGCGTTCCGCTGAGCCAGCTCCGGCACCGTATCGACCCCGGCCGCCTCCAGCAGATCCGCGTACTCCCAGCCAATCCCTTTCACCCGAGACAGGTCGGTGTGATTTACCCAT
The DNA here is from genome assembly GCA_016931535.1 of Bradymonadales bacterium. Classification (GTDB taxonomy): domain Bacteria; phylum Myxococcota_A; class Bradymonadia; order JAFGEP01; family JAFGEP01; genus JAFGEP01. Next base: position 2,218 of record JAFGEP010000118.1, read on the forward strand.
TGCAGAATCTTGTCGGCACTGAGACCCGATTGTTCTGCCATCTCCTTTCGTCCGGCCGGTGTTGACCCTTTCTCCAGCAAGTCATCCGTTGTGGAGATACCCGCCGCAGTCAACTTCTGGCTGTAGACCGCTCCGATTCCTTCCACCTCGACAAGCTTCGCCATCTCTTTCTCCTTGAACTACTTGGTGTTATCGGAGTCCGCTGGACTCGATGCCCTCCATCGACGCAACCGCCAGGCTGGCGGATCGGTGGGAGAGTACCGCGAAGCAGCTTCCGAAGGAAGGGCCTCCAGGTTTCCAGGATGGAGTCGTTTTCTCTCCACATCGGTGAAGACCCTAAACCCTCATTTCTTGCCCTGGCGAAAAGACCTGTGCATTGATCGCCATGTCAAACCCCAAAGCGGTCATCCAAGGAGTGTCGATGTCCATTGTGCTGGAACCCATGAGCGATGCGGACTACGACGTTTTCATCCGGTGGTCCATCGAGTCGTTCGCCGCCGACAAGGCCAGAGTCGAAGGTCTGAAACCCGAGCAGGCCCTGCAGTATACGCGGGCTCAGGTCGACCAGATGCTGGCCGACGGCGTGCACACCGAGCACCACCATTTCTTTCGGGTCCTGCTCGACGACCGCGAGGATCCCATCGGAGCCGTGTGGATCATGCTCCAGCCCTCCCTCCAGTCGGCCTACTTGTGCGATATCGTGATCTACGAGCCGCATCGTCACCAGGGTCATGGAAAATCGACCCTGAAGGCCGTGGAAAAATGGGCGCAAAGTCATGAATGCCAGACGCTCTACCTCCATGTTTGGCTGCATAACTCGGTAGCCAGGCACCTGTACGAAAGCACGGGATACACAGCCACCGGCATCAACATGGTCAAGAAGCTGGCCTGAGCTCAGCCGGCCGAGCGCCGATACACCGAGATGTGGGTCGTCGATCCCTTTCCGAACGGGCTGCGGTCCCAGCCAGCCCACCGATGTTCCAGGTGCATTCCTGCGAGCCGAGCCATGAGATCGAGCTCGGAAGGCCAGGCGTATCGGAGCTCTACCGGGTAAACCCTCAGCTTGCCCTCCCGGATCCGGATCAACCGCGAGCTCACCCGTTGCGCGATCGGCTCGTGGTGGGAGGCCTCGAGCTGCAGGTCGTCGTCGTAAAGGTCGGAGACCAGCACCGGTTGCGGGTGGTCGAACCGACCGTGGTCGGGCACGAACGCCTCCAGGACGCACGCCCCCCCCGCGGTCAGCACCGAGGCGACCCCCTGGAAGCAGGCGAGCTGATCCTCCTGGGTCAACAAGGCAAAAAAGGTATTGAATACGCAGAACGCCAGTTCGAAAGGTCCGCCCTGGACGCTGCCAACCTCAGCGAAGTTGCCTACAGTCACCGGGATCCGGTCACCCCCAGGCTTTCCATGCAGCTTCTCCACCATGGCGCGCGAGGCGTCGATCCCGTGGACCGACACCCCTTTGGCTGCCAGCGGCAGCGCCACCCGTCCAGTTCCGATGCCCAGCTCCAGCGCGCGGCCGGCCGGACCGGCCAGGTCCGCCAGCAGCTCGATCGCGTCGGGTGAAATGTCGCTGGTCAGCTCGTCGTATATGTCTGCAATCGTGTCACCATAGGTTTCCGGTTTCATGTCTCCTCCCCGCAAATCTCGTCGACCCCAGGGGCATGGATGATCATGTCGCGCTGGTTGTCCCCTTTCCAGGACGGGTCTCGCCGAATCCACAAGTACACCGTCGAAAAGACCGCGTACAGCACAAAGATCGGTTACCAACCATCCGACGACGTGGCGTGTGATCCTCGAGCGTTGATCCCTTTATGTTACGCCCCTTCAGGGCTTGAACCAGGTCGGTTTCTGGTTCCCAGGGCTTCGCCCTGGGACCATGAGCAGTACCCGGATTGCACCCTGAAGGGGTGCCACATCGCAGGCTGACAAACGCTCTGAGACTGAGAGCGTATCAAGAGTAAAAGAAGCGGACTTCCGGCTGTCAGTTTCGTGTGGAAGGATATCGAGGCGTTAAGTCCATGATCAATGCAGGCCGAACGCACCCGACGACGTGGCGCCCAACGATGAGCAGAACGAGCTACGGTATCCTTCTTTTTTCCTATGTGACACGGAGTACAGTGCAGCCCAGCTCCCTCTCCCTTGGCTCCGGTCGCCGATCCTCCCCTGGTCCACCTCTTTGAGCGTTCGGACTTCCACCTGGGTGAACGGCCTGCTAACTCGCCGGCTTTGCAGCATGCAGGTAGTAGTGCCAGCTCGCTCCCCTCTCGTAGAAGTCCTGGACATGCCTCATCCGGATGATCTGGAACGCCGAAAAAAGGCGCAGCACATCGTCCCGGTCCATAAAAAAATGAGGCAGCACCGTCCCTTCCTCGTCTCGCTTCAGGCGCACGTTGGCATCCACCACCTGGCACTCCGGGTCGGTGAAGGAGAAGGTCGACTTGGAGATCAGGCTCAGGAATATCTCGCCTCCCGGGCGCAGGACACGGTAGGCCTCGGCGATCGCCTTGCTCATGCCTTCCGTGTCGACATGGTAGATCGAGTGGTAGGCGAGGATCGCGTCGAAGCTCCCGGTATCGAACGGCAGGGCGGTCAAGTCGGCCATCACCGCCAGGAGCGATACCCCCTTCTTACGAGCGGCCTCCTTCAGGCGCCTCAGGCCGGAGTCCGACACGTCCGCCGCGCTGACCTGAAAGCCGTGCTCGGCGAAAAGCAGGGAGTGTCTGCCGATCCCGCAGCCGAGGTCGAGGAGGCGATGCAGCTCCCGGTCCCGCCAGCGGTGCAGGTAGTAGTAGACCTCCTCCGCCGGCACGCTCCAGAAGTCATCGGAAATGTTCTCCCAGTTCCATACCGCCTTGCTGGCCATTGGCATTCCCTTGCTGCCGCTATCGTTGGGCGACCCGCTGGAGCTCCTCACTCGATCCTCTCCACCAGGTGGTCCCGATTGGCTGGTGCAGCGTAGGGCTCGGGCCAGAATTCGACCACACGGGAGATCCTGCCCTCTTCCACCGTGAAGAAGGAGATGGCTCTCGCCCTCTGCACCCCATCGGTCACCGTGACGTCGGACACCGCCTCCGACTCGCCGGCCACCAGCCGATTGATCGAAAAACACCACGGCCCGTGCGCCGGATACTCCGCATTCACGCGGGCAAAGCGGTCGGCTCCCCGGATCCGCTCCTTGGACTGAGGCCACTCCAGCAAGAAGTCGGGTGTCAGTACGGCAGCCACCGACCAGAAGTCGTTGGTGGCCATCAGACGCCAGAATTCAAGCACGATCTCTCGTGAGGCAGACACCGACATGATCGCTCCTCGACCAGCCACCCTCCTAGTCGACTGGCCTGACAAAGGTCAATGGGTTTGAGGGCGAGCGGGCCGCGGGCCAGTCCGAGTGCGACCCCCCAAGGGATTCGCGGCCAAAGGCTTGTACCATGCCCCTCGCAACGCAACCCCATATCCCGTGCAACACACCCTGATCACACCGAGCCTGGTCCACAACCTGGAGGCGTTCCGGATCTTCGGAGAAGATTCTCGACCTGGTTCTCTAATCCCGCAACCAGTGGCAGCTATAGCCGTGAGGGTTCCGCAACAGGTAGTCCTGGTGGTAGGCCTCGGCGGGGTAGAACGGCCCTGCTGGCGCGATCTCCGTGACCAGGGGCCCAGGCCAACGCCCCGACGACTCGACCTCGGCCTTGACCCGCTCGGCGACCTCCCGCTGCTCCTCGGTCGTGTAGAAGATCGCCGAGCGGTACTGGGTGCCGATGTCGTTGCCCTGGCGATTCAAGGTCGTCGGATCGTGGAGTCGGAAGAAATAGTGCAGGAGATCGGCATAGGACAGCCGTTCGGGGTCGAACTCCACCCGGATCGCCTCGGCGTGTCCGGTACGCCCCGTACACACCTGCTCGTAGGTCGGGTTCTCGCTCCGCCCCCCGGTGTAGCCCACCTCGCTATCCACCACCCCGGGCAGATCCCGAACGATCCCCTCGACCCCCCAGAAGCAGCCGCCGGCAAGCAAGGCCACTTCTGTCTCGGCAGACCGCCGAGTCGCCTGGTCGTCCGACCGCTCGGCTGCGCCGTCGCCACCCTGGCTCGATTCGTTCGTAAAAGCCTGGCCAAACCGGGCGGCAAATTGCCTGTATCCCTCCTCGACCAGGCGGTCGGCCGGGATGAAGCGCAGCGCGGCCGAGTTGATGCAGTATCGCAAGCCGTCGGGTCCGGGGCCGTCCGGGAACACGTGCCCCAGGTGGGAGTCGGCTCGGCTCGATCGAACCTCGGTCCGGATCATGCCGTGGTTCGAGTCTGTTCGTTCGACCACCGCGTCGTTTTCGATGGGACGGGTGAAGCTGGGCCATCCGCTGCCGGAGTCGAACTTGTCCAGCGAGCTGAACAGCGGTTGGCCCGACACCACGTCCACGTAGATCCCCGGTTCGTGGTGATCCCAGTATTCGTTGCGAAAGGGAGGTTCCGTGCCGTTTTCCTGGGTCACGTAGTACTCGAGCTCGGTGAGGCGACTGCGCAGCTCGCCTCGATCGAAATCGGTTCGATCGGTCATGGTGGTTTCTCCATCAGACTCGGCGCTTGCCGGACGGTCGCATCCAGACAAGGCCAGAACGCCAATGATCGCCAAGGTGATTGAGTAAGAGAGGTTCATGTCGTCGACTTCCTGTCACCGGTACATTCGCAGTGATCGCATCCGCCCAGGTCGCCCACGGGGGTGATCAACCTGGACGCTCAGGGAATAGTATTACGACTGAAGAAAACGTTGCGCGGCACTTTCATCGACAGGGGAGCTTGCCAGGGATTTGTGGCCGAAGGATTGGACCATGCCCCGCGCAACGCAACCTGATCACACCCGGCGGTAGATTCTCGTTTGCGTGGGTGGGTAGAAGGTAGTAAATTTGCAATAAGGTGGTAGAGGAGGAACCGAACATGGCGCTGAGCATCAAGAACCCCAGAGCAGAGGCGCTGGCAGAAGAGGTCGCGCGAGTTGCTGGAGAAACCAAGACGGACGCGGTGATCAACGCCCTGGAGGAACGGCTTGCCCGCCTGTTGGGGCGAAGGGCAGCGGTCGGCGATCTGAGCGCATTGAAGCAGATCGCTGCTCATTGCGCTTCCCTGCCTGACCTGGACCACCGCACGCCGGAGGAGATCTTGGGCTATGATGAGAACGGTTTGCCATGAGCGAGGAGATCGTCATCGACAGCTCGGCGCTGTGTGCCATCCTGCTCGGTGAGCCCGCAGCTCAAGGCCTGATGGAGCGACTGGCGGCCAGCTCGCGGCGCTGGATGAGCGCCTTCAACCACCTGGAGACGTCGATTGTCATCGGCATCCGCAAGGGACTGCCGGGCTTGCTCGATCTGGATGCTCTGGTTCAACGGCTGCGCATCGAGATCATTCCGCTCAATCAGGACCAATCGTTGCTGGGTCGCGAGGCCTACCGTATCCGTCCGGCCAACCCATGTTTACCTCCCCGATAGGCGCCGGTAGCGTGGTCTCCGACAACTGGGAGACGACGACCTACCGGA
>JAFGEP010000119.1 GCA_016931535.1 Bradymonadales bacterium
CGGCCTGGAGCTGGGCGGCCTGGAGCTGAGCCTGGGCTCCCTGGAGCTGGGATTCGGCTTGGAGCTGGGCCTGAGCGGCCTGGAGCTGGGCGGCCTGGAGCTGAGCCTGGGCTCCCTGGAGCTGGGATTCGGTTTGTGCCTGGGCTCCTTGGAGCTGTGCCTGGAGCTGGTTCAAACCCTCCTGAGTCAGTACGTTGCCATAATTCATGGCGGCCTGGACCTGGGCTTCGACCTGTGTGGTGGCGGTCCCGATCTGGCTGGCCGCCTCCTGCAGGTTGGCCTCCAGAAGACCGGCTGCCACGTCGAGCTGCTGACCCAAAAGCTGTGCCTGGGTGTCCACAAAGGCTGCGCCTTGCTCGATCTGCCGGTATCCGGTGCCGATGTGTTCCATGAACATGGAGGTCGCGCTATTGAGCGCCCGGTCGAGCTGAGCCAGGTTCTGGTCGGCCATGGCCAGTTGCTGGTTGGCGAGGTCGATCTGTTGTCCCAGCGACTGCTCGAAGGCTCTCGCCTGTTGAGCCGCAGCCGCCTCGATGTTGGCCTGGGCGTTTTGCAGGTTGATGATGCCCGGAGCAGCCGGAGGGAGTTGACCGGTGCCCGGTACCGCCGGAATCGCAGGCAGGGTTTGGACCGCTGGTGGCTGGAGCGGCGCGGTGGTGGGCTGCACAGGCTGACCCGGCAGGGAGGCCTCGGCCAGGGTGGGCGCCACCTGGGGGGCTGCCGTCGGTTGTGCAGTGGCTGTTGGCGCGGACTGCTCGGCCACCGTCGCCTGAGAGGGCGCTTCCGGCTTCTGCTCGCAGGCTGCCAGCCAGATGAGCAGGCAGGACATGATCAGCGCGGTGATACCAGGTCGACCTGGTAGGGGCTTGTTGCGGATGGACATGATCGTGCTCCTTCCCCTCGACGGGAATGCGGTTGACGTTGTGACGGGTACCATACCGTATACAAGTGGGGTAAGGCCAGCCCGCCTTTTGCTACTCACTGGCCGACCGTTCCAACAGCCGCGCTATGGCCTCCATCAGGACCTCCACCTTCTCGATCAGGCCGAAGTGGGTGGCGCCGCGCAGTAACAGCAGCTCGGCGTCTGGTATGGCCTGAGCCATTTCTCTGGCGGCGGAGGGCGGTGTGAGCCAGTCCCGGGTGCCGGCCACCACCAGCACCGGGCAACGGACCCGGCCCAGCACATCTCGGGCGTCGTGGCTCGCCAGGCCGACCATGGTCTGAAAATAGGGCCGCTTGGGCACCTGGGCGATCCCCCTCACGTTCTGCTCGAAGACCTCCCGATCGGCGTCTCGGCCCACGAATCGGATGGCTGACAGCAAGGCAAAGGTCACCCTGGGAAGAGCCACACCCAGATCCAGAAGAAGCTGGGCGGGGATGGGCACCGTCTGGGAGAGCCGGAACAGCGCCTGGATGCCCAGGGCCACCGGCAAGGGAAAACCGGCCTTGAACGGCTTGCCAGGCGCACCGAACAGCGCACCATAGCCCGCCACCCGCTCAGAGGCCAGACGGATCATCTCCAGCCCGACCGGAACCCCCATGCTCCATCCCAGTACCACCGCCCGATCGATCCCGAGGCGGTCCAGGATGGCCAACCCATCGCGCGCATGGCGCTGGATGGACAGGTCCACCCGAGCGTGGTTCAGACGGCTCCCCCCGATCCCGCGATAGTCCCACAAGATCACCCGGTGATCTGGCCAGAGCCGCTCCACGACCGGCCTCAGACCGGTAAACCGCACGCCGATTCCGTTGGCCATCAGGATCGGTGGACCGCTCCCGACGGACTGTACGGCCAGCTGCACGCCATCATCGGTTCGGATCTGCAGGTGTTTGTAGGGTATGGCCATCTTTGTGTATTCATCCTGAATCGGAATGGTCGATCTCCGAAAACAGGTTATAGGGCAGCCCCATTCCCGCCGTCCAGCCAGCCGTGGCCAACCGGTGACCCCCCTTGCCATGCAATCGAAGTGGCGATTCGATTCCTGAGGCCGGTTGAGTATTCTCCATACCTCGGCATCGCACGCTGTAGCCCCTTGACCCTGGAGCAAGGCCGATGTACTGGCTGAAGAATCCAGGTGCGAAAGGGGAAGAACCTTTGCTCGCACCCTGTTCTCCTGGCGCCCAAATGCTGAAAAACAAACACGAACATCGGCTATCGATCGCGTTGCTGGCCCTGATTGTGCTGGCGCTGGCCTCCATCTGCGGGTGCAGCGACGCCCCGGCAGGCCCATGCGTCGGGGATCTGTGCCCCGACGAGGGGTGGATGGAAGGGGAGGATATGCGGACCGGGCGGGATATGGCCAGCCTGTCCGATATCGAGAGCGACCAGGAGACAGCCGGCTGTTCGGCCACCGAGAGCCGCTGTACCGCCGGCGGCCAGCTGGAGTCCTGCGTGGAGGGACAATGGGTGGCCACCGACTGCCCTTCAGACCATGTCTGCCTTGACGGGGAATGTCTGCCGATCATCTGCGAGCCGGAGGAGGATACCGATTGCGACGAGGAAGGCCGGCTGCTGGTCTGCAACCAGACCGGCACGGGGTATGACGCCGAGCTCTGCCCCTACCACTGGTACTGCCAGGATGGCCAATGCGTCGAAGGGTGTGGTGATCCCCGGGTGTATTGCATCGAGGACGAGGTGTGGGAGTGCACGGCCGGGGGTGAAGACCTGTTCGTGGTGGCCTGCCGGGCCGAGCTGGGAGAGCAATGCATCGAGGGGGAATGCCTCGACCGGTGCCAGGCGTCGGAGTTCAAGCGGGACTACGTCGGCTGTCAGTTCTACGCCGCCGATCTCCCCAACGAATCCACGGCCAACGACAACATCTTCGCCTTCGCCTTCGCCAACCCCTGGCCGGACGAGGAGGCCGAGGTGACCATCACCTATCCGACCGGTCGGGTGGCCGCCGTCACCGTGCCCCCCCTCTCGATGGCCACCCATGAGCTGCCGGTGCCGCGAACGCTGATGGTAACCGGCTCGGGCATCTCCCATCGCGGGTTCTTCATCCGGAGCTCCATTCCGATCACCAGCTTCATGTTCAACCCGCTGGAGCAGTACGACCCGTCGGGGGCGACCGTGGCGACCAACGACGCCAGCCTGCTCATACCCGTCCCCATCATCGGCACCGAGTACTTGGCCATGACCTGGAGCGACCCGGGCGAGTACTCCGAACCACCCTACGTGACGGTGGTCGCCACTGAAGACGACACCGAGGTCACCGTGAGACCCACCTCGACCATCTTTATGGTGGTACCTCCCTCGGTGATCGTTGCCAACACCGAGGCCACCTTCGAGCTGGACGCACTGGATGTGCTGAACATCCAGTCCAAGTGGGGGGACCTGGCCGGAACCGAGGTGACCGCCTCCGCGCCGGTGGCGGTGTTCTCGGGCAATATGTGCGCCCGGGTGCCCGACAGCGGCCGTTTCTGCGACCATATCGAGACCCAGCTCCCTCCGGTGGAGACCTGGGGCAACCGGTTCGTCGTCACCAAGTTCACCGATCGCGGCGGCGAGTCGGACTACTACCGGATCGTGGCGCTGGAGGACGGGACTCGGCCGGTCTTCGATCCGCCGCGGTTCGACGTCCCGACACTGCCCCGGGGTCATTACTACGAGTTCAAGTCGACCGGCGATTTTTTGGTGACGTCTGAGAAGCCGATCCTGCTCGGCCAGTTCATGGCCAGCGAGAACATGACCAGCCCCAGCGGTCCGTTTGGGCAGTCGCCCACCTGCCCGCTCGATGTCGGCGGGAGCTGCTGGGGAGATCCCTCGCTGGTGCTGGTGCCGCCCATCGAGCAGCTCCGGTCGGACTACATCTACCTGGTGCCCAACACCTACCGGTACAACTTCCTCAACATCGCCTACCCGGAAGGGGCCACCGTGACCATCGACGGGCTGGACCTGGTGCTGGATAGCTGCCAGCCCGTCGGGGATCCCGACAGCTCCGACTGGTGCGCCGTGACCAGGACGGCCCAACCCGGCTACCACACCCTCTTCGCCTCTGCCCCGGTGGCTGTGATCGTCTACGGCTTCGACCACAACATCAGCTATGCCTACCCCGCCGGCCTCGATTTCAAGGTGCTGCTGGAGGTGGATTGAGCCAGCGTTAGGCCACAGACCCCCCGGCAGGGGTCAGTCATTCGCATGGACCGCATTCCGGGCGCCTGACATGGGGCCGGCCGGTCGGTTCTGACGGGGACTGCACCCTCTGCTCACTGCCACGTTGACGGATCCCCGCCCTGTGGCCACAATACCGAGCGCAACCTGGCACCTGGTCGTCCTGGCAGCCGAGCCGATCGCCGGCTCGCTCGCCGATCCAGGGCCCGTGGAGTCATGATGAGGATGGACACCCCGATCGTCCGGCCGGAGGAGATCAAGCTCGTCGTGCGCACGGCCGAGGAGGATTTCCGCCGAGGAAACCTGGCGCAGGCTGTCTACGGCCTGGGGATGGTCCTGAGCACCAATCCTCAGAACGGCAGCTGGCGGATCATGCTGAACCGGATCTGCGAGCAGATGGGGCCGGACGCTCCCACTCTGGTTCCTGCCGAGCAGGTGGGGACCGATCCGGTCAAGGCCGCCATACGGGCCTATCTCCTGGCCTCGGTGGAGCGGTACGAGCAGGCGATCGAGCTGTTGCTGCAGGCAGCGGCCAGTCGACCGGACATCCCCTACCTGTTGTGGGCGGTGGAATGGCTGCGCCGGCCCGGCGTCTCCCACGGTCTGCCGTTCGAGTTCATCTTCACGTCGGTTCTTGGGGGGATCGCGCGTTTTACCGCCGATCTTCCCAGTCCGCTGGCAGAAGAGGATCCCAGGCGAAAGACGGTCAAGGCCGCGGCGGACACGCTGGGATTGTTGCGCAACGTCCATCCCATGGCACCCCACCTGCTGATCTCGAGCGTCCTGGTGCTCCGGCGGCTGGCGGAGTGGGAGGACGCCATCGAGCTGGCCAAACAAGCCATCCAGCTCTTGCCGGGTTGGGAGACCACCGCTGGACTGGCCGCCGTCTACTGCGATGCCGGCCTGGAGGACCGGGCGCTGGTCACCTACCAGGAGGCGATCGGGATCGACCCCGACCAGATCGCCCCCTACCTCGATACCGGCGACACCTACCTGAAGACGGAGCGGTACCAGGCTGCGATCAACGCCTTCCAGGAAGCGCTGGCGATCGAACCGGACAACGCCCGGGCCCAGGCCTCCAAGGCGTATGCCCGCTACAAGGTCACCGGCGAGGAGAGGGAGCTGGCTACCCTGGTCCGCTTCGCCGAGCGGTCCCGGCGGGGCTGGAAGCTGCTGTGCGAGGTGCAGCCGCCCCATCCGTACATCCACTTCCTTCCCGGTCCCGTGGACCAGTCGGCCGACTCGCTGTCAGCCTTCATGGACCGGCTGGCTGGCCAGCCCTCCACCCCCCCCAGCGGAAGGCTCACGTTGACCATGGCCTGTCCCGAATCCCCCAGCGTGATCACCGCCTTTCGCCTCTGGTGTGCCTCACGGGGGATCGATGTGAAGGTGGAGATCCGGGTCAACCGGGTACCGGCGCCCGATCCGCGGGTCGCCAAGTCCCCGGTGGAGCTGTCCCTTTGGCGCTACGAGGGGGCGACCCCCATCTCCACCATCGACCCGCCGGATGCACAGGTCGTTGCGGCCATCGCCGAGCTGGCCGCCGAGCCCTACAACCTGCCGTTGTGGGAGCCGCAGGCCCGCCAGCTGGCCAGTCAGCTCGGCACCACCCGTCTGCTCTCCCTGCTTGGCTGCATGGTCCACCCTCCGCCCCTCCCGGAGGGCATGAACCCCTTCGCCTGGGTTCAACGGGTCCAGCAGGCGGCTGCCCTGGTGATCGCCTACCTGGACAGCGGCTGGTCGGACAGCCTGCGGAAACGGGCACTTACCGCGCTGGCAATCGGCCCGGTGGACTGGTGTGTCGACGCCTCCCTGGTTGCGCTGGCCTGGATCGCCCACCAGGAGCAGGTTGCCCGACCCGACGTCGAGTACCTCTTCGGTTGGCTGTCCTCTCAGCTTCCGGGGGAGGGCTGCGCCAGCTGCTACGAGTACCCCCTGATCTGCTCCTGGCTGTTTTTGGGGACCCAGTACGAGGCGGCCCGAACCAGGCTGGTGTCCTGGAGGAAACGGCTGGAGGAGAAGAAGGTTCGGTGGAAGCCGCCGGAAAACGACTAGGGGCAGGGCTTGCCCTGCCCTAGTCTTCGGGGTGTCGGGGCGCAGCTGGCGGCGCCCCTACGTTGGGGGATGTGGTTCGGTCAGGTAGGTAGGGGCAGCGCTTGCCCTGCCCTCGTCTTCGGGGAATCGGGGCGCAGCTGGCGGTTGCCGGTTTTCACCATTCCTGAGATCGCGGTAAGCTATCGGTTGTCCGTAGCCGGCTGTCGGCAGCTGCCGGGTGCTTTTGCCCGGAAACGAGTGTGGCTTGCCTTGATGCGGATCCTCTCGCTGGCACTTGCCATTTGCGGTGCGGTCCTGTTGGCCGGTTGTCCCGACCAACCGGCCGGCGGATCGAAGGAGGATCTTGGCGAGATCCGTCCCGAACCGGATCGGGGGGGAGATCTGGACACGCAGGAAGAGGGTGCTGGCGACCAGGATCTGGAGAGCTCGGACGGAGGGGAACTCGACGACACGGCGGAGGAGGACTGCTGGGTAGACGGGGCGCCCTGCGGTGTTTGCCAGCCTTCAGATTGGTACTGCACCGAGGGGAGCCTGTACCTCTGCGACCAGGAGGGTGTCTGGCAGGAGACGCCGTGCGCCGGCGATTGCTCCAGCGGGAGCTGCATCCCCTGGTGCCAGCCGGATGAGCGCCGCTGTGTCGAAGGGTATCGGGTCGAGGTCTGCAGCCAGGATCAGCAATGGGTCGAGGCCTACTTCTGCGATCTCGAGCGGGCGGAGAGCTGCGACAATGAACGGGTCGTCTGTCTGACGCCATGCGAAGCGCTGGAGCCAAACCTCAGCAACGTTGGGTGTACCTTCTGGCCGGTGGCCCTGGCCAACCATGGCAACGAGGGGTACGACGGGGGCTCGGCAGGACACCGCTACCAGGGGGGGGTACGCCTGTTCGTGAGCAACCCCAACGCCGATCCGCTCACATTGCAGCTCTCGGACCGATACCAGAGCTTCGACCTGGGGTTGAACGGGCTCGTACCGCCAGGGGGATCGGTGGTCATCGATCTGCCCCAGGTATCGGCGGCGGATATCCCCGACCGCCACGTGGTGGACGGAAGCACCATCGCCTACGGCGCCTTTCGCCTGGAAGCCTCGCTGCCGGTGTTCGCCTACCAGCTCAACCCGGCCGATCTCCGGATCGCCTCCTCGGATGCTTCGCTGCTGCTCCCCGAGCGGGCACTGGGCACCCACTACCGGGTCATGACCGTCCCCCACGGCACCAAGACCGCCCTGGACCAGACCTACCATCATCCGGCCGGCTTTGCCGTGGTGGCCATCCGGGACGACACGGCGGTGCGGATTCGCGTCGCCTCCCCGACGACCGCCCTGGTCATCGCACCCCACGAGACCGAGGTGCTGCTGGAAGAGCATGACCTGTCGCCGCTCGTGCCGGACGAGGAGCGGCTCTTTCACCTGGACGCCCACGAGGTGCTGTTGCTGGAGACGGATGCCCGGGATCTACCCTGCAGCGAGGACAAGCCGTTCGACCCGGAGCATGGCCGCATCTGCATCTCTCAGGACGATTTTGCCGTCGGGCTGGGCTGCTATGTGTACGGCAGGCGATTCTGCCAGCCGGGGGCCGACCTGACCGGGAGCCTGGTGGTCGCCGACCGGCCGGTGGCGGTGTTCGCAACAGCCAAGAACGCGCAGGTCCCCTACTACATGTTCGGGACCGAGCACCTGGAGGAGCAGCTCTTGCCGATGGGGGCCTGGGGTCACACCTTCGTGGCCGATCGCCTGGCGCCACGCTATCGCTACTACGGCTGTAGCCGGGGCAACTACCGGACCGACCACCTTTCGACCTGTCCTTTCGGAACCGGGGTGTCGTTCTATCGGATCCTGGCCGGGGAGGACGACACCCGCGTGCTCATCCGCACGCCGACCGGGCCGGTGACCATCGAGGAGGCGCCCAAGGACTTCAACTACTACAACCAGGTCGACTGGACGACCAGCCCGCTCGATGGGGGGATGATCGCCGGGCTGCCCTGTATCGATGAGGACGGCTTCTGCGAGGTCGAGGTGCTCCTCGACGCGGGAGAGCTGCTGGAGTTTGGTGACGTCTTCAACCATTGGATCGAGGCGGACCGGGGGATCTTCGTGACTCGGCTCATCCCCTCCGAGGAGTACGTGGGGGTACCGGGCCTGGTCGATCCCAGCGCCTACATCGAGCTGCTGTGGCGCAAGGGTGGGGATCCCGCCATGACCACTCTGGTGCCGGTCGATCAGTTCCGTTCCCGTTACGCCATCTACGTGGTGGGAGAGCTGGCCTATGGCTACCTGGGCCTGGTCGCCCCCCAAGGTGCCGAGATCCTCCTGGACGAGGGGACCGACGGCGAGCTGCTGCTGGACACCGGCGATGGAAGCTGGGAGGCGGCGGGCGGGGGCTACCTGGTCCGGTTCTTCGAGATCCACAACGTGTCTCCGCGAGATCGGCCCCGGGAGATTGTTGGAGCAAGCTACACCGACGACCGGTTCGGCGGCGGGTTTCACACGCTGGCCGGGGTGGACGGCGTTCATTTCGGCGTCCAGGTGTACGGCTTCGATCACTACGTCTCCTACGCCTACCCCGGCGGTCTGGCGCTGGAGGAGGTCAACCCGGACTACCCCAAGGAGTAGGTTCGAACCGGACCGGCGACGGATACAGAGGTCAGCCTTGCGCCGCCTCGAGCCTCTTGGCGGTTGCAGCCACCATCCGCGGCAAGGAGAAGCAGGGGAACTCGTCGGTCACCACCAGGCATACAGAGCTCGACAACGTCTCCAAGAGCCCCGAGCCCGCTCCGGCCGCCGGCTCGACATAGGGGAGATAGGTCACACCGACCGCCTGGAATCGCACCGCGTTGTCCACCATCCCGTCGAGGACGAAGCGATGGAGGCGCGTACTGGCCCACCGATACCCCACCCGCAGCGCCTCCAACACCACCAGTGGCCTGCCGAGCCGTTCGGCCTCCTGTGCGGCGTGCTGCAATGCAAAGTTGTAACGGCTCCGCCGATTGGCGACCATCCAGTAGAGCACGTAGTTGCGGTCCGGCCGCATCGGTTGGTCGTTGCAGCGGGTGAGCCGGAGCTCGGGAACCGGAATGGAACCGGTTGGGTGGCGGTCAGTCCAGCTCCAGCAGCTCGGCGCGCTGGCGCATGCGCTCGTAGAGATCCAGGCCTCCGGCTGTTTTCTCCTGCGCATCGGTTTGGCTCCCTCCCTCAGTTTGCTCGCTGCCGGAGGGCTCTTTCAGGCTGGACGAGGACACCTGCGCGGTTGGTCTGGCGCCTGTGGGAACCGGAGCGCCAGCAGACTGCCCTTCCTGCAGGGAGGTGCCGACCCTGACACCCAAGGGGAAGGCCAGGTCGGTCGGGCCTTGCCGCCGAGGGTTCTGCGGTCCACCAGAATCCGTTTCCTCTCCAGGGACCTTGCCTTCGGGGTCCCAGCCCTCGACAGGTGGCATTCCCGTTCCCATCGATTGCATTCGGATCCGATAGCTCAGGAATGCGGAGGCAGGGTCATCCTCGATCAGCTCCCGCTTGCTGACTGGTCGTGGATTCCGGGCGTCGGGTGGTGGGTTCGATGCGGCCGGTCGGACAGCCGGGGGAGAGGCTGACCATGAGGGCGGCCTGGAAAGCCAAGCTTCGGAGGTTGTTTCGGGTCGCGTCGGGAAACCGATGGGCAAGGTTAGGGAGGATCGGGTCATCTTCTCGACCGGCTCCTCCTGTTTCTCTGCTGGCTCGGTGTGATGGCCGGTCGGCTGGCTGGGCGATTCCCGTTCGGGCTCCTCGTGCTCTTCACGGTTGTTCTGGTGGCGGTCCATTCGCCGCCTGCTGGCCAGATCCAGGTCTTCGTGGATATAAATGCCGGGACCATACCGGATGCGTGGCGCCATGATGCCTCCAGACCAGGGTGAGCCCCTGCCTGCTCCAGCCGAACCTGCTACAGCATAGCAATCTTGGAATCGGTGTGCCAGGCCAAATTTGGTGACTTGGAGTTTGGTACGGCTGCACCAGGAGGGCGTCGCCTCGACGTTTCCGGCCGGCAGGAGACCGGTGCGGGCCAAGGGGGGATGGGGGTGTGGTCTATTCGACGACTACCTTCGACCGGCCACTTCCCAGGGGGACCACCTTGACCTGGGCGCCGATCCGTTCTGCAAGTCCGGGGATGTGGGAGATGATCCCCACCTGGCGGCCCTGGGCCTGCAGCTGGTCCATGGTGTGCAGGACGATGTCCAGGGTGGCCGGGTCGAGGCTGCCGAACCCCTCGTCGACAAAGAGGGACCGGATGGACAGCCGGTTGGAGGAGAGGCTGGACAGCCCGAGCGCCAGGGCCAGCGAGGCGAGGAAGGTCTCGCCGCCGGAGAGGCTGCGCAGGCTGCGCACCTCGTCGCCCAGGTCCCGGTCGACCACCTGGATGTCCAGCTCCTGTCCGGGAATCCGCATGAGCCGGTACCGGGGGGCCAGCTCCTTGAGCTGGTGGTTGGCCTCCCTCAGCAGGTGGTCGAGGGTCAGGCTCTGGGCGAATCGGCGGAACTTGGCGCCATCGGCGGAGCCGATCAGCAGGTTGATGGTGGCCCACTGGTCGGTCGCCTTCTTCTGGATCTCGATAGCCTGCAGGAGGTTCGACCGTTGCTGGCGCCTCTCGCCGTCCTGGCTCAGCCTGGCGAGGTCGGTGGCCATTTTCTTGATCAGCTCTTCCCGTTCCTGGTGGCTGGCTTCCAGCCCCGTTTTGACCTGATCCGGTTCGAGGTCGGGCTTGCCGCTTTGCAGGTGAAGGTTCAGCTGAGCCTGGCGCTCCAGGAGCACAGCCTGGGCCTGTTGGACCGCCTTTTCGAGCAGGTCGAGCCGGGCGGCGGTCGCCTCGATCCAGCGTTCGTCCCGCGGGAGATGGCGGAGCACCTGGTCGAGAACCAGGTTTTTGCGGGCGAGCTGCTCATCCAGGGATCGGAGGGCGGCCTGTACCTCCCCTTGTCGGTCCTGCAGGGCGGCCTGTGCGGCCGCGAGCCGCTCCTCGGCGCGGGTCAGGTCAAGATTGGCCTGTTCTCGCGCCTTCCGGCTCTCTTCCAGCTCGGCGGTTGTCGTTTCGACGGCTTGTTGCGCTTCCCGCTCGACGGTGGCCGCCTCTCTGCCGTCCAGGAGTGTGGCGCGTTCTTGCCTGATCTGCGCCTCTTTTGTGGCGGCCAGGTTTGCCTGCTCGGCAGCCTGCGCGGCCCGTGCGGCTTTTTGCGTCAGCTCGGCGGCCAGTGGCGCCAGCTCGATTCGCAACCTGTTCGACCGGCGTTCCGTTTCGTCGCGTTCCTGGAGCCGTCCCTGGTACTCCTTCACCTCGTTGGCTACCTGCTTCGAGAATCGTTCGGGATCTTGCAGGAGGTCGGATTGCCAGGAGGGGCGATGTCCGAGCAGGGGCTCGAGGTGCTCCATCAGCTCTCGAACCTCTCTTTCGATCTCGGCCGATCGTTCCTCCGCCTGGCGAAGGCCGGTTTTCGCCTGCTCCAGCTTCTGTTCCGCCTCCTGTCGAGAAAGGGCGCACCGCTCGACCTCTTTCTGGCTTTCGACCAGGTGCTGCTGGAGCTCGCGTAGCTGGCCTTGCTGCCGCTCGATGGCCTGGATCTCGGATCGCAGCTCGGTTGCCCGCTGCGCCGTTTCGTGGCGGAGGGATTCGAGGGCTCCCGGATCGCAGGTGTCCGGATCCTGGCCAAGGGCATCGCCGAGCTTTCCGGCCATTTCGCGCCAGGAGTCGGCCAGGTCGCCGGCCTGGAGCTCCAGCTCGGCGATCCGAGCCGCGATGGCCTGGAGTGCGCCCTGGAACTTGGCCTCGTCGGTCCGATGGCGCTTTTCGTCGCTCAGAAGGCTCTCGTGCTGGCTGGAGAGCTCCTCGACCTGCCGATCGATCTCGTCTCGGAGTGCTGCGAGAGGGGAGCCCTCGGCCCAGGGGTGCTCGGTGGCGCCACACAGGGGACAGGGCTCGCCAGGACGCAGCGCTGCCCGGCGTTCTTCCAGGGTGCGGGCTGCATCGGCCAGCTCTTTCTCTTTCTTGGTCCGCTCCAGCTCCTCCTGGATCCGAGCGCGTTGGGTCTCCGCCAGCACGGCCGATTCGCGGGCTTTTTGCGCCTTGGTCTGGAGCTCGGACCGCTGGTTCTCCTGATCCTCGAGCGACTGACCGGTCTGCCGTTGCTGCCTGCGCAGCTGGATCGCCTCCTGGAGGCTTGCCTCCAGAGCGGCGCATCGCTCCCGCTCCTGCTGAAGCGGTTCGGTCGGCCGGGATTGGAGCGCCTTGGCGAGGGCGTCCACCTCGTTTTGGATCTCTGCCTGCCCGATTCTCGCCGAGCGCTCCTTTTGGCGCATGCGATCCAGCTGATGTTCGGCATGCTCACAGGATTTCTTGCCATCGGCGCAACTGGCCTGGGATCGGGCCAGGTCTGACCGTTTGCGGACCACATCCCCCAGGTGGATCTCCAGTCGCTGCCACTTGTCCGCCAGCGGCTTCCGGTCGACATGGGCTTCCAGCCACCGGTTGTCGTCAGCCAGAAGCAGGTCGGCCTTCTGGATCTCCTCCTGTTTCTGACCGGCTCGCACTCTGGCGGCATCGGCCTCCTGGCTTGTGCGCTCCATTTCCTGCACTGCCGCGACTCTGTCCAGTCCGGCCGCAGACAGGTGCTCGTCGAGGAGGCGGGCCTTCTGTATCTGAGGGGTGAGGGAGGCGAGCCGTGTCCTGGAGCGGTCCAGGACCTCGATCGCCTGCTGTTGTCCCTGCTGTGCCAGGTCGAGGAGTCCGGATGTCTTCTGCCGCTCGGTCTGGGCGGCATCCAGCTCCAGGCGGGTCTGCTCGAGCCGGCGTCGGGCTCGGTCGGACTGCTCGACAAACGTCCGCAGGGGGAGGGTAGCCCGCACCTCGTCCAGCTCCTGCCGCTGGTCGGCAGCCTCCTGCTGCTCCTGCCGAGCGCGTTCCGACTGGTCGCGGGCCAGGGCCACCGCTTTTTGCTGCTTCTCCAGGTCGTCATACCACCGTTGATGGGTCTCCAGCCGTTGGATGTGGCTGTCGAGGTGAGCTTTCTCGACCTGCCGAGCCTGCAGGCTTTCCTCCAGCTCCTGGCGATCCGGATCGGACAGGATCTCGATGACACCCGCCTGCATCTCAAGCTGGGCAAGGGCGTTGCGTTCCTCGCGCGCTCGCTCGAAGGCCTTGATGGAGATCTGGCTGTAGATCTCGATGCCGGTGATCCGCTCCAGCAGCGCTGCCCGTTCGGCAGCGTTGGCTCGCAGGAAGGCGGCGAAGTCACCCTGGGCCAGCAGGACCGAGCGACGGAACTGCTGGAAATCGAGGCCGAGTGCGGCGTTGATGGCAGTGCCGACATCCTGGTACCTGCCGGATACCCCGGTGCCATCCTGGAGGTTCTGAAAAGACCAGCTCTGGCGTTGCAGCAGACCGTCTGCCTTTTTCCGGGCGCGCTGGAGATCCCATCGCGCCCGGTATCGTACCCTGGGATCATGCCCCACAAACTCCACCTCCGCCCAGCCTTCTCCGGTGCCTCGGCGGAGGATGGAGCGCGCGTCTTGCTCTGTGAGCCAGTTTTTTTCTTCCTCTTGGGGTGATCCGATGCGAACATTCTTGCTGGCCCCCTCCAGCCTAGGTAGATCGTTGAAAAGGGCCAGGCTCATCGCGTCGAGGATGGTGCTCTTGCCGGAGCCGGTCGGGCCGGTGATGGCGAACAACCCGGCACTCTCGAGCGGCGGGCGGTCCAGGTTCACCTCGAACTTGCCGGCCAGGCTGGCCAGGTTGCATCCGCGGATGGCGAGGATTCTCATGAGCCTGCCTCCTGCTGCGCCAGATCCACCAGCCCACGGTAGAGGGACAGGATCTCCTCCTCTGGCTCGGATTCGTACTGGCTGGTCCATCGCAGGCGGAACACCTCCTCCGGATCCAGCTCCTCGAGCCCCCGCGCCTTGGCGACCTCACCGAGCATGCTCCAGTCACCGGTGTAGGTGACACCCAGCCGGATCAGGCGATACCCCTTGTTTTCCAGCGCCTGGTCCACCTCGGCCCTCAGGCCGGGCTCCGGTCTGTCGAGGCGGACATCGACCTGAAGGAAGGGCTGGCCGTCGAGCGACTCCACACCGCTCTCAGGCAGATCGCGAAGCACCTTCAACGCCTCTTCCTTCGACACCACCCCTCTTTCCGGAATGCGGTGAAATTGGACCATTCGAGGGATTTCCAGCTCCTGGATGCGATCGATCCGGGCACCCTCCATCTCCACCAGGCAAACCTGGTGGCGATAGTCCTTCTCGCCCATGGACAGCGGGATGGGGGAGCCGCTGTAGCGCACCTCTTCACGACATCCGACCTGCTGTGCCTTGTGCAGGTGGCCAAGAGCGACATAGGTGCATTCCGATCCGAAGACGTCCGCCGGCAGCGCATGCAGGTTGCCCCCCAGGATCTTGCGCTCGCTGAGCTCTGACAGCGCAGTTCCGGCTGCGTAGCAGTGGCCCATCGCGATGAGCGCCCGGCCGTCGGGCCCCTGTCGAGCCACGTCGACACCCTCGTGGTCCGCCGCGGGCACCGGTCCGGCTCCCGCGGGTGGCCGACCGTTTTCCCCTGGTTTCTGCGGGACCTGCGTTTTTACCTCCCGTTTGTCCACCTGGGAGACCTGGTGGTTGGTGCCTGGTACGCCATCGAACGCGGTTTCCTCCTCTGCCGACATTTCGATGACCTGGCGGTAGATCTCCCGGACCCCCTCGATCAGCGGGTCCTTGGCCTGGTCAGGCGGTTTCGCAGGTGTGGAGCTCTCCTCGGGGATCCCCCCGGACAACAGTCCTCTCCCCTGTCCGGACCGGTTCACGGGCTGAGGTACCAGCTTGTGCCCACCCTTTGGCGCCGGCACTTCCCCTTGCGCCTCCTGGTCCTCCGCCAAGGGGGCGGACTGGTGGGAATCCTGTTGGGTGCCCTCCACCTGCGGCTGGTCGTCTGTCGTCAGGCTGCTGTCTTCTGCCTCCGGGCGAATCCTGGGCAGGTCGGACTCGCGGAGGTAGGGGATGGCGACCACCACCGCCGCCGGGTCGCCAGAGCTGTCCTGCAAGGTGAATCGGAGCAGGTTGGCGTCGATCTCCTGGGTGCCATCCTTTCGGACCAGGTTGCCGACCACGCGGATGTTCAGCTGCTCGAGGAGCTCGCGGGGTGCATTCAGGCGGCCCGCCGAGTCGTGGTTGCCGGCGATGGCCACCACCTGGATGTCGGGGAGATCACGGATGACCCTGGCTAAAAACCGGTACCAGGTGGCTTGCGCCTCCGCCGATGGATTGGAGCAGTCAAAGATGTCTCCGGCGATGAGAAGGGCATCTACCTGGTGCTCTTTGCAGCGCTCCAAAAGCCAGTCGAGAAATGCCCGATGCTCGACATCCCGCGGGAAGTCCCGGAGACGATGGCCCAGGTGCCAGTCGGCGGTATGAATGAACCGAAACATTCCACTCTTCCTGTCGGTGGAGAGCCGGTGGAGTAGAAAGACACTTCCAAGATAGATAGCATAGGGATCGGCACAGAACGTGCCAAGCAGGTTGAGGACGATCGGATTGGACGGCTTGCAGGCGTCAGCCGTCAACTTGGACCAGTCGATACGGGGGGTAAAAGAGGATGATATTCCTGCTCCGGCGACGGCTTCGGCGCAGCTTGGCCCGCGATTCCTTCCAGGATACTGGTTGGCAAGCCTGGCTGGATTCCGCTTCGAGCTTCGGCAGAATGATTGCATCCTCGATCAAGAGGAAAGGGATCTACCTTTAGGGGGGGAGATGAATCATCTGGTGCCCGGAAGGTAGAGGTGTTGGGGGTGTTGGGGGTCTAGCGGGGGCACGGGATCTACCTTTAGGGGGGGAGATGAATCATCTGGTGCCCGGAAGGTAGAGGTGGCGGGGGTGTTGGGGGTCTAGCAGGGTCACGGGATC
>JAFGEP010000120.1 GCA_016931535.1 Bradymonadales bacterium
ACACAAAACCGGGGGGCAGCCATGACCCAAGGGCGCTATTTTCCTGGCTCCGGCGGAACCGGTCCGCGGAAAGTGTCGAATAGACGTACAAGGAAAGCTGTCTGTTGCCTTTCTCATCGAGGCATTGATTCGCTACGGCGAATCTTTTTTTCCCTGGGGGTACCCGATTCGCCAGGCAGCGGGGGAGAAGTCGGAGTTTGTGTCAAGGGAACTGCGTCGGCTGGTTCACCCGAAGGGAGCCTCTGCCTTGACGAAGTGTGCATCCGACCTGGTGTTGTCTGCCCCCGCTGCAAGGGGGGGGAAGACTTCCTACCACTTGTCAAGTTACCGCCTTGTCGCGACCTGATCTGCCAGTGTTCCTTCCAGTCGGGCCCAACACCGGCGTTCTGCCCGGGGAATCGGACACCTATGCCAGAAGGGATGTTACCCCCTTTCTTACCCCCATTTGGAGGTATTACCCCTTCTTCCGCCAACGGGCTCCCGGTCCTCTGCCAAGGCACTCAACCTGACCCATGGCCTGAAGGTCCCGCAGAACTCGACGTACCATGTCATGGCTCACCTCAGGGCAGGCTCGCTTCAGCTCAGCGATAGTGAAGTCTCCAGGGAACGCCTGTACGGCCCCCCGGACTCGATCCGTCTTTGCCCCCTTCGGAGTGGTCACCTCACCGGCGCGTCTTTCGAATTCCCTGTAGGCCGTCTTCAGAATGAACAGTAGGTAATGGATGTATGGCCAGGGGTCGCTGAGACCCTCGTGCCAGCCCTGAGAGCTCGCTTCCAACGTCTCGTAGTAGCGCTCCTTGTTCTCCTCGATCAGGCGCTCGAGGCTGATATATCGACCGACCTCAAATCCAAGCTGGTAGCACTGGAGGAGGAGCAAGAGTCGCGATACGCGACCATTTCCGTCCCGGAATGGATGGATACACAGAAAATCCAGGTTGAACGCACAGAGTGCCACAAGAGGGGGAATCACCCGCTCGCGCACGCTCTCGTCCCAAAGGGAAACCAGGTTGGCCATGGCCTCCTGAGTCGCCGCTGCGGGGACGGTGCGGAAGCGCACACGCTCCCGGCCGTCGCCGAACTTCTCGATGATGTCTCCATCACGCTCCTTGTACTGTCCCGCGTCCCAGATCTCACCACGCGTCATCCGATGCAACCGAAGAATGGTCTCCTCGGTCAAGGGCAATTTTTGGCTGCTCTCGTGGATCAGGGCCAGCGCATCCCGACAGCCTCTCACCTCCTCCTCGTCGCGATCGCGCAGGAATGCCCGGCCGAAGACAACAGTGGCCACGCGGGACGCGTCGATCTGCACTCCCTCGATGCGGTTCGATGATACCGCACTCTCGACAAGGGCGTGCTCCCTCAATGCCTTTAGCCGCTGCGGCGCCTGCTGCGTGAACAGGTCCTGTCGTCCCCGAGACTCGGCGATATCCGTCAGGTACCAGACTACAGTCGCCGGCAAGGAAGAAGGGGCCGTGCTGAGTCTGCGAAGAGTGTGCATCAGAATGCCCCTCGTGGATTCCCTGTGCAGGAATGCGGCGCACGGTCCTGGAACATGGTCTTACCCCTTTTATTACCCCGATTCAACCGGTCCTTCAACCTCAAATCTACCCCACCTCTCCTGCGGTTCAGACGCCCTCTCCTGCGGCCTAATGCGCCGGGAGTTTCAGCAAAGCCGCCAAACATGCGGTCGAGCCTCAGTTTCGACTCCCGGCGTCTCCATCCTTCTTCTTCTTCAGTTCCAAACAGTTACGCACCAGGCCTGCCGCCATTGGCCGTATTTTGGCCGTGAACGTCGAGAAGGCGCACCGCATCGCGCCCGACATCCGGGCTCAGATGGGCATAGCGCATCGCCATCTCGATCGTCGCGTGGCCGAGCAGCTCCTGCACCACTTTCATCGTAGCCCCCCTCATGACCAGATTGGAAGCGAAGGTGTGCCGCAGGACGTGTCAGCCGATCCGGCGCAACCCGGCATGCCGTAGACCGCGCTAATTGATCCTACAGAGGTCGGTGGAACCGATCGCACTCGGGTCGGCAGAACTGGTCACACTTGTCCGACCGACCCCAGTGCTGGTCGATGTCAATTGGTCAATGGACCGGTCGACCGCTGGCCGCAAGGCTCTGGGCGGGAGAAAAAGGAACTGATCAGTCTCGAAGATGTCACCATTGAGCTGAATCGCTCGATCGCCACGAGAACCCGTCAGGTTTGCGCGTCCCTCAGAACCCGCCGGCAGCTGTAACGGAGCTCTGTGACCCTCGAGGCCTTTCGAAGCCCCCGCCGCTCGATCTCTTCCAGCAGGCGCTCGGCCAGAGGTCTGTCGAGCAGGAATCTCGCCAGTATCCAACTACAGTAGGTGCTGACGAGGTCGTACTTATCGGACAACCCGTCGATGAGCTCCTCGACCGCGCCGGAAAGGTCCACCCTCTTGGCGGCCGCCTCATAGAGCAGCATCGCTGCCGCACATCGCACATCCCGGCTCCTGTCGTGAACCAACGCACGTCGCACCGAGGCCAGGGCTCCGGTGATGTCCCGGCCCGCCCCGACCAGCATGTTCAGGCTCCAGAGAGTCATCCTTCTCAGCTCGATCAGATCGTCGTCCAGCAGCCCGGTCATGTTCGGGATGGCGTCGCCGATCGACGGGCAATCGGCGGTGTGCGCCAGAGCCTGGACCGCTTCCAGCCGCACCGAGCGATCGGGATCCCGCAGGCAACCGATCAATAAGGCCACCGCCGTGCAAATCGGCACCCTTCCCGTCCATGAGGGGTGCGACAGGTCGTAGAGATTGTGAGCCGCCCAGGCCCGTACGAACGGTTCGGGGTGTGCCAGCAGACCGGTTAACCTCTCGACCTTCGCGGGCCCATCGAGGGTTCTCAAGCGCTCATTCAACGCCCGCGGCTCGTCACGGTGCACCAGCCGGTTGATCCGGTCGAGATATCCCCACTTGTCATTGATGTCCAGGTCGTTTTCGACCAGCTCGCGGTAATATGTGGTCCCGTCGGGCTTTCTCCTTTCGGCGTAGGTCTCGAGCGTCTTGGAGGCGGCCAGCCTCACCTTCGCATTGGCATCGCCGGCAGCTACCTGGAGCAGTTTCGGAATCACGGGTGTGAAGTCGATCCTACAGCGGTCATCACAGCCCCTCAGCTCCGACAGGACCTGCACCTTGGTCGCAATGTGCCTGCCGGACAGAAATCGCAGCGGTTTCTCGAAGTCACCGATGTGGACGTAGTACCGGGTGAGGGTCCGCGCGATCTCCGCCTTGGGGAGATCGCCCCTCTTCCGGTACAGCTTCCTTAAAAGCTCAATGACCTCGGCGTAGAGGCTCCAGTGTTCGCGATCGAGATCGGTGGAGCAGTGGACGCGACATTCGATCGACCGTTCAATGGCCCGCAGGGTATCCTTTTTGACCTGAGGGTCATCAGAGCCCAGCTCCTCCGCCAAGAAATCGAGCGTCTTGACCAGCTGCTCGGGTTCGTCCGCATCTGCAGCCAGCGTGGCGGCCGAGGCCCGTCTCACCTCCATCGACTCATCCTGGAGCATGTCCATCAGGGTCTTGATGACGGGGGAGAGCCTCCTGACGTACGACCTGCTCAAGGTTTCGGCGGCTGCGAGCCTCACCTCGCGGTCTTCATCCTGCAACAGGTCCTTGAGGCGACCCCATTTCTTGGCCGAGCCGAAGTAATGGGTCAGCGCCTTGACGAGGTGCTTCTTGACCGAGCCAACGCCAAGCCGGATCAGGTCCGAGAGCTGGCGGATATACGGACCGATGTCGATGTTTTGGAACCTGGTGCCTTCCCAGACGATCTTGGCGACCCCCTCGTGCAGATCCGCTCGCTGTTCGTCACCGAGCACGGCCATGATCGCGGGGATGGCATAACCCGCACCCCAACGGTTGCTGATGCAGACAGAGAGGTTCTCGAGCGCCAGCTTTCGGACCTGTGTATCGGGGTCATCGAGCAGCAGGGCCATAGGGGGCACGGCAAACGAGATGTCCCGCTCGTAGGAGTTCTCATACGGATTGCAGGCCTGTAGACCCAGGCTGTCGAGAGCCGCGATTTTCTCTTTGGCGGTGCCCTGCCGTAGCGCCTCGATCTCGCCCCGATAGGCGGGCCAATTCATGGATTTTTGTCCGTACCAAGGCACGAGAACCATGGCGGCGGCCCATCGGATCTCGGAGTCCGCCTGGTAGAGGAGCTTGTGCATCTCCGGCAGCAGGTCGGTCAGGTCCTGCCTCCTCTCTTTGAAACCCAGGAGCGTCTCGAGCGTCTGGAGCTGAACGTTCCGATCTCGATCCGTCAGGCCGAGGAGGAAGGGGTCACGTCTGTCTTCCACCATCTTCTGCTCCTCGACCGGGTCCTCTCCGATCGAAGGGGGGGCGACATCCGACCCATCAAAACAGGCAGGGGCGATGGATCGACGCGGTCAGAACGACCGATACCCCCCATCGAGAGCGCCCCGCGCTCGAATCGAAGAGCACTATATCACGATGAATCTCGATATCCTCTGCTGGATGGACCCTGTCGGCGCTCGCAAGGCACACCGATCGGAGAGTGCAGAGGAGAACTGGTCGGCGTACTTGGTGGGCAGTCGCCATCTAGTGCTTGCCAGGTTCTGTCGAGCCCGTGGGATCGAGGATCGCGCTTGCGTTTTTCAAATAATATGTCAATCGACGACCTGACCCCTATCTTGACCTGTCAATCGACGACCTGACCCCTATCTTGACCCCTATCTTGACCCCTATCTCACTCTCGACGGGCTGGGGCGTTTGGCCCGGGCCGGGGAAGAGCTGGCTCTTGAACAACAGGTACAGATCAAGGGCGGCAACGGCTTGATCAGGTCTTCAGGAGGGACAGATCACCTCAGGCGCTGCTCACTAGCACCTGGGTACTGGATCCCTCTGTTTCGATCACTCGTAACGGCCGCCTGTTCCGCAATTGTTTCCAAATTCATCTATGCCTCCCCATGTCAGCATCCGGGTACCGGTCCAGATGGCGGAGTGGTCCCAGCGCGGCGAGGGAGCATCGATGGTGCTGGTAGCGCTCAGAGTCCAGGTATTGGAGATCGGATCAAAAACGGCTCCGCTTCCCAAGGGACCGGAGCTGCCAAGGCCGCCCCACAGGACCATGTGGCTCCCGGTCCAGATGGAGGTGTGAAGCCACCTGGCTTCCGGTGAGGTCGTGCTGGCGATCCCTGTCCAGGTGTCATGAAACGGTTCGTACAGGCCGCCGTCGGCCAGCATGCCATTTTCGTCCTGACCACCCCAGATCACCATGTACTCGCCGGTCCAGATCGCGGTGTGTCCATAGCGCGCTAATGGAGCCCCAGAGCTGGCCATTGGAATCCACTGCCCGCTGGGCGGAAACTCATACAGGTTCGGGATGTAGTATGCACCATCTCCCAGGGGACCATCAGTGCTGTCTTGACCTCCCCAGACAGCGATCCCCTGGCCGGTCCAGATCGCGCGATGGTAGATTCTTGCGCTGGGAGCTCCCTCCGAAGCCATGGGTGTCCAAAAGTAGAACAGGTCAGACTCGACCCAGTAGATCGCCCCATCCGAAAGGTAACCATCGGCATTCATTCCACCCCAGATGACCATCCCCTTGTACCCCCCAAAGTCCAACCATATCGCCACATGGTCCTTGCGCGGTGCTGGCAATGTCTCTGGGTCCTCGTCCAGCTGGTACCAGGTATTGGTCACCCTGTGATACGCCCAGAGGCCGGACGGGTAGTTGGTGTCATCGAACCCTCCCCAGACGAGCATCTGGTCGCCGGTCCATATGGCCGTGTGTCCGTAGCGAGCCGATGGAGCGTTGTCGGTGGGCAGCGCAGTCCAGGTGTCGCTGGCTGGCTCATAGAGCCATCCGGTGTCGGTCGGGATATCTTCTGAACCGGCTCTGATTCGGCCACCCCAGATGATCATCTCCTCGCCGGTCCATACAGCCGTGTGGCCCCGACGGACAAAATAGGGGCCTGCGTCTGTGCTGGTCGGTGTCCACTGATCGAGCAACGTCACCAGGTCACCGACGACATGATAGGTGTCAGCGGTGATCTCCGCGCTTCCAGACGGAGTCGCCGGAGTCACGGTCAGGTTGATGGTGACCACGGCTGGGCTATTCACCGCCTCTTCGGTAGACCCGAAGGTCTTTCCGCTGATGAGGAGGGTGGCCACATAGGTGCCTGGAACCAGGTATTCGGTATAGAAGGTGAGGACAAGGTCAAACTGTGCGTTCGGGTCTACCGACCTGGGGTCGAGCTGCGTTGTGGCAGTGAGGTTGTGGTTTACCCAATGCTCACCGCGAACTGCGAAGAATAACTCCGCAGGCTGAAGAATCAGAACCTCGGTTCCCGTATTGGTGATCACGATGGTGACAGGGCTCGCATTCTGTCCTTGCACGACCGACTGCTGGACCGTGGCCGGAATGTCACCCAAGCTCGCCCCTCCGATCGGCTCCATGGAACCCCCGCATCCTGCAGGGAACAATAAGAGCAGCAAGACCGTGAGAACGCTAAGATACCCCCAATCGGACCAGCGCAATCGATTGGCCATGGCACATACCTCCCTTGATGATGTCGGCACGGAACTCGAGCTAGCGTCAAGATGTAGCAGTACTCAGGATATTTGTTCAATAGTCGCCGCAGACTGATCTCACCGGAATCAGGAAAATAGCGCATTTCCGCCATGACCAGACCCCGGTTCTGTGTCGATCAAGAGACCGGCTCTTCGGTGTCACATGCAGCTTCCTGGCCAACAGCAGCTCTTCCTGGGCCGAGGTGAGTGCGATAGGTTGCCAGCAGGCTGGTGTTCCCCGCCGCACATTCTGGACCATCAGGCAGATAAGGGGGTCTTCCATCTGCGCACTACCTGTTGACAACGGGAAACTGTGGCTACAGGCTCGTCCATTGCATGCAAGCCGGACGAGCCGTGCCCGCGAGAGGATCGGATGAACGTGAAGCAGGACATAGACTCCCCGGGAACCTCCTCGCAAGGCGAACCGGATGGCAAGAGGAGCGAGCCGTTGGAGGTCTCCTCGGCGGATGATCTGGACGGCTGGGTTTGTGAATCCAATCGATGCGATCCGTGGCCTTTATGGATATCACTGTCTCTACTGCCTTTGCTGGTCCTGTGGACACTGCCCCAGACGCTCGTCGGGCTGGTGCTGGCGTTGGTAAGGAAGGCCCAAGGAAGCGCGATTCACAGGGTTCGATTCGGTCCCTTCCTGTTTCTGGTATCCCCTGGCGGATCGATCGGAGGGGGCGGGATATCGCTAGGGCTGGTCGTATTGGCCGACACCCCGACGCTGCTCACCCACGAGTTTTGCCATCTCTACACCGGCCTCTGGTTGAGCTGGCTGTATCTGCCTGTGTATGGTTTGGAGTATCTCATCCTCGGCCATCACCGATCCTACCACGAGCGTGCGACCTGCTGGTTCGAGCGTCGCAATCGGCGGTCCTGGTGGCGAATCTAGGACTGGCCGGACGCTCCGAACAGCTGACCTGAGGGGGGTGGCGGTAGGCCGGTGAGACCAGGCTCATCTCGCTTTGCGTTTGTCCTTTCTGCCTGTTCCTGTTGGTCAAGTACGCTATTGGAACGAAGTACGGGGTGGCATCTGGACCCACGGTGTTGTTCCCAGCCAGCAGATCAAGCCCGATCCCCAGGACCAGCCGTTGTGAAGCAGACTCCATCAGCCCAGGGGGCGGTGGCGAGAACGGGTACGTTCCGTTACACCGATACTCCGACTGCGAGCTGAGTTTTATAGGGGTTCAAGGGGCGGCGGGCGATCGGTAGATTTACTGGCAGGTCCGGCTGCCCGGCTTTCCCTTGCACTTTTGCGAGCAGCACTCGCTGTTCAAGGTGCAAGCGGCTCCGGACGGGAGACAGGAGCCGGCACAATCCTCCGGACAGCTCTCCGGGGTCTCGCCCGGATCGCAAATGTGGTCTCCGCAGAACGAGCCGGAGCCGCAGTCCTCGGGACAGTTTTCGGAGGTCTCGGGGCCGTCGCAGACCATGTCCCCGCAGTAGATGGCGAAGCTGAAGTTGGTGGCCCGGGTGATCTCTTCCCATCCGCTGCCATCACCGCGGGTACATCCCGACTCGTCGCAGACGTTGGATACCTGGCAGTATCCCTCTGAAGGGCTGTAGATCAGGTCGTAGTCGGGATTCCCCCGAACCAGCACCCCCTCGATGGCCACGACCGCTCCACTACTGTCCAGGCTGACAACCAGGGACCCGCTGTTGCCGGCATACATGTCGAGGTTGGACTCGAAGTACTTGCGATCGGTGTCCGTTACCGAGGCCACATGGCAGTTGATATTACCGATACTGATGGCGGTGGGACCGCCCACGACCTTCATCGGCATGCCGCCCGGGAAACCCGTTGCCATCAGACCGGCGACCGCCGGATCGGATTCGACCGCGCCGCTTCGCCGCAAGGGGATGGGGGTGCGCCCCACGACCGGCCTGTCCAGACGCACGATCGCCCAGTCATCCTTCGAGTTTTCCACGCGGTCGACGACCTCGGCACAGAAGTAGACATTGTCCCGATCCAGGTAGGGATCGGGAACGCGGGTATCGCTCTGCATCCGGTAGTCGAAAACCCACGCCCGCTGGGAGCATTCGGAAGCGACGATGCAGTGCCCTGCCGTCACCAAAAGGTCGCCATTGGGGCCGCCGACGAGAAATCCGCTGCACCAGCCGGGGACCGGTTCGGCCTCGAAAGGTTCCCAAGAGCAGAGATCATAGTAGTCGCCCAGGGTACCATAGGCCAACTGGTTGAGGTAGTACTGGGACGGGGGATCGTCATCTCCGACCGCGGCGAGATCGTCCCGGTCGATCATGATGGCAGCGACCTGGTCGACCCCAACCATGGCGGGACAGTGGTTTTCCGCATCGAACGGCTGCTCCCGGCTGTCCGTGCCGTAGATCACCGGGTTTTCCTGGATGGCCAGGTCGGTCGGTTCGATCCCCTCGCAGGAAGACAGCAACGGGACCATGAGGGAGAGTGCCAGGGATATTGGAACGAGCGATGGGAAGGACTTCATTGCGGACTCCTCGGATGTGGCACAACGACAGCCGCATCGTATCTGGATGGGACGACCAGAGCTGCACCGGGGCTACGTGATGGCCCAGTGTAGAACGATCGATGGGCCTGGTGCAACCGGAAATTTTCCGCCGGTGCGACGGGGGAGCCCTTTTGGGCGCGTTCGGTGGAAATGCCTAGTCGGTCGGATCGAGAACGCGCCCCAGGAAGAGGACGGTGCCGGTCTGCACATCGCGGATGAGGAAGAGAAACGGCCGGTTGACCACCATGTGCGGGGTGCTCGGCGGTTCCGACGTACAATCGTTGACCACGACCGCCGTGGCTGCCGCCGCCTCCGTGCCGGCTTCATCGACCAGCACGAAGGCCTTGTGGAAGACCTCGCTGATGGCCAGGTTGTAGGTCCCGTCCATCCGCGAGAAATCCGCGCCAAAAAAGGCATGGCCCATCCCCAGCTCGATCAGGGCCTCGCTGAGCTGGAACTCCACCGTGAACTCGAATCGGGGCAAGGTGAGGTTCATCTCGGTCGGGACCAGCCCACCGACGACCAGGTCGAGCTGGTCGCCCGACAGGGTCTCCTCGAAGCTCTCGAAAAGCCCTTCATCCGGAAGGATGACGACCATGGAGATCTCCTCGCCGTCGTAGAGCAGCTCCACGGCCTGGTAGCCGGTCGCTCTCTGGTAGGCGAGGGTGCCGCCCAAGTTCATCAAGGGGGCGATGACCGGGGAACCTTCTGGCGGGTAGAACGGTCCCTCGGTGGTGGATTCCTCGTCGAAGGCCAACAACCAGGCCGCGTTGAAGTAGATGGCGTTGGTCAGGACCAGCCGGGTCACCGTCTCGATGGATCCGGAAGGCAGAAGATCCAGGATCCGGTCCTCGGTCTGGAAAGCGACCCAGTAGTTGATCGTCTGTCGGCATCCCTCCGGATCCGCCCGGAAATCGAGCAGCCGGAGGCCGGCGCCATAGTTTTGGGCCAGCAGGTCGAGGAAGGACTGCAAAAAGGGGTAACCGGTCTGCCCCCAGATGGCGTTGACCATGCGCAGGCGGAACTTTTCCCCGTCCTGGCCCTGGGCTCCTTGGCCTCTGGAGGCCAGCTCCTGGTCCAGGGCATTGAACGCCGGGTGGAGTCGCTCCTCGGGCAGGGTGAAATGCAGCGTCTCGGCCATCTCCTGCAGGGTCAGCCCATCGGCTCCCGCAAAGGTCATGGCCAGAGCGATGGAGATGCTGATCGGGGAGAAGAACAGGTTCCCCTCGGCCTGGCCATCCAGGGTCTGGTACATGTCGACGGCAAAGGCCGTGTTGCCCTCGACCAGCTCGATCAGCTCCGCGTCCTCGATCTCCGGGGACTCCTCCCGCTCGACCTCAGAAGCCAGGACCTCGCCGCCTGTGGGCTCATTGAGTGGCCCGGGTAGAACGGTGGAGATCTCGCCGGAGCCTGGGAGAGAGGCAGGTCCTAAAAGCTGAAGCGGACTCGGCTCGGTTGGATCCAACCGGGCGAGGCCTACCGGCCGGCCGTTGCCCGGGGTCTGCCGGTACAGCCCTTCCTCCGAGCCGGACAGCGATTCGCTGCAACCACTGGGCGCCGCCACCGCGGCGACAATAGCCAGGGAGAACAGCGCGACCTGGAACGGGGTCATTTTTGTCATTTGGCCCTCCTGCAATCGCAGAGCCGATGGGGCCGGACTTCTCCATCGGGTGGAGTGAAGCGTGTGATTCCAACCAAGCAAACATGGTGCCAACCTCCCGGTGTGCCGGCACGAACCGCAGGTGGGCTGAATGTTCGTATAGAACGGTCTCGCATCGGGGTTTTTGGGCTGGATCTCTTGCCGGTCTGCGTGGGGGATATTCGAGGAACGTCTCAGTTTTTCGACAGGCGACCGGAGCGGTGCCCGGAATTGAATCGGGAGGAGCCGGACGAGGCCGTTGGGCTTTCAAGCGGTCTGATCGCTGCAGCACCTCTGGCGGCCGGAGATCGACCCCGGTCTTGACGATTCGATCACAGGTCGAGGTACTCCATGGGCGGAGAGTACTCGAGATAGATCAGAGCCCGGTACTGCTCGGCCGGGACCATCTGTTCCGACAGGCCTAACCAGTAGAGCTCTCCATTGGCAAAAAAGGGCGGATCTCCGCCGGGAAAGGCGAGGTCGACCAACAGGTAGTCGGTTTCCAGCTGGTGTAACCGCCACTCCACCACGTCATCTCCCGTGTAAGCCCGGTATCGTTCGACATCGCCGAACCAGTCGATCCAGACGTCGTAGCCGGTCAGACCGATGGCCAGGTAGTCGTCACCCAACTCTTCGGCCAAGAAGGTGCCCATGCTCTTTGCGCCCGTGAGCTGCCCCACCATCTCGTGCGCCAGGCAGGCGATATGCCAGTTATGGGCCCAGATGGCCACCCGGGACTCCGGGTGGCGCAGCCTCCAGATCTCCCTGAAGACCTGCGCCATGCCGTGGTCCCGCGCTTCATAGGAGCCGACCCAGTCCTCCTGGTTATCGAGCCAGATGGACTGCTCCCAGGACTCGAGGCCGACGAGGTACACCCGGGCCCAGGCCAGCTCCTCCTCGGAGGTGGTGGTGATGATCTCCTCTGAGTGTTGGTCGAAGTAGCCTTCCACCGCCTCTAGTGCCGCCCAGCAGGCCTCATGGTCGTTGGGATCGGCCAGGTAGGCGCCCGGATCCTGGTAGTAGCTTTCCGCCGAGGCGAAGCTCGCCCCTTCGCAGCGGAGAATGCCCTGGTTGAACGGTTCGGCCTGGTCGCCTGCCACCCGGGTCAAGAATGCCATCAAGGCGGGACCATCATCCCAGGGCTGCTGGATGTCGAAGCCGAAAAAGTGAACCGGGTCGTCCGGGTGCTCGGTGTTCCAGGCGCACATCCACTCCACGAGCTCCAGCATGCGCTGACCGGCCCATACCCCGAACAGTCCCTCCGATATGGCGCGCGATGGATCTCCCTGGCAGGTTCGCACATAGTCGGCGACCTGGTCGGCGTCTTCCCAGGGGGATTCGATGGCGAACGCCCGAAAGCCGAGCTGGGTGACGAGGTAGCGGAAGATCCGGTGCTTGGCCTGGTAGAAACCGTCCGAGGTATGGATGCTCTCGCCCAGGGCAACCACCGGCGCCCCGCCGACGATCCCGGCCAGGGGAGCCAGGTCGTCCATCGGCAGATCCACCTGCAACCCCTGGAGCGCATGGATACCCGGTGGCAGTTGGTTGGTGCCGACTTCCGCATCGCTGTCGAGGTCCGCACCCCCCTGATCCGATTCCGGATCATCCTCGACGACATCCGAATCGTCCCTGGTGTCCCCATCCGCATCGAGATCGGACACGACATCGGTCTGGGCCGCATCACTGCTGTCCTCCTCCGAATCCATCTCGAGCGGGAGGTCGCTCGATCCGCCTGTCGATCTGTCATCACAGCCGACAAGACCGACCCAGGCGAGGCCGGAGGTGAGAAACAAGATCACGCAAACCGCTCCGATCTCGCGCAACTGTTTTCTGGCAGCCATGGTGTACCCTTGATGTGGTCAGTGTCCGGACAGGGGAGAGGCCCTTGCAATATCGATGCCGGTAGTACCGTCAGTTTTTTGACGCGACCGCCCTTCGACTCACGGGTGAAGGTCCGAGTCGGGTAGCCTTTGGATCCCCTGCGGTGTCGTGCAAGTCCGCGCGCCAGTGAGCTTTGCGACACTCCCTGGCGGACGGCGTGCTCCTGGTGGCTGCAGGCCTTTGAAAAAGGCGCCCCGGTTGACCCGCATTCATCGGCAATCAGGGTTCTGTCGGCCAAAAACAAGCCAGCCGACTCGAGCCAGCAGCCATCGCAGCCCAACAGCTCATTTCTCGTGATCATTTCCTCGCCGAAACGAGAAATGGCTGCTCTGCCAAGAGATCACTCATGACACCTTCGATAGCTGGTAGTTTTAGCGACAACACACCCCACGCAGTGTCGTTGCTCAAAAATTGAACTCCTCCTAGAATAGGCTGGGTTTTGTGTTCAGCGGGATGACAACGAGAGATACCGTCTTCCCAAAATGGGAGTTCCAGAGACCACTTCAAGCGACGCGTGACGAGGTGCCTAGCGTCTTACCGCCGCTTTTCTTTCGATTCGGAGGAGATCTGATGCATCGACTCACGATCGGTTCGTCGAGACCGCGCCCAGCGCGGTGGACAGGAAGGCTCGCGCTGCTCTCCATCCTCGCAGCGGGGCTGACCACGCTCGCCCTGGCCCCACACGCCCGCGGACAGGTGCTATTCGAGTCGTCGCTCAACTGCCCGAGCCAGATCGTGCCGAGCGTAGGCGTCCACTCCTGCAAGATCAACTACTCGAACAGCGACGAAATCCCGGTGGAAAACGTGCGCTTCCGGGTCGTATGGCAGACGGTCCGAATCGATGACCTGGCGCCGGCGCTGGAGCCGGACGGCGTGCCCGAGCTGGCCAACCCCGATTACCAGGACTTTGAATCGGTCCTGGGCCTGGGCCAGGTCACCGGACCGGCCCCCTGGCTAGACTACGACACCTCGGTTCCGGCCAATCGGGTGGCGGATTTCGATGTAGGACCGGTCGAGGCCCAGTCTTCCACGCAGTTCGAGTTCAACTGGGTGGTCTCCCCCGCCTTTCCCGGCACGTCATTCGACGTGGTCCTCCAGACCTACCTGGGAGACGAGGAGATCGGCGATCCCGGACGCCAGGTGGCGGACCGCACCTACTCCGTCTCCTGGGAGGGTGTGGACCCATCGCCCTACCTGATCGTGCAGCCGGTCTTCGAGCCGGACGGGCGCTACATGGGCTCGGCCACCGTGCTCTACTGGCAAGGTCCCTGCAACGCCCAGACCCATGCCGTGATGACCGTCGAGCTTCCTATCATCCTGGACCCCTCGGACATCGACTTCGAGCTGGGCTATCGCAGCACCGGCCACAACAAGTGGACCTATCGGAGGGTCTTTCGCACCAGCGAAGCCGTGCCCGACGACCTCGACGGGGTGTACCGCTTTCCGGCCGAAGGGGAACCCAACGCCGGCCAGCTCGTCTCCTACGATCCGGCCACGGGCCTTTTGACGGCCAACATCGGGATCATCTACTCGGGTGAGACCCACCTGGCCCATTGGGACACCCGCCATCTGAACTGGCGGCTGCGCTGGAACGGGGCGATCGATCCGGAGGCTGTCCTGGACGATTCCGTCCAGGCAGAGCACTGCCTCACGACCGCCACCATGACCGACCCGGTCTGCATCACCCAGACGAGCTACGTAGGCGAGGAGTCGGGCGCGCTGGGAGCCTGCCCGTTTCGCGGCTGTCCCCAGAACCCCGACGGCTGCCAAGACGAGCTCACCGGCGCTTTTCCTCCCTCGGGTCCCGTCTACCAGCAGGCCGGTGAGACCCTTTTCAACTTCGGCAACGACACGACCTCACCGCGCGATGTCGTGGTGACAGTCCAGGTCCCCAACACCTCCTCCGCCGAGTACCTGGATGACGACTGCGGCGGTGGCGGGTCGGGAATCTGCACCGACCCGGCCGGCACCGGCCGAGTGGCGAGACTGACCCAGGCGCGGATGGCCATCGACAACTACCTCGGTCCTGGCGTTGCCCCGGTCGCCGGGGACGCGTTCCGCATCCAGGTCTCGCTGGCGCCGGCCGATTCGGCGGAGGATCTGGCCACGCGGGTGGTGCCCAACCCGACGGCGGCCTGGATCACCTGCGTGGAGCTTGCAGACCCCACGCTGGACGACCTCGACGGCATCGTCTGCACGGCCGAGATGCTGGCCGACAGGGGTGTGGCGATCGACCTGGTCGAGGAGGTGCGCTTCGTCATCGAGAACATGGCCCCGACCTACAACAGCATCCACGATGTGGCCGCGCACTGGCCCTTCCGCTGGTACGGCGGGATATCGTGGGTGCTGGACGACGATGTCCCCGCCTCCATCGACGGCGCGTCGGATCAGGACAGCCTGGCCCACATGGCCTTCGGGTCCAAGCTCGTCCTCGATCTGGCCGACTTCGAGGAGGACCCCGCGGAGAACTACATGATCACGCGGGCCGGGGAGGTGACGCGCGAGTCGTTCTCCCAGGCCTGCGGCTTCTCCTCCGTGGGCGACGGGTACGGCGCACCCTGCTCGGGCAGCTTCATCGAATGGCCGCACGAGGTCTTCGACACCGGCACCTTCGGCTTCGGCGTCGCCAACTCCGGCACCATCGACAACCTGGCCACACCAGTAACGCTCTGCACACCGATCCCGCGGAGTTTCCGGCTCCTCGACCCCGACAACCCGGAGATCGCTACCCGGAGCACGGCGCGGTACGATGATTACTCCACTACTCCCGTAACCGCCGAATTTACGGCTTACACCTTCGACGACGGCGATCCACTCACCGAGTACACCTACTGCGTCGAAATTACCGACTGGGAGGGGGTGCCCTGCGCCTACGACCCC
>JAFGEP010000121.1 GCA_016931535.1 Bradymonadales bacterium
AGAGGAAGCCGCTCCGGCCGAGGAGGGCGAGGCGGTAGAGGAAGTCGCTCCGGCCGAGGAACCGGCTGCCGAGAAGAAAGCCAAGCAGGAAGAGGCGGTCGAGCCGACCGAGGAGACTGAGGAAGCGGCTCCGGCCGAAGAAGCTGCTCCAGCTGAGGAAGAAGCCCCGGTAGTGGAGGAAGGAACCGCCGAGGGAACCGGTGGTGAAGAGGCCGCTCCGGCAGAGGAAGCGGCTCCGGCAGAGGAAGCGGCTCCGGCTGAGGAAGCGGCTCCGGCCGAGGAAGCGGCTCCGGCCGAGGAAGCGGCTCCGGCCGAAGAAGCGGTTCCGGCCGAAGAAGCGGTTCCGGCAGAAGAGCCCGCTGCTGAATGATCCCGGGGCCACGTGGCCTCTCTTCAAACCTCTTCGTTCCAGCTTCTTCTATCTTGTCGATCACTCCATCTGCCGCTCAGGCATCCAGCGACCGGTTCCAGCACTTATCGGCCTGCGGCTGGAGAGGCCGGTGTCCTCGAGCCGTTCGGGTGGGATCGCCTGGCAAGCTGCATGGTCGACTGGAACGACTATCCAAAAAGAACAAAGGGAAGTGGAGGGGGGCGAACTGGCCAGCCGGGATTAGATCTTGGCGGTCGGCCCGTCGCCCTTCTGAAAGCGGAGATACTCTTCGACGAAGTCAGCGCTTCCCATGATGACGGGGACCCGCTGGTGCAGGTCGTTGGGGACGATGTCCAGGATATTCTCGGTGCCCGTGGTAGCTATTCCTCCCGCCTGCTCGACGAGAAAGGCCATTGGAGCGGCCTCGTACAGCAACCTGAGCTTGCCCTGGCCGTGAACGGGATCGCGCCGGAAATCGCGGGGGTGCATGAATATGCCGCCGTACAGGAGCGTGCGGTGGACATCGGCGATCATGGAGCCGATATAGCGGCCCTGGTAAGGTCCTCCGCTTTCCGGAGACTTGACGTACTCCACGTAACGGCGGGTGTTCTCGTCCCAGTAGCGGGAGTGTCCCTCGTTCACGCTG
Organism: Bradymonadales bacterium; assembly: GCA_016931535.1. GTDB lineage: Bacteria > Myxococcota_A > Bradymonadia > JAFGEP01 > JAFGEP01 > JAFGEP01. Next base: position 1,017 of record JAFGEP010000121.1, read on the forward strand.
TAGATCTTCTTTCCCTTGCGCGGCATCTGGATGTTGGGGTGGGAGAGGAGGAACTCCCCCACACTCGGATCGAGCGTGAAGCCGTGGCAGCCTTGTCCGGTGGAGTAGACCATCATGGTGCTGGAGCCGTACACGACATAACCGGCAGCAACGATCTCCCTGCCGGATTGCAGCACGTCGTCCAGGGTTCCGTCTCCGCTTTCGGTTTTCCGCTTGAGGATCGAAAAGATGGTGCCGACAGAGACGTTGGCATCGATATTGGAGGAGCCATCGAGCGGATCATAGCAGAGGACGTACTTCCCCTTGGGGTAGCGCTCGGGGATCCGGATCAGCTTGGCCTCCTCCTCGCTGGCCATACAGCACAAGTGTCCGTCGTGCTCGAGGGAGCGACAGATCACATCTTGGGCGAACCGATCCAGCTTGGTGACCTCGTCGCCGGTGACGTTAGTCTCGCCCTCCAGGCCGAGTATGTTGATCAAGCCGGCTCGATTGACCGATCGACTGATGACCTTGAAGGCGAGGGTGAGATCCCAGAGTAAACCGGTGAGGTCTCCCGTGGCGGAGGGGTGACCGTGCTGCATTTCAACCAGGTGCCGTTGAACCGAAATCACGTTAGGCATGTTTGAACTCCCACCTCTTGGACCCGTACCACACAGGTTGAGCTGTTTCCATACGGGGGAGCAATGGCTTTCTCGCATCAAGATGTCAAGGGGTAATCGCTGATCGGCGGGCGCGGGAGGGATGACGGCGTGCAGCGGTATGCCCGACCTGCGACCCGTTGCGCTCGATCGGCACCATCGGCTAGGCTACCAGAGCGGCCATATCGTGAGGAGATTGCTCATGTCCGTCTATTTCACCGAGCCAGCTGTCAGGAGAGCCGCAGGATGGCCCACTGCGATACCGCCCCTTCTATTGGCCATGCTGTGTTGGATGGGGTGTGGGAATGAGAGCGACGGCCAAGAAGTGTCTCCAGACAGCGGACATGCAGAGGACCTTGGGGTCGAGGAAGATACCCTGTCGGATCCTTCGCTTGAGGAACCCTCCGCATCCGACGTGCCGGAGGATGAAGCGGGCGAGCTCGTTCTGGAAGATCTGGTGGCGGAGAGCGACCTGGACGAACCAGAGGTCGAGCCCTTTGGGGGTCCACTGTCCCTGTACGAGGGGAGCCAAAGGCCATTCTTGATGTTCGATGCCGATGACCTGCCGGGCATCCGCGAGCGGATCGCGGTGGAGGGTTCGGTGGCGGCCCTGTTGTGGTCCCGTATTGGGACCTTTTGTGACCGAGAGGTGCGGATCCGACCGGAGGCGACGGTGTACGATCCGTATACCGAGCAATGGAACGCGAACATCGCCAGGGCCTGCGCCTTCCAGGGGTTGGTGGGGGAGGATGCCGAGCGCCTGAGGAGGGGGGCGACCGTCCTGTTGGCGATGCAGACCGATGTGCATCACACTTCGACCGCCCCCGACTCGATCGACAAGTCGACCATCCTGGGTGGACCTGCGGTGATGGGGTATGCCCAGGCCTACGATCTGCTGATGGCTCAGCCTGAGTTGGCGTTCGCCACGGCTGAGGAGGCAGAGCTGGCCCGCTCGCTGCTGGTGGAGCACGCGGACCGGCTGCGGGACTTTTACCTGGTGGATTGGCGGGCATTGCTGGTGTTGACCCGCAACAACCACAACATCAAGCACGCCGCCGGTGTCGGCATGGCGGCGCTGGCGGTTCCAGAGGATGAAGGGGCGCTCGATCGGCTCAGCTTCGGGGTCACCGAGCTGATGTACCACCTGTTTACCAGCCAGACCACGGTGGACGGGGGCTATGCCGAGGGGCCGGCTTACCTCCAGTACTCGGCGGTGAGCTACTTCCCGTTTTTGTATGCACTCCACCGGGGGCTAGATGGGGGTTCCATCGACCTGTGGCACAGCTGCGCCACGACACTGGACGACACCTGTAGGCCGCAGGTTCGCAGCGTCTCGGATCCCTGGCTGGACGAGCGCTTCGGTCCCCTGCATGGATGGGCGTTTCACATGACCATGCCCAACGGGAGCCTGATCCCGCTGGACGACACCCGGGGAGGGGTCTTTGCCTGGCCTTTCGTGGAGGCCCAACTGCCCGGAGGTCCCTGGATGTACTACTGGCACCACGGGCGGCCGCCATACTCGACCGGCGCCTCGCTGGATCTGGCGATGGATACCATCGCGTTGCCGATCGACCTGGAAGAATGGAGGGATCCGGGGGAGACCGAGCCGCTGGCTGTGGTGCTGCCGGAGGCGGGGCAGGCGGTGTTTCGAACCGGCTTCACGGCGGAGGACGGATACCTGCTGCTGCTGGGGGAACACGGAAAGGCGCGGCTCGGTGGGCACGAGCACCCCGACGCGACCAGCTTCTCCTGGTACGCGGGCGGCTGTTATGCCTTCATCGATACCGGCTACTTCGGCTACACCGAGCGCCTGGAGACCGCCGTGGCGGACCAACACAGCCTGGTGCTGGTCGATGGATCGGGACCCCCCACCGGTTTGCTGGGTGGTCTGGGGACCGGAGTAGACGCCTATCTCGAAGGGTGCGAGATCGAGGACACCCCGCTGCCAGGCTGCAGGGTCAGGACCGAGTACCAGGGGGCGAAGGTCCACCGCCACCTGGTCGCGGTGGGGGATCGGGCCGTCTTGCTGGTGGATCTCCTGGCTCGAGGGACGTCGGCTACCTTCCAGCACCTGTTGCATGGCGGAGCGCCGCAAGAACAGGCGGAACTGACCGCCACCGGGGCCCTCTGGACCATCGGTGGCAACCTGTTCGAGGCGGTGGTGGTCAGCCCCGGCAACGAGCTGGAGTACAGCCTGGCGGAACGGGTGGATACCTCGACTTCGGCACAGCGGCACGCGGTGCTGAGCTCGATCGCACCTTCGGTTCCCCGAGTCGCTTTTCTGACCCTTCTGTTGAGACAAGATCCGTCGGCCATGTTGCAGACCACAGCCGACTCCAACCCGTACGGAAGCACCATCCAGGTGACCATGGGCGATCGGCAGCTCCTGCAGGCTTCCCTGTGCACGGAGGAGACGGAATGCGAGTGGGGGTTCACGCTGGATATCGAGGGAGGAGCGGACGGCTTGCTGCCGATAGTCGACGAGGACCTGCACCGTCACTGGGACCTGGTCGGGACCGGCTGGTGATCTCGAGGTCTGCCGAGTCCGGCGACACGCCGACCAGGGCGATGGCCTCTGCCGACTGCGCAGGCCGAAAGCCCGGCGGGGCGAATGGGGGCGCCGGCTCAAGGTGTTTCGAGGAACAACCCGCAGTCCCACAGATCCGCCAGACGATCGAGCCAGGTAGCTGCCTCGGGGGCGACACGAGAGGGATCGAGCAAGACATAGCGCACCAGCTGCTCGACCGCAGCATCCGGATCGCTGTCCACCAAGGCTAACCCCGCCGCCAGGAACTGTTGGCGATAGGCGTCGTACTGCTGGCGGACGATGGTCTGGACCGTCTGTACAGCCCGATCCTTGAGCAGCTCGGTGAGCGTCCTGGGATTGTAGGGGTACTGGAGGGGGTCATGGGCCAGACCGACGTGGGGGAAGCCGTCGTGGGTCTGGTCATGGGTCCGGGTGGTGAGCTGCTCGACCAGGGATAGAGGAGGCTGGTCTGTCGGTTGGACCTGGGCGTCGAACCTGGCAGTGGCGGTCAGAGTGTACTCCCTGATCTCGTAGGGAAAGTCGGCCCAGACCTCCTGGACCACGGTGGGGGGGGTATCTCGCAGGCGTTCTCGGGCGTACTGGAGGCGCTCCCTCTCTCGAAGAAGCCGCCCCCTCTCGTTCTGGAGGTTTCGAGTGGCGTAGTCCCAGCGGCCAAAGTAGCTGTCCCGGTCATCTTGATCCCGATGGCGGTTCAACTCCACCTCTGCCCGGTGGGCCTCCTCCTCCGCCTGGAGTACCTGGCGTTCGCGGTAGAGCACGTCGCGTTCCGCCTGCTCCACGTTCCACAGGACCGAGCTGTAGGCAGGATTGGGGAGGGTCTCGTACCCTTGTAGATAGGTCTGGTAGGCGATACGGGTGGTGTAGCTCTCTTCCAGATCGGGTTCTTCCAGCGAGGCGAGCACGCTGACCCGCGCCTGGTCGGGTGTGACCGGGCTGGCCAGCAGTCCTGCGGGCAATCGGGGGATCGCGCGGTCCGCCAGCAGACCGAAATGCTGCACGGTGAAGGGGAAGGTCAGCTCCTCTTCCAGTGCCTGGCGCAGTTCGGCAGAGCGGGCATGGCTCTCCCGGTCGTCGAACAGATCGCGATGCTCGATCCAGCTGACCAGCGCCATCCCCGGTCGATTCTCTTGTTCGGCCGCGATGGCCCTGGCCCGGATCCGCTCGGCGAAGCCGGCCCTGGCCCGGATCCGAAGCGTGTTGGTCTCTGCATCCCGAGGAAAGGCCCGCTGAAAGGTCATGGCTTCCTCGAACGCCTGCCGGTGGTGGCCGGAGGCGAGAAGGCTTGACAGACGGGCCACGCCCTGGAGGCGGATGCTCTCCAGGCTGTAGGCCAGGGTGGGGTCATCCGGCAGCAGGGCGACCTCGGGCTGGATGACCTGGATGGCCCCCGCGACATCGTCGCGCTGGAGAAGCTCGTTCACCCTGGAGGCGGTGACCTGGGCCAGCTGCTGCTCGGCCTGGATCAAACGAACGCGGGCCTGGGTATTGTTGGGATCTTCGACCAGAGTCGCCCGGTAGTTCACCACGGCGTTGTGCCAGTCGCCGGACGATTCGGCGCTGACCGCCTGCACATAGGTCTGGCTCGGACCACAGCCGACCGGGAGAGCGATCAGGGCAATGAGCAGTAGTGTCCAGATGGGGACCAGGCGGTGGACAGGTGGCTTCGACCGGGCTGCAGGTGATTTCGATCTAGCGGTATTCATTGAACAAACCAGGATCTGTGAAGGTTCGTGCGTCCGTGGCGATCATACCGCTTTGACGGCTCGAGGGAGGCAAAATTCTATCGCCTCCAGCGCGGACAAGGGTTGACGGGAGGGATGGCAATTCGGGGTAGACCTGGGAGAGGGGAGGGATTATTTTCACACATCAACCCAAACCAAGGTCAGGGCAGGTATGACGGAAAAACAGGGACGGATGGGAATACTGGTGGGGGGCGGACCCGCTCCCGGCATCAACAGCGTCATCGGGGCTGCCACGATCCGCTCCTGGCTGTCCGGGTGCGAGGTGATCGGGATCCAGGATGGATTCAAGTGGATCATGCAGGGAGATGCAGGGCACTGGATGCTCCTGACCATCGAGGGCGTGAGTCGGATCCACTTCAGAGGGGGGTGCCATATCGGGATCTCCCGTGCCAACCCGACCAAGAACCCGGCCCATGTCACCAATGCGGTGGAGACGCTGCTGGCCCTGGGGATCGACAAGCTGATCACCATCGGCGGTGACGACACCGCCTTTTCGGCCATGAAGCTGGAACAGGAAGCGCGGGATCGGATCCATGTGGTCCACGTGCCCAAGACCATCGACAACGACCTGGACCTGCCGCCGGAGGTGTTCACGTTCGGCTTTCAGACAGCCAGACACTACGGGGTGGAGGTGGTCCAAAACCTGATGACCGATGCCAAGACCACCTCCCGCTGGTACTTCGTCATCACCATGGGTCGCAAGGCGGGTCACCTGGCGATGGGGATCGGCAAGGCTGCCGGCGCGACCTTGACCATGATCCCGGAGGAGTTTCCTCCCGGTGAGTTGACCTTGAAGGAGCTGGTGGACAACCTGGTGGTCGCCATTCTCAAGCGGATGGCCATGGGGCGCCTGGACGGGGTGGCGGTGCTGGCCGAGGGGTTGGTGGAGAGCCTGAAGGAAGAGGATCTCAAGCACATCGCTACCCACGAGATCGATGAGCATGACCACATCCGCCTGGCCGAGATCCGGATCGGCGAGATCCTGAAGCGGGCGACCCGCAAGCGGTTGCAGGAGTTCGGCCTGGACAACGCCATCGTGTCGAAGAACATCGGCTACGAGCTGCGGTGCGCCGATCCGATCCCCTTCGACCTGGAGTACACGCGCGATCTCGGCTACAGCGCGGCCAAGTACCTGCTGGAAGGGGGGAACGCCTCGCTGGTGGCCATCGAGGGAGGCCACTTCCGCGCCATTCCGTTCATCCAGCTCATCGACCCCTACACCGGAAAGATGGCGGTGCGAATGGTGGACATCAACTCCACCCGCTACAAGATCGCCCGGCGATACATGCTCCGCCTCCGGCGCGATGATTTCCACCCGGAAAACCGCCCCTTGCTCGAGAAGATCGCTGCCGTCGCCGGTCTGACGGTCGACCAGTTCACCGAAGAGTTCCAGTACCTGATCCGCCACGAACCTCCGCCCATCTCGCTCAGACCCTGGTAGCAGGTTCGCAGATCCCATCCGGGGGGTCGACACCAACCTTTGCCCATCTCTCCCAGCCCCGGCGGGGTGGTTCCATTTCCGATCCCCTAGGGGGATTCCGGACGCAAGCTGCCTTCCAAAGTGGTTGCCGGTTTGCTATACAGCCGAACCGACAGGTAGGAGCAAAACCGGGTAGTCGAGCCGTCAAGGCAACTCGGCTTCTGCACAGAATGCGCGGTCGGCGGATGGCATCCCAAACCCCCTAACGGCAGGGAGCAGGTCATGGAACTCCAGATTACATGCCTCGATCAATCCGAATGGCGTCCTCTACCGTCCGACGAGTCCAAGCTCGGATTCGGACGGCACTTCTCCGACCACATGTTCCTGATGGAGTACACTCCCGATCGTGGCTGGCACAATGCGCGCATCGAACCCCGCCACCCGCTCTCTCTGGATCCGGCGACCATGGTGCTGCACTACGGACAGGAGGCGTTCGAGGGGTTGAAGGCCTACCGGGGCCAGGATCGGGGGATCTACCTGTTCCGCTACCGGGACAACCTGCAGCGATTGAACAACTCAGCAGAACGGCTGGTCATGCCGACCTTTGACATCGACTTCGTCGCTTCGGCCCTGAAAAAGCTGGTTCTGCTGGATCAACGCTGGATTCCGACCAGCCCGGGCAGCGCCCTGTACATCCGTCCCAACCTGATCGCCACCGACCCCTTCATCGGCGTGCGACCTTCCCGGAACTACCTCTTGTACATCATCGTCGGGCCGGTGGGAGCCTACTACCCCGAAGGGTTCAACCCGGTGAGCATCTACGTGAGCGACCATTATGTCCGCGCGGTGAAAGGGGGCATCGGGGCCGCCAAGACGGGTGGCAACTACGCCGCCAGCCTGGCCGCTCAGCGGGAGGCCCAGCAGCAGGGGTTCACGCAGGTGCTCTGGCTGGACGCCATCGAGCACCGATATGTCGAGGAGGTGGGCACCATGAACATCATGTTCGTGATCGACGACGAGATCGTCACCAGCCCACTGACCGGCTCGATCCTACCCGGCATCACCCGAGAGGCGGTCATCACCATCGCCCGCCACTGGGGGTTGAAGATGGTCGAGCGGATGCTCGGCATCGACGAGGTGGTCGAGTGCGCCACCAACGGCCGGCTGACCGAGTGCTTCGGCACCGGCACGGCAGCCATCATCTCGCCGGTGGGCAGGATCCACTACATGGGCAAGACCCATACAGTGGCCGACGGCCAGACCGGCCCCATCTCCAAACGGTTATACGATTACATTCTCGGCCTCCAGTACGGTCGGATCGAGGATCCCTTCGGTTGGGTCGAGCGGATCGATCTGGCCGGCTAGCGCCTCGACGCCATGTTCTGAGGCTAGGTGGGCAGGCCGTAGCTCAGGGCGCCGAGCGCCGTCAGGGCGTACAGCAACAGCAGGGTGTCGGTTTTCTGGGGGGAGGCCGCGGTCAAGTCGGACGGGCTTCGCCTGCCATCGATGAGGGACCAGACCGCCAGTAGCTCCTCGCCGATGGTCAAGCGGGAGAGGGGAAGGCCCTGGTGGGTCCAGCGGACAGGGGTCTCCATCAACGGCTGCAGAATGGCGCGCACCCGTTTGAGGGGTTTGACCGCCTGGGCCGCCTGCCAGATCAGGTTGGCGGGATCATCCAGGGGCATGCCGGCATAGGCGGGAGGGGTGGCGGCTTCCCGGTAGCGGTAGATCCCCTTTTCCCAGGTGAAGAGCTGCTGGTACTTGAGCAGGAACTGCCGTTTGAGCGCTCCGCTCAGCTCGGAGGCATCCAGGCAGCCCATGGTGACCAAGGTTTCCCCTTGCCGACGGTTGGAGGTTCTCATGAGATCCAGGCTGGTGTCGCATTCCCGGGGATTGAGCCGCCCTTCCCGGATCAGCATCTGCCCGAGGCACTCCTGGACGAGGTTGGACTTGATGCCGATGGGGGTCCCCTGCTGGAAGTACAACAGCTTTTTGATCGGGCCGTCCTGTAGCATCAGGGCCCCATCCACCTGGTCGATGGCCAGACGGGTGAGGACGGCCGCGATATCGAACTGTTCAAAGTTGCCCATCATCGGTATGGCTCTGTAGTCGAGCCTGGGAGGAATGGACCAGGAGGGCCCCACGTCCTCACCGACCGCGACCGCTGCGGCGGGGGGAACCGCACTGGGGTAGGTCTGGCGGAAGACCCCCTGCAAGCAGTCGATGAGCTGCCGCTCGTCCACCGGAATCTCCAGCACCTCCAGGAAGCGGGATTGTCTCATGAGGAGCTGGCGGACGCTGGAGCCGTGGTAGAGGTCGGTGATGGCCACGGCAGCTCGCCCCGAGCCGGTCCAATCCTCGGCCAGGTCGAAGGTGCTGCCGTCGGGCAGCATGAGATTGGCCAGGAGCAGGTCCGCGGGGACCTCATCGACCAGCTGTCTGGCATGCACCAGGTTCGACGCGGTATGAACGGCGAATCCCTCCCTTTGCAGCAGGGACAGCAGGGCTGCCAGCAGATCGGGGCGGGACTCGACCAGAATGATTTCCGGAGGGTTCACAGGGCCTCCCGTATCACAGGGGGGTGGTTAATCGGATGCTATGATACTTGGGGGTGAGCGGAGGAACAACATCCGTCATGGTCAGAGGTGTGGTGAGCCGGTGGAGTGATACAAAGGAGAGGGCCTGTTGTCTTTGTATGGGCAGTCAGGTGTGGTAGGAACAAGAAACCTCCAGTCTTGGTTGAAGCCCGGGGGGATGAAGCATCCAGAATCGCAAATCAGGTGGTTCGCAATGATGTTCAGGAGATGGTGTGGTTTGCTGTTGGTCGGTCTGTTGTGGGTGTCGGCCGACGCCCACGGGCAGGATCTCGTCGCCCGCTACGAGGGGGAGCTGATCGATGACCAGGCACGGCCTTTGGCAGGGATCTTCGCCCTGACCTTCAAGCTGTACCCCGAACAGGAGGCAGAAGAGGCGGTCTGGGAAGAGCACCACTTCCTGGCCGTAGTGGAGGGAGGATATACCGTCCGCCTGGGGGAGAACACCTTGCTGAATCCGGAGTGGTCCGGCCGGGAGATGTATGTGGCGGTCGAGTTCATGGGCCAGGAGATCGTCCGGGAGGCACAGAGCTTGACCCACTCTCCCATCGTGGAGATCACGCCGCAAGATCCCCTGGAGCAGCTGCACCAGCTTTTGGCGGGTCGAGTGATCGAAGTGACCTTTGCCCATCTGGCGGATCACGCCCTGACGGCCCTCCAGGCAGAGCACGCAGCCGATGCCGACCGCCTGGGGGGACGAACCGCGGCGGAAATCGATCGCTATGACGACCTGGTGGAGATGCTGGCCGAACACCAGATCGATCCCAATGCGCACGGCGGTGCGGCGCGAACCACCCGCACGACAGGCGATGCGACGATGGTCTTGCAGCGGGCGGGCGGGGAAGGCGGGATACCCTACACGCGGATGTGCCCGCGGGGCTACGTCGTGGTGGGTATCCAGGGGGCGGCTGGAGGGTTCATCGATTCGATCCAGCTGGTATGCGCCCCGCTGGAGTAGGTTTCAAACCGGGCCACAAGGCGCCTCGGATCCAGGTGTTTTTTGCCGGTTTCTGGCAGGGAGAGAAGGCCTATGAGATCGGGCTCGATTGGTAGCAAGAGGTTCAGGCGACTGTGGCCGCTGATGACGGTAGTGTGCCTCGTGTTTACTTGGGGACTGTCGGGTTGTATCGGTGGGCACCACGTCGCGCGCTCAAACACGTTTTCCGAACAGCTGGCCATCGTCTCTCCCCACGATGAATCCGGGGGACGGTTCGACGGCGTTCGGTTATCGCCGGGTTTCGGCGTCCTGTATCGCCACGGGTACAGCGACGAGACGGCCGACTGGGAGGCGTGCGGCGGGTTTTTCGGCAGCGAGCCCGAACACATCCTGGAGGTCAGCCAGTCGATGGCGTTCAAGCTGGTGGTCCAATCCGATTTCGACCTGGTCCTGGGGGTGATCGATCCGGAAGGAGAGTTGACCTGCTGGGACGATGCGTCCATCAGCAATGCCAACGTTTCCCTGTCCCACCGCTATGAGCCGGGACGATACGAGGTCCGGGTGGGATCTTCCCTGCAGCAAACCACCCACTCCTATCGTCTCGTGCTGTCGGAGTGAGAGGGCGACAAGCAACAGCCCAGGCAAGGCGCCGAGAATCGGCTCGCCGATCGGCCTGTCGGCTCGGTCTAGGCGGCTTTGAGCCTACCTCTCTGGTTTTCTGAAACGGGCCTGGAGGGAGGCGACCCGATCAGTGAGGGCTCGCTGTCCCTCTGCATCCGGGGACAGCGCCATGCTGATCAGGGTACCCTCCTGGCACCCGGACGGAAGCCAGCTTTTAGGGAGCTTCACCTCCCCGGTTTCGTGAGCCAAGACGGCCCAGTTTCCCTCGAACCGATCGACGGTAAGGCTTCGACTGTCGGAATCGTGACTGCTCATTACGGCAACCCTTTGCGCGAAGACAGGCTCATGGCCACAAGGTCTGGACTCTGGTCTGAGGGTAATAGTGGGCCAGGATAGACAAGTAGTCAATCCCGCGCTGGGCAGCGCCGATCGCGCCGGTCTGGCATAACCCCACCCCATGACCAAACCCACCGCCGACAAAGGTCACCCCGGTCAGGCCGTCGTCCGCCCCGGTCTGCTGATCCATGATGAACAGCGCGCTTCGCAGGCCTCCCAGGGCTCGGCGGATCGGCAGCTCACGCTCGACCTCCACCGTGTTCCGATCGCCCACGATGCGCAGCAGGATCACCCTGCCGGAGGAATCGCGCCGCAGGATCTCGAGCCGACGGAGGGTTCCCACCTCATGGCGCTGGTTGACGATCTGGCCGAGCTCTTCCGCGGTGTGCTGGACGCGCCATCGAAAGGTGTTGGATCCTCCGAACTCCTGGATGTTGCAGTAGCTATCTACCGGGGCGGTGAGGAAGTCGGAGAGGTTCTCCTCGTTCAATCCGAGGCGGAAAGCCTCCGGGACGACCTCGCCGTCGAACCGCCCCGCCAGGTAGCCGACCGGCTGATGGCCCCAGGTGTCGGCATAGTTTCCGCCATATCCCCCGCAGCTGGCGCTGTAGACGGCATGGGCGATGTAGTCGCCGTGGAGCAGCACCTGGCCCCTGGTTTCCCGAACCGCCCGAGAGGTCCTGGCGCTCTCGACGGCCACCCCCCGATACACCTGGCAATGCTGCCTGGCGCATAACATGTAGGGGTCAGCCAGGTGGCGCACGCCCAGCTCGGCCAACAACACGCTGCGGGCAGCCACCGCTTGCGCCTTGAGGGCTTCCATGGGGGCACTCGGGTAGATCTCTGCGGGCAGGGTCCCCTCCAACAGCCGCTCTGCCGGAAGCTGGTTGATGAGGACCAGCTTCCCCTGGCGGTCCACCGCGAAGATGAGTGTCCCGGCAAAGGCCCTGTCCTCTTCGCGCCTCGAGGAGTCGCCGATAGAGAAGGTGTCCCCGGGGACCTGGTACCGCCCGCCCTGGGGCGTTTCGATCCAGAGCAGGTCCCGATGGCGAATCCGGATACCGAGCTCTGGGGCAACCAGCTCCAGCTCGCCGGAGGGAAACTCGACCAGCTCGGCATGCAGCTCCGGGGGGAGGCCATAATCGCGCTCCAGGGTTTCCGCCAGATCGAGCGCAGCCTGCCGGTCCTCCATTCCCCCTACCGCCAAGATGGTTTGCCGATTGTCGAAGGTGACCCCCTGGATGGCGAAGAAGCTGCCCAATCCAAAGGTCTGGGTGGCCAGGTTGAGCGCTTGCCACTCCTCCCGCAGCGAGGCCAACGCCTGGCGATCCGACTCCAGCTGGCGAGCCACGACGGCCCAGTAGCGATACGTTCCTCCGTTCCCTTCGAGCAGCGAGACCCGGTACTCCAGGTCCGCCGGCAGCTCGATCACCGGTCCGCCTTCCCCCATGGGCAACACGGTGATGGGTTGATCCGGCCGGAATCGGATCTCCTCCTTCCCCTCGACCAGTCCCACGTCGATCAAGGGGTCTCCCTCGACCGAGAACCGGAGCTGTGAGGAGTACAGCATGGCGACCCGGTCGGAGGTGGTCAGATCATAGGCCTGCACCCGCAGGCAGAGAACCAGCAAGGAGGAGATCCAGAAGGATACCAGCAGCCCATGCAGCAGCCATCGAGTGGATCCGGTTCCCACGAGTTCCTCCTCATCGGCCTGTTCACATCGCCAAACAGGAGATCAGTAGAAGGTCCAGTTGATCCCCAGTCCGGCCCCCTCAGGGGAGAACCAGCCGGAAAGCTGGCCAGTCGAGGGTGGCGACCGGTGATCGGGGTCTTCCTGCCGACCGTTGCCCACGAAGAACAGGACCGAACCACCGACCGTCACCAGTACCCCACTGACCAGGAAGATGTTGGTCAGCAGGGCATACCGTTCCCCCTCGTCGGCCAGCTCATGGGCCCGGCTGTAGGAGATCTCGCTGTTCAGCTCCTGTTGCCGGGAGTGGGTCAAGACGGCGAACACCACCGCGGTCCCCAAAAGCGCCACGCCCACCCCGGTGATGGTCACGGGAAGGAGCAGATCGGGCTGATCGCCCTGGTCGAGCAGCACGGCTTCTTCAACCGGAAACACCGGTGCAGCCTCGGTGGGTTCCATCGATTCCATCCCCTCGGGAGCCATGGGGATGTCCTGGTGATGGTAGCGACCCTCGTTGATCGGAAAGCTCCGGGTCAGCGTTTCACAATGCTGGCAGGTGGCGGTCAACGTGTGCTGGCCGGGTGGGAGTCCGACCAGGACCACCGGTACCATGCCGAAATCCCCGTCATCTACCGAGACCTCCACCTCCGGATAATCCGAGGTCACCTCCAGCACGGCGCGACCGGTCACGGCAGAGGTGAGCACCGCTTCCATGTGGACGAAGTCTCGATGGGTATTCAAATGGAACAGCTCGTCCAGCACGTAGGTGGCCTCCTCCACATCGTAGAAGGTCACCGTGAGCTCGATGTAGCCATCCACGTTGCGGGCCTTGGCATACAGGATCCGCTGGGCCTGCAGGCTGATGCTCAGCTCCTCCAGGAACTCGGGGGACTCGATCGCGTAGCCGAGCAAGCCCAGCGCCTGGTGGACCGTCAGATCCCGTTGGTCGAGGAGCTGGAGGGCATCATTGGCCTGCACCAGATCGACCAGCATCTCGTCGATCCGCTGACGAAACGGCTGGGGGGCATCTCCCCCTGTGCCGAGCAGGGCGGTGGGCTGGGCCATGATCATCCCGGCATGGAGCCAGCAAAAAAGCAGCACCAGGCAAGCACACCACCGGACCCGGCGCCCCAAAGAAGACCGGGAAGGTGGCCATCCTTCAGCAGGGGGTTCCCTGATCGGACCCACGCGGGGTGGAACGTCCGTCGGTGTCAAGATCTCTAGCTCCTTTGGCCACCCTCGGTGGCTCCATCACCTCTCACTTGACTGGGGAGGCCCCGCCAGGCTGCCCCTCCCCCGATTCTCACCGATCACCGCCTCCGATCGGACAGGCGACCTGTACCGTTACCACACCATCCGCAGTGTTGGCGATGAACTCGGGTTCTTCAAGGGTTCGCCTCGTCTGACAGCTCCACCCGTTGCGTTCCCCAGAAGGGGAGTACCTCTCCGGATGGTGCACGAGCCGGGCTACGCCGCAGGGAGCGGGCCCCGTCTGCGCGTTCATAGGATCCCCGCGGCCCGATGACCGGTCCGGCAGGAACAGTGTCATCCGGCGCAGTGCCCTGCTCCTCTACAGCGGGCGCGCTCTCTTCGCGTACGACCAGCACTCTGACGGTCTGGCCGTCCCGCTGCTCGCTGTGCTCTCGGTAGTACCCGTCGAGCTCTCGCCTTTCTGCGACCGCCTGCGCCTCCTGCGCGAGAGCGGCCGGCACCTGGAACCCTTGAGGCCAGGGGTAACGCCGAACAAAGGGGAGATCCTCCTCCCCCGCTTCGGGCCGATCGGAGTCTTGGCGAAAGGCGGCATCGAACTCGGACTCGAGCCCCGATCGGAAGTAGACCACCAGGGTCGTTTCATCGGGTGTGCGCACTACGTAGATGTCGGCCTGGTCGGGGCTGACCGCTTGGAAACGTGCGCCGTTCTGCTCGATGGCGACCTGGTGATCAGAAAGCTCCCGCCGATAGAACGCGATCAACTGCTGCAGGCTGTGGCTGCTGGTGTAGCGGGCCATGTCTTCATCCTGGAGGAGCATGACCAGGCCCAACGGCCGCGGCGAACCGAAGACCGGCGAGGGGTCCACCGCCGGGGGGGAGGTCTCGGGATCTCCCTCGCTCGGAGTGGACGGGGTCGTGAGGGAAGGGAACAGTGGAGATGGTGCATGCTCAGATGGTGTATCCTGCTCTCTCTGGGTGGTACAAGCAGATAGCAGCAGGACGCAAGCGATCGGGAGCAGGTAGCGGGGCATCTTCACAGTACTCCGGTGAGTGTCGACCGGCAGGTCACCAGCGTTGACCGGTACCTATGGTCCGAGTTGGCCTGAGAGTCGAGAGCGAACGACATCTCAGAACTCCATGATGACCCCCCAGTCCAAGGGTACCGCCACGACGGAGGGCTGGGTCAGGTCCTCTCCGATGTTGACCACGGAGAAGGCGTTGCTGCTTTGCGCGGTGTCCACCCAGCCGCCTTCGGCGCTGTCGAGCGATTCGACGGTCATCACATCGACCTGTAGTTGGCGTTGGACGGCGCCACCCGCCACTTCGAGGTTCATTCCTTCCCAGTTTACCAGGAGAGTCTGGCAGCTGGGAACCAGGTCGATGTGGAGTCCGAACACGATGGAGTACTGCCCCAGAACGGTTTGGTCGATGTACTTCACCCAGTACTTGGAGGAGGGATCATCGGGGTTGTGGATGGGGTTTCTGAGTCGGGGGATGATCCGGTCGCTGTCGATGGGTACCCGGTAAGGGGCGTCGGTGAGGTTGCTTACCACCTCGGGGTCGCCCAGGTAGTCGATGCCGTAGACGCGGGCGCTGCCGAAGTTGCAGGGGTCATCCGGGTCGGGGACCCAGGTGGCGAAGTAGATGACGCCATCGGAGATGATAGGGCGAGTCGTGAGGAACTCGCCGGGCTCCAGCAGGAGCTCGAAGTTGACGTCGGCACCCTGGTAGGTGAACTGGCTGAGGGTGCTCTCGGTGGCAGCGGCCAGCGCACGCATCTCGTTCACACTGACCAGGCTGGAGAGCTGGTTGACGTTCTCGAACTGTTCATTGTTTCCCTGGCCGTAGACGGCCACCACCGTGCCGTCGCTCCGCGAGGCAAGAGCCGGTGGGAAGGCGATCTCCCCTGGATAGTAGGTGCTATGGAGGATCTCGGCGGTCCACTGGAGGGGATTGGTGGCGGCGAGGTCGAAGCGCAGCAGGCAGCCTTGCTGGGTGCCGGCGAAGACGCGGGTGACCCGGTTGGGGCTCCAACCGGCGGGGGAGCCGGTGATGGGTCCACACAAGCGGAAGAGATCGGGGTGGCTCACCGGGTCGAACTGGCGGTAGATCTGTCCCGTGACGGCATCCATGACCAGGAGGATCTGTCCTTCGTGGCTGCCGGTGGAGCCGAGGTTTCCTGTCTGATCCACCCAGGTCTGAAGGCCGTTGAGCGGCTCGCCGCCGGCCAGGATGAGGATCGGTCGTTCGTTGCCGTTCACGAACATGTTGGTGAGCAGCGGTCTGGGATAGCTCAGGCCAAGCTCGGGAACGTGGCGACCGGTGAGCTCGAACAGGAAGCGAGGGGTCAAGGGGTTGGTCACATCGAGGACCATGACCCCCGACCCGCCCGATCGATAGCTGACAGCCAGCAAGGTACACCACACCTCGCTCTCCTCGGTGTGCTC
Source organism: Bradymonadales bacterium (assembly GCA_016931535.1). Lineage (GTDB taxonomy): Bacteria > Myxococcota_A > Bradymonadia > JAFGEP01 > JAFGEP01 > JAFGEP01. The sequence goes on from JAFGEP010000121.1 coordinate 17,202, forward strand.
GCAACGCAGGTCCTTGACGGTCACCGGTCCGTCGATCAGGACGCGGTGGCTCAGCAGAGTGTCGCGCAAGCTGAGCAGGAAGGAGGGAGGGATGATGCCCCAGAGCTCCTCACCGGTCAGGGCGTCGAACGCGTGCAGCATGCCGTCGTTCCCTCCGATGTAGAGGGTATACGGCCGGGGATCGGGGCTCTCGTCGCCAACGCTGCGGACGAGATCGAGGTAGCCCGGCGTGGTCTGGTCGCTGCGGGAAGGTCGGTCGGAGAAGGCCATGGTGGAGTGGAAGAAGTCTCCCACGTAGCCGGTGTCGGGCCGGTCTCTCAGGGTGACGGTGGAGGGGTCGAACAGCGTGGGCAGAGCGCTCCAGGTGGCCAGCTCGGTCAGCGTGTAACCGCGGACGAAGTTGATGATCCCCTGTGCCTCCAGGGTGTTCTCCGCGTTGAGGTAGCGCTCCATGCCGGTCTGGTAGAACAGGGAGGACTGGAAATCGATCAAGCAATCCCCGTCGTAGTCCAGGATTCCGAAATCCACTCCCGGGGGAGGGGAAGGAAGCGGGTCGTCGTTGATGTTGCGGGCGGATTGCTCCCGCAGCTCCACCAGCAGGGCATCGATCTCGGAGCGGGAGTCGACCTCCTGGTACTCGGGCGAACCCACCTCGGCAGCGGACCAGAAGTCGCCCGTGCCGTCGCCGTAGTCGATCAGGGTGCTGTCCTGGGCGGGATCGGGGACGGAGCCCAGGAGGTCCCCGCAGCTGACGTCGAAAAAGTCGCAGCTCAGACGGGAGGGATGGCAGGAGGATCTGAGGTCTGGACGGCCGAAGTAGATGTTGCGTTGAGCTGCCCGTTCGGGGGTGAACCAGTCGGCAACGTCGATGGTGCTGGCCAGGGTTAGCTCAGGGTCTTGGCCAACCTGGGTGATCTGGCACTGGTAGAGCTCGCGGGTGAGGGTGCCGGTCCAGTAGGGGGTGTCGGTCGAGACGATCGCGCCGGCCTGGAAGCGGACCAGGCCGATCCCATCGGAACCGGTGACGGTGGAGGAGAGGGGTGGAATGGAGCTCATGACGCCGCCCAGCATGTTGTTGAAGATGGTGCCCAAAGAGGCCACCATGCCAGCGTGGTCTTCGGCGTAGAAGGCGTGCTGGATGCAGCCCCCGGTCTCGTTGGGGAGGGCACAGGTGCCACCGGCAGCGGCGATGGCCTCGGACTGCTGGACATCGTCGGTGGCGAAGGAGAGCACGTAGGTGGGGACTCGTCGAACGGTCTGATCGGAGGAGCAGATCCTGCAGTTTTCTCCCTGTGCCAGGTTTGCGGCCTCCATGACGGCCAGATCGTAGGGGTACTCGCTGCAGCGCAGGTCAGAAGGGGGATAGGTGGCATAAAGACACTGGTCCCAGGTCGAGAAGCCGTCGGTAATGAGCAGGTTGGCGACGGGACGGCAGTCGGCATAGGGGTCGGCCAACAAGCCCGGGTCGGTGTGGCGAAAGACCTGGACATCTTCCAGGGCAGCCGCCATCGGGCTGCTCAATCCCGGGATCACCCCCAGGATGCGCTCCTGGACACGGGTGTTGTTCCAGAGCCGGAAGGAGAGCACGGAGCCGAACCGGGAGGTGAAGCCGGTCGCAGGCAACGGGCTGATGAGCCCTCCCAAGAGGGCGTTCTCGTTGGCCAACCCCAGGTTGACCCCGTATTCCGGCATCGTGGTGACCTGCCCGTTGGACAGCAGGGTCGGCCCATAGCTGAAGTCGCCCACCTGTCCTGGCGAGGGATCGGGCAGGGCGTCATAGGTGGCGAAACCAAAGAAGAAGGAGTCGGCATAGGCATCCAGCAGGCCATCGCTGCGCTGGCGGGTGTAGTAGGGATGGGTGTGGGGCCAATCGACATCCAAATCGCGACCGTCAGGCTGAGCCGGTCTGCTGATCAGCTGCGGGCAGTAGTGCTCGAAGGATCCGGTGAGCGCCTCCATGGCCATGACGTGCCGGGTGCGGGCGTACTCGTACAGGGGTAAGGTCCCCTCCAGGTAGCCGAGGTAGTTCGCTTCACAGCTCTCGGGAGCGAGCGGGATCACCCCCAGCTGGGAGGCGAAGTCCATGGTGGCGGACCGGTCATAGGTGATCAGCACCGCGGTGGCGGGTCGCCATTGGACCTGAGCCACAGCCGACCCTCCGGTGACCAGGAGGACCAGGACGGCAAGTCCAGTGAACCTCGAAGGACCTGGGAAATGGGGTAGGGGAAGGGGTCGCATGGCAAATCACCTGTTCAGTTGCAGGAGACCGGTCCAAACAGGCCGCGGACGACGACCTGGCGGACGGTGGCGTTCTGTCGCTGCTCGATGTCGATGGACTCCAGGCTGCCCGGGGTAACGGAGAACAGGGTGGCGACGGCCCGCAACGTGACCCGTTTGAAGCAGCCGCCTCCCTCGCTGTAGCCGGGGGCGGGAGCATCGTCCGCCACCTCTTCGATGGTGACCACGCAGGTGGCAGCCCGGGGAGCTGCGCCGAAGGGGGAGTACCCGAAAAAGTTGGCGTCGAACTGCTGGTTGACGATGGGGGGGAACACCCCCGTGGCCGACGCCTGGCTGAGATAGTAATCCAACATGAAGGGCAAGGTCTTGATGGCGCCCGCGGCACAGGCATCCGCGACATCCAGGGCGCGCTGGGAGTCGGTGGCGACCATGCCGTAGGTCACCTGCTGTTGCCCCTGCTGCATGGTGAGCAGACCCAGACCGGTCACCGCCAGGACCAGCAGCACGATGAGCAGGACCGCCGATCCCTGTCGATTGCGTGGATGGAGGGGGTTGTGGGGAGTGCGCCGTTTCATCTGAGGTTCCTCACCACGAAGTTGCTCAGCTCGACCTCTTGCCCGACCGTCAGGGCCAAAGCGGCGTTGCCGAGGTCACCGTCGACGTCGAACCCCCGGATGAGATCCCGCGAGGAGGTCCGGGGGGTCAAGGCCACGGTGGGGTACTCCTGATCCGTCCGACCGGTGAGTCGGAAGTGGAAGACCCGCAGGATCTGGGTGTTGAAGAGCAGGTCGCCGAGGTTGGCGCTCCCCTGGTCATCGGAGAGGTCGGGGTCCGGTTGAAAGGAGGGGGTGGTCGGAGTTCCCTGGTCGCGATCGGCCCAGCACTGCAGATCGACGAGGTTTTCGGCCACGATCAGCCGGGTGCCGGGCACCACGGTGGCCAGATCCGGTCTCAGCTCCTCCCGGACCAGCAAGGTTTGCGAGTCATCGTCCGGGTCAACGATGATCCGATAGCGGACATGGGTCAACACCGCGATCTCATGCTCCGGTCCTCCCAGCGCCGATGCGCCACAGACGCCATTGTCCTGGAGGAAGGCCACGGCCGGCACGACCGCCAGCGACCCGGAGGAGAAGTCGGTGGAGGTCACGGTGACAAACTGGTAGAAGCCGCTGGGGCCGGTGATACGCAAGAGGCGTCCATCCAGCAAGTAGTCGAAGTCCTCCTGGGTGGAGGGCAGGTTGAACTGGCTGAGGGCAATGACGTTGCCGCTCATGCTGGACGGTCTGAGGAGGTGAGGCGACAGGGCGGTCAGAAAGACACACTGGTCGGGTTGGATGTTCACGTTGGCGCCATAGTCGTAGCCTGTCACCGTGACCCCGTCGTAGATCTGGACCGCACGCAGCGCCGTGGAGGGCTTGGGGCAGACCATCGGGTCCTGGTCGGAGTTGGGCGTGGCGAACATGCCGGCGCTGCGCACATCGCTGGCCAGCAGATCGGAGGCCAGTGTGAGCCGTTCGTCCAGGATGGCGCTGCCGGAGAACATCACCATGGAGTTGCTGGCGTTGCTGAAGAAACGCCAGGTACCGATCACCACCAACGAGGTCAGCACCGCCGCGACCATCACCTCGGTGAGGGTGAAGCCGGAGGCCCCTGGACAGACCGGCCTGCGCAATGTGCCTCTCATAGCCACGCCTCGTGTCGGTAGAGCACCGTGTTGGTCTGGATGTAGCGGAATTGCCCGGTGCGGGCCGCCATCCCCTCCGGGTCGTAGTAGCCGCAATCGGTCACGCCGGTGACCGGAGAGAAGGCATCGTCGGTGATGGGCCAAAACACCCGGACCTGCGCCCGCAAGAGCTCGCGCGGGGCCGAAGGGTCGAGCGGATTCAAGATCTGCCCGACCCACTGCAGGTTGTAGTGCACGCAGTACCGCGGATTATAGGCCCGAACGGTCTCGGGCACGTTCTGGACGCGGGCGTCGGTCGGATCGTTGGGGATGCCCAGGGCGTTTTGCCGGGGGCTGCCTACCGTCCCGGCGGCGGGCAAGGCGACCCATCGGCCAGCACCGCCCCCGATCCCCTGGGAACCGTTCAGTGCCCAGGAGATCAAGGGCATCCTGGTGGCGTTCAGATCGGCATCGCTGTTCCAGTTGATGGTCTCGCCGCGCAGCCGGGTCAATGTGGTGCTAGCCAGGGATCGGGCGGCGTTGATGTCGCGAGCGTGGCGCTGGACGAGGTTTCCGGCCAGCTGGATCCCGTAGACCGTCACCATGCCGACAGTGGCCAGAAAGAGGAGGACCAACAGCTCGATCATGGTGAAGCCAGGGCGTCCAGGTGACGCCTGGTGCGGACCTACAGCATTCATGTCCGGTCGAGGTTTCATTGAGCGATCCTCACCAAGCCGTTGTAAGGGATCTCGATAGCCATGTAGGGCACCACCAGGTTCTGAGACGGATCGACGCGGATGGGGGAGTACTGGACCCAGATCGTCGCCTTGCCCGCCAGGTCCGTACTTGCCGTGCCCGTGGGCCGGATCGGGGCGTTGTCGAAGCGGTTCAAGATGCGGCCGTTGGGCCGGACACAGAAATGGTCGGTGGCCAAATCGGTGGGCTCGATACGGGCGATGCCGGGAGCCGAGGACAGATCGGCGCCGGCGAAGGTGCCGAAGTCCACCGGGGTGAGATCAGGGGTCAGACCCAGGTCGGTCGGGTTCCAGTCACCGGAAGGACAGGTCGAACCGGCCTGGATATAGGCCTCGATACGGCCTCGGGTGATCCCTCCCCCTCCCGGGAGTTGTGCGCTGTAGGGACGGACCACCAAGACGACGGCGTTGTTCAGGCGAGAGGCCAGGTAGCGGGCGCGCCGAAACATGTCGGTGACCTCCACGGCCGCCTCACGGGTTTCGGCCAGCTCGTCCGTTCGCAGGGCGGCGGCTCCGATCCAGATGAGCACGCCGATGACGGCCAGGGTGATGACCAGCTCGGTCAGGGTGAAGCCGGGGGGCGTTGGGGAGGTGTGGGTCATGGTAATCTGAACCTGTGTTGCTCACTGGGGGCTCGGTGCAAGCTCCATGCAAGGGGTGTTCCTTTCCGGGATGGAGTGAATCGGCCAGCCAGCAAGCGGTTGTGGGGATTTCCCAGGTCATTGGCTCGCTGGCGGGTTGGCCAGGCTATGAAAAAGTTGCGACCAGAGCGAACCAGTTTGCAAGCAGGCCTTGGCAGCAGGTTGTTGACCCCTTGTGGGAGATGCTGTTTTGATGAGGACAGAGGGTGACCGAACCGATGGTACCAGGAGTAATAACCGGCGGTGGGGGGCCAAAATCCCGGGCAGGGAACACACCGCTCCTCTGGCCTTCCTTCCCCTGGCTGGTGCTGCTGCTGGTGAGCCTGGCCGTCGGTGGCGCCATGGCGGCCGATCGGCGGGAACAGGTCGATCCGATCGGGATCCGCCTGCCGGCAGCCGCGGTGTACCCCCCTCACGGCCTGTCGGTGGCGTTCGACCACCAGCTGCACAGCACGGTCGCTCAATGCGCGCTGTGCCACGAGCAGGCGGCCGCCAGCCAGACGGCCGGCGAGGATCTGCTCCCGACCATGGAGCGGTGCGGCAAGTGCCATCCGCAGAGTTCGGACACCGTTGACCCCCAGGCCTGCGGGTTCTGCCATCGGGGATACCGCCCGCTGTGGGCCGAGGGGGAGGGCTGGCTGGCTGCCCGGGATCCCCGCTTCCCGCTGGTCCGGCCGGAGCCTGCCATCCCGTTCCGTCCCAACCTGCACTTCAGCCATCGCCTCCACAATGCCAACCCCTGCAATAGCTGCCACCCTTCAGACGAGGCCGGGGGGGTCGCCTTGCCGCTGATGGACCAGTGTGTGGAATGTCATCGGGCTTCCGATTCGCCCACCGTCTGTACCACCTGCCACCTGGCAGGAGAGGATGGCCGCCTGCAGACCCGTTTCGGGGGGGACCGGGCGATCGCGACCCTGTTGCTGCGACCCGCCAACCACGGCGAGGGGTTCGATCGCCGCCATGGGTCCGAGCTGGCACTGGATCCGGCGAGCTGCTTTTCCTGCCACGCAGAGCAGCACTGCTTGCGCTGCCATGACAGTTTCGCCGGCGTGGCGGGGGTCCATCCGCCGGGTTTTGCGCGCCAGCACTCGGTCAGCGCCAGGGGTAATGGAGGGTCCTGCGGGGCCTGTCATCGGGTCACGGAGTTTTGTGTCGGCTGTCACATTGACGTGAGGGTCACCGCCGATCAAAATCATGGGCCTATTCTGTACGATCGGGTACACCCCCCGGGATGGTCGGATGGTGCCGGTGTACGACACAGCTGGGAGGCACAGCGTGATATTGTCCAATGCGCCTCGTGCCACCCCGAGAGCGATTGCGTCGCCTGTCACAGGCTGGTGGCTCCCCACGGCAGTCGATTTCCTTCCCGATGCGGCGGGTTGCTTTCCGCCAACCCGGAGGTCTGTTTACGATGCCATGGCGCAGCAGAGCTAGAAAAGATGCGCCTCCTTTGCCCATGAGCGCCGGGGAAGGCAAGGCAGACCGGACCGAGAGGGAGAAGCCGAAACTCCTCATCGGGCTGGTGGTCACCCTGCTTCTGGGCAGCTGCGGGGCCGAAGGGATCGATGCGCCGCTCAACCAGACACCGGAGCAGCGATGCATCACACTGGATCAGGCGCTCGGTCACCTGTCCGAGCAGCTCGATGGGGGTGCTCTCGATCCATTGGCCAGCCTGGCTGACCGGTTTCTGCACGAGCGGGAGGGGACTCGCACCTCGCAGCTGGTGGACCTCTTTTTCGGCATCCTGCAAAGTTTTCCCAGAGCGCAGGCGATGGTCTTCGAGTACGATCTGCTGCTGACCTTGGTCGAGCGGATCCGGGAGCAGGCGGTGCTCACCTTCGAGTACCTGGGAGAAGGCCCCCCCGAGCGGCTGTGGTTTTTCCAGGTGGTGAGCCAGGCGTTGGCCGAGTGCCCCCAAGGCAGCATCATCCCGGCTGTCCAGGAGATGCTGGAGGCCACCGACCTGATGGCAGCCATCGGGACCGCCCTGACCGACCCGACGGTGGTGGGCCTGCTGACCAACATCCCCACTCAGCCCGAGGGAGGGCGGGACGGGTTCGTTGCCATGATCGGTGCGGTCTCCTCCGCGATCCGGTCGGTCAACTTCCAGTTTTCGGAGCTGCGATCCATCCTCTCGTTCTTCTCCCTGGACGAGCCACCCATCTCCTGGCTACTGGTCGAGCTGGAGGAGTACCTGGCCGCCGAGAAGCTGGAGCATCTGCGGTCGCTGCTCGACTGCATCGGACAGACATCGTACGAGGGGCTATTGGGAATCGAGATCATCGGGGGACTCTTCTACGATCTGCTGACCCTTCAGGGGTCGGATCCGGGGACGATGTTCTCCCTGGTGGCCCCCATCATCAACGAGCTGCAGAACGCCGAGATCCAGGTGCTCATGAACGCAGCGGTCCAGCGGCTGATGGAGGACCTGGAGTTTCGCCGGGTGGCCATCGAGCTGGCCCTCTTCTTTTTCCGCCAGGACAATACGCTCGACCTGGTGCGGTCTCTGGCGGTGTTGTTCCAGTCTGAAAGCATCGACGACATCATCCTGGTCATGGCGGGGATCACCATCGGGTGTACCGATCCGCCCAGACCCTACCTACAGGAGCAGCCATGAAGCGTACCTGTCCGTGCAGCGCCGTCCTGCTCATTGCCCTTTTTCTTTCGACCATCGGCTGTGACGACAAGAAAGAGGCCGCCTTGTTCGAAGGGGAACCCCTCCAGATCGAGATCGAAGGCCTGAGAAGCTTGATCGAGCGGGTGGTATCCGCTTCGGACAGCCGGATCCTGATCGCGGGCGCCTCCGGACCCAACCTGGAGGGCCGGTTGATCTGGACGGACCGGAGCGGAACGGTATTGGGGGACTTCAACCTGGAACACATCCGCCAACCGCAGCAAATGGCGGCCTGTGTCGAGGAGACCGCCGGCCATGCGCTGTTCGTGACCGAGCAGGAAGGGATCTTTCGGCTCCACGAGGTGGTGATCGCCGGGGATCACCTGCAGCCTCAACAGCAGGATGCCGAGTGGGCCGGGCAGCAGGGGGGAGCCCTCCAGGTGGGAGCGATCGAGGGATCGGGGCACGGCTGCGGCCTTTGTGTCTACCGTCTCGATGAGGGCCAGCTTCGCTGTCAGATCGATCCACCGGGTGGGGTCCGGGTCTGGTCCACCGGTCCTCTAGCCCATTGGAGCGTGCTGTGGGCATCGGACAGGCTGATCTTGGCCGATTGGAGCATCAACCCGGAGGGCTGGATCGCAGTGCGCCTGGCTGCGCTCGATTCGACCACCGGCGAGGATGGGTTCCAATGGTTGCACAGCTACCGGGTGGGCGGTCTGCCCCCCCTGCTTCGGGACGAGGGGCAGCGGGAGCTGCAACCCCGTTTCGTACCTGCCGAGAATCGCATCGCGGTCGTGTTCATCGATGGGACCGAGTGGTTTACCCGGATCTTCCTGCAACATTTTCCCCTCGACTCCTCGGTGGTGACCGAGCCGATGGAGATCGAATCCTGTCGTGGGACCTGCGATGTTACCTGGGCCTCCTTTTCGGATGGGGTCATCTGGATCTGGTACAGCGACCGGAGCGGCTCCTGGGCTGAACGGATCGACATGGATGGTGGTCGGTCCCGCCTGCGATTCAACCCACCGCCAGATGTCGTTCCCGTCGGTTCCGGTCTGTTCAAGATGGGACTGGGCAACACCCTGGCCAACTGGTGGGCCGTGGTTTCCAATCGGTAGTTCTCCTTCCAGGACCTTCCACCTCACTCGCACGCACGCGCGCTGTCGGGTGCCCCCGCACGACGTCGGATGTGTGCGGCGGGGCTTAAAAAAGCGCGCTGCAGGAAGTTGGGCCGATTCTTGGCTCAGTAGCTGCCCTGGATGGTAATGCTCAGGGTACCGATCTGTCCTTGGCAGGTATAGTCGCCCACGGGATCGGACCCGCTCAGCTTCTCGATCTGCTGCTCCGGCAAGATACTGAGCGCGCCGGACAGCTCGATGGAGATGGGAGACTGGTCGATCTCCAGGGGGTCGGCGAACCGGATTCCGATTCCAGCGCCCAGGGTGTGGGCGTCGCCATCGACATAGTTGCTCAATCCCACCTGCTGCGGCAGCGGAGTGGGCCGGTAGTGGTATCCCATCCGGGCCAGCAGGTGCCGGCCCAAGGTCAGCTCCGATCCGACATGAACGGTCAAGATGTCGCGAAACCCGGGGAGACCGCTGGGACCCGGCAGAAAATCGAAGTCGCCTTCGGCACCCAGTCCTTCGAGCAGTCTGCCGGACATGTCCAGCGCAAAGTACAGAGCGGGATCGGGGGCCTGAGACCAGAAGGCCCGTCGGAGCTCCAGGCTGGCAAGCCAGCGTCGCTCGATGACCTGGTAGGCCAGGCCGAGGCTGAGAACATGAGGGGTATACAGGGCGTGACCGGAGGCGACCAGCGTGGTGTCGAGGGCCTCGCCGAAGTCGAAATGGATGGGCTGACGGAACTCCAGCTCCATCTCCCCGCGCCAGCTCAGTCCAACGGTCAGCCGGTCGAACGGCGTCAGACGGAGACCGACGACGGGGGACATGGTGAGGTGCAGCTCGGAGCGCAGGGTGCGATAGGTGAACTCCTCGTTGACCCAGTCGACGTCGATTTCGGTCTCACCCATGATGGAAGCCAGGGCCTGGAACCCGACCCCGACCGAGAGCCAGCGGGTGGCCTCGAAACCCAGACCGAGCAGGAAGTGGAACTTGTGGACCAGGCTGTCGGCCAGATACCACCGGGGGACCAGGGGATCGTAGGATTCGATCCGCAAGATCTGCTCGGTGGGAAGGTGAAGGGCAGCGCCGATGGCGAAGCGGTAAGCCACCTTGCCGCCCAGGGGGAAGAGCAGGCCCAGGGTGAACCCCGCGTAGGTTTCCGGTTCGATCGGGGTGTGGTCCGCCGAGGGCTGATCCAGGTCGATCTCGAGAGCGGAAAGACCGAGGAGAAACTCTGCACCCAGGCGGATATCCTTGCGCAACACCAGGTTCGCCGGGTTGTAGAAGGTCGCCGTGTAGTCGTCCGCGACGGCGGTGATGGCCTGCCCCATGCCTATGGTGCGGGTGCCGAAGCCGAAGAGATCGAAGGGACCTGCAGCGGCCGGTTGTGCCACCCAAAGAAGGCAAAAACCGAGGGGAATCCACCACCTGCCCGGCGAGCCGCGCCTCCATCGGGCGGGGTTCCCGCGGCTCTCCGCCCAGGAATGGAAAACGGGATGCGCCGTCTCACGGCGGCCTCGATTATCTCCCCCCGATGAAGGATGGGGGGACAGCTCCCGCAGAGATGGTGGATCGACCACCGAAGGCCCCCGTCTCATGGCGTCCTCGCCGCGGGTAGCAGGGCCTCGGCGGCCGCCGCTCTCACTTCTGTCCGCGGATCTCTTTGAGCCGCCTGCTCCAGCGCTTCAGAAACCTCCTGGCTCGGCAGGAGGAGGGCCAGCGAGCTGGCCACCTCGACCGAGTCGCGGTGGCTCGGGTCCTGCAGAATCGCGAGCAACGACGCCAGGTGCTCCCTCCGTTGGAGTCGGCACAACCAGTCGATGGTGCCCCAACGGATGGTGGCTTTGCGGTGGGCAAGATGGCGCTGGATGAGTTTGGCCGCCTCAGGGTGCTCGATCTCCACCAGGGCAACCCCCGCGCGCGCCCGCAGGAGGGGGTGGACCCGCCAGGAGCCTGCCAGGCGAAAGAGCAGTCGCTGGGCCGCGGGGGTATGCAGCGCGACCAGGGCCTCGATCGCCTCATGGCCATCGATGGCCGACCGGACCGCCATCTCCAGGCTCTCGATCACCTCCTCTGCACCCAGGTGGGCCCCAGCCAGCGCCAGGTGGCGCCGGGCGAACCCCTGTGCCCTCTGCCAGCGGGCGACGATGGCCGGGCGGTGTTCGACCAGGGCCAGCTCCGCCGCCGACGAGGCGGCGACGGCGGCCACCTCGTCGTCCGGGTCTTCCAGCAGGCGCACGACCGCCTGTCGAAACCGATCCGAGGTGCAGCCGATGCGGTTCAGACCCACCAGCGCCTGGAAGCGCACATCCTGATCCCCATGGTCGAGGAGGGCCAGCAACGCCTCGCATACCGGAGAATGGCAATCCACCTCCATCAGGCTCAGGGCGTATACCAGGCTGGCTCGATGGCCGGGGCGCACCTCGTGGATCAGCGAAGCCAAGGCCTCCAGCAGGGGGGGGACGACCCGCTCGCTCTCTCCGGTGGCGAGGATCTGGGCGGCCGCCTGCCGGACCTGGGGATGATCGTCACCCAGCTTGGCCAGCAGGATCTCCAACGCCTGCTCCAAACCGGCTTGCAACGGCTCTTCCAGCTCTCCACAGGCGGCGATGCGTCGCAGGTAGTTCTTGCTGGTCAGGTCACTTCGGACCTCCTTGGGCAGGCCAGCAAGGAGTGCGTCGAGATCGGCTGCCATCAGGGGTACATCTCGTCGATCAGCGAGGAGAAGTTGTCCAGGACCACCGACCGGCGCGTCTTGCGATTGGGGGTGACCTCTCCCAGGTCCAGGCTCAATCCTCGCGGCAGGATGCGGAAATCGCGAACCTGCTCGGCGGGGGAGAGCTCCTCGTTGGCTTGTGCTACCGCCTTCTGGATATGGCGTACCAGGGCCTCCTCCCGACAACAGCGTTCCAGCTCGGCTCCGGACAACTTGAGCTTGTCCACCAGCTCCCCCAGCACCGCGGGATCCAGGGAGATCAGGGCGGTGAGATGGGGGCGGCGGTCACCGACCACGAAGGCCGATGCGACCGCGCGATGGCGCTGGATGAGCTGCTCGATGTTCCGGGGCGCGATGGTCTTCCCATCCGTGAGCGTGATCAGGTTCAGTCTTCGTTCGGTGATCCACAGGTAACCCTCGCCGTCGATGCGGCCCAGATCCCCCGTGTGCAGCCAGCCCTTGGCGTCGATGGCGTCGGCCGTGGCCTGCGGGTCGTCCAGGTACTCGGCGAACACGTTCTCTCCGCGGATCAGGATCTCTCCCCGTTCCGAGAGCGACAGATCGACTCCCGGTACCGCCTTTCCCACCGAGCCGGGATGACAGGTGCCGGGTCGATTGGTGGTGGCCACCGCAGCGGTCTCCGTGAGACCGTACAGCTCGTACAGCGGGATGCCCATGGCGAAGAAGGTCTCCAGGACTTCCCGCCGCAATGGGGCTCCGCCCACGTAGGTGCATCGCAACCTGCCTCCCAGGTTCTCCCTCAGCTTTTTGAAGAGCAGCGCGTCGATCAGCAGGTGGCGGGTTTTCAGCAGGGGCGGTAGCGGTCTTCCAGATGCGACAAAGGGCATCGCCTGCCTTCCCACCTTGAGCGCGTAGGCAAAAAGGGCTCTTGCCGCTGGACCGCCCCGCTCGATCCGGCCTGAGAGCACATCATGGGCCATCTCGAAGAAAGCGGGCGTGGCTCCGAACACGGTGGGGCGCACCTCCGCCAGCTCCTCCAAGAGGAAGGCGGGGCCGCGGGAGAAGGAGGTGACAAGGCCGGTCGCGATCCGATTGTAGAACCCCAAGATCTTCTCCCCTGCATCCGCCATGGGCAGGTAGCTGACCGTGTGATCCCGGGGCCGGAAGATGCCGAGGCGGCTCACCGATCGCAGGGCTGCCAGGAGGTTGGCGTGAGTCAACGGGACGATCTTGGGGGTGGCGGTCGTGCCTGGGGTGACAAACAGGTTGGCAACTTGTTGCCCATCGATCCCGGCCTGCAAGGCGGCCAGTTCGTCCCTACTCTGGTGGCCACCTTCCCGTGCCAGCCGGTTGAGCTGGAACAGGGAGATCTCCCGCTCGGCATCCACCCGGTCTGCTCCCTTCCAGAGGATGATCTTCTCGACCGAGTCCAACTGGTCCGCCACCAGGCGCAGCTTCTCCAACTGATCAGTGTCCTGGATGGCGACCATCCGGCATCCGATGCGCCGGATCACGGGGACCAGCTGAGCAGGAGCGCTCATCGGATGAAGACCGACGGTGGTTCCTCCGGCGACCAGCACGGCGAGGTCTGTCAGACCCCACTCGGGTCGCGTCTCGCCGATGATGGCGACGGTGTCCGCCGGCTTCAGCCCCAGCCTGACCAGGCCGGTGGCGGTCTCCAGGATGCGGCGGTGGAACTCCAGCCAGGTGACCGGCCGCCAGGCGGATCCGGTCCAGAAGCGGTAGGCCATCTCACTGCCGCTGGCCTCCACCCGCGCGGATAGCAGTTGGGGGAGCGTCTGGAAGTCCTCGAGGACCAGATCGGTCGGAAGGTCGGTCATGGCGCCGATACGGGGTGGTAGCAGAAGGAGGTGGGAGGAATGTCCTTGCGGCACACCTGTCCGTCCTCCTGACGGCAATCCCCATTGACGCGGCATTCCTTCATGCAGGCGGTGAAGGTGCCGAAGTCCACGCAAACCGATTCGTCGGGGCAGCTGTTCTCGGGACAGTCGTAGACCAAGCAGTAGCCGCCCGTGGCGGTCGTGTCACAGGTTGCCAGCTCGGGACAGTCGACGCTGGACAGACAGGAGTCGCCGATCTGCGGTGCGCAGCCGAGGGCCAACCAGGCGGTCATCGCCAGCAGTACAAAGAGCAAGAGCAAGGGTCGCATCATCAACAATCCAGGCTTGGCGCTGGCGGCAAACACCCCGATTCCACAGCGCCTGAGGCACCCCGCCAGCCGATCGTGGAGCCATTATCCAATACCGGTTTTGCCGATTATTGCAAGGAAGGTCGATCGCTCGGTCTGTCAGTAGGAGAACACCCCAACGTTGCCCAGGATGCCGTTGGCCCCGCTGGTGCCGTTGTTGCCGGGGGAGGTTCCCGCGCTGCCACCCGCGCCGTAGGCTCCACCGGAAAAACTGTTGGAGGACTGGGACACGGTCGAGCTGTAGGTGTAGATGCCATAGGAATGACCACCGGCGCCGCCTCCGCCCCCGCCGCTGTGGCCTCCCCGCCCTCCGGCTCCCCCGTCTCCTCCGAGGCCCTCGCCTTGACCGCCGCCCCCCGGCCCGGAAGCGCCCCCATTCTGCCCCCGCCCGCCAATCCCCCCGGCACCACCCGCGCCGGCCGTACCTCGGGTGAAGGAGCAGCCCTGGACGGTCAGCGTGGAGCTGATGCCCAAGATGCCGAAGCTGCCGCCGCCGCCGTTGCCCGCCCGTCCGTAGGAGGCCGCCCGGCATCCTCCGGCGCCGCCGCCGCCCCCGCCGGCTCCGTCCGAGTCGGTGCCCTCATCGCAACCGCCGCCGCCCCCGCCGCCCCCACCGCCTGTCCCATGGCTTCCCAGGCTGCCGTTGTTGCCGTCCCGGGCGGTCCAGAACTGGGAGCCGTTGGAGCTGTACAGGGTTCCCGCCGAGGTCCCGCCCGTTCCTCCCGAACCGTCGGTTCCGTTCCGCCCGTTGTAGCCGTTGCCACCAACCCGGCAGGTCTTCCCCGCACTGCCGCCGATCCCGTAGTAGGGGTAGGTGGACTGGGACCAGCCGGCCGCGTTGCCAGCCAGACCGGAGGTGGCGTTGTAGTCGTAGGGAAAGCTGCAGTCGCTGTCCATCTTGCCCCCCGCACCGCCGTTGCCGCCCCGGGCTTCCGTGGCGCTGCAGTTGCTGTATCCGGTCCCTCCCACGCCGCCCCAGCTATCGTCGCACCAGCTGATGGCTTCGCGGTTGTCCCCGCCGTCTCCTCCCCCGGGTGCGGTGGTGGGGCTGTAGTCGCTTCCATGGGAGCCGGCCAGGCCGGCGACCCCGTTACCCTGGACGAAGGTGATGTTCTGGATGGTCAAGGTGGAGCCTGCGGCATGGACGACGTAGCTGCTGCGTCCGTTGTCGTTGACCCGGCCTGCCGCGTTGGGACCGTTCAGCCGCAGGTTGGCGAGGGTGGCGGTGACCGAGCGGGCTCGGATCGTCATGTACTCGCCATCCCCGCTGTGGAGTCCGCCGGAGAGGGTGGTGACGAACCCGCTCGCATCGCGATCCCCCCGCTGCCAGGTCTGGTTGTATCCACCGTAGATGCCGATGCCGGAGTGGGTGGAGCTCAGCTCCACCAGGCCCGAGTAGGTGCCGGCCCTCACCAGCACCTGGGTGGCTCCGCGCGATACCGCAACCGCAAGGGCGCGGGTGATGGTGGCGCAGGGGGAGGTCATGGAGCAGGTGCTGCTGCCATCGCTTCCGGCAGGGGACGGCGCGACGAAGACCGCCCGGTCGATGTCGCCGTCGATGCCATCACAGTCGGCATCGACAAAGCCGGAATCGGGAAGGTCCAGGCTCTCCGGGTCCCCGTAGCAGGGGCCGTACTCGCACCCCGCCAGGTCGGTTCGCAGATCGTAGTAGTACGGGTCACACGCGCCCATCTCGCAGGTGCGGTCGTCGCAGGCGACCTGGGCGTGGGGATAGACCAGGTGGCAATCATTGCCGCAGCTCCCGCAGTGGAGGGGGTCGATGCGCAGATCGGACTCGCATCCATCCTCCTGCACCGAGTTGCAGTTGCCGTAGTCCGACGAGCTGCAGCTCGTGAAGTAGCAGCCGGAGGGACCGCACAGGGGAATGGCGTGATCGAAGGAGCACTCCCAGTCGCAGCTGCCACAGTGCAGGATGTCGTACCAGATGTCCTGCTCGCAGCCGTTGGCGTAGTCGTCGTCACAGTGAGCCCGGCCTTCGTCGCAGGTCAATGGCCGGCATTCGCCTCGCACGCACTCATGGGTGTCGGTGTAGGGGAGGTCACAGGGGGTGCAGTCCCCGCAGTAGGCTGGATCGTTCTGGATGTCGAAGCCGTCGTCGGGAACGCCGTCGCAGTCGTCGTCGGCAAAGTTGCAGATCTCCACCCCTCCGGTGGCTGTATTGAGCACGCAGTAGTACTCGCAACCGGGAAGCAGCGGGTCGTTGTCCCAGTAATCGGGCGCACAGGCTCGAACACACTCGCCCGTCTGGCACTCGGTCACCTCGTTCGCCAGGGGATGGCAAGGGTTGTCGCATTCGCCGCAGTGGTCCAGCGAGGTCATCAGATCGATGCCCTCGTCGGTGATCCCATCGCAGTCGTCATCCCGGTAGTTGCAGCGCTCGGGGGCGCCCAGGTAGATGTCGGGGTCGAGGTCGTCGCAATCCAATCCCAGGCAGGTCCATCCGGCTCCGTACCCGTCCTCGTCGTTGTCCACGCATCCCGAGCACTCATGAATGGTCGGTTCACACAGGTTGGTCTGGACATCCTCTCCTTCCGGGCCGGCCCCCGGGAGGATGATCCCGTTGCAGACGTAATGGTCGGGACACTCCCCGGTCAACCGGCAGTCGGTGGCGCAGAAGGAGCCGTCATCCTGCTGCAGGCAGTAGTTTCCGAAGCCGCCGCAGTCCGTGTGGTACTCGCAGGGCTGGCAGAGCACATTCCGCTGGGGAACGCATAGCCAGGTGGCATCCGAACCGCTGCTGGTGATCAACCGACAGGTGAACCCCTCCTCTTCACACTCTTCGTAGCATTCTCGCGTGCAGATGCGGCCGCTTTCCCCGAAGTCGATGCAGTACCCGCTCAGGCACTGGGAGTTGGCCGTGCACGGTTCGCCGAAACCTAAAAGCTCCGTATCGGCAGGTGAGGGGTCGGTGAGGAGATCTTCCATCTCCTCCCGGTCGCACGCCATGTCGCCAGGGACATCCGAGTCGGCCATCTCCACCCCCCAGTCGAGGGGCCCATCCGGCTGGGCATCGGTCGGGAGGGGTAGATCACTCGATGGGACACATCGGCCATTCAGGCACAGGCCGCTGTCGCAGTCCTCGTTGCGCCGGCACTCGCGCGACAACAAGGTCGCCGGTTCGGCACAGGTCAAAGAAACGCAACCCATCGCAATCAAGGCGATCATCGCCATCGAATCGAGTCTGCGCTGCATGGTTCAGATCTCTCCTCAGAGACATTCACAACCAGAGTAGGGAAAATCGTTCAAACTGTCGATTGACACCATCCGGACGCCTGTGTTTTCGGCGAAAAGAGGGGGTGATTGCGAAAAGGTTGCCGTTTTGCAGAGGCCGGTAGCGGGTGGATGATCTTTGGATGGCACCGGTTCGCCGGTGTCTTCTTGACGACTCGTGGTAACGGCCGTGGCTTTTTCCAGGGCCGGCATTCCGAAACCGGCTGTTTGTCGGTAAGCTGGAGAGGATTCCTGTTTTTCTGGCGGCACTACCGCCAGGCTGGGAGCTGGACAGCAACACCGGGAAGAGATTACGCGAGCTGAAGAGCGGACCCGAACGATCCAGGACAAGGAGGGGAACGGGAACCATGGAGCCGTGCTACCTGGCGCTTCACGCTCGAGGAGAGCTGGGCGAGAGAGCCGATCGGGCGAGGTCCCTGTTGGCCGGGTGTACGCTCTGCCCGAGACGTTGCGGGGTCGACCGGCTGGCGGGGGAGCGAGGCGTGTGCCTGGTGGGGCCGGAAGCGGAGATAGCCAGCGCCGGACCTCACTTTGGGGAAGAATCGCCCCTGGTGGGTCGCTGCGGTTCGGGAACCATCTTTTTCAGCTCCTGCAACCTGCGCTGCGTGTTCTGCCAGAACTACGACATCTCCCAGGAGATGCGCGGCCAGACAGTGAGCGCGGAATCCCTGGGCCGGGTCATGCTCGGCTTGCAGGAGCAGGGCTGCCACAACATCAACTTCGTCACACCCAGCCACCAGGTCCCGGCCATTCTGGCGGGCCTGGTCGAGGCGGTAGACATGGGCTTGCGGGTTCCCCTGGTCTACAACACCTCGGGGTACGACTCGGTGGAGACCCTCCAGCTGCTCGACGGGGTCTTCGACATCTACATGCCGGATCTCAAGACGCTCAGCCACGAGGCTGCCGAACGGTACTGCCGGGCCAAGGACTACCCCGAGGTGGTCAAGGCGGCCCTGAAGGAGATGCATCGCCAGGTGGGCGACCTCGAGCTGGATGAAGACGGGATCGCCCTCCGGGGGATTCTGCTGAGGCATCTCGTGATGCCAGGGGGGGTGGCCACCACCCGTGAAGCGCTTCGGTTTGTACACGACGAGATCTCGCCGGACACCTACGTCAATATCATGGCCCAGTACCATCCCGAGGGAGAGGCTCCTCGGTTCGAGGAGATCGATCGCCCCATCTCGACCCGGGAGTACCAGGAGGCGCTGACCATGGCCGCCGAGGTCGGGATGCACCGGCTGGACGAACGGCGTCCTCGGTTTTTCATCCGCTGGATCTAACCTGGGGCCTGGCTGCATTTCCTGAGGGCAAGGGCTCCAATGCCTGCTGCGCTGATCGCTCACGATCACGATCACGATCACGGTCACGGATTTCGTGGCACATGGGATGTTGGGGGTTCGGAAGGACCTTCCTGCGCTGAGATTATGGGACTCCCAGGATGGGGAGCGGGGGTTCGGGATCGGGCGAGGTGGCTGGGGGCAGAGGGTCAAAGGCCGGTAAAGGGGGTGGGGGGATGGCATCCGGCTGTGGGACGGCGGCATCGATTTGCGTTTCGGGGATCGGCGGTGTGTCAACGACCTGGTCACAGGGTGCCCCGCGCCCGCTGCCCTCGGGAAGGCAGATAGTGGGGTGGGGGAGGGGTTGTAGGAGGGGTCGAGGTCTTCGGCAGGCAGGGGCGACCACAAGGTAGACCATGGCCATGGCTGATACGATGACCACCGCAGCCAGCCCCGCAGCGGTCCAGAGAAGACAGCTGGACCTTCCAGAGAGTCTGGACGTGTTCCCCACCTTAGTCGCTGTCCGGTTCGATGGTTTTGGTATGTGGTGACCCGAAGGTCAGGCGCAGCACGCCGGTTCATCCCTGTATTTTCCACTATACGCTCGCAGAGAGCGGGTTGGAAGAAAGAACCGGTTTTCGCGGAATTTGGGAAAACTATTTTGATTAGGAGGGGTTACTGCGCAACGATGCGCATCCAGTCCACGAACAAGAACTCCATTCGTCCGACTAGTAGCGCCACACGTCCCATCACGGTGTAGCCAAATGCTGCGCCGAATGTGATCATGATGATCCAGATGCCCAATCGCGATGCTTTTCCGAACACGCCCTTGTGTTCCACGGAGAAGAAGAAGTAGATCAGGCCGCACAGCACGCCGCCGACCAGGGTGATATTGGAGAGGGTCTCGTACCAGGCGATGGATCCCCCATCCGGTTGGAGCACCACCAGCGGGATCAGGGTGGTCTGCACCTGCTTGGTGAAGTCCGATACCAGGTAGCGGGTGAGGTTCATCCCTGCGGCCCAGCCTACCAGCACGGCCAGGGGCCAGCGGCTGATCCAGCCGCCCTTGGGGGCCAGGCGCCAGACCAGCATGATCCCCATGACCAGGGCGAGGAAGTACCAGAGCCATTCTCCGATATGGATCTCCTTGATCTCCAGCTCGGGGATCAGGTTCTTGGCAGCGCTCGGCCACAGCTTGACGAGCAGGTAGTTCACCAGGGCGTTCCAGGTGCTGTAGACGATGTAGTAGGCGGCCGACACGCCGATGAACAGGCTCTCCGCCACCTTGTAGAACGGGTTGTCGTCGTACAAGAAGCTCAGGATGGAGAGCGACAGGAAGGCGGCTACCCACAGGCCCAGGCCCTGCCAGGAGAAGGGCGACTCCATGGGACCGAAGGCGGTCCACAGGATGAGCCACAAGGCGAAGGCGCCCAGGACGATGTAGATGATGGTTTTCTTGGTTGTAGCTTCCATATCCGTCCCTCTGTGGCTTTAGCTATCGACCGTCAGGCGCGATGCACCCCTCTGCCCACGGGTGGCGAAGAAGGCGATGTTGCCGATGATGATGAACAGAATGATGACCAGGTGGGCGAAGGTCTGGGGACCCATCCGGCGGATCCCGAGAAACCTGGCGTCGGCGGAGATGCGGGGGTCGTCGCTCTCCGCGCCGTAGGCCTCCAGCACCAGCGACTCGTACTCGGCGGCCGCCTTCATTCCCCCCAGCATGCCGAACATCTGCCGAGGGTAGTAGGGGTACATCAGGGGTGCCTGCACGGCGGTCACGCAGCCGGCGACCGGAACCCCGGTCCGGTCCCCCCCGAACTGCACCCATTCCTTGATGCCCGGTGCTCCGGCACTCAGGTCCAGGATGAGGTCCATGTCGAAGAGGTTCACCACGTCGGCCATCATGGGCAGGCTGTCGATCGGGTTGTTGCGCGAGTCGACCGAGAAGAACTTGCGGAAGTCGTTCACGATGACGTTGATCAGGCCGGCGCCTCCGGGCTGAAAGCCGAAGGTCATGTAGTCCTCGCCGTAGGTGTATTGTGGGAACTCGGGTTCCAGGTACTGCCGCACGACGTCGTCCGCCTCCTGCTGCCCGATGGGCCACAAGGCCATCATGTAGATCTGGTGGTTTCGGATGACCAGGTGGCGGATGAGGCTGATGGCCATGGGCATCAGCTCGGGTTCGCTGGGAGGGTCGAAGTCGAAGGAGATGAGGGTCCGGGGCCTTCGTCCCACCTCCTGCTGTAGGCCCTCGATGCGATTGTAGATGGCGCTGACCTCGGGGGTGGCGAGCTCGGTGAAGGAGAACTCGAACAGCAGGGGGATGATGACCGCCAGGCTGATGAGCAGGAAGATCCAGCGGCGGTCGATGGTCTGCATCTTGTCGAAGAATTCGCGTGATGTCATGCCGTGTTCTCCCCTTACTCAGTGTCCGATCCCAGGTAGGACCGTTCCACGCCGAGGATGATGCGCAGGGACATGGAGATGACCCCCAGGCAGATTCCGATCATGATGGCCCGCTGTCCGGCCATCTGCGGGTAGATCATGATCCAGTTGACCAGCTTGGGAATGGTGATGAACTCCATCTCTCCACCGGTCAGCACCACGCCGTAGCCGTATATGGTCCTGCCCAGCAAGAAGAGGCCGATGGCGCCCATCAGCCCGACAATGACCCAGTTCTTGGACTTGGACTGATCCCAGGCCACCCAGCCCAGCACGATGGCGAAGAATATCTCCACGATGCCCGGCAGGTAGGCGGTGATGGCGGTGCCGATGAGTGTTCGCCCCAGCAGGATGAAGAAGGCCGCCAAAAGCAGCATGGTGGCCTCCCGGTTCTTGGCCCTGAAGGCCCGATAGGATGCGGAGGCCACGTAGAAGGCCAGGAGGGCGAACATGGTGGACTGCAGCGGCCGGAGGACGAACTGGTACAGCTTGTACATGTACAGCTGGCTGTTCTCCAATCCCACTCCCGAGGTCGGCCCCAGCGGAAGCTTGAACAGACCGACGATGAGCATGGTGAGAAAGCCGACCACGGTGATCAGGCTGTAGGCCCATCCCTTCTTGTGCTTCGCCACCTTGGTCACGTGGATGCGCATCAGGTTGCCACCGCCCAGCAGGATGGCGAAGGCGGCCAGGATGTCGAAGAACATCGACATCTCGGTGTCGGCCAGCTTGAACGGGTAGTGGGGGATGAAGGTGGCCAAGATCATCACCGTACCGAACAAGAAGGTGATGAATAGCGGGACTTGTTTCTTCATGTCGACATCCCTTGGTTACAGTACCTTGAGCCGGGCCCGTTCGATGCCGGTGCAACCCCGCTCGCTAGCTGTCGCCTCATTCGAAAACCCGGTGCAAAAAGACCACGATGTCGTTGAGCACCGCCGACACCGAGTGGAACTTCAGCGCCGTCAAGTGGGCCACCGTGGCGGTCAGGCTGCCGAATACCAGCGCCAGCATGACGATCAGCTTGCCCGCATCCTGCCCCTTGAGGCTCCCCAACTGCTTGGGATCCCCGCTGAGGTAGGCGCTGGCAGCGAACAACTCCTCGCCGATCAGGGTGTAGTCGCAGGCTGCGATGAAGAACGGCAGCTGCGAGGGCATGGCCGTACCGGCGATCTGGATGGCTCCGATCAGGTTGCCGGTCTCTGCCAGGATCAGCGATTCGGCGTAGAATGCACCCTGGAAGAAGCAGGTGGCCGGCTTGTCCCTCACGATGATGCCGTCCACTCCGGCCACGTAGCCAAACTGCTCGTCGGTGATGTAGTGGCAGCAGTTCGCATCGTAGGCATCCGGTCGACCGGCCTGCAAGTAGGCCTGCTTGACCACCTCGCGGCCGGCGGTCATGACCAGGGCTCGACATACCGGAATGTCGATGCGGGTGTCGTACTCGGCGATCGTCTTGGCGACATGGCCGAGTATGCTGAGGCCTGCCAGGGTCTGGACGTTGTCCATGTCGGAGATCCCGGGCACGAACAGGATGGGCCGCCCCATCTCCGTCGCTCGCCCGATGGCCTCGTCGATGGCCTCCAACCCCGCGATCTTCCTGATGAACGGCTTGTGGCCACGCCGCGCAATCTCGATGTAGGCCAGAATGCAGATCGACAGGATCAACCCCAACAGGCCGATGTAAAACCGGCTGCCATCGAACCAGTTGGCCACCGGAGAGATGAGCGGCACCAGCTCGGCCGCTCCGCTATGACCCTCCGAGGTCGCCGCCACGACCATCGCCTGGTAGCTGGTATCATCGGTTAGCCCCGTGTACACGTAGCGCGTGACGCCCGCTGGGACTTCGTCCACCTTCGTCCAGAACGCCTCCGGATCGGTCCGGAGGAGCAGCTCGTACCGAAGTGGATGCAGGTTCTCCTGGTGAGTCAGGCTCCGGTACAGGTAGTCCGCGTAGTCCTCGAGATGGTCGGCGGCATAGGCCAACCTGTCGTCCGCTGAAGCGGTCCAGGTCAGCACCAGCTCCTCTCCCCGATCCCAGGGAACGTCTCTCAAGACCAGGTCCGTAGGAGGTGCGGGGTGGGCTCCATCGTCCCCAGCCAGCAGGTCGTCGATGGACTCGACCGGCGATGTGATCACCGGATCGCTCAGCAGGACGCGATAACCGACCGGGATTCCCGCCAAAAGGACCTGGTCGTCCGGCTCGATGCTGGCGGCCACCACCAGGAAACGATAGGCGGTCCCCCTGTCGGCCCGGTCAAACTCGGCATGGAAGACCCCTGCCGGTACCCGAGCCAGAAAGACCCACTCCACCGGCTGCGGCTCGGCATCCGATTGGCCATCTTCCAGAGGTTCGCCGGGAAGCTCGGCAGGTGCCGGGACCTCGCCTTCTGCGGCCGGAGGGGGCGGCATGGCCTGGAAGAACACCAGGTAGTTGCGCACCCTGCTGAAAACGCGGCGATCGTCGGGAGAGCGCTCCCAGGTGATGGTGATCCTACCACCGTAGTCGCCGATCGCGTCGGCGGCCATGACCGATGCGGGAGGAGCCAGGACTCCAGCCAACACCGACAGGGAGCTGAGAGGGGCTGCCGCTGCCTGTACCTCCACCGGCAGCTCTGGTTGAGCTGCAGGCTCCTCGACCGCCCGCACCGGTTCCTGGGGAATGGCCAGCTCCTCGACCGGCGCGGTCCCTGCCGCCTCAGCCTCCGGGGGCGGGATCTCTCCTTCCGGCTGGAGGCCGGGGACCGGGATCTCCAAG
>JAFGEP010000122.1 GCA_016931535.1 Bradymonadales bacterium
GACGCCGTTCTTGGCCTCGAAGCCCTCCTGGTCGATGTTATCGAGGTAGTCGAGGCGCATAGTATAGCGCGCATTGCTATGCGCCAGGCCGACCTCTTTGCCCTTGGCGTCTGTGACGCCTTCGTGCCACTGTCCGAAATGGTTGCGTCCCTGGTTGGGGGTTTCGACCCCCATGCCGAGCCAGTAGGGCTTTTTGTCCGCGCTGATCAACACATTGGAAAAAATGACCTCCTGGTCCTTCATGAGGTTCTCGAAGATGACCGGATCATCCTCGGCGTTGACGTCCTTGATGATGCCGAACATGCCGAACTCGACGTTGACCGCCCGGAACTCGCCGTCGATGTTGCGGAAGTAGGCGATGTCGTCGCCGACGATCTGCTCACCTGGAATCATGGCGGTGGAGGTCTTCCCGCAGGCGGACGGATAGGCACCGCAAAAATAGGTCTTCCGCTTCCCTTCCTCGCCGATGATGGCCATGACAAACATGTGCTCGCACAGCCAGCCTTCCTTCCCCGCCTTGTTGATGGCGAGGCGCATCGCGTGCTTTTTCAGTCCGATGGAGTTGCCGGCGTACTGGTTGTTCATGGAGTAGACGATGTTGTTCTGCGTATCCATGTAGATGCGGCGCTTGTCCAGGTTGACGCTGCAGTTGTTGCTGTCGAGCACGCCGGCCGAGTGGATGAAGCGGAAAAAACTGCCCTTCTCGGAGTCCTGCATCTTCAGGAAGTGATCATAAGCAGAGCGGTACAAGATGAACTCCGAGTGAGCGACGTACCAGCTGTCGGTGAACTGGATGCAGGGGATGGTGAAGGGGCTCTGGGTGGGACCTTCCGAGAAGAACTGGACCACCGCGTCCTTTCCCCTCATGATGCCTTTGGCGATCTCCATGATCTCCGCATAGCCGGCCTCGTAGGCGACGGAGTTGAGCGCCTTCATGTTTTCCAGGTTCTCTCTGGTCACCATGAACCGAGTATTGTTCTTGTCGCGCCCCTGGTCGCCGTAGCCATCCCAATGGATGGTCTGCTGGGGGAGAGCCAAGACCTGCTCCTCGCCCTTGGCGATCGCCTGCTCGCGGACGTACCGCTTGTCTCTCTCGCTGTCATCGCACACGTGTATCGAGGCCGGATCGCAGTGTTCTGCGAAGAAACCAACGAAATCGATGACGTATGGGTTGTCGAGCGCGGCAAGCTTGTTGTAGCTCTCGAGGCTCATTTTTCGCTTCAACAGTTCCTCGTATCTCAAAACCATAGAGTCTCCTTGACAAAAAGCTGCGAGTACCGGCCCACTATTATCTTCTTTCCCTTTGCGATTCAACCGAAGCGCACGGACCGGTCTCTCCGCAACTTGTGGTCACCACGCGCTCTTGCAGCAACGGCAGCAAATGTAAGGCCCAAGCGTGCCAGCCTCCTGGACTGGGGGTGTTGAGCACACCTACCCTCCACGTTGCCGATTCGGTTCAATGACCCAGTCTGCTGAAAGGGGTGAAGCCAGGGCCAGGGGAGAAGACCAAGGGGCCAACGGCTCAAGCGTTCAAGGGCTCAACGACCTGGCGGGGCGGATGCCCACCCAGGCACTCTTGACGTCGGGCTCCCATAGAGTGCGATAGGTGGTTCGCCCTGCGCAGGCTTCCAAGCACCACGCACCGCCGCGCATGACTCGACCAAAGCCCCTGGGACTGTCTATCCAGGCACTGCCATCGGCTGGAGCTCCTTCATAGGTGGTATGCCAATCGTCCTCGACCCACTCTTCCATGTTGCCCGCCAGATCGCATACCGCCTGGTCGCTGGTATCCAGAAGCCGGCTGCATACCGGTTCAATGCCGCCCGGTTCGCAGTCGTTTCCGGCATCATCTTGCGACACGACCGCGTGTTCGCAGGTCGCCGGATCGTTGCCCCAGGGGTAGTCGATGTCCTGTCCCTGGCACCGCGCCGCATATTCCCACTCCGCTTCGGTGGGCAGACGACCACCGACCCACTCGCAGAACTGCCAGGCCTGGTACCAGCTCACACAGTTGACGGGATGGTCGTCGCGATCCTCCACACCCCAGATGCAATCGTAACCTGTGAGCGGCTCCGTGCATTCTCCCGCCTCCACGCATGCCTGGTACTGGGCCACGGTCACCTCGGTCCGGGCCAGCTCGAAGGTGGGGACGGTCACGCTGTGGACCGGTTCGTTATCCATGAAGATGTCCCAGTCATCCCCCATCTGGTAGGTACCGCCAGCGATCTCGACCCAGTCGACGGCAAGGGGATCCGGGTCCCCGATCTCTCCGCCATCTTCCCCTGAGGCATCCAGATCCATGTCACGGCGTGTGCTCCTTCCCCCATCGTCGACCGGCAGGCAGCCGGACCACACCAAGAGGCACAGAAGCACCAGGCTCGCTGTTTTCATAGCTATCAACCTCCCTCGTGTCCGTGCGAGCACACTGTCAGCAATGGTGGGGCAGCGAACAGATGAACCCGGAAATTCGCCGGTCAATGGCAGCCCTCCACCCCAACGCGCCTTGCTCTGCGATCACCGACCCGTCGTGCGGACGGTTCCCGCTCGACTGAGGGTCAATCTGCTATGAACTGGACGTCAGTCTACCGGTCGAAAACAGTTCTATCAAGATGGTGGCGGAGTCTGGCAGGCGAGTGAAGAGGCCCAAAATCCGCGGATCATCTGCTGCTTGTTGGTTGCTGGTCCTAGCTCGAGGCCATGGCCCGGATGTTCGCCATCGCCTGGCGGATGGTGCTCTGGTTGGCGGCCGACCGTTGCTCGAGGACGCTGAGCTTGGCCTTGTACTGGATCTTGATGGCCTGCAGCGCGCCGGTCTTGACCAATCTGGTGGCCATGGCCTTGGGGCTGGCCTGGCCCTTGACCACGGCCCAGGACTTGGAGAACGCGTCCTTCATGATCTCGGACGGCTCTTTGCCCTCACCCGCCGAGGAGATCGCGGTCATGACGAAACTGGCGCCGGTTTTCTTGAAGGTGTCCAGGGTGTGGTCGTAGATCGTCTGCTGTACCAGGTTGGAAAAGACGTTGCTTCCACTGGGTTTGAAGGGAAACTTGGCCTTGATCTTGGCCCCGATGAGCTCAGCGAGCGCATCCTCTCCCAACTTGATCAGGGCGCGCTTGTAGTTCCCACCGGTTTGCGATTCGGTGTAGAGTTCCGCAAGACCTTTCAACACCAGCCCCGTGATGATTCCCGATCCCGGCACGACCTTGTCGGCCAAGAATTTGAATACGTCGATGGACAGGTCTCGGACGAAGGTGAGACTGTTGACGATGGTCGTCATCTTCGCTTCGGTCTCGTTCCGCCATCGCTTGATTGCCGCAGCGTGTGCCTTGATCTCCCGCTCGATAAGGGTGAGCTCTTTCAGCGGGAGGACCAGGTCGCCCTTCTTCTGGGCGTCCGACACGCTGGTCACCGCCGTAGCCGCGCGGCTGGCGGTGGCCTCCATGCGGCCGACGATGGCGCCCATGTCGTCGGTCGAGTCGGTGAACAGGTTGACGAACCACTCCTTCTTGAGCTCCTTGTGAAAGCTCTTCCAGGTGGTCACATCGAACTTCGCCGAGTTGAGCACCGACTGCGCCTGGCTGGCCATGGAGCTCTTGAGCGTCTCGAAGTCCTGGCCCCGAAACTTCATGGCCGTCCGCTGGCTGCTGCGATAGTCCTTGACCTTGGACAACACCAGGTTGTCGTCCGCCGAGCCGTCTCTCAGGGCATCGGGGCCCTCCTCCTCCTTGATCCGCTTCTTCTCCTCGACCGATTTGGCCGTGACGACCTGGGACATGCGGGTGCGCTCGTACTGACTGCCCTCGGCGTACTTGACGGCCAACTCGGCCCCGCTTTTGTCTTGGAAATCCGCCTCCATCTGGTCGTTCAGCTCGGAGTTGTAGTACTTGAAGTACCCGATGAGCGCCTGGGTGAATTCGGCCGGGCTGTCGAAGTACGACATCTCGCCTTCGACCGGCTTGACGTCGAGCAAGCTGGGGCCCAGCTCGAAGGGTTGGACCTCGAGCCGGTCGATGATGTTGGTGTACACGGAGTCGGAGACGTTCATCAGCTGGTACAGGCTGCGGTTCTTGTCGCCCCCGTAGTAGGTCATGTAGGAGAGGTACCAGTAGTTGTGCAGGCTCTGGCAGTAGATCATGAACTGGCGTGCCCAGGGCTCCCTGGCGATCTCCGGCGGCAGGCTGCCCCTCAGCGTGTACACGGCCTCGAAGGCTGCATGGCGGAAATCCCAGAGGACCTCCTGGGCCTTCAACAGGTTGGGCAGCGATCTTTCCGTGAGCTGCTCGGCTTTCACCATCAACGCCATCAGCTCGTTGGGCCTTGTCAGCTCGCCGCTCAGGTAGGCCTGCAACATGGGCAGGCTGTCTTTGTAGTAGACCACGTACACCAGCACGGTGATGAGCCGTTCCACGTCCGACAGGATGAATCCCAGGTCCACACCCGCCATGCTTGCCTGCAAGCTCTTCAGATCCTGCAGGAAAGCCGCCACCTGGGGGACGGTGTACTTGTCTTTCAGCTTGTTCGCGATCTCGACCAGCTTTTCCAGCTGCGTCTTTCGCTCGAACTCGGCGAGCAGCATCTTGCGGAAGGCATAGGCCCAGGAATCGCCGTACCTCAGGAAGGTGTTGACGATCTCCTGGTTGTTCATGCTGCTCAGCACGGCGCGCGCGTGCTGGACGATGTCGTTCTTGGTGAGCGGGATCTCCGTGTTGTTCAGGGCTTCGCCGTAGTTCCAATCGTAACCCAGCTCCCAGAAGGGGATCTCCTCTTGCTTGAGATACCTGGTGACCGGGGTGCCCCCCTGAGACTCGTCATCTTGCCGCTGCACCGCCTCAGGCGACATCTGCACGATCGGGCTCGCCCCAGGTTGAACCATGATGGTGGGAGCCGGAGGGCGCAACGCCTTCTCCTGCTCCGATCCCCTCAGCCCTGCCGCATCCTGTTTAAGCTGGACCCTCCAATCGGCTGCGCCCTTTGCAGATGGCTGCGACTCGGATCCGGTTTGTGAGCTTTCTGGGCTGGTTTTTTGATCTCTGTGGTGCATTACAGCTCCCCTAAAAAGATCCTTCACCAAGGTAATCTCTGTGGACAACATGGGCAAGCGCAAGATGTAAATGATATCGGAAATTCGCGAGCCAGATCAGGGAGCTGTACCGAGCCGAACGCTCAAATCACGACCGCCATTACTCGATCTTGGCCTGCCACAGGCCAGAAGGGGGGCAGCACCCTTTCCTTGGGTGACGTTCCAGGCGAAAATCTGCATGAACGATCGACCTGGGTGGGAGCCGACCCGATGAACCGCGAGATCCCCCTGCAGATACCCCTCGATGACGTGACCCTGGAGGCGCGCCTGGCTCCGGGTGGCGGTGATGCCCGCACCCTCTGGCTCATCGGCCATCCCCATCCCCTGTACGGGGGATCGATGGACAACGACGTGGTGCTGGCGGTGCAACAGGCTGTTCTCACCCACGGAGACGCGGCGCTGCGCTGGAACTCCCGCGGTGTCGGCCGTTCCACCGGCCGCCATGGCCATGGCTTGACCGAGGCCGAAGATGTGCTGGGCCTCCTTGACCTCTTTGCACGGGGCGCCGGAACACCTCTTGATCTGGGAGCCGGCCTCAACCTATCCCTGCCGGTCCACGCAGTGGGCCTGGCAGGCTACTCGTTCGGGGCCTGGGTGGCTCTCAGGGCTCTGGCCCTGGGCGCTCGCCCCCCATCGGTAATGCTCGTTTCCCCGCCACTAGACTTCATGGCTCCAGACGGTCTGGATCCGCCGAGCGTGCCATGCCTGATCACACTGGGAGATCGGGACGAGCTCTGCAGCCAGGCTACCCTTCACAGGTGGCTTTCGGGGCGGCGCGAGGACCCTGGCCTGATGGTGCGAATCATCAGGGGCGCCGACCACTTTTACTCGGGCAGACAACCAGCCCTGGTGGAGACCGTGCGGGATTTCCTTGTTTATCCTCTGTAAGTCACGACACAGTCCGGTGAAGCAACCGTTCTGTTCACCGGCCTTGATCCAGTTACCCGTGGTTGGCTGCAAGCTGGGGGGGATAGCTGGTCATCCCCGCAGGGCTGGCCACAGGATGCCGGTCAGCCTGCTGAGGGAGGGAGAACGCTCGAAGCCGGCCAGCCGTTCGGCCAGGGCGTAGTGCTGGAGATGGCTGGGGAAGAACGGCGGCCTGGGCAGGATCCGGAAGGGCCCGCGGATCACCGATTTCTGGGGTCGAGAGAACATCAAGAGGTTGTTGACTACCCCGGTGCCCGACTGGATGTCCTGGGGAGGGTGTCCGGGAAAGGCGCCCCAGGTCGTGGTGCCGGTGGCATAGCCCCACAGGGGCCAGCGGTTGACCCCCACCGTGCCGTACCTCAGGTTGGCCACGGCGCGTTCCAGTGCGGCCGCGCATGAAGGGTCGCGCAGTGTCGCGGGGTGCACGACCAGGTTGCAGGACAACGTCCCCGCCAGCGTGTCGTTGGCCAGCGCCACGGCCTTCTCGAGAAACTCGGGCAGGCTGGCAGCCTCGATGGCCGTCTCGGAGAAGAGCCCGCACCAGGGCTCGGTGGTGAAGCAAATGTCATCGGCTCGGGAAGGGTCGAGCTCGGCGATCAAGGTCCAGGGCAGGTGTCCCTCTCCGCCGGCGCCAAACTGCTCGGCTTGGGGGTGGGCCTCCACGAACTCCGCCTGGATGCGGGCGGCGTTGGGGTAGTAGGCCGGCCGCGTGGGTGTTCGCCTCAGGACATCCCTCAGGGCCTCCAGCAGCCGGCGGCGAAGATTCCACTGGGCGTGCTGGACGATCACCCGGGGACTCAAGCAGTTGAAGCCGGCGTTGGCGATCAACATCGAGGCGAGGTGCTCGGCCTGGTATCGCAGATCCTGGTCCTGCCAGGGGCCAGGGACGACGATGACCGGGCTGACCGAGCCCAGCTCGGCGGTGAACCGCTTGGTCAGGATGCGCTCGCCCCGCTGCCTGCGCGCTCTCCCCTCCTCGCCGGGGCCGAACACGATGGCGTTGTAGACCGCCTCGGAGCCGGTCATGTGGAGCTCATCGACCCCCCGGTGGTGAGCCAGGTGCAGCACCTGCTCCACACCGCCGTAGGCCAGGCGGAGAAACCCGCCCCGGATGAACGGCTCCAAGGCCTCGGCCAGCAACGGTCCCAGCCGCTCGTTGACCGGGTTGAGCTTGAGCACCGCAACCTGCTGCTCGACGAACAGCTTGGAGACCAGGTCGCCGACGATCAGATTGCCCCAATTACCCGCGCCCAGCACCAGCGCCACCTTGCCCGGGTGGCCCTCCCGATAGGTCACCGCCTGGGTGTCGGCCAGCCTCGCCCGCTCGACCCCCGGCTCCATCCAGACCTCTCCCGTGCAGCCGCTGTAAAGGACCCGGTCCCAGTGGTCCACCGGGAAGACCTGCGCCACGACCTGGCCATCGCCCCGCACGGTGACCGGTCCGGGGATGCGAGGCGTTCTCCCCCGGCGCAGATCGGTCAGGCTGCGAGCCGTCATCCGCAGGATCCGCTGGATGTTGCCCAGCGCCATCCATTCCTCGGCGGCCTCCCAGGAGCCGACGGTCGTGCCTTTCCTCCGGCAGCTTTCCGCCACCCAGCGGGAGCCGATCCGCTCGAAACCCGCCTGGGCTTGCTGGAGCATGCGGATCTTGGTGTCGAGACCGAGCGCCACCCAGGCCTCTTTCCGAGAGTTCAGCTCGGAGACGGCCGCCTCCAGATCGGCGAGCGGGGTAAAGGGAATCGGATCGAGGAGAGGGAATGCCGGCCTACCCGTTTTTCTGCCCATGTATTTCATTTCCTGGTGTCTCGGCTCATTTCCCCGTACTTCGAGCCCGATGGTAGCACAGTTGGGCGCCTATCGCTCACCCACAGCAGGTTCAGACCGTACACCACCTCGTGCATCGGTCCAGGTGCCTCCAATTCTCCAGGAAAGCCGTCTCACCGAATGACCTGGATGGGACGGCGCCGACATCTCCAGCACACCCACAACAGCAAAACCACCACCGATCCGGGGATGGAACGGCGCCTCTCCACGCGTCCGGACTGGTTGCAGTCACAGCCGCTCTCATGGACCACCGTTGGCTCGACTGGCAAGAGAGCATCCACCGTGCTTGCAGCCTCGCCTTCCTGCTCGTCCAGGCGAGTGGCATCGCGCGGGAAATCGCTCTCTCTATCGGATCGGGCATCCAGCTCGGCATCGGGCTCAAGTTCCCCATCGAAATCGAGTTCTACCAGATCGCCCCCTGCATCCGGCCCCACATCCCGTTCGACATCCGGCTCGACTTCGGGGTCTCCCTCAAGCTCGCTATCGGGCTCGGTATCTAGCTCGGTTTCTGGTTCGACATCCAGTACCAGGTCGGGCCCGGCATCAGGCTTGACTTCTGGGTCTGTGTCCAGATCGGCATCCGGCTCCGGCTCCAGGTCCGGCTCCGGCTCCAGGTCCGGCTCCGGCTCCAGGTCTGGCTCCGGCTCCAGGTCCGGCTCCGGCTCC
>JAFGEP010000123.1 GCA_016931535.1 Bradymonadales bacterium
GGCCCACCCCGGGCGAACCAGCCGACGCAGGTTCCCGAAGAGCGTGCGGTCATGGCGGTTCGATTCGCCGGTCGCCGATCGAGACTGAACTCCCGGGCGACCCCTGGTGACAGCCACGGCTCGACCTGCTACCATTTAGTGGGGCTGCCGTAGGCTGCAACGAGGACAACCATGAACCAGCGGCGAACAAACGCATCGTCGAACCCTCAACAAAAACCGGCAAAGAAACCGTGGAGCAAGCCGACAGTCAAGAGCAGCGCCCTGCTCGACCGTCGAGCCTTGATGGCCTGCTCGGGACGCCCACAGTTTTCTCTGCCGATCTGTACCGGCATCATCAGCGGCTGATCACCCACCGAGGCAACCGAGCATCGTGGCCAAGCGGGTCCCCTTCGAACGTACCCTGAGGCTGGGCCCAGCAACCCTCCGGCTGAAGTGCTTGATCCCTGCAGAGCAGTTGACCGCCTTGTCCAGGCAGCTGGACCCCTTTGCCGTTCCGGACGTCGGGCCCGACGTCTCCCTGGAGGTCCAAGCCTGCCATCACGATCTGCTGCATCCCGAGCTGCGCCAGGTGCCGGTCGTTCGACCCGATCGACTGCTCTGGCCGGCGCTGGAGCTGGTCAAGGACGGTGATGGCTGGCGAGGAGAAGCCATCGCCGCCTCCGAGTCGATCCTCCTCGCCTTGCGCTGGGTGCTGGGCGAGGAGCTGCTGAAGCACTCCGGGCTGCTGCTGCATGCCTCCTCGGTGCTGCTCGATGGAGCCGGCCACGCCTTTCTCGGCACCTCCGGCGCGGGCAAGACGACGATCGCACAGGAGCTGGAATGGGATGGCGTGTTCTCCGACGAGCTGACCATCCTGGCACCAGACAGCGCCGGCAGCTGGATGGTCTGGCCCTCTCCATTCTGGGGGACCCCCCTTGCTCACCAGCCGATCGATCCCGCGCCCCTGAGTGGGCTCTGGATCCTGGCGCAAGGAGAGCGCACCGAGATCACCCTCCTTGGCCAGAGTGAGGCTGCGGTCCAGGTCTACCAGCGGGCTTTCGAGATCCAGGCGGTCGAACGCGCACCCGACCTGGCTCTCGAGGTCATCTCCCGATTAATTGCGGCCGTCCCCCCCCAGACACTATCCTGGAGAAGGGGGGACAGCCTGCGATCCAACCTGCGCAAGGCAGCCGGATCCCCCGACCGGTAACGAACGCTCCACTGGACGGACCGTGCGCCAGGTGGAAGGGGCATGACCGCATTCGACGACATCCATCCCGTAGACTACCTGGTCGAGACCGCCATTCGGGAGATCATCCCGTTGGGAGTGCACCTGGACTTGACCTACCGCTGCGATCTGGCCTGTGTCCATTGTTACCTCAAGGATCGCGGCCGCCAGGAGCTGACCTTGCCGGAGATTGAGCGGCTGCTGGCCGAGCTGGCCGAGCTGGGCACCTTGTTTGTGGTCTTCTCGGGGGGCGATCCGTTCGTCCGCCCCGATCTGCTGGATATCCTGCAAGCTGCCGCCCATCACCGGTTCTGCATCCGCCTGATCACCCACGGCCAGGCCATCTCTGACGCCATGGCCGACGAGCTGGCCGACCTCGGGCTGAATCGGGCCTACATCAGCGTCTACCACACCGATCCCCGGATTCACGATCGGATCACCGGTCGTGTCGGCAGCCACGCCAGAACCCTCGACGGGATTCGGCGGCTGCTGGCGCGCGGCATCCCCGTGATCATCAAGTGCCCGGTATTCAAGGAAAACGCGGATGCGGCACGTTGCATGCCAGGGCTGGTTCGCTCGCTGCGAGCCGAGCTGGAGCTCTCGATCACCATCCGCGCGGGAAACGACCGTTCTACCGACCTGTTGGAGCTGAACCTCGAACAGCTGGACGCGGTGCGAACCGCCTGTGCCTCGCTCGAGATCTGTGGGCTCGGCAACGAACCGGGCGGCAGCCAGTGGGGTGAGCGGGTGTGTCTGGCTGCCCATACCTCGGCCTACATCGGTCCGGACGGCACGGTGCAGCCTTGTCTCGATTACGAGGTTTCCTGCGGCAACATTCGCCAGGCAACCTTCCGCGACATCTGGTTCGGATCGCCCCTTCTGAACGAGCTTCGCGCGCTGAGGAGAACCGACTTCAAGGCTTGCCTGGAATGCCCGGACCTTCCCTGGTGCCGGCTCTGTCCGGCCCATGCCTTTCACGAATCGGGGAGTCCCAGCGGGGTGGCAACCTCCAGCTGCAGGGAGGCGGCCATCTTACGGCTGGCCATGGCGGAGAGGAAGCAGAGAAAGGCAACGAGAGGAGATCCATGACCATCAGCCTGTCGAGAGGTGACCAACACCCAGGTAACGAGACCGAAGGTGGCGGCAAGTCCAGGTCGACTCGACCCCATCGAGTCGGTTGCTCGCAGTTCCCGGTTCCGGCTCACCTCGATCGGTCAGCATACTTGGTCATTCTGCTGGTTGCGATCGGAGTCGGTTGTGCTGGCCCCCCCACCAGGCCCACCGACTGGGTGGCTCCCGACTGTGTATGCGCCGCCCAGGAGATCGCAGCCCGAGCCCTCGTGGTGGCGCTCTCCGAGGCCGAGGACGAGGCGTTGCACCAAGCGAACCAATGCCAGGAGATCGAGATCGGTCTGGTCCGCTGCCCCACCGAGATCAAGCTCGAGGAATGGGCCTGGATGAACCATCTTCGAGAGCCCGCCGAGGAGGAGCTGGCCGCGTCCCTGAATCCGCCGGATCCCGTGGTCATCCGCGATGGTCTGGCGGTCTACGAAGAGCTCTTGAACGGCGTTGCCCGAAGGACCCGAACCCACCTGGATCTGCTGGAAAACACGCCGGCCCTCAACCAGGCCGAGCTGGAGTACTTCCATCGGAACCCGGAGGTCTGGGAGGCCACCCTGGCCTATCGGGCGACCCCTCCGGGCCAACAGCGGTTGCGACAGCTCCAGGCGGCCTGGCAACAGATCACCTCGCGGGAGGGACGCCGCCACCTGTTACTGAGAGACGGGTACCTCTACGTCGAAGATCCGGTCACCGCCGACTGGGTGGTCCGTCGAATCGAGCTGAAAGACCTGTTCGACCAGCCGACCATCGTCCTCAGTCGAGGATCCAACCGCTTCATCCTGGAGCGGGGAAGAGACGGCCGCTACTACCATACCGACCCCGGATACGACCGTTACCGGGCGCGCCTGGTGGCCATAGATCGGGTCGGCACCGAGGAGGAGCTGGGGCCGGACCCCAGTTACAATCTCAACTTCCTCAGGCGCCGTTTTGGGCTGCAGCGGATCGGGATCGGGCCGGAGACCGGGGCTGGAAGAGCGGGGCAAGTGGTCTTTCTCGATGGCTCCCGCTTCCCGGCGCGCGTGGTCCGAGCCCACCGAGGGATCTCCCTGGTAGGCGTCGTTGCGGAACCCGCTCGCCTCGACGACACGCTCGCTCACAGCGGGCAGATCGCCGAGGCGGTCTATGGCCTGGTCGACAACATCGAGCAGATGGTCCGGGAAAACCTCTTCTTCGACGAACCGGCCAACGAGGTGGGGCAGCAGGACGGAATCATGCGCCACGCCTTCAATGAAGCCTACTCGATGGGAGCCCTGCAGTACACGGTCAACGGGGTCACCTACGACATCTACGACGACCTGGGACGCCCGCGCCCACCGCAGGTCTGCATCGATTACCTGACCGACGCGGTGGAGCGATACGCGGGATCCTGGTGGCCGCCCCTTTCGGCGGGGGCGACCAGGCGTACCCAGGGTCGGATCGATTTCCGCGACTACATGACCTACCGGCAGGTGCGGCTACTGGTGAAGCTGGCAGAAGATCTGCCCTGGGTGGCCTCCTTGTTCAGCTTTGGCTCCTCCGTCCAGATCCCCTTCGGCGATCGCGGCGCTTTTTTCAGAAACCTGTGGAACCACCGCGACCTGTTTCGAATCGCGGACATGGTCGTCATCTACGGCCTCAAGGCGGATGGACGCTACCACTACCACTCCTTCTACGTGCACGACACCGACCCCATCCAGGGCTTCCCCATCACTTTAAGCGACCAGGCGGGCCATGCACGGATCGGCTCCTGGATCAACATCATGTCCAACGCCCCCCGCCGTTCCATCCGGCATCGGGTCCGCTGGAATCCATACTGGATCCTCCATCCACAGGCAGCCAACCTGGCGGGACACATCTACAGGCAGGCGCAGGCGGTCCTGAGCCCGCGAGGCAACCCTCAAGTCGATGATGGTGGGGGTGGCGGCGAGTGAGACGAGTGCCGGACTATTCCGCCGAGGTCCCGACAATCCCTTCGATGTAGGCGCCGGTCCAGGAGAAGAGCAAGGCAGCGCTGAGGCCGTCCGGGGCTCCGTTGCCGTTCAGGTCGGTATCCAGAACCATGCCGATGACGCCGGCGTAGCCGCAAGCTTCCGGAATGTAGTTGCAGAAGCTGTCGGGGCTGCAGCAATCGACATCGACCGTACCGGTCACGCAGCAGTTGGCCCCCGGGATGTTATCCGTACAGGGGGTGGAGGGAGCGCCGGACATGCCGCAGCAGACCGGAACGGCATAGGTGGCGGCGGCAAATTCCGGGGCGCACTCGACCACGAACTCCATTTCTTCAGTCTGGGGATTGGGTGCCTCGCTCCACATGACGAGTTCCTCACCCGGATCGACCCCTGCACACAGGCAGGTCCGCTCCACGAAGTCGTTGAGGTATCCGAGCACCTGGGGTGCGCCGACCACGCCGCCCAGGCGGCCGCCACCGACCAGGTACTGGTCATCAGCGTCCTCCCCGACCATCGCGTCGACCGTGTGCACGCCGTTGTCGGTCAGCTCGATGTCGGCCTGGATCATGGCCCGCTCCAGGGTGAGCAGCAGCCCTTCCTCGAAGTAGCCGGGGATGGGGGGAATGTTGAGATGGAAGGTGGAGGGTCCCCCGAAGATCTCCTGGTTCCCATCGGCGTCCTCGGCGGAGGTGACCCGGTTGAACTGGATGAGCGAGCCATAATCGCCGAAGCTCATGGGGTCCAGGTAGTAGATCCCGGTGCCGGCGACATCGGCCACCCAGTCGTAGTAGGCATCCCCGGTACCGGTAAACTGCGCCAACCAGGCATTGGAAGGATCCGGCTCGGCCAAGAACCAGGACAACCGTACATCGCCGTCGTCGATGGCGTCGCTGCTGACGGGGAGTTCGGTCCAGTCGACCACCAGGGTCACCGTTCCATCCTCGACGTAGTAGTCGAGGAAGGACTGCAGATCCCGCTGGTCCGCTGGTAGCGCCATCTGGATGATGGGCAGCAGGTCTCCCAGCGCGTTGTCGGGGCCGTTTTGCAGGTTTCCGTCATACTCGAAGCAGCAATCCAGGCGGTCGGGCAGCAGAGAGGGCAGCTGCAGCTTCCAGGTGAAGCTGTTTGGCCGTTCGGCGGCCTCGCCGGCGTAGGCTTCGATGTCATCGACCGGATCCACACAGCCACCGCCGATGCACTCCTGGTCATCCTCACAGTCATCCACCGTGTTGCAGGCACCTTCGGGAAGCTCGACCGCATCGGGCTCCTCGACGACATCGGGTGTGGTGTCAGGACTCTCATCGGGAGCGGACGGATCCTCCTGGATGTCTGGCGCCATGTCACCGGTGTCGCTCACGGTCTGGTCGGTGCCCGTGTCTTCCGGGGTGGTGGACGGTTCATCGTCGCCGCAGGCGATCCACATCAAGCTCAAGCTCAACAGTGAAAAAACAAGGGTCAATCGAGACAGCATGGATGCTCCTCCCTAGGTACTCCAAAGCGACCCTCTACCCCCTGAGCCCTACTGCCCGGGAGTATTCTGGTCAGTCCTTGTATGCCAATGACGCGTTCTTGATTGCTGTCAGGTGTCCGGGTCCCGCTTAGCGAGTGTACCCTAGCAAAAGGACCCACTCGAATCAAGCGACCGGCTGACCCCTCGGTGTCGATTGACCCATCCTGGTTGACCAGGCTACTCTCAGTGCCATGGCCGGATTCGTTCACCTGCACGTGCATACCCACTACAGCTTGTTGGATGGGCTGTGCAAGCTCCCCGAGCTGATCGAGCGCGCGGTCCAGCTCGAAATGCCCGCCATCGCCGTGACCGACCACGGCAACCTGTTCGGCGCGGTAGAGCTGCAAAAGGTCGCCGCCAGCCGCGGGATCAAGCCGATCTTCGGCTGTGAGATCGGAGTGGTCCACGGCGAGGACCGCAGACCGTGCCACCTGGTGCTGCTGGCTCAGGACCTGCGAGGCTACCAAAACCTGGTCTCGCTGGTCTCCCACGCACACCTGGAAACCACGCCGGACTCCATGTACCTGGATGTACGCCGTCTGGGGGAGCAGAGCCAGGGGTTGATCGCCCTGTCGGCCGACCTGGGGGGTGCGATCCCCCGGGCCATCCTGCGCGGGCAAGAGGACCAGGCGGTCCATCTGCTCCACACCTACCGGGAGATCTTCGGCCCCGATGGGTTCTTTCTCGAGATCCAGCGCCACCAGGGGTTGCCCGAGCAGGACCTGGTCAACGGCAAGCTGGTCGAGCTCAGCGCAAGAACCGATACCCCGCTGGTGGCCACCGCCGACAGCCACTATGTCTACCCCGGGCAAGCCAAGGCCCACACGGTGCTGGTCTGCATCGGCATCGACCGGCGACTGGACCTGGAAGACCTGGACACCATGCCGGTGACCGACCTCTACCTGAAGTCGGCCGAGGAGATGGCCGCCCTGTTCGCCGATCTGCCGGAGGCGGTCGAAAATACGATCCATGTGGCCGATCGCTGCAACTGCC
The DNA here is from genome assembly GCA_016931535.1 of Bradymonadales bacterium. GTDB lineage: Bacteria > Myxococcota_A > Bradymonadia > JAFGEP01 > JAFGEP01 > JAFGEP01. Next base: position 6,761 of record JAFGEP010000123.1, read on the forward strand.
AGATCCCGCTGGGGCAGATCATGCTCCCCCGCTTCAAGGTTCCACCAAGCCACACCATCGACAGCTACTTCGAGGCCCTGGCCCACCAGGGGCTGGAGGAACGGCTCGCCGAGATCCGATCGGCGGGAAGCCCGATCGACGAAGAGACCTACCGGCAGCGGCTGAGCTATGAGATCCGGGTCATCGAGCAGATGGAGTACCCAGGGTATTTCCTGATCGTCTGGGATTTCGTCCATTTCGCCCGCAGCCATGGTATTCCTGTTGGCCCCGGGCGCGGCAGCGGCGCCGGCAGCCTGGTCGCCTATTGCCTTCGCATTACCAACGTGGACCCCATCCGGTACCATCTGCTGTTCGAACGGTTCTTGAATCCCGAGCGGGTGTCCCTCCCCGACTTCGATATCGACTTCTGCCAAAGCCGGCGCGGCGAGGTGATCCAGTACGTCACCGAACGCTATGGCACCGAGAACGTCGGTCAGATCATCACCTTCGGACAGCTCAAGGCGCGCGCCAGCATCCGCGACGTGGCTCGGGTGTTGAACTTCAGCTATAGCGAGTCGGACCGCCTGTCGAAACTGGTGCCCGAGGGGCTGGACATCACCCTGCAGGCCGCCTATGAGCAGGAACCCCGCTTGCGGGCGCTCATCGACGGAGATGAACGCACCCGCCGCCTGTTCGAGCTGGCTCGGACCGTGGAGGGCACCAACCGGAATGCCGGGATGCACGCGGCCGGGATCGTCATCTCCGACAAGCCGCTGACGGACTTCGTCCCCGTCACGCGAGGGGCCGGCGGAGAGATCGTCACCCAGTTCGCCAAGGATGAGGTAGAGCTGGCCGGTCTGGTCAAGTTCGACTTTCTGGGCTTGCGAAACCTCACCGTCATCCAGAGCGCCGTCAAGAGCATCAACGAGCACCGACCCGAAAACACCCCCCTGCTGGATATCGACGACCTCCCGCTGGACGACCCCAAGATCTACCACCTGCTCTCCACCGGTGACACCCTGGGCGTCTTCCAGATGGAGTCCTCGGGCTTCCAGGAGCTGATGCGCAAGCTCAAACCGAGCTGCATCGAGGACGTCATCGCCGCGGCCGCCCTGTATCGCCCGGGCCCCTTGGGCAGTGGCATGGTCGAAGACTTCTGCGACTGCAAGCATGGGATCAAACGCGCCGAGTATCCCCATCCCCGGCTGGAACCGATCCTCAGGGAAACCTACGGGGTGATCGTCTACCAGGAGCAGGTGATGCAGATCGCCCAGGTCCTGGCCAAATACACCCTGGGCGAGGCCGACCTCTTGCGCCGCGCCATGGGCAAGAAGAAGCCGGAGGTGATGGCGGCCCATCGCCAGGACTTCGTCCAGAGAGCCGCGGAAAACGGCGTGCAACCCCATGTGGCCGGGGAGATCTTCGACCGCATCGCCCTGTTCGCCGGCTACGGATTCAACAAGTCACACGCGACCGCCTACGCCCTGATCACCTACCAGACCGCCTACTTGAAGGTCCACTACCCGGTCCACTTCATGGCGGCCCTGCTGACCAACGATTCGGAACGCACCGACCGGGTGGTCCGACTGATCCGGGAAGCCAGAGACCACGGCATCCCGGTGTTGCCGCCAGATGTCAACGCCTCCCGCCTCGATTTTACCGTGCACGGCGAGCAGATCCGTTTCGGCCTGAAGGCCATCAAAGGCGTCGGCACCTCGGCCATCGACGGCATCCTCGCCGCCCGCGCCGATGAGCCCTTCACCAGCTTGTACGACTTCTGCGAGCGGGTCGATCTGAGACGCGTCAACCGCCGGGTGGTAGAAACCCTGGTCAAGTGCGGCGCCTTCGACTCGCTCTCCGAAGAGGAGCTCAAACCCGGCGACCTGGAGGCCATCGGACAATGGCGCGCCCGCCTGTTCGCCGCCGTGGGCGAGGCGTTCGAACGGGGTCAGCGGGCCCAGGCAGATCGGGATGTCGGACAGGAGACCCTCGACCTCTTCGGCCCGGCGACCTCATCGACCCACCGGATGGCCAGCTATCCTGCGGCCGACCCCTGGTCGGACAAGGTGCTGCTGGAAGCGGAGCGAGAATGCCTGGGGTTCTACGTGTCCGGCCATCCGCTCGACCGTTATCTCAACGAACTCTCCCTGTACGCCTCCCATAACACCCGTTCTCTGGAGAGCACCGACGATCGGACCGAGGTCCGGATCGGCGGCATCATCGGCTCGATCCGGGAGAAGCGGAGCAAGAAAGGAGACGGGCGACACGCGTTCGCCATGCTGGAAGACCAGTTTGGCAGCGTGGAGATCCTGGTGTTCAGCAAGGTGCATTCCGAATGCGAGGAGGTGTTGAAAAGCGGCCAGCCGGTGCTGGTCCATGGCACCGTGCGGCTGGAAGGGGATGAAGAACCCCGCGAGCGCAAGATCGTCTGCGACCGGATCCAGCTATTGACCGAAGCGCGCATGCAATCGGTCACTCGGTTGATCATCCGGCTGGAGGCCGAGGGACTGGTCGAAGAGAAGGCCAGGCATTTGAAGGAGATCCTCGGGGACCACCCGGGACCCTGCCCCACGGTACTCCACCTGGCGGTACCCCTGGCCGGTGAGGCGCAGTTCACCCTGCCAAACAGCTGTGCCGTGACCCTTACCGACGACCTGCTGGCGGAGATCGAACGGTTTCTGGGCCGCGGGGCGGTCACCCTGGCCTGATGAGGCGAGCGGAGACCTTGCGATCTCATGATACCGGTCCTTTGCCTCTGGCACAGGCCGACGCCATAGCAAACTCATTGCACAAACCCGCTTCTACCCCCTACACTATCGGTGTCCCTTGGAGGATCCTGTTGCGAGAGAAGTTCCATGAGCCAGGAAGACCCCCCACTCATTCTCATCGCCGACGATGACCCCGATATCCGCCGGATCCTCAGCGCACAGCTGGCTTCCATGCAGTGTAACTTGATCGAGTCGGTGGATGGCGAGTCTACCTTGGAGCAGGTCATCATTCACAAACCCGACCTGGTGATCCTCGACGTCATGATGCCCGAGCTCAACGGCTGGGAGATCTGCAAGTACATCAAGACCCACGAGGAGTACCAGCACACCGGCGTCATCATCCTGACCGCCATCGGGGCCACCGTGAACGAGTTGACCAGCCCCATTTATGGAGCCGATGACTACATCGACAAGCCCTTCGAGTTCGAAGAGCTGGAGTTCAAGATCAAGAAAGTCCTGTCGGAAAAGAAAAAGAGCCGCCTCGCTCAGCGAGATAACGTGGAGGTTTGAGCCGTGGCCCGCACCGTTTTACCCCTGCTCTCCTGGTTGGTCCTGCTGATCGCGCCGGTTCTGGCAGCCAACGCCCAAGAGGCGACCATCGAGATTCTGAGCTTCACCGAAGGGGCCACGGTCCTGGTGGATGGAGAACCGGTAGGGACAACCCCGGTGCTCGATCCGATCCCGGTCACCGCCGGCACCCATGTGCTACGAGTGGAAAAACGGGGGTACCTCCCCTGGGAGGAGACCATCGAGGTATTCGAAGGCGACGAGCTGTTCTTTGATGCCGACCCCTTCCCCTACGCAGGGATCGTTCGCATCGTCACCGTAGAGCCGGGCGCCGAGGTCCAGATCGATGGACAGGTGGCCGGTGAGACCCCCTTCGATCAGGATGTCACCATCGGGGTGCACACCATCGCCGTGAGCCGGGTGGAGTTTGAGGCTTGGTCCGTCACCGAAACCATCACCGCCGGACAGGAGTACTTTTACGAGGTGCACCTGTTGCCCCTGGCCACCCAGGGTACCGAGGTCGTCGTGCGCCAGTCTACCCCCTTCTACCGCAGCTGGTGGTTCTGGTCGACCGTGGGCGTGGTCGTGGGGGCTGGCGTTGGCACCGCCCTTCTGCTTGGCGATGACGACCACGCTGCGCCCGTCGACATCCTCATCCAGCTTCCCTGAACATGCCGGCCAAAAGAACCCCTGGTCTTCGTGGCCACCGCGGGGGCGGGCGTTGACGTACCTACAAAATCACCCTCGGTGATGGTACACTGGTTTGCTCTAGAATCGAGGGAAGCTCATGCCTTTCGACCTGCACAAGATCCTGAGGCTCGGTGTCAAGCTGGGGGCCAGCGATGTCCACTTGAAGGTGGGTACGCCCCCCACCTTGCGGATCAACGGAGAGCTGAAATCGGTCGAAGATACGCCCCGTTTGACCGCCGAAGAGCTCTCCCAGCTCGCCAGCACCTTGCTCTCCGGTCCCCAACGGGAACGGTTCAAACGGCAGTTGGATATCGACCTCTCCTACTCGGTCCCCGGCCTGGGCCGATTCCGCGTCAACATCTTCCTCCAGCGCAGCACCGTCGGGTTCGTCTTTCGCATCATCCCCTTCAAGGTTCCCAGCTTCGAGTCGCTCCTGTTGCCCGACATGGTCAAGCAGATCTGCGAACAGCGGAGGGGGCTGGTCCTGGTCACCGGGGCCACGGGGTCGGGCAAGTCCACCACCCTGGCGGCCATGATCGAACACATCAACAGCAACCGCACCACCCACATCGTCACCATCGAGGACCCCATCGAGTTCCTCATCCACGATAAGCGCAGCCTGGTCAGCCAGCGAGAGATCGGCACCGACTCCATCGATTTCCACCAGTCGCTGCGCGCCGCCCTTCGTCAAGACCCCGACGTCATCATGGTCGGCGAGATGCGCGACCTCGATACCATCCGGACCGCCCTGCACGCCGCAGAGACCGGCCACCTGGTGCTGAGCACCATGCATACCACCGATGCCACCGAGACCGTGGCCCGGGTCATCTCCGCCTTTCCCCCTCACAGCCAACAAGACGCACGCCTTCAACTGGTCAGCGTGCTCAAGGCGGTCGTCTGCCAGCGGCTGGTCACCAGAAAGGACGGCCAGGGCCGCGTCCCGGCCGTCGAGATCCTGATTTCCACCGGCCGTATCCGCGAGTTGATGAGCGACGAAAAACGGATTCGAGAGCTGTCCGAAGCCATCGCCGAAGGGCACGACGCCTACGGCATGCAGACCTTCGACCAATCCCTGATGTGGCTGCTGCAAAACAACCTGGTCACCTACGAAGAGGCGTTGCTGCAAGCCAGCCAACGGGAGAACTTCGCTCTGCGGGTCTCCGGCGTCCGCGCCACGGTGGATAGCGGCTCCTGGCAGTATCCCGCCCTGCAATCCTCCGCCCAGCCACCGGGTAATCAAACCCCCATTGACCCGGATGGCAAGGACTTCGAAATCGAGAGGTTCTAGAAATGACCTACCTGCACAGAGCGAACCGGGCCGCCGCCTTGATCGGCTCTCTTGTCGTGCTGTGGTGCTCCACCGCCTGGTCTCAGGTTCGCCTCGTCATCCCGGACGTGGAAAACGACGACCAGGGCCGCCTCGCCGCACGCATCACCGAGTACTTCGATGGACGTGCGGAGTACCTGGTCATCGGGTACCAGTGGATCGCCGAAGAGCTCTCCAATGCAGGACTGTCCATCCAGGCCTTCCTCGACGACCCCCAGCTCATGCGGGACCTGTCCCTTTCAGCCGGCTTCGATATCCTCCTGGCAGCTCAGCTCGACCGCCCACGCCGCGCCCGCCAGCTGGAGATCACCGTCTACGAGGGGGCCAGCGGAGCTCCGTTGGGATCGGCCACCATCGAGCTGGATCGCGGGCGTATCAACGAGGAGTCGTTCGACTGGGGCATGGCCGAGGTCGAAAGCCACATTCTCCAGGCCGAGGTGGCGCAACAACCCCCGCCGGAAGAACCCCCAGAACCACCGCCTACCACACAGTCTCAGGAGCCTTATGAGGTCGCTCGACCGAGACCTGCCACCGTCCGCCCCCCGGTGACCGAGTGGCTCTTTTTCGGGTTCGGGATCGACGCGGTCAAACGCAACATGTCGGTGGTCGCCGAGCAAGGCGGCATCGACTACGTCTCCGGCTTCTTCACGGGGTTCGAAGGCACCCTGGAGCTCTTCCCCTTGCGCCTGTTCCGGGTCGGCCCGGCTCTGGCCGGCCTCGGTCTTCGCTTCCGATTGGCCCGTCACACCACCGACACCGCCCTGGTGCGCGATCCACCCGCCGAGGATCTCATCATCCCCACCCGAAACAAGGAGCTCGGGCTCGTCGTGGTCTACCGGTATCCCTTGGGACCATTCGAGTTGGGCGGTCTGGTCGGGTACCAGGGGCAGTCGTTCGTCCTGGGGGCCAATGATCTCTACAGCAGCTCACAGTACGACGGCATCGCCCTGGGCCTTCTGGCTCGTTACCACATCTTGGGCAACCTGCTCGACACCGGCATCGAGTTCGAAGTCCGCCCGGCACCTCAACTGGGAAATCCCGAGTTGCTCGCCTTCGGGGGGGGAGCCAGCTTTGGGTTCAATCTGCAGGCCGAGGTTGGGGTGAACTTCCTCAATCGCTTCCGCGCACTGGCATTCTACACCTTCCGCCAGTACCGCACCTCCTTCGATGGGGGGGGCAGCAGCGACCTGGTCGGGGCCATCGATACCACCGACACCTATCACCTGCTGGGGTTGCGGCTTCACCTGGTCTACTGACCCTCGGGGATCTTGGCTGTGACCGGCAAGCAGGATAAAGATGGGACACGACCCTGTCGTCGGAACCGATCAGACAGAACGGACAGAGAGGATCAAACTTGATAAACTGTCGATTGAGGAGAACAATCAGCAGGTTGGGAACCGCCCCGGACAGGGCGATGGACCGTCACAGGGGATCATGACACAAAAAAGTTTGGCCATGCGGGCGCGAACCCGCTACACCACACCAGATGAGTTCGTTTCCGGGCACGGTCGGTTCTTCGACCACCAGGGGATGTTCGTTCGAACCCAGCAGCTCAAACCCCCCGGAACATCGGTCCGGTTTGAATTCCAGCTCGCCGATGGCCAGATCGTCTTCCGCGGTGAAGGGATTGTCGATCTGCCCCCCACCATGACCACCATCGAAGGGGAGGGGTTATACCTCCGGTTGACTCGACTCGACCGCCAGAGCAAGGTCCTGCTCCAGCGAATTCGCGCCGAAGCCGCCGCAGGCCAACCGTTTCCTCCCTCTTACTCCGCCGGTCTGGAGAACATCGGCGATCTCAGCCACCCCCCAGGACCTCCACCAACCGCCACCGAAAAACCGGTTGGACCGCTGGCTGAACCTCTACCACCAACCGAGCAGGGTGCAATCGAAAACGGTCTGACCTCCGCTGACCTGGAGATGATCGCCAACGCCATCGAAAACTCCCTGGATAGCGTTCTCTTGTCCTCCCCCGAAGGCATCGGCACCGCCTGGCCCCCCTCCGATCTCCAAGCCGAATACACGGTGGAGCCAACCGGTATCGAACAGGAAGGCCCCCCTTTTCCTTCGGTCGAACCGGCACCAATCGCACCGATCGAGCCAGGGCCCGACTTCGCGCCCCAGCCGAGCAAGGCGCCTTTCCCTGCACCGATCGAGCCGGAACCCGAGGCCACCCTCTCGCCAACCGAGCCGGTTGAACCCGAAGCGGTCGAGCCGGAAGCCGAGATCGTGCCCCAACCGGCCGAGCTTCCCCCTCTCCCCCCTCCGTTCGAGCTGGAACCCGAGACCGCCCCGGAAGAGGAGCAGGAGAGCATCAGCGATGACTTCGAGATCGTGGTGTCCCCGGAGATCGAAGCGGAGCAGGAGGTCCTCGTGGACCTGGCCGCCAGCCCGGTCCACGAGGCTCAGGTCACCCCCCTACCTTCCAGGCCAGAAGAAACCCCCTCTGCCGTCGAGACGGAAGAGATAATCGAAGATACGGCGGCAATGGCCCAGATTGCGGAGGAGGTGAAAGCCCAGCTGGAAGCCCGCAGTATGGCACCAACCGGCGATCAGCCGACCTCGTCCAAGCCCACGCCGGCAGAACCTCTGCCTGAGATGCCATCTCATCGTTTCGTGGTGATGGAGGAGGAAAAGCCTGTGATCTCGGACCTGATCGCCGACCTGTTGACCGATCGGAAGGAAGGCCCTGTGCCAAGGCTCAAATCGCAACCCGTGATCAAGGCGCCTTCTGAACCGGAACAGGCTGTGGAGGAGATCGCCGAACCGCTCGCTGCCTCACAACCAGACCGAGAGCTTTCGGAAGAGATGGCCGGCCCGATCGAAACGGTGGAGATGGCCGCAGGCCAATCCTCAGGCGAACCCTCGGCACAGGCAGTGGAAGCGGAGGAGCCGATCGAAGAGCGGGTGGGGGAGGAAACGACCGGGGAGGTTCCCATCGTGGAGAAAAAGGGCTTTTTCAGGCGGCTGTTCGGTCGAAAAAAACAGGCTCCCGAGCGCTAGCCAAACTTCTTTTCGTCCTGTTGGTCCTCCTCCCACTCCTCCTCCTCCGCCGCCGTCTCCTCTCCCTCCAGGCCTGCGTCGTCCAGCATCCCGTCGAACCGTTCCTGCGAGTCGGAAAGCGGAAACATCCCATCGGCCAGATCGCCGAAGGCCGCTCTCAGCTTCTGGAGGCCCAGCACCTCGACCTGGCGTATCCGCTCCCGGGTCAGGTTGAGGATATCCCCTACCTCCTCCAGCGTGATACCACCTCGTTCGGCCACATCGAGCGCGCAGGTTTCCGGCATCTCCCACACCTCGAGATCGGGGAAGTTGAGCTTGATGGAGCCGGTCTCGGGGTGAACATCCAGGTAGAGATGGAACTTGCAGGATACGAAGGGGCAGGGGCGCGGTCCGTTCCGGCAGTCCTTTCGCGTTGTTGGGCGAAGGGAGGCGAACTCACCCAGTGTCTGATCGACCTGTCTGACCTCTTCCTTGGTGAGACGACGCGTGGCAAGGGTCTTGGAGCGCCGGGGGCCCTTTTTTCCCTTTCGCCGGCGAGATCCTGATGGCGTACGTCCCTTCTTGGGAATGGTCATACAGATGCTCCTTCGCCCGTATCATTGCGATGTGGCCTGGTTTGTCAAGCCAGGTCCCATGATCAGCCCCCTTGCCCAGCGCGCAGCCTGACATCCCGCAGCGCCGCTCGCTTCTGCCCACATGGGAGCGGCCGAGCCGATGCACCAGAGCAGATCGGCCCCTTCAAGCATCCCTTCGATGAGGTCGAGGAAAATCGAACCATCCGAGATGATGGATCAGGGCAGGGCGGTGCTAGGGAGCGGGCGGTGTTTCCAGGTTGACGACGTACTCCACCGGTTGTGCGTTGTCGGTCAGAGTGACCCGGATGAATCGAGTGGGATAGCCATCCAGCTCGATCCGAAACTCGGTTTCCTCGTGTAGTGGCAAGGAGATGCTCACCGGTGTCGGTTCCGGCAAAATGATGCCGTTCATGTAGACCCGTGCGCCGGGCGGGGAGGAGGAGAGAAGGAGGGTGCCGTCGAACAGGAGGGCTCCTTCCTCGGCGGTCTCGGTCGGCACCTCCCCGGCTTGGGGCAAGCCGGGAGGAGAGGAGGGCTCCTGTGCGGCCGGGCCTGTGGTGGGCGGAGGGCTCCAGGGTTCCAGCACGACCAGAAGAACGACCACCAACGTCAGCAAGCCCACGCCGGCCAGCAACCAGGCCAACCAGCGGGGGGGGGTTACGCCCTTGTTCCCTTCTTCCTGGGTCAGGCGAGAGCGCAGATCAAGGATGGTCTTCCGCTTGAACAACGCCGTGCCATACCGGCGCTTGTCGGTGGTGACCACCCGTTGGCGCCTCAGGTGGCCGATGCTGGGCCTGGTCTGATCTCGCCGAGGGGGAGACGGTGCGGCGGGCGGCATCGGCAGCCCGGCAATGTCCTCCCCTCTGACCGCGATCCGCCTGCCCTCTGAGGAAGAGGCAGAAGAGGTGCGGAGCTCCTCTGCTGGCGAAAACTTGGGCTCGGTGTCGCGGTCGTCGCTCCAGTCGGGCTGTTGTTCCGATTCCAGCGGGAGAGAGGGGGTCGGACGTGGGGTGTGGTATTCGGCAGGTTGAGACAATATCGGCGTTCCGGTGGATTTTCGGCGCTCCGCTTCCGACTCGGATTCCGAGGGCCAACTGCCGGGAGTTCGCCACTGTTCCCGGCGAAGCCGTTGGGGAAACAGGGTTTCCATCCGGTGGCGCCAGGCGAGGTCGGCTGCCGAGATCCCCGAGAACTGGGGGGTCAGCTTACCCAGGTCGCCCAGCAGCTCTGAGGCATCCGCGTACCGGTTGGCCGGCTTGCGTTGCAGGAGCTTCAGGATGATCGCCTCGACATCGAAGGGCAGGTCGCGGATGACGCTGCGGGGCGAGGCCACGTTGGGGTTCATGACCTTCAGAAGGACCTCCCGATCGCCTTGTCCCAAGAACAGCTTCTTCAGGGTCACCAGCTCATAGAATATGGTCCCCAGGCTGAACAGGTCGGAGCGCTGGTCCAGCGGTTCACCCCTGGCCTGCTCGGGACTCATGTAGGCCAGCTTGCCCTTGACCACCCCCTCCTTGGTCTTGCTCAGGCGGCTGGCTGCCTTGGCGATCCCGAAGTCGGTCAGCTTGATCGTTCCCTCGTAGGAGATCATCACATTGTGGGGACTGATGTCCCGGTGCACGATGTTGAGTGGCTTCCCCTTGTATTGTCGCCGATGGGCGTAATCCAGCGCCTTGGCCACCTCGCGAACCACGTAGAGGCTTTCGGACAGGCTGATCCGCTCCTTCCGCTGGACAATCTCGTCCATGATGGTGCTCAGATCCCGACCCTCGATGTACTCCATGGCGATGTAGTAGCATCCTTCGACCAGGTCGAAGTCGAACACCTGGACAATGTTGGGATGGTGCAGCTTGGCGGCGATGCGCGCCTCATCCACGAACATCTTTTCGAATATCTGATCTCCGGAAAACTCGGGGAGGATCCGCTTGATGACCAGCTCCTTCTCGAAACCGCTAACACTGACCGTCTGCGCCAGGAACACCTCGGCCATCCCACCGGTGGCAAGCCGGTGCAACAACTGATAGCGGCCAAAAAAGGTGGGGGTCGTCATCTCGTCAACGCCGCCGACACCGGCCAAAACCATGCGCCTGGCCGGGCCACACCCAGGGCCTCCTCATGGAACCACGGTGAATCTCAGCTCCTGTTGGCCCAGCACCGTCACATCATCTCCGGTGAACTCCACTTGTAAAGTATGGCTTCCCGGGGGACCACATGCTTCGGAAACATCCAGGTCACCATCCAGATCCCGGCCGTCCCGATTTTCCACCCAGAAATCAACCGTCACCCGCGAGTTCGGCGTGGCATTCTCGACCGTCTCGAGGGATCCGTCCCCATCCCGATCGTCCAGCGTGGGCTCCGGCGAGCAGTCGGTCGCCTGTACGACCTGGTGCACCTGGACCGATTGCAGAAAACAACGCGCGTCGGCCGGATTCCCTGCAACGTCGTACACCACCGGTGTCACCGAGTAGGTCGCATATCGGGTCAAGGCATTGATTCCCGCAACCACGCCGTCCGTCAGCCCCCGCCCGTCCCCGTCCATCTCGAAGCTCAAGGGGCACAGCCCTCCCGCCCCCTCTGGGGGAGGAGAACCACGACCATCCTGGCCCACACAGCACTGCGTGGCATCGCAGAGACCGTTCAGCCGCCCAGCCGTTCCATCGAATGCGCAGGGCGGTACGAGCGATCTGGTCCTGAAAGCCATCCCACGGGGCGTCTCACAGTCGGTGATCGAGCTGCTGTTATGCTCTCTCGTGGTGATACCCACGATCCGGGCACCCAGCTTCTCCAGCTCGAAGAAGGTATCATCGGTATCGTGGGCGCCGATCCTGGGATCGGCCAGGTAGTATTCTTGCTGCTGGTGGCTGGGGGCGTCGGTGGCGTGCACGATGATGGGCAACGTCTCCGCTCTGAAGCCAGCCCCCCCGCGCATCCCATGGCCCAGGTTGGGATCGAACCCCTGCAACCCGTCGAAGGCCACCACCCCTTCACGCTCTATCTGGCAACTGGCCGAACAACCGTCCCCTCCCTGGTGGTTGCTGTCGTCACACTCCTCACCCGGGTCCACGTCGCCGTTCCCACAGCTCGGAGGACCCTCTCCGGCACAGAAAGCCATGACCCATTCCAGCACATGGAACGCATCCTCGATCGTGGCCAGACAATCCGTGGCGCACGAGGTCGGATCAGACCGGGGAAGCACCTCACTGGCAAGCGCCAGATCGACCGCATCCCCCTCCTGCGTGAAGTAGTCCCCCCCGACCTCCAACGCGGAGCAGGCGTCTACCACAGCAACCATCCCCTCCCCTTCCAACCAGGACTCGGCAAAGTACCAACCCCGCGCGGTCGTCGATGTCGATTCCACCTTCAGATAGTAGTCCGAAGAGCTCGGCGCGGTATACACGAACGCCAGATCGATCCCTCCGGGATCCCTGCCGGAAGCCACCACCTGCCCGGTGGCGTCGTATAGCTCCGCTGACAAATCGATGTCCGACCCGATGCGAACCGACTGGATGGCGACCTCAAAAAAGTCCCCTTCCGACAGGCTCACATGGTAGTAGTCCACGTCACCCGCTGGATCGATCTCGCCCATGACCCCCACCCGACCGGTCGGATCGTCCAACCCCATCCCCTCCGACTCGGGCCAGAGCACACCGGCCCCCGAGGCCAGCTGGTACAGGCTCTCGATCCCACTCTCTTTGTAATCGAGCCCAGATCCCAGCTCGATCTGGCTCAGCGCTTCCTGAACGAGATCCACTCGGGTGGTGATGCGTTGCCTCAGCTCGAAGGGCAGATCGTCTGCGGCGCCAAAATTCAGCAGGGGAAAATCCTCGAAGGTGGAAACGCCAAAGGCCGCCACCGGGATCACTCGAGCCACCGCCGGCACGATCTCGCTGCGCAGGCTGTTCCTGAGCTGATCCAGGGCACCCACCATCGACACGGTGGTATCGATGTTGAAGTGAACATCCACCGACCGCAAGGAGACCGGGAATTCGATCCGGAGCAGCTGGGGGTCTCCCCCTTGCGAGGTGAGCGTCACCTCGGAGCGGCAGTAGGATTCGACCTCCCACAAGGGAACCTCTCCGTCACAGTCGTTGTCCTTTCCGTCACAGTACTCGATCGCAGTGGGCAGAACCTGGCCCAGACACCTCAACTCCCCTCGGTCACAACCGATACGGCCTGCTACACACTCCCCTACCCCCTCGGTTCCCTGGGGGCCCTGGTAGCACCACCTGCCGATCTCCACATCGACCGGCTGATCGTCGACCAGCCCGTTGCCGTCGTTGTCCAACCCATCGCAGTCCTCCCAGTCGGCGCAATCGATTATTCCATCTCCATCCGAATCCGGTGGGTCTGGATCCTCGAGGTCCGGGATGCCGTCCTCGTCCTCGTCCACCGGTGTCCCTGGCAGACAACCCACTTGCAGATCACAGACTTCCTGGCCGTTACAGCGATCACCATCCTGGCACACCTCGTGGTCGGGCAGCAGCGTGGGCACCCCCCGATCGCAACCGGCTATCGTGCAAGGGATTCCGTCCGGAGGTGCGATATCCAGGTTGTCCTCCTCCAGCACGATCTCTCCCCTCTCGCATCGCTCCGCCTGGCAATTGCCCGGAATCTGGTAGGGTACGACCTCGTCGTCGGCGATGTTCCTGCAGAGACCATCCACACAGAAGTCCCGGGTGCAGGGGTTTTCGTCATGGCAATCGCTGTCGACTTGGCAGCCGGTGAGGCCTGTGTCCTCGTCCTGCTGACTGGTCTCCTCGCGCTCCCGGCCTGCGGAATCGGGTTCCAGCAAGCCGGCATCGGGATCGAGCGACCCCTGTGAGTCGAGACAGCCGAAGGAACACGCAGCCAGGAGGAGCCCCGCGGCAATCCAGCCTCTCCCTGGTCTGATCGAGCACGAAAGAGGCCCCGAAGCCAGACAGAAACCCCGATCAGGTCGGCCTGGCAGGTCGAACGAGCGGTTTGGATTCATGAAGAGTTCCAGAATCGAACAGGTTCACGCCCCCCCAGCGGCGCGGATGATGCTCTTTTGACCAGTCTATAGGTGGACGATCTCCGTTTCCACCCGGGGCTTTCCCACCCTACTGGAACCGTTCAGCCACTGTCAAGCCGGGGAGGTCACGAAGAGCTAGTGATCGAGATCTCGTCCCCTGTCCCCATTGTGGGCGGTGCTCCCCGAA
>JAFGEP010000124.1 GCA_016931535.1 Bradymonadales bacterium
CTGGGATCTCGATGGGAGCGGGACCTGTGACCTCGCTACCGAGGACAAGAACACCGATGGCTTCTGCACTGTCGCAGATTGCATCGGACCGCAAGGGGAGACTGGCTCTTCCGGAGCTGATGGCCTCGCCTGCTGGGATCTCAATGGAGATGGAGCTTGCGGTCCCGATGGCGAGGATATAAATAATGACGGCTCATGTAATACCGAGGATTGTATCGGTCCTACCGGACCTCCGGGGCCTCCGGGACCGGCTGCAGGGTGGTATCGAAGGTTCGTGGAAGAGCCGATTGTCTGGTCATCTAGCCCGCCCTGGAAAGCATCTTTCCCGAATGACGAAAGGTTATATGCTTCGGTATTCTGCGACCCTGGAGACGAGTTGATAAGCGGTTCCAGTTTGGTCAACCCATACAATGAAATTGTTGATGATGCTTGGTTCGAAGGGTTTGGAGCTCAAGAGGAAACACGCGAAGGATGGAAATGCCATGGGGCCTTGTATCACAACTCGCAAGAATCTCCTCCCGCAACTACTGTTCGTATTACCGCATTCTGCCGCATGCGTTGCGGTGACGGCGTGATCAATGACGGGGAGCAATGTGACGACTGGAACTATGTATCTGGCGACGGATGTTCGGGATGCAGCATCGATCCGGGTTACTACTGCTACGGAGAGCCGTCTGTCTGCCAATGGATTGAGGGCAGCGATTATTGCCCTGGTGCAGGGGAGCTCATTACGGATATATCCGCCTCGGCTGTCTACCACTTCCGGCCGGTAGGTGATTGGATTGATGACTATAACCAATACGAATATTGGGTAGAAGATCCCACAGCCGTTGGGCATTGGGAACCTATAACCGGTCTGGCTGGTCAGGAAATGGTCTTCCAGGTGAACGTACCGACATTACACTATTTCACCGCAAAATTGATTCGATGGGCAGAAGGCCCAGACGGAAACGTCGGACCGGCCAACGACGACTTTATCGCTTTGTCTCAACCATTTGTTTGCCCTGGTCAGGGGACAACCGTTCAGACTGAACAATGGGCAGAGCATGCTATTGGAGGCGAATTGGGTGCACAGCTGGGAGGCTTTTACAATAGCAGTTCCGAGCCTTACACCTTCTATCTGTTCGCCGACGGTACCGGCCAGGCGGGAGGGGTAACGCTGAATATCGTCGGATTCACACTGGAGGTGTGGAACGGCCCTGGGGGTGCCGCGTTCGTCGACAAATAGTGCAAGTCTCTGCTATGGCCTCATAAGCACCTGCTCCCGAGCATACCCCGCACGGTCTCACCTTTCAAAAGGACCCCTGCATGAACCCCAGCCAGCGACCGCTTCTCGATCGCTGGCCCGCCTGGCTTCTACCCGCCTGCCTGGTCGGCGCGGCCTGCCTGTTCAACCTGGGAGCCTACCTGGCAGAGCTGATCTACAACGCCCCCGATGTCAACGACCACGTATTTCATCTCGGCTTGATGCAACGCATGAACCAGGCCTTCGGGAGCGGAGCCGATCCGCTCGACACCTGGATCGGCTACTGGGGGCAGGGTTTTCCGGTGCTCCGCTACTACCAGCACCTGCCCCACCTGACGGTGGTCCTGGTGTTCCGACTCTTGCGGGGCACAGCACCATTGCCTGCGGTGTTCGAGGCGGTGCGGGTGCTGCTCTTGGCTCTGATGCCCTTGACCTTCTACCTGGGGGCCCGCCTGCTCGGTTTCGGCCGGCTCACTTCGGCGCTTGTCGCGCTCTGCGTTCCATTTCTGGGAGCCGATCCGTCCCAGCGTCACTTCTTCGGATTCCAGGCTCGCTCCTTCACCTGGAGCGGAGGGGGGCTGTACCCCCAGCTGATGGCCATGGTCTTGTTCCCGCTCGCGTTGGGTGCGCTATCCCGCTCGGCATTGCAGGGGAAGCGTTACGGACTGTCACTGGTGGTGCTTTCGGCCACCTGGCTGTCCCACCTGGTGCTGGGATACACCGCCTGCCTGTTGGGGTTGCTGGTCCTTGCCAGACCCGAGGCAAAGGGGAAGCGGCTGGTCGTTCTGGCTCGGCTCGCAGCACTGTACCTGGCCACGGCGCTGGTCGCCTCCTACCTGCTGTTGCCCTCCTTGCTAGAGTCGCCGCTGTTGTCGAGGTCGGTCTGGGAAGCGCCGGAGTACTGGGACTCCTACGGCGCTTCCCGCGTGCTCCGGTCACTGGCAACCGGCGGGCTGCTGGACGGCGATCGAGTCCCCGCCTTGACCCTGTTGGCGGCCTTCGGGATGGCAGCCTCCCTGTACTCCCTCACCAGGAGAAAAAACCGGTCCGGCCCGCACCTGTTCGCCGCTCTGTGTATGGCGGTCGCCCTGGCCCTGTTCTTCGGGCGTCCGACCTGGGGGAACGCGCTTGTGGTATTGCCGTTCTCGAAAAATCTCCCCTTCCACCGATTCATCTGCGCGGTGCAGTACGGCGGGCTCTTTCTGGCTGGGATCGGGTTGTCGTCCATCGCAGGGCTGATCGGATGGAGGCGCAGCCACTGGCGCACGATCCTCGCACTGGCTGTGATTGTCACGGCCCTGGGCCCCGCGATCTGGGCGACCTGTCGAACCGCCAGGGACTCGGCATCGTGGCAGAGGCGAGCTGGCGAGGAGTACGCACAGGACAGAGAGCCGATCGAGAACACCCTGGGGGATCTCGCCGGCCTGAACCGGTCGAGGCCCGGCCGAGGGTATGCCGGAACGAGCTGGGATTGGGGCAAGGAGTTCCGGATGGGAGGGGCGCGGGTGTACAGCTACTGGACGGCTCACGACATCCCCGCCATCAGCTACATGTACCACACGATGGGGCTCAACTCGGACCTGGAGCCGGCCTTCGAGCCCGGGCGACGGGACCACTACGAGCTGTTCAACGTCCGGTTCCTGGTCGCGGATGATCGGAGTCGGCTGCCCGATTTTGGGGTAGTGCGCTCCCTTGCACCCGGAATGGTCTCGGCGACCGTGGACACCCAGGGGTACTTCGGGGTGGTGGGCGCCGACTGGGTTTTTCCCTACCACAGCGAGGGGCAATCGGCTTTGTACCAGCTTAACCGCCGATTCGTGGATGGCCCCTGGCATGCGCGGGGCCGTTTTGTTCGGATTGGCTGGCGAAGCGATGACAGGGCTGAAGAGGGCGAAACCGAGATCGGACCGGCCTTCGCTTTTCCGTCGGAGCAGACCGATCCCTGGCGAGGTCCGAGAGGTCACGTGATCGAATCCGGCGGTGGTGGGGATCGGTATGATACGTCGGTCCACCTGGAGGATCCGGGGTACGTGCTGTTCCGGATGACCTATCATCCCAACTGGCGGGCGTGGGTGGATGGTCGCCAGGTCGAGACTGTCATGCTGTCCCCGAGCTTTGTCGGAATCCCGGTTCAGGCGGGCGAGCATCGGATCGAGATGGTCTACTCGCCCGATCTGTGGACTGTCATCCTCTTCTGTAGCGGGCTGGGGCTGATCGGGCTGGTTTTTCTGGCTGACAGGCTTCGGCTCTGGCCCTCGGCGAGGGGGGAGGCGCGTCCGTCAAGCCGGAGGGTGGTCCTGGAGATCCTGGGAACGCTGGCCGGCCTGGTCGCCTTGCTGTTCTGGATCGGCTTGCTGCCATAGGAACGATGTCCAGCGCCAGCGCAGGTGGCTGCTGTCGGCCTTGTCACCTCCATCTCCTCCCGGTCACCGATTGCTTCGATATTGCCCGTCGCGAAGACCTGGAAACGGCTTCTTGTGGAGATCTCATGAGCTGGCGGAAGCTCGCTGCGATATATTGCCTGCAAACCGCGGTCAACCCGCCCGGAAGCGCCGCACGGTGTTTTCCGGCGACGGTGCCCCTCTGCCGGGACCCGGCGAGGTGCTGCCAACGGCAGCGGCCGCTGGGTGGCAGAGTGCACGTAGGAGGAGGAAAATTCCGGGCGGCGCGGGCAGAAGAAGACCAATTCCGACAGGCGCCAAGCGGGCAGCGGACAGCTGGCGGGCGCCAACAAAAACTCAGGGCCTGTACTGCCGTCGGTGCTGTTCGGCCATGTTACGTTGACCGAGGGCGTCCAGGCAGGTGGCCAGGTGGAGATGCACCTCGGTGTAGTCCGGATCCACCTCGAGAGTGCGGCTGAAGGTCTGGATGGCTGCAGAGTAGTCTCCGCTCGTCATCTGAGCATAGGCCAGGTTGAACAGGGACTGGCGGTGGTTCGGGTTCCGCGCCAGCTGCCGCTGGTAGCTGATGATCGCCTCGGCGTTGTTTTCGAGCATCTGGAAGGCGTAGCCACGCAAAAAGTAGATCTCGTGGTAGGCCGGATCGTTGTTGACGACCCGTTCGATGAACAGGAGAGAGGCGCGGAACTCGCCGGCAAGCTGCAGGTCAATCGCCGCCTGGGCGTTAAGCTGGTTGAAAACGACAGGTTCGAGGATGCCTGCTGCGCCGGCATCCCGGCAGTCCTCGTACACGCAGATGCACTTACGAGGCTTGCAGGAGCAGATCGACAGCCCAACGGGCAAAGTAAGCAACAGAGTGACAAGCGTTATCCTGAAGCGCATGGTCAGACCACTGGTTTCGAGCAGAGACCGATGCAATGTACACCGTCGAGAGGGCTCCGGCAAACCAAGGGCAGTTCAGGGGGTGTGATCAACCAGTGTTGCTCGAAGGGTTTGTTGACCCGCAACCGTCCTATAGAGGCACGATTGGACGCGCTCGTCTTCATTGCGCCCGATGCTGCCAGGGCGTTTCTGGGCGGAAGATCACCGATGGGGCAAGTCCATGATCAACGCAGGCTGATCATACCTGGGTTCAGGTCTCTTTCCATGGTCCGAAGCGTCGGTGTCGAGCAAACGGTGCGGAACCTGACCAGTGGTCGTTCGAATCGGTTGACCCCACCGCCCATCCGAAAACCAGAAGATCGTCTCTTCCGGATCACCCCTCGACCGCATCCCTCAACACCTGCGCTGGATGGAGCGCCACCCGGCCGGTCCCGTCGAAGATCTGCTGGCGGCAGCTGATCCCGGAGGCGACCAGGATGGTGTCGGCCGAGGCCGCCCGGACCGCCGGAAACAAGACCTGCTCGCCGATGGTCATGGACAGCTCGTAGTGCTGGTACCCGAACGAGCCGGCCATGCCGCAGCACCCCGAGGGGATCTCCGTCACCTGGGCCCCGGGGATGAGCGACAAGGCCTGGATCGTGGGGTTGGTCGATACCAGCGCCTTCTGGTGGCAGTGGCCATGCACGAGGATCTTTTTAGGGCTGATGTCCCGAAAAGCCAGACGGTCGAGCAACCCCTTTCCTGCCCGCTCCACGACGAGCTCCTCCAACAGCCGGGTTCGCTCTTTCACCAGGCTGGCCATCGACCGGAGGGTAGCGCCGACGACCAGATCGGGCGCCTCGTCGCGATAGGTCAAGAGCTCCGACGGCTCCAGCCCGACCAGCGGCACCCCCTGCTCGGCATGGGGATAGAGCCTCTCGATCGCCTCGGTGAGCATCTCGCGCGCCTCGCGGATGAGCCCCCGGCTGATCAGGGAACGAGCGGAACAGCACCTTTCCGGCACCACCACCGAGAAACCGGCGGCCTCCAGCAGCTCCACCGCCGCTTGAGCGACCTCGGGCTCCAGGTGGTTGGTGAAGGGATCGACCAGGAGCAGCAGATCGCCCGCCACTTGTGCCCCGGGATGGGGGGTACGCCGGGCGAACCAGTCGAGGAAAGTCTGGCGGGCGAAGGGAGGAATCCGCCGGCGGGGATCGATCCCCATCAACCGCTTGGCGATCCGGCTGTTCACCAGGGCGGAGACGAATCGAGGGGCGATCCGGGCCAGGTCGGCTAGCCGATCGAAATGGCCGAAGAGCAGGGAGGCCAATGGGGTGCCGTGTCGTTCGTGGTAATGAGCGAAAAACTCCGCCTTGAGGCGGGCCATGTCCACGCTCGAGGGACACTCGGCCTTGCAGGCCTTGCAGGAGAGACAGAGATCCAGGGCGTCGTGGAGTTCTTCGCTGGTCAGCGCCCTGGCCGGAATCTCGTCCTGGAGGAGCTGGCGAAACAAGTTGGCCCTGCCCCGAGTGCTGTGCAGCTCCTCGCGGGTAGCCTGGTAGGAGGGGCACAAGGTGCCGCGGCCCGGGCCGCGAACACAGACTCCGGTGCCGACACACCGCTCCGCTGCACGGACCAGGCCTCGATCGGCAGACCAGTCAAAGATCGTATCGATTGAAGGGTCGGGGCTGGATGGTGACAGGCGCAGATGTCCTGGAAAGGGAGGGGCATCAACGATCTTGTTCGGGTTGAAGATCCCTGTCGGGTCGAAGGCGCGCTTGACCTCCAGCAGAAGCTGGTAGACATCCGGCCCGAGCACCTGTTTCAGGTAGGGGCCCCGTAGCAGCCCGTCTCCATGCTCGCCGGAGAGGGATCCCCCAAATCGGCACACGATGTCGGCCGCCTCCCTGGCGATCGACTGGAGCTTGTGGATCCCCTCGTCCGTCCTGAGGTTCAGCATGGGGCGCAGGTGCAGCAGCCCCACCGAGGCATGCCCGTAGAAGACGCAGCTGGTGTGGTGCCGCTCCATCAGGGCGCGCATCTCGGCGACATAGGCGGGAAGGTCGGCGGGAGCCACGGCAGCGTCCTCCGTCACCGTCACCGAGCTCAGGTCGCCGCGCCGCCCGCTGAGCAGGCCGACTCCTGCCTTTCGCAAGGCCCATACCCGTTCGATGTCCCCAGGCGGAATCAGGGGAAAGGCGTATCCCATTCCCGCACCGCGGAAGTCGGCGATCAGCGCCTCGGCCCGGCTTCTCAGCTCGTCAGGCTGGTCGCCTACCAGCTCGATGGCCAGGACCCCGGATGGCTCCCCCTGGATCCAGAAGCGGTTGCGCTGCTGCTCCAGGTTGGCGGCTGCCGCCTTCAGGATGTTGCCGTCCAACAGCTCCACTGCCGCGGGTTGGTGCTCCAGCACCAGCAGCGTACCGCGCAGCGCCTCGTCGAGATCCTCGAAGTGGGCACAGATCAGCAGGTTGTGCCTCGGTATGGGCACCAGTCTCAGGGTCGCCTCGGTCACCAGGCACAGCGTGCCCTCGCTGCCGCAGATCAACGGCGCGAGGTTGAACAGCCCCCCCTCGGGAACGAACGGCCGGCCCATCGCCAGCGCATCCAGTGCATAACCGGTGTTCCGTCGCCGGACCTGAGGCGAAGGGTAGCTCATAAGGATGAGATCCCGGTGGGCCTCGATCATCGGTACGAGGGTGCGGTATATCTCCCCTTCCCTTCCAATTTCCGCGCATTTCGCGGGAAGATCGCCATCCCGCACGGGGCCGAGTCGAACCACCGATCCATCGCTCAGTACGGCAGTGAGCGACTCGACATGGTCGCGGGTGGTGCCGAGCAGGATGGAATGGGAGCCGGCCGCGTTGTTGCCGATCATCCCGCCGATGGTGCAGCGGCTGGAGGTCGAGGTCTCGGCACCGAACATCAACCCGTGGGGTCGGAGGTGATCGTTGAGATCGTCGAGGATCACCCCTGGCTCGACCCGCACGGTTTGTGCCCGGGGATCGAGCTCGAGCAGACGGTTCATGTGCCGGGATAGATCGACCACCAGCCCCTCTCCGACGCACTGCCCCGCCAGGCTGGTGCCGGCGCCGCGCGGGATCAGGGAGATGCCGTATTCGGTGGCGAAACGCACCAGGTCAATGCAGTCTTGCAAGTGCTTCGGGCGCGCGACCGCCAGGGGAAGCTGCTGGAAGATGGAGGCGTCGGTGGAATAGAGCCTGCGGTGGACCGCATCACAAAGAACCTCGCCCTCCATCCTGGCGGACAGATCGTCGAGCGCCGACGAGGTTTTTCCATGGTCCGACATGGGGTTTCCAGCAATACGAGCGAGCGCGTATCCTCGGAGCCACTGCGGCCGTAGCGCCGGATCCGCTTCCGGAAAATCCATCTCGCACCCTTTGGTGCGCAAGTCCAGCCTGAAGACGGTTTGCTCCTGCAAGAGCTACCTGGAGATGGCTCCTCCGAACCCCATTTTTCCACAGATCAGATCCAATCATGCCTGTTTCCGAAGGTCGGTCGGAACATTTCTCAAGATCTTGGGATCCCTCTACCCACGTGATCCGCATCACCCATTACCTTTTCCGTTTCCGGCACTTAGCATGGTTTTTACGAGCACGTGTCGTTCCGCTCTCGTC
>JAFGEP010000125.1 GCA_016931535.1 Bradymonadales bacterium
GAGCGAGAGCGAGAGCGAGAGCGAGAGCGAGAGCGAGAGCGAGAGCGAGAGCGAGAGCGAGAGCGAGAGCGAGAGCGAGAACGAGAACGAGAACGAGAACGAGAACGAGAACGAGAACGAGAACGAGAACGAGAGCGAGAGCGAGACCGTGAGCTGGCGAGGGACGTTTTTGTTTTTGTTCTCGTTCAGGTTCACGTCAACGTCAACGTCAACGCCGCGATCGTGAACCTGGTGGAAAGCGTGACCGTAACCGTGGGGCAAGGCAATGGCTGTGCGCAGACGATCGAAGACACTGGAGGTCGATGGGGACCTTTGCCGTGTGGTTCACCCCGATCGGGTCCAGACGGCGCGCAGGGAGCAGGCCACACAGCAGGAGGTTTCCCGCCTGTCTGCCCTGTTTTCGGCGCTATCGGATCCCAGCCGGCTCAAGATCGCCATGGCGCTGTTGAGCGGCGAGATGTGCGTATACGACCTGGCTGCGGCGGTACAGATGAGTGAGTCGGCGGTGTCGCACCAGCTGCGTCGGCTGCGCGATCGGGCACTGGTTGCGAGTCGGCGGGAGGGGACGCTGCGCTACTACTTTCTGGATGACGCGCACGTGGTCGAGCTGATCCGGATGGGGCTCGATCACGTTCGAGAGTGAGCTCGACAGGAGATCAAACCTTGGACTTCGCCATCGAAAGCCTGAGGGAAAGCTGGCAGTTGCTGCTGGATGCCTCGGTCTACATCCTGTTTGGCCTGTTGTTCGCCGGTCTGCTCCGGATGGCGATCAGCCCGGCGAAGGTAGCCAGACATCTCGGTGAAGGTCGTTTCTGGCCGGTTTTCAAGGCGGCGCTGTTCGGGATTCCGCTGCCGCTCTGCTCCTGTGCGGTGCTGCCTGCCGCCGCCGCGCTGAGGAAGCAGGGGGCCAACAAGGGGGCGACCGTCTCTTTCTTGATCTCCACCCCCGAGAGTGGCGTGGATTCCATCGCCATCTCCTGGGCGCTGCTCGACCCGACATTGACGGTGGCGAGACCGCTGGCCGCTCTGGCCACGGCCACGGCGGCCGGCCTGGCGGAGAACCTGGTGGAGGCGCCGGGCACGGGAAACCAGGCACCCCCCGACCTCTCCTGTCCGGTGGACCACTGCTGCGACGGCACGAACTGCTCGCCCTATGAGCATGCGCATCATCACCGGTTGGGTGAGAAGGTTGTTGCAGGTCTGCGCCATGCCTTCGGGGATCTCTGGGGGGATCTGGCGGGCTGGTTCGCGTTCGGTCTGGTGCTGGCGGGGGCAATCACCGCACTGGTGCCGGAGGGCTGGGTGTCGGGGTACCTGGGGGGAGGCATCGGCGGCATGCTGTTGATGTTGGCCGTATCCATTCCCCTGTACATCTGCGCCAGCGCCTCGACCCCTGTGGCGGCGGCGCTCATTCTGAAGGGCGTTTCACCGGGGACGGCTCTGATCTTGCTGCTGGCGGGACCGGCGACCAACCCGGCGTCGTTGACCGTCCTCTGGGGGTTCCTCGGAAAGCGGGCAACCGCCATCTACCTGGCTTGTATCGCCATCATGTCGCTGGGTTCCGGTCTGCTGGTGGATCGGTTCTACGCCTGGGCGGGGATCGAAGCCAGCGCGACCGTCCGGCAGGCGACCGAGATCATCCCGATATGGGGGAAATGGCTGGGGGCGATGATCCTGGTCGCGGTCTCGATACGACCGCTGTGGGAAAAGGTGCGGGGCTGGAACCGGAGGGAAGCGGCGTAGCGGCAGGGGTGGTTCTGACCAAAAGAAGCACAGTACGAGGCGCATCCAGGATTTCTCCTGGCGAGGGAGCGGGCTTTGGGTTCACTACTCGCTCTTCTGGTCGGTCGGTGCCGGCAGCGCCCTGCCCGGCCCTTTTCTGACCGTGGTGCTCATGCTCATGGCCGCCAGCCACGGCATCCAGTAGCGGGGCATGAGACGCAACAGCCACATGCCCACCGCGTTGATCCAGCCGGCGATCACCGTGCGGCGTCCTTTGAGCATCTTGTTGATGCCGATCCGGGCGCACCGTTCGGCCGACATCATGGTGAAGGAGCGATCCGACTTGAGCTGCTGGTTCGCCTTTTGGGAGAACTCGGTGTAGGTGCCGCCAGGGCTCAGGACCATGGCGCGCACGCCGGTGCCTTTCAGCTCGTGGTCGAGCGCCTCGGTGAAGTTGCGGACGTAGGTTTTGGTGGCGGTGTAGACGGCAAAGCTGGGGGTTGGGGAGTAGGCCCCGATGGAGCCGATATTCATGACCCATCCTCGACCCCGCTGGACCATCGGCTTGACGAACAGGTGGGTGAGGTGGGTCAGGGTGACCGCGTTGACCTGGAGCACATTGGCGTGCTGCTCCCAGGGGATATCCAGGAAGTCCTCGTAGACGCCCAGGCCGGCGTTGTTGATGAGGATGTCGACCGCCAGTCCCTGGCCTTCGGTCCGGTCGAACAGGATCTGAGCAGAGTCGGGCCGGTTCAGATCCGCCACCTCGACCCGGACGTCCACGCCGTGCTGCTGGGTGATCTCCTCGGCCAGGGTCTTGAGGCGGTCTTTCCTGCGGGCCACGACGACCAGGTCCGCGCCTCGTCGGGCCAG
This sequence comes from Bradymonadales bacterium, assembly GCA_016931535.1. Lineage (GTDB taxonomy): Bacteria > Myxococcota_A > Bradymonadia > JAFGEP01 > JAFGEP01 > JAFGEP01. Next base: position 2,596 of record JAFGEP010000125.1, read on the forward strand.
ATCTCTGGCCAGCTCGGCGCCGATGCCGCTGCTGGCTCCGGTGACCAGCGCTCGATGTCCTGCCAGTGGCTTGTTCATCAGGGCCACTCCCAGGAAGGGGGTGCGTCGGGCCACTCGACGACCGAGAAGCGGTAGTACCGCGTGCCATCCGCCCAGGACTGCCTCATGTTCACGTTGTCGATGTCTGTCAGCTGCAGGGTGATGGAGCCCTTGGGGACCCCATCGTCGTTGACTCCATAGCTGGTCAGGGCACACTCGCCCATCAGGGAGGTCTGTGCGAGAGAGGCGACGGGGAAGGGTACCTCGACATCCCAGCTATCCTCGTTGCTGCCTCCCGCTCGCTCTCCCGCGAGATGCTGGACGTACATGCCGTCCTCGTCATTCTGGCTGTTGGAGACGATCCAGGCCACCATGGTGATATGTGGAGTTTCCTGGTTCACATCCACGTAGCTGGTGAGTGTGGTTGGATTGGAAAGCCATTGCAGGCCGCCCAGATCGTCGATGTTGTCGAACTCGGTGCGCAGCTGGACATGCAAAAACGCCAGCTCGGTGTTTGTCACCGAGTCGATGGTCTCCGTCTCTTCTGTTCGCGTATTGGCGAACGTGTGCTCCGCCCGCTGGACCGTCCAGTTCGATCCGGTGAACTCCACCACCGCGTAGGACACCGTGGCCGTTCGATCTCTGTGCATCCAGCGGGTGAACACCGGAAGGATCTCGTCCTGTTCCTCCTCGTTGAGCACCCAGCTCCAGGAGGCGGTGCTCAAGCCGGACTGAGTTTTCCGGGTCCCTCCATCCGAGGTGGCCTGGCCGGTGATGAACACCACCACGTCCGCGTCGTCCTCGACCTCGGTGCTGCCCGCTTCCGGCGAGACGACCGTCTGATCGACAGCGTAGGACACCGAACCGACCTGTCTCACGGTCATCTCGTTGGGCCCTCCGGACTCGCCGCTGTACTCGATGAGCTCCCAGGTCACCCGGCAGTTTCCGCCGGTTCCGTAGCGGGTGAAGGTGAAGGAGTCGTTGTCCTGCGGGGAGGGGGTCTCTACCCAGACCATCCAGTCGTCGCTGTTCTGCTTTCCTCCTCCGGCGGTCTTGCCCATCCCGGTCAGCCGGGTGTTCAGGATGCGGAGGAAGGCGGGGCCCGTCGGTTGGGTGAAATCGCCGTCGGTCACCGAGATGGTGTCGCTCGTTGCTCCGCTGGCAATGACCACGGTACCCCGCTGGACGGTGAAATCGAAGGTCCGCGCCAGCACCTCGACGGGCAGTGTGCCGGAGTCGGTCTTGGCCCCACCGCTGCCGGAGTGTCCCAGGTCACTGACCACGAACTCGATGCCCCCCGACCCGACCTCGTCTCCCAGGTAGGTGATGCTGGTCACGGCGGCGTTGATCTCCTCCAAGGTGCCTTGAAAAACCATGGTGTCATCCTCCAGGCCGTCGCCATCCGAGAAGGCCAACCCCGCCGGGATGTCGTCCAGGGTCACTTTGCCCAGGCTGGCGTTGATGGTGACCTGGAGATCGGCGAACTCGCCGGCATCGGGATCGGTGATGCCGGTGCCCGTGATGGTCCGGCCGCGGCCCACCTCCGCCTGGTAACCGCCTTCCGCCGGGAGGGTCAGCACGGGGGGTTGGTTGACCGGCTCCGGGGTGACCTCGTCCGGCACATCGGCGTCCAGCGCATCCAGCTCGGGATCGGTCACCTGGTCGGAGACATCGGAGACATCGGAGACATCCGACACGTCGACCGGATCTTCGGGCACATCTGTGACATCGGCCAGATCGGGCTGGTCTGCCGGGATGTCGGTGACGTCCGCCAGGTCCGCGGGGATATCGGCCAGATCCTCTTCCACCGTATCCACCGGATCTTCGACCAGATCCACCAGGTCTTCGGCCTCGTCCGGTTCGATGTCGGCCACCAGGTCTGGATCCTCGAGGAGGTCCACAACCGGGTCGGGCAGAAGGTCCTCTGGCTGGAGATCCTGCGCGTCGGCTTGCCTTCTCAGCTCATCCAGCTTGGAGCTGTCGAAGCTGCAGGCGGTCATGCCGAGCAGCAGGATGAAGATGGAGCATGGTATGGAAAACCGTCTGACCGAGGAGGTCCCTTGCTGATTCATGCTGTGTCTCGCGGATGAAGTCATGGCGCCATTCCCACAACCTTGTGGATGGTGATGCCTATGGTACTCAGTTCCCTGGCGGGAAGCCAGGGGGTTGTATGTTCAGTCCGCTTTCCAACTCGTGGATGGAGCGGCTCAGGAACACGTCGTTCGCTCGCTCTACTTGTGAAGGGCAATGGTGGCGGATTGATGGACCAACGGCGTCCTGTTATGTATGACAGGTCAAGCAACCGTCCAGGTTCGGTTCGCCGTGCCATCATGTCGGGAGAGCCGATGCGTCGTTCCTTTTCTCTACTGGTGTTTTCGTGTTGTGGTTTTCTGGCCCTTGCGATCTGCCTTCCCAGGACCGGCCATGCCCAGGCGACGGACAACCTGCCCGCCGAAGCCCTGGCGATTATCGGAGAGGGGACCGCCTATTCCCCGCTGTTCGGCTACCAGGTCTTCGGAACCGCCCTGGCGATCCTGTTGGCTGCCCAGGCGCGCGTCGAGGATGTCAGCGCGCTGCCGGTGGACCGGGAGCGGACCGAGTTTGCCCTGGACACCGTCCTGCAGATGCGCTTTCGGCTCGGCGCCACCTTCAGCTCCCTTCAGTCCCTCAGTCCGGTGTTGCTCCAGGCGGCATACGAGCACGATTTCCTGACGGGACCATTGCTAGGTGGCCCCGGCGACATCGACGGGATCGGACTGCCCTATGACCAGGAGTCTACCCGGCAGGAGCTGCGCAAGGCCTTTTTCCGACTCTCCTGGCGCAACTACCTCACGCTGGGCGGCGGCATGATGACCAGCCACTGGGGGCTGGGCTTGATCGCCAATGACGGCGCTCACGGATGGGAGCCGGGATCGGCCCGCTTTGCCGACCCTCTAGGCGGCGACCGGGTGCTGAGGGGGCTGCTGGCCACCGGCCCGCATACCGGAATGAACCTGGTGGTGAGCGCATTTGCCGACCGGGTGGAAGGGGACGAGTCCCTGCTTTCGAATGACCGGGCCTACCAGGCCGGAGGTGCGGCCATGGTCCAGGTCGCGGACCGGCTCACGGGCAATGGCTACGAGCTGGGGGCATACGGAGTGGTCCGCTGGTTCGACCACCCCGATGGAGCCACCACCGACGCCAGGGTCCTGGATCTGTACGGCTCTGTGAGCCGGAGGCTGGGCTTTGCCGACCTGCGGCTGAAGGCGCAGGCCGAGGCGGCTCTCATCTGGGGAGAGACCGACCTGGGGGCGTCGGTGGAGTACCCCACCCACGACCTCTTGCAGATGGGCGGTGTCCTGCGGATCGCCCTGGACAACGGGGCGCTGGGTGGTGTGCTGGACCTCCTGGTCGCCTCGGGCGACCGGAACGACAGCGACGGCTCTCAGAATGGACTCAAGGTGGACCCCAACTTCGAGGTCGGGCTGTTTTTGTTCCGCCACGTGCTGGCGGCCCAGAGCGGCCGCGCGCCGGTGACCGCCGCCGACCCGGAGCTGGTGGGGGAGCCTGCCCGCGACCTGGACCGCCTGCCGACCCGGGGCAGCCCCACCAACACTCTCTCCATCTTTCCTCGCCTCTGGTGGCGCCCGCTGGACGGGCTGGAGCTCTATGGCGGCGCCCTGTTCGCCCTGAGCGATGTCGAACTGAGCGATCCGGCCAACAGCCGGTTCGCCGGAGAGGTGCGCAATGCGCTGGACGGAGATCCGGGCCGCTTCTACGGGACCGAGCTGGATCTGGGGGTCCGTTTCAGGGGGCTGCTGGAATCGGTCATGCTGGAGGCGGGGCTGGAAGGCGGAGTACTGCTGCCAGGCAGCGCGCTGGTCGATGCGACCGGTGCCGCCATGGATCCGGTGTGCGGCCTGCGCGCTCTCTTGGGGATCTGGTTATAGTCGGCCGGGTGGGGAGGGTCCCGTCATGAGTGGTCTACAGGACAGCGCACAAGCGGCCCTGACCGGTCGGCTATCGTGGGGCGTTCGACATCGGTCGGCACCCGAGGGGAGCTACAGCGCAGAGACATGGTGCGGCGACCTGGGTGACGGCGCTCGAGGTGACGGATGACCACCAAGAAAGGGTTGAGACGATGAAAAGAGATGCTCGGGGCGGGTCCGACCGATCTGCTTCACGGTTTTTTCACCCGACCGGTCTGACTGTGACGGGATGGCGGCAGACGCTGGGCCTCTTCCTGTCGCTGGCAGCGGCCACCAGCTTCCTCGTTGGCTGTCTCTCCGAGCCGCCCGACGGGCTGGCGAAATCCACCCCCGCCGAGGTGACGGTGAAGATGGATTTCTTCGCCCGGCCGCTGCCGGAGATTCCGCTACCCAACGATATCGCCACCCGCTACGATCCGACATCGGCCACCGGCCGGCGCATCAACGCCTCCGTGATCGCCCCCACCGGCTTCGAGCGCCGGGTCCGCCAGCTGATGAGTCAGCTCGACGGCTGGGGCGCCTTCATGCCGATCACCATCCCGTTCACCGGGCCGCTGGACGCGGCCTCCGTTCTGCGCGGCCATCGCGACGATCGGTACGACCCTTCCGACGACGTGGTCTACCTCATCGACATCGACCGCGGCTCGCCAGACTTCGGACGGATCCACCACCTGGATGTGGGCAACGGGAACTTCCCGGTCATTCTCGAGCAGCGCGAGTTCTGGAAGAACGATCCCCGCAACTGGACCATCTCCCTGCTGTTCGAGGAAGAGGATGAGGACGCCAACGCCAACGGCCGGCTCGATGTCGGGGAGGACACCGACTCCGACGGGGTGCTCGATCGCCCCAACTACTTGCCTGGCGCCGCCCCCCTCCGCGACGACCTGGCCGCCAGGGCCGACGCCCTGATGACCTTCTACGAGAGGGAGAGCAGCACCGTGATCCTGCGCCCCCTCGTTCCGCTGCGCGAGCGCACCACCTACGCCGTGGTGGTGACCCGTCGCCTGCTGGACGCCGATGGGATGCCGGTCGGATCCCCCTATCCCACCATCAACCATCCGGCCCAGACCGAGGCGCTCCGGCCGTTGCTCGAGGTGCTTCCCGATGGTCTGACCCTGGACGAGGTCGCCTTCTCCTTCTCCTTCACCACGCAGTCGCTTCAGTCCGACTTCATTGCGGTGCGGGACGGCCTGTACGGGCACGGGGTGCAGGCCCATCTGGCCGGGCAGTTTCCCGCCGAGCTGGCCGGGCTGGAGCCGCTTCGGGACACCACCCATCGCCGCTTCCTCCACATCGCCAATCCTTACGTGGCCTACACCGAGGATCTGCTGGACTCGTTGGAGCTGGCGGCCGAGCTGATGCTGGGTGCCGGGGCGGACACCTTCGAGGGGGCCTACGTGCTGGACAGCTTTCGCTACGTGGACTTCCACGTGGTCGGCTCCTTTACCTCCCCTCAGCTTTTTCGCCGCCAGGACGACCAGGGGCGCTGGCTGCCCCTGAACGACCAGGTGTGGCCCCCCGATCTGGACCGGGTCCCCGCCGAGACCTGGCCGGAGCAGGTCTACTTCCACCTGACCGTGCCTCGACCCGAGGTTTCCGCGCGGGGAGAGGGGCAGCCGGCGCCGGTGGTGTTGATGTCCCACGGCTATGGCAGCTCGCGGCTGGAAGCGCTGGCCTATGGCGGCTTCTTCGCCAAGTACGGTCTGGCCACGCTCTCGATCGACTGTGTTTCCCACGGCCTGGGCGTTTCCGATGAGGAGCGGGAGGCGATCGGCCCACTGCTCGGCATTTTCGGCCTGATGCCGTTCGGGGAGGCGTTGTTGCTGGGGCGGGCCTTCGACCAGGACAACGACGGAAGGGCCGACTCCGGCGCCGATTTCTGGACCGCCTACATGTTCCACACCCGCGACGTGGTCCGCCAGTCGGCCCTGGACTACATGCAGATGATCCGCATCCTGCGCAGCTTCGACGGGGTCAGACGCTGGCAGATCGACGTCGACGGCGACGGCGAGCACGAGCTGGCCGGTGACTTCGACGGAGACGGCGCCATCGACGTCGGGGGAGCGGCTCCCATCTCCATGTCGGGCGGCTCGCTGGGCGGGATCATGAGCATGCTGGTGGGGGCCATCGAGCCGGAGATCGAGGTGGCCATCCCGATCTCGGGCGGAGGCGGCTTGACCGACGTGGGCAACCGTTCCCACCAGGGCGGCGTCCGGGAGGCCTTCACCCTGCGGCTGTTGGGCCCGCTCTATGTCGGAACCCCGGAGGGAGAAGGCGGCGATCTGCGGATCGAGACGATCGTCCCCGATCTCGCCAGCGCCCGGACCCTCCCCATCGCCACCGTGCCCGGGATCTCGCCGGGCGACCTCCTGGTCGTCGAGAACCTGGTCAACGGCAGCCTCGGCTGTGCATTCGTCCAGCCCAACGGCCGGGTCCGCACCGCGGTCGAGAGCGACGAGGGCGATGCGACCCGCCTGGCCTTCTACCCGGGCGATGCCCTGATCGATACCGCTACCTGCACTGTGGATCCCGACGCCGATCCCATCGCGGTCATCGACGAGTGGGAGTTCGAGACCGAGTTCCAGGGGGTTCAGTACGCTGCCGAGCGGCCTCTGGCCGCCATGGCCGACGGGCTGGGTCTTCGCCGAGCAAGCCCCAGCCTGAGGCGGTTCTTCGGGCTGGGCCAGCTGATCGCCGACCCCGGCGACCCGGCCTCCTATGCCCGCCACTTCCTGCTGGAGCCGCTGGTCTACCCGGGAACGGGCCAGTCGACCGGCGCCCACCTGGTGGTGGTGACCACCCTGGGCGACATGAACGTGCCGGTCAACTCCGGCGTCGCCTTCGGACGGGCGGCGGGGTTGATCGACTACCTGGAGGACGATCCCCGCTTCGACACCCCTCCCAACCAGGTGTTGATCGACACCTACACCGTGGAGGCGGTCAACACGCTGAAGCGCTATACCAGTGCAGCGGGGGAGGGGGTGCACCTCGACGTGGAGGACTTCAGCCAGGGGACGGATCTGTGGGGTGACGATATCCCGCGGCTGGATCCCCCGCTCCGACTGGGCTTTGATCGGCACGATCGGTGGGGAGGCTTCTCGTCCGCCATCTTCCCCCTGGGCATCCCCACCGGCCAGCACGGCTTTCCCTTGCCGGGAGAGATGACCGACCGGGCCAGGGCCGACTGCCGCGCTGCCTGCACCGGTGGCGATTGTGGCTGCGAGGAGCTTGTCACCTTCGACACCGGCATCTTCATGCTCAACATGCTGGGCCGGTACCTGGGCAGCGAGGGGACCGATCTGGATGCCGATCTGTGCAACTCCCGCGACGACTGTGACGACCGCCAGCCCATTCCCGAGCTCCGCCAGATAGGGATGAACTAGCGAACAGCGGGCAAAGGGGGAGGTGCCCGCGGAGCGACGGAGGGGGCGATCCTAGCCTCTGGCCTGGCTCTCCTCCCCCGAGGCGGAGCCCGGGGGAGGTGTCGCGGAGCGACGGAGGGGGCGATCCTAGCCTCTGGCCTGGCTCTCCTCCCCCGAGGCGGAGCCCGGGGGAGGTGCCCGCGCAGCGGGCGGAGGGGGCGACTCTATCCCGTGGACTGCCTCTGCTCTTGAAGCGCCTTCCTTGAACCGACTCAAGCAAGCCCCTACAATCCGGATATGCGGTCGTCCGCTTCTGGGGAGAAGACCATGTTCGCTGGAAAAATGTGCTGGTTGGCACTGCCCGCCTCCCTGCTGTTCTGGCTTTTGTTCGGGCTCGGCTGCGTGAGCGCCGAATCCTCCGGCGGGTCCCCTTCGGCCGATGCCGGTGGCGACCCGGACGCGGAACGTCCGGCCGACCTGATCCGGGAGCCGGTGGTGGAGCCCGATCTTCCGGCCGATACCGACGTTGCTCCGGTCACCTGCAACGACGGCTCTTGCACGGAGGGGGAGAACGCCGCCAACTGCCCGGAGGACTGTCCGGCGATCTGCGGGGATACCTTTTGCACCCACGGAGAGAGTGCGACCAGCTGTGGCGACGACTGCCCGGCGGTCTGCGAGGACCGCGCCTGCACACATGACGAGACCGCCGGTTCCTGTCCGGCCGATTGCCCGCCCGCCTGTCCGGACGGGTATTGCAGCCACAGCGAGACGGCGGTCAGCTGTGCCGCCGACTGCCCGGCGGTATGCCAGGACGGCTCCTGCACGCACGACGAAACCGCCGAATCCTGTCCCTGGGACTGCCCGCCAGTCTGTGGAGACGAGTTCTGCACCCACGACGAGCGGGCCCAGACCTGCCCGGATGATTGCCCGAACGTCTGTGGGGATACCTACTGTACCCACGACGAGACGGTGATCTCCTGTCCCCAGGACTGCCCGGCCGATTGCGGCGACGACCTGTGCAGCCACACCGAGACGGCGGTCAGCTGTCCCGCAGATTGCCCCGCACAGTGCGGAGATGAGGCCTGTACTCATGGGGAGACCACCCAGACCTGTCCCGACGACTGTCCGTCAAGCTGTGGCGACACTATCTGCTCCGAGGGGGAGAGCGCCATCAACTGCCCCGGCGATTGTTCGGCCGATTGCGGGGACAACGGGTGCACCCACGATGAGACGGCCGCCACCTGCCCCGAGGATTGCCCTTCGAGCTGCGGTGACGACGCCTGCACCCACCTGGAGACGGTGCTGACCTGCCCGCAAGATTGTGAATCGGTCTGCGGGGATACCCACTGCACTCACCTGGAGGACGCCGCCAGCTGTCCCGGCGACTGCCCCGCGGTCTGTGGGGATACCTATTGTACCCACCTGGAGACGGTGCTGACCTGCCAGGGCGACTGCCCGGCGGTCTGCGGCGACGGCTACTGCACCCACGACGAGACCTACGCCAGCTGCAGCCTGGATTGCCCTCCGGTCGTGCAGCTATTCTGGCTGGCCGGCAGCTTCATCGACCTGAGCCTGGATCCCGGCGCCGTTCCGATCACCACCCCGGAAAGCGGCACGGCCGACGACGGCTTCAGCTCCCTCCCCATCGGGTTCGATTTCCCCTTCTACGGGGCATCCTACAACGTCGCCTACGCCTCCAGCAACGGGCTGGTGACCTTCGGCAGCGGCTCTTCCGGGTGGGATAACCAGACCATCCCCACCTCCGCCCTGCCCAACGCCTTCATCGCCCCCTTCTGGGACGATCTCAACCTGGTCAACCGCAGTGGGGATGAGCGCGATGGCCGTATCCTGTACGCCACCCGCGGCACCGCTCCCAACCGCTACCTGGTCATCCAGTGGCAGGACGTCGCCTTCTATTCCGGTCAGAACTTCCTGACCTTCGAGGTCATCCTCCACGAGAACGGCCTCATCCAGATGCTCTACCATGACCTCACCGGCCAGTCGGTCTCCGGCAGCGAGGCCGACCGTCCCTCGGGCGGGAGCGCCACCATCGGTGTCGAAAATGCCACCGGCACCGCCGGCTTGCTGCACTCCTTCAACACGGCGGAAGCGGTCCGGCCCGGTACCATCCTGGTTGTCTACCCCGATGGCAGCGGAGGCTACGCCCTCACCCGGACGGACAACCTGGTGGGGGAGTTCCTCGACATCCGCAGCAGCGGCACCAGCATCCTCGAGCTGGACTGCGACGACTGCTTGAGCGGCCCACTGGACCTCGGCTTCTCCTTCGACTTCTACGGGGTGAGCTACACCCAGGCTCGCCTGAGCACCAACGGCTGGCTGGGATTGGGCACGGACTACTCCTCCTCCACCTGGATCAACACCCATCTGCCCAACGGCGGCGCGCCCAGACCGGTGGTGGCCTGCCTGTGGGACGACGGCTATGGCGTGGGCGCCGACTCCACCGCCCAGTACGCGACCATCGGCGACGAGGGAAACCGGATCTTCGTGGCCCAGTTCACCGACTGGCATTTCTGCTGCGCAGACAACTACCAGGAGAACACCATCACCTTCCAGATCCGGCTCCACGAGGCCACCGGCATCGCCGACTGCGTGTACGGCTCGCTGGCCACCACCACCTCGGGTACCCGCCACCTGGGCTCACAGGCGACCGTCGGCATCCAGGACGCGGCCGGGGCGGTCGGCGTGGAGCAGCTATACGAGGAAGGGATCCTGGAGCCGGGGGATCGGATCGCCTTCTACCCGCGCGATGTCGACCACAGCGCCTACCTTGGGGTCGGCCCCGATACCACCTTCATCGACATCCGCCGATCGGGAACCCTCTCCACCGCCCTGGACGACGATGCCTACCAGAGCGTGGCCCTCCCCTTCCCCTTCGACTACTACGGCACCACCGTCAACCAGGTCACCATCAGCTCGAACGGCCACCTGAGCCTCAACGCGGTAAGCCCCTGGCTGAACACCACCCTGCCCAACACCAGCGCACCTGCCGGGCTTGTCGGCCCCTACTGGGACGACCTGGATGCCATCGCGGCCGGCATCTACTACGAGACCCGGGGGTTGACCGGCGATCGCCTGTTCATTGTCCAGTGGGATCGCCTGGCCACCTTCTCCACCGAGCAGGTGCAGCTCACCTTCGAGGTGATCCTGTGGGAGGCCGACAACAGCATCGAGTTCGTCTATGGACCGTTGCTGGGATACGCTGACAGTCGGCAGACGGTCTCTGGCGGGAGTGCGACGATCGGGCTGCAAAGCCCCGACAGGACGCAAGGGATCGAGATCGGTTTCGGTGACCCTGGGACCGCCCTTTCTGGCTCCTGGTTCCTGCTCTTGCCGGAGTAAACATCCTCTCCCGCTTGCCGAGCAAGCGGGAGAGGTGTCGCGGAGCGACGGAGGGGGCGAACTACCCCATGGTTCGTCTCTCCTCTCCCGCAACCTTTTCGATCAATCACCGACAATTAGCACGATGCACCAATATACCGGTGAATCTGTCGTGAACAGAACGAAAGAGACAAGGACTGCCCGCCCAACTATTCAATTGGCCAGAACATTGCGGGTAAACATGACGGCCGCAGAGCAGCTCCTCTGGCGTGCGTTGCGAAACAAACAGCTTGGAGGACTGCGGTTCCGTAGGCAACATCCGTTGGGACAGTACTTTTTGGACTTCTATTGCCACTCGTGCCGCCTTGCAGTGGAACTGGACGGCCCTTTCCATGAAGAACCTTACTCCCAAGACTACGATAACCAACGGGATCTCGATCTGGCATCTCATGGGATCTGCGTGATTCGCTTTGGAAACCAGGAGGTGCTCGACAACATGGAGGCGGTGCTCCGAGAGATACAGGGAGAAGCGGAGAGATTTAAGCTGAGTGATCGAAGTAGTGCCAGGAAGAAGAGGTAGAGTCGCCCCCTCCGGCGGCTACGCCGCCACCTCCCCCGGGCGCTGCCTCGGGGGAGGAGAGCTCGGCCCGAGGCTAGGATCGCCCCCTCCGGCGCTGCGCGCCGGCCCCCTCCGGCGCTGCGCGCCGGCCCCCTCCGGCGCTGCGCGCCGGCCCCC
>JAFGEP010000126.1 GCA_016931535.1 Bradymonadales bacterium
ATCAGTACAATCCTGGTACACTCGCCAGAGCCCGCAACTACTAGGAATGCCGCATGATGGTTAAATCTGGATCTGCATCCAGTGGGCGTAGCAGGCGGAGGGGGCGATCCTAGCCTCTGGCCTAACTTTCCTCCCCCGAGGCAGCGCCCGGGGGAGGTGCCCGCGTAGCGGGCGGAGGGGGCGATCCTAGCCTTTGGCCGAGCTCTGCCCTATCATCCGTCCCATGATCCTCATCCTGACCAGCTCCTACCCCGCCTTTCCCGATGACTACCGCGGCGCCTTCGTCCAGAGGATGGCCAGCGCCATCTCCAACCACGGGATCGGGGTGCACGTGATCGCCCCATTTCCCGCCGATCTCCCAGTCGGGATCGCGGCCAGGGACATCCGCACAAGAGATGAGACCGATGCCGCCGCCTCCGACAGGCTGGTGCCGCCTCGGCTGACCACCCCGGCGCCCGACCTGAGCGATGTGCCCCAGCGGGAGGGGTGGGTGCGACACTTTGCAGACGTTGAACGAATATCCGCACCGAACCCGGCCGAAGGATCACGCCGGACCATCTACTTCGGCCGCCGCGGTGATCGGTTGCCGTACGGGACCCTCTATGGTGGCGACGGGATGGTCAACAACCTGGCATGCCGTCCTCTCAACCTGCACCATCTGCTGCCTTCCCTGGCACACATGCGCCGGGTCCTTCTCGAGCAGGCTGGGGATGCCGAGCTGGTCATGGCCCACTGGCTGCTTCCGGCCGGGCTGGTGGCTGCCTGGTCCCGATCGGCTTATCGCCGACCTGTCTGGGTGGTCTGCCATTCGGGAGGGGTACATGCCTTTGGATGGCTGCCCGGGCCGTTTCGCCGGTGGGCCGCAGGAGTCTTCGAGCGTGGTTGCGACCTGATCAGCTTCACCACCCCCGCGCTCAGGGATCGATTCCTCCACCTGGCTGGCCCGACTCAGGCCTCCAAGCTGCGCGACCGCTGCCGTATACTCCCCATGGGAGTAGAAACCGCCGCATTCGCCGGGGTAGGGCCGGATCCTGGAGGGCCCGTGTCGGTCGTGGCCCGCCTGGACAGGCTGAAGGGGATCGACCGCCTGCTCCTGGCGGCCGCTTCGCTTCGGCAGCCCTGTCGCCTGCGGATTGCGGGAGGAGGCCCCTGGCGTCCCCGGTTGCAGCGGTTGGCAGCCCGACTCGGCATCGATGCCTCCTTTCTGGGAGAGATTCCCGTAGGCCGCGTGCCCCAGGTGCTCGACGGCTCCTCCCTGGCGGTCCTCCCCTCGCGTCGCCTGGCCGATGGCCGCAGCGAAGGCCTCCCCGTCTTCGCCCTGGAAGCGCTGGCCTCCGGCCTGCCCCTGCTCACCACGGATAGCTGGGACATGCCCGATACCCTTCGTTCGCTGCCTGGGGTCTTTCGGATTGCCAGCGGTCAGCGGCAGCTCGCCCGTGGGCTGAGGGAGGCGCTCCAGTACGCCCGCGCTCCTCACCCCGAAGAGGAGTCGACCCGTCGGAGGGCAGCTTCGGACTTCGACTGGAGCCGGATCGGCGAGCAGGCGGCCCGGTGGATTCGTTCGCTGGTCGAAAGATCTAGATAAGGCAAAGACACCGCTGCCTGCGGCACACCGCTTCCGGTCAACCGTTCTGGCGCCTGATCTTCTCGAAGAACCCGCTGAGCAGCTCGGCACACCGCTGACCTTCCACCCCCTCGACGATCTCCAGTCGGTGATTCAAGCGGTTGTCGTCACAGATCTGGTACAGGGACCGCACCGCCCCCGCCTTGGGGTCCCGGCAGCCGAACACCAGGCGGGCGACCCGCGCCAGCACCAGTGCGCCGGCGCACATGGCACATGGCTCCAGGGTCACGTACAGGGTGGTTCCCAGCAACCGCCAGCTCCCCAGCCTCCGAGCTGCCTGCCGGATGGCCAGGATCTCGGCATGCGCCACCGGGTCCTGGTCCAGCTCCCGCCGATTGTGGGCCGCCCCGATCACGGCCCCCTCGTGGATCACCACAGCGCCGATCGGGATTTCTCCCAGGCGGGACGCCAGCTCCGCCTGGTCGATGGCCAGCCGCATGTGGTCTCGATCCTCATCCAGGGAACGTGGCGGGGTCGAATTCATGGATGGGAGATCTCCTCCGGACAAGCCGCCTGTTCGGCACACCCGATGGACAGCGGCAGGTGGTCTCGATCGTCCAGGGAACGCGCGGTGGCGTGGTCGTCTGCGGGGGGTCTTCGAACGAGCAACCGGGTTCTCCACACGTCGGTCCGCTACCGTTGCTTCCTCCCGGTCCTGGCGGGGTTCACGGCCGTGCGTTGGAGAACCCGGTTCCTCCCACCGGCCCGCCTGTCGTGCCGATGAGACCGATAGTCACCCTACCTGCTCCCCCGTTCGATTTCAACCCCTTTCCACTTGACAGCTGAGGCGACTTGTACCATGAACGGGGCTCGCTTGGCCGGAGCGGTGACCGAGCGGCCGAAGGTGCGCGACTGGAAATCGCGTGTACCGCCAAAAGCGGTACCGTGGGTTCAAATCCCACCCGCTCCGCTTGTCGCCAGCGTCCAGCGCAACCTGGACACCGGCGATTCCGAGACCGGCGTCAGGCTCCCCGCGAGCCCACTGTCTCGGGGAGGAGTGGCCGAGTGGTCGAAGGCGCTTGACTCGAAATCAAGTGTGCTCGTTTGAGCACCGGGGGTTCGAATCCCTCCTCCTCCGTTGGTCGGACGCCAGGCGATGCCGAAAGCAGAATCCCTACCGCGGATCCCGCTTCCGTCATCTGGGGAGGAGTGGCCGAGCGGTCTATGGCGGCGGTCTTGAAAACCGTTGAGCGAAAGCTCCGGGGGTTCGAATCCCTCCTCCTCCGTGTCCCCCGCTCTACCGCCGCCTCTGCGAGCAGCCCCAGCTAAGATGCGGGGGAGCAAGCCACGGGAGGGGGCAGTCAGACCGGCGGGAACCCGTGGCCAGCCCCGCGGGTGGCGGCGGGGCCCAACAGCCACCCAAGGTGGCAAAAATGCACGACCCTCTTGACCCGAAAGGGGGTTTGTTCCATGGTCTGATCGGGTGAGGAGAGGTGGCCGAGGGGCTGAAGGCACTCGCCTGCTAAGCGAGTATAGGGGGAAAACTCCTATCGTGGGTTCAAATCCCACCCTCTCCGCTGTCGTTCCCCGCGGGGTTCTACCCGCGGTGGATCGGTTGGCCGAACGCAATTTCGGCCACGGCTCGCCGGCAGCCGACCAACGGCCGGTGCGTTTGGAAGTAGGCCGGGTGGGGGGATCGCCGACCCCGCCCTCGGCAGGAAAGGGACCGAATCCCGCCTGCCAGGAGCACCCGTAGCTCAAATGGACAGAGCAACGGTCTACGGAACCGTAGGCTGGAGGTTCGAATCCTCCCGGGTGCGTAGCGCAACACCGCCAGATCGGGCGGCACCGACCCGCAGGTGGTTTTCTCCACCACCCGCCCGTTGTTGGCTCATCTGACCCTTCCCCTCGATGCCAATGGCCGACGAACCCTACATTGTGCTCGCCAGAAAACACCGACCCCGCCAGCTCGACGAGGTGATCGGTCAGGAACACATCGCCCGCACCCTGAAAAACGCCATCGATCAGAACCGACTGGCTCACGCCCTCCTCTTCACCGGACCCCGGGGGATCGGAAAGACCTCCATGGCCCGCATCCTCTCCCGCGCCCTCAACTGCCAGCATGGACCCACCCCCACCCCTTGCTACCAGTGCCCCTCCTGCCTCGAGATCAGCCAGGGCTCCTCGGTGGACGTCATCGAGATCGACGCCGCCAGCAACCGCGGAATCGACGAGATCCGCGAGCTCCGCGAGGCGGTTCGTTACCCCCCCAGCCGGGAACGGTACAAGGTGTACATCATCGACGAGGTACACATGCTCACACCGCCGGCCTTCAACGCCCTCCTCAAGACGCTCGAGGAGCCGCCTCCCCAGGTGGTCTTCATCTTCGCCACCACCGAGCCCCACAAGATCCCCGAGACCATCCGCAGCCGCTGCCAGCGACACGACTTTCGGAGGATCCCCATCCACCTCATCGAGCAGCACCTGGCCAAGATCGCCGGCCTGGAACAGATCTCCATCGACAGCCAGGCTCTCCGCATCATCGCCCAGCAATCGGAAGGCTGCATGCGCGACGCCCAGAGCCTCATGGACCAGCTCATCAGCTTCTCGGGCGGCCAGATCGACGGAGAGCTCGCCACTCAGGTGCTCGGCGTGCTCGGCAGAGATGCCCTCTTCACCCTCTCCCGAGCGCTCCTCGAACGGAACGTCGATACCGTCCTGGAGGTCGTGAACGGCGCCTACCGCGTCGGCGTCAACCTCGTCCAGATGGCCTCCGACCTCCTCGAGCACCTCCGCGACCTGACCGTATGCGCTGTCTCCGCCGACCCGCTCCGCCTGGCGCACCTCAGCGACCTCGAGCAGCAGCAGCTCCACGCTCTCGCTGCCCTCACCGACCCCACCACCCTCCACCGCATGTTCACCATCCTGCTGGCGGCTGTCGAGGACATGAGCCGCAGCGCCTACCCCAAGCTCGTGCTGGAGATGGCCCTGCTGCGTATGACCGCCATCGAGCCGCTCCAGCCCGTCGGTGCGGTGATCCAGCGGATCGAGCAGATCCTGGCCGGCAATCCCCTCGCTGCGCTCTCGTCCGCGTCGCCCCCAGCTGCAAACGAGCAGCTCCCGCGTATTGAGCAACCAAAGCCCACCGGCCAGAATCAGCGGTCCCGGCCAGCTCCGACCAGCCTTTCCGGTCCGGCATCCATTTCGGCCCCAGCCCGCACTACCATCCCGACTTCCGGAACGGCCCCGCCACCCGACGCCGCCTTGCCCTCCGACTCGGCACCGAGCGACTCGGCGCCAACCGCCGGCTCCTCATCACAGGCCGGCCCGATGGCACCACCGCTGACCACCGCTCGGCCTGTGCACGAACGTTGCGACAGCGCACGCCCGACTCCAGCGTTGCCGGACGACGACTCGGCGGAGCAATCCCATGGCCGACGATGGCGCCAGCTGGTCGATGCGGTCTCGGAGCGAAGCAGGACAGTCGGCGGACTGCTCAAGGTGGCCGAGGTCGTCGCCGTCGAGGGCTGCTCCTTTACCGTTCAGCTGCCGGGCGCAACCTTCGACATCATCCAGGATCCGCTCAAGCTGCGGCTCATCAACGAGGTGGCGGCCGAGCTCTTCGGCTCCGACGCCTGTGTCACCACCATCCTCAGAAGCAACGAGGCCCCGGCCCCGCAGACCCCCCATTACAGTGTGGACCGCGAGGAACGACAGGAGGTCGAGACCGAGCTCAAGCGCCGCGCCCAGGTCATCCTGGAGCATCCGGCCACCGCCCTCCTCGACGAGACCTTCCATCCCACCGAGGTCCGCATCAAGCCCCGGCCTGTCGACGAACAACCCGTTCTGGAGCCCGAATCGTGAGTAACATCAAAGGCGGTTACAACTCCATCGTGCGCCGTGCCCAGAAGCTCCAGTCCCAGCTCTCCAAGCTCCAGGACAACCTGGCCGAACGCACCGTCGAGGTCCAGGTCGGAGGCGGACTGGTCAAGGTCACCATCAACGGCTCTCGCCAGGTGGTCGACATCTCCATCGCCCCCGAGGTCATCGACCCTTCCGACCCGCAAGGCCTCCAGGAGCTCCTGACCGCTGCCTTCAATGAAGCCATCAAGAACGTCCAGGAGATGATCGACAACGAGACCTCCCGACTGACCGGTGGCGTCAACCTGCCAGGAATGCTGTGAAAACAGGCTCCAGCGCCATAGACCGCCTGGTCGCCCAGCTCTCCAAGCTGCCCGGGGTGGGCGAGAAGACCGCCCGCCGCTTCGCCTTCCATATCTTGAACGCGCCCGAGGCCTACGCCGAGGAGCTGGCCGGCGCTATCATCGACATCCGCCGCCGTACCCGGCTGTGCAGCCTTTGCTGCAACGTCACCGAGGAAGACCCCTGCGACATCTGCCGCTCCTCCCACCGCGACGGACAGGTCGTCTGCGTGGTCGAACGCCCCACCGATGTCCTCGCCATCGACAAGACCGGGGAATATCGCGGCCTGTACCACGTCCTCCACGGCGTCATCAGCCCCCTCGACGGCATCGGACCGGACGATATCAAGCTCGCCCCCCTGTTGGCTCGGCTTCGAGACTCCTCCATCCGCGAGGTCATCGTGGCCACCAACCCCAGCGTCAACGGCGAAGCCACCGCCACCTACATCCACCGCCTGGTGGCCCCCCTCGGCATCCAGGTGACCCGTATCGCACTCGGCATCCCGGTCGGTGCCGATATCGAGTTCGCCGACAAGGTGACCCTGGGCCGCGCCCTCGCTCAGAGACGCCCAATTTGATCGAGACGATGGCCATGGATCGCTCGACCGTCCAACCCCATCCCCCTGGCGATCTGGCGCCCCGGCCACCTGGCGATACGGCGATCTGTCGCCAGATCGATCCTCGGGCCTCCTTCGCTTGTCGACCTCTGCCGGCTCTACCGATGAGGTACCTGTGCCCTGCCGAACGGTTCTCGACCCTCCGTCTGGCAGGGATACTGGCTGCCATTCTGCTCTTCGCGGCTGGCTGCAAGCGAGCCGGGGAGGAGAGCCGGCAGGTCACCACGCTTGGCCCGCAGGCCGTCTTCCAGCCACTGCCGGGTTTTGTCCTGGGACA
This sequence comes from Bradymonadales bacterium, assembly GCA_016931535.1. Taxonomy (GTDB): domain Bacteria; phylum Myxococcota_A; class Bradymonadia; order JAFGEP01; family JAFGEP01; genus JAFGEP01. The sequence continues at coordinate 6,661 of JAFGEP010000126.1, forward strand.
GGTGGCCACCTTTCCGGGGCCGGCTCCCGCTCGACCGATCCCCGAGATGGAGGCCCGCGAGGTGGGGGCTGCTTTCCGGCACGCGCTGTTGCGGCAGCCCATCTTCCAGGAGGAAGGAGGGGAAGGGCCGACCATCCACTTCACCCTGGAGTGGTCCACCGGGCTGGGCACAGGCCAACCTCCTGCATCGGCGCCCCAGGCTCCCCTGGGAAGTGGGCAGCATGCCGAGTACGTGGTGTTCTACCTGAGCGCCGCCGGATCGGCTGAAGACGACCCCATCAACCAGTTCGAAGCCCAAGGCATCTACCGGTCCCTGGTGTCTCCCGGCGAGACCCCGCTGGAGACCGCACGCCATCTGATGGCCGATGCGATCGACGACATCACCGGACAGATCTTCGCCGAGGGCGCTCCCCGATGCGCCACCGACACCCAGCTGATCGAGCTGCTCTCACGCGATGACCCGGACTGGCTCCTTCCGGCCATACGAGAGATCCACCGCAGGCGCCTTCAGGATGCGTCCAGCACTCTGCGCGATCTGCTGGGCTCGTCCGACCTGGAGGTGGTCCTGGCGGCGGCCACCGCCTTGGGGCGGCTGCGCGATCCCGCTGCCGTGGCCCCGCTGATCGGCATCATCTCGCGACCCCACCCGGAGCTGACCGAGTTCATCCTGCCCATCCTGGGCCAGATCGACACCATGGAGGCCCAGATCTACCTCGAAACGCTGGCCGACGCCCATGAAAGCCCCTTCGTCCGCGACCTGGCACGCCAGGTGCTGGAGCACACCCGGGAAAACCGTCCATGAGCATCCCCCCGATCTTCATCGCACTGGAAGGGCTGGATGGCGCCGGAACCACCACCCAGGGCAACCGGCTCAGGCACTGGCTGCTGGCTCTGGGGCGCACCGTCCTCTTGACTCGCGAACCCAGCGACGGACCGGTCGGCGCCCTCATCCGCCGGATCCTCAAAGGACAGCCGGGAGAGTTCGACCCCTCGGCCCTGGCATTGCTCTTCGCAGCCGATCGGCTCGACCACCTGGCCAGCGAGATCCGACCCAGCCTCGCGGCCGGCCAGGACGTCATCAGCGACCGCTATGTCCTCAGCTCCCTCTCCTACCAGAGCCTGGGAGGAAACCTGGACTGGGTGCGGATCCTGAACCAGCGGGCGCCAGCGGCAGACTTCACCCTCTTTCTGGACGTCCCTCCCCAAACCTGTATCCAGCGCCTGGCCTCTCGAGGAAACGATCGGGAGCTCTTCGAGCGGCTGGATACCCTGGATGAGGTGCGCCGCCTCTACCTGGACCTGGTGGGCGAGATGAGACCGGGACAGGATGTGGCCCTCATCGACGGAACCCTCCCGGTGGAGCAGGTGACCGAGGCGATACGGCAAGCGCTCGGCGACCGCTTCGGGCTGGGGTGAGGGCACCGCCAGCAGCCTATCTCGCCGCCCCCTGCATGATCCACTCCTCCACCAACCGGATCTGGGTGGGATCGAGCGGGGGAGCGCCCAGGGGCATCCGGCGGCCTCGGCCCCCGCGCTCCAGGTGTTGCTGCCCCTCCGAGATCTTCAGGAGCAGATAGCTATCGCCGGGCGCTCCCGGCTGAACCCGCATCAGGCCGGGGGCCTGAATGCTGGGCCGGCCAACGAGCTGCTGGTAGGCGCCTTCCGGAGAGAGGTCCAGCGACGCCGCCGGGCTGGCAGCCCGATGGCATCGCAGGCAGTTGTGGTTGAAGATCTCCTGGACCACCGCCATGGAGGGACCGATATGATGTTCCTGGCCCGGCTGGGCCTGTGCCCTTCCTTGCCCTCTATCGACCGAAAGGTACGCCGCCGCCGCCAGAACCAAGAGGCTCGACGCCACCATTTTTATCTTCGATCGGTTCATCTCGAACCTCCTGCTGGCTGAACGATGCCATCAAATAGATTGGACGATCGACCATGCCGTTCCTTCACCATCCTCCTTCTCCTGCAAACCCTATCATACCTCAATACTCCCCCTGGACACCAATACCGGTTTACTCCTTGACAAGATCCGGCTTCAGTCCGTATTCTCCGCCTCCTTGAAGCGGCCGCCTGGGGGCGGACGGATATCTTGCGTGAACAGGGTGACGGAGAGCTAGTTGCATGAGAGGGAAAGAGAGAGAACCCGGGCCTTTGGAGGTTACCGTAGAAGGCAGCGTGGAGAGGGCGCTTTCGCGTCTCAAGCGGATGGTCGCCAGCGAGGGAGTGCTCAAAGAGCTCAAGAAGCGACGCTACTACGAAAAACCCAGCGTCCGGCGCAAGCGGAAGATGCGTGACGCCGAACGGCGACGACGGCGGCAGTTCCGGCGCGAGCTGGCCCGCACCAACAGCAAGTAGGGACCGACCGGTATCCCTGCGCCTGCTTCGCTCCCTTCCGCTCTTCGCCACCAACCGGCCCGATGCCGGTTCCCCCGATCGTCAGCATCCACGACTTGCCCAGCATCCGGCGAGCAGCACCAGCAAGCGCCGCCTGCGGCGCCCCGCTACAAGACGGCGAACGGGGTGATGGAGCCACCGAAGGGGGCGGATCCACCGTTGGCCCCACCCTTGACGGGCTCCCGATCGGCAGAGTACTCTCGCAGCCGAGTGCGGTTTCGGGATTCTGGCAGGTCACATCCTGTTCGCGCATGATCCGGGTATACGAGGATTCTGTGGCGGAAGGCACCCCCACCGGCTACGTTCTGAAGTTCATCTCCGGAAAGTACCAGGGCGGCGAGTTCCCCTTGGAAATGGACCGCGAAATCCTCATCGGCAGAGGATCCGACCTCGACATGGTCCTGGTCGAGGACATGGTCTCCCGCCGCCATTCCCGCATCACCACCTACGGCGGCGAGCTCTACATCGAGGATCTGGGCAGCACCAACGGCACCTTCGTCAACGGGGAAAAGGTCACCCGCGCCCGCCTCAAGGAAGGCGACCGCGTCCTGGTCGGCACCTCCATCATCAAGCTGGTCGCACCTCACAAGACCCAGGAAAACGAGGAGCTCTCCGACCTCCCCGAGGAGGCCTACTACCCCCCCGCCCGCGCCACCGCCCCCACCATGACCGGCGCCATCTCCGGCAAGATCGAAGAGGTCCCGCTCCCCGACCTGTTGCAGCTATTCTCCACCAGCCGAAAAAGCGGCGTGCTGATCATCCACTCCAACAGCGTGGGCCGCATCTACCTCAAGGAAGGAAGGGTCCTCTACTCCACCTTGGGCGACGACCTCGAGATCCCCCCGGAAAAGGCGTTCTTCCGCATCCTCTGGTGGCGACAGGGCATGTTCGTCCTCGAACCCCCCGTCGAGGAGATCGACTTCCCCCACGAACCCCTCGACCTCTCCACCGAAGGGCTCATCATGGAGGGGATGCGACAGCTCGACGAGATCGCCAACCTGGGCTCGGACGTCCCACAGCTCACCGAAAACCTCACCGTGATGGTGCCCCTGATCCCCCCCCTGCGAAGCCTGACCCCCGAGCTCCTCGACACCTTCCAGCTCGCCATCAACTACCATAACGTGGAGACGATCTTGAACCGCAGCCTCGCCTCCGACCTGGAGACCATGGAAGACCTCCTCTACTTGCTCCGAAACGGCTACCTTGAAAGGCAGAAGCAAATCCGATGAAAACCGAACACATCCTCCTCGCTACCGACCTCTCCGCCGCAGCCCGCCAGGCCTACCCCCATGCAGCCGGCCTGGCCAAGGCGACCGGCGCCCGGATCACCCTCTTCCACGTGGACGAGACCGCCTACTACAGCTTCCGCTCCTCCGCCGAGGTCCTCCAGTACTTCGAACGGGTCGCCGGCCAGATCCGCGAGCGCCTGGCCGAGGACGAAGAGTTCCTCTCGGAGTACGAGATCGAGGTCACCTCGGCGACCGCCACGGGAGCCGCCTCACAGGCTATCCTCCAGTTTGTCGCCGACAACGACGTCGATCTCGTCGTCATGAGCAAGCATGGACTGCGCGGCGGCAAACGCCTGCTGCTGGGATCGACCTCCAAACGGCTCGTCCGACACGTCACCTGTCCGGTGCTCCTGGTCCCCGCCCGCGAGACCGATGTCCCCCAAGAACCCACGGCCTACCAGAAGTTCCTCACCACCACCGACTTCTCCGAGGACAGCATCCGTGGCCTTCACGCCTGCCTCGATTTGGCCGAACGGTGCGACGCCCAGGTCGAGCTGCTGCACGTGCTCGAGTTCCCCACCCTGGTCCCCCTGCTTCCCGGTGAACCGCCCCTCTATATCCCCAAAGAGTCGGTGGACGAGCTGCGCGAGTTCCACGAAAGCCGCCTTCACCGACTCACCCAGAGCCTCGATGCCGACCGACTCACCGCCTGGACCACCATCGGCTCGGACGTGGCCGACACCATCACCGACGCCGCCATGGGCAGCAACGTCGACCTGATCGCCATCTCCTCTCATGGCCATGGAGCCGTCCGCTCCGTCCTCTTCGGAAGCACCTCGGAGCATGTCATCAAGCTGGCTCAGAAACCGGTGCTCGTCTTCACCCGCGAGTACCTCAAGAACAACTACGCGCACGTCACGATCACCCAGGACGAGGAGTAGCCAGGCAACGGAACGCCCAGGATCCACCACCAGCCCAGCGAACGGCGCGGCACTCCTATGCGCCGTTGGCGGCTGTACGCTCGGAGACGGGGTTCTGGATGAATCGCGAGGGACCGGCCCCGAGCGCCCCCCCTTGAGGGGCAGGGGGTGATCGAGCCACCGGAGGGGGCAAACCAAGGACTCCTCCTCTGCGCTTGGCCGGACAACCTCAAAAACCTGAGAGTTGTCTGCCTGGCGCATGATCCGTTCGTCCAGGTGCATCCAGCACAGGATCTGGGCTGGAACCCCAGGCTTCGAGCCTTGGAAAATCCGTGCCCAGAGCCCTGACCACGCCGGGCATCCGCCTGCGGTCCTGCCTAGCTGCGCAAGCAGCCTGCGAGAACCCGACTACACCCGTGCTGACGGAGACGGTCATCCAGATATCGCTGGAACGGTTGTTGCAGTACAATCTTCAGTGTCTCAAAAACGAACCCCCACCCCCTGGTGGAGGCAGCGCCATGACCCTCGAACCGGAAAAAAAACCGTACGCCCACAAGCCCGCGTCTACCATCGCTCCCCGCGCCGAACGGAATATCCTGACGGCTCGGCGCAATCTTGAGGCCGCGCCCTTGACCGTCGCGAGAACAGCCTCCGGGCCAGATCGATCGATGCACACCCCACCCGGTTCGCCAACCGTTCGGATGGCCACCGCAAGGTTCCCTTCTGGTCCCCTGCGACCGCCTCTCGGCCCCCTTGGCTTGGGGAACGTGTTGCGGCTCACCACCTTCTTTTTCCTTCTGGCTCTCCCTTTTTACTGGGGCTGCCAGGATACCCAGCAGCCACAGCCGGACGCCGGCGCCGACCTCGAGTACGATCTCTTCGATGGCTCCTGGAACCCGCCGGGTGGCCAGCTCGTGGCCCAACCCGACCCGCTGGTCTTCGAGGTGGAACGCCTGGGTTACGAGGTCTACCGCAGCCTCACGCTGTCCAATATCGGCGAACACGGCCTGGTGGTGTTCGACCTGGAAGCCGTGGCGCCCGTCGGCCAGCTCCTCGAGGTACTGGACGCGGACCTCCCGTTCGGGCTGCATCCCGGCGAGACCACCCAGGTCGACCTGGTCTTCCACCCCATCAGCTGCGCCCCCGTCCAGGCTGCCCTGCGCATCGCCTCCAGCGACGAGGTGGAGTCGGTCAAGCAGGTGTCCCTCCTCACGACCGGCCTTCACGCCGAGATGTCCGTCGACCCGGAGTCGATCGCCTTCGGCCGAGTGGGTGCCAACCAGCGCGTGTCGCGCAGCCTCCGGATCGAAAACCTCGGGCTCTGCCCCCTGCACATCGATAGGCTTCAGATCGAGGGAAGCGACCATTTCTCCCTGCGAGTCCCAGACCCGGTAACCGGCATCCTCCGCCCTTTCTCTCCGGATGACCTCCCCTTTGTCGTGGTCGCAGAGGAGCCGCTCGAGCTGGATGTCGTCTACTATACCCCCCAAGACATCCCGGAAACCGCCGTGTTGACCATCGACGCCCGCGAGGAGCCCGAACCCTGGGAGATCCCCCTGTCGGCCAACATCCGCGTCCCCCCAGTGGCCGTGGCCCAGGCCTGGGTGCTGGGCCGGGACGATCCCCCGGCCCGGGAGATCCTGACCATCCCCCTGGAGACCATCCAGCTCGACGGCTCCCGAAGCTACGACCCCGACCGCGAGGTCGTCGCCTATCGATGGCTGGTGCTGGAAAGACCGCAGGATTCTACGGCCGCGCTGGAGCCCAACGAGCTGGCGGTCGACCCCATCTTCTTCCTCGACCTGGCCGGTGATTACCTGTTTACTCTGACCGTCTACGACGACGACGGCCTGGCCTCGACCAACACGGCGGAGATCCGGGTCACCGCCGTACCCGACCAGGATATCCACGTCCAGCTCGTCTGGAATACCCCCGACGACCCCGATCAGTACGACCGCCACGGAACCGACGTGGACCTCCACCTCCTCCGCATCCCGGGCTCCTGGGATACCCCCCCCTGGGACTGCCACTGGAAAAACATGGAGCCCGACTGGGGTCAAGCCAACAACCCCGAGGACGACCCCAGCCTCGACATCGACGACGTCGACGGCCTGGGCCCCGAGAACATCAACCTCGACCGCCCAGAGAGCGGCGTCACCTATGCCATCGGCGTGTATTATTACAGCGACCGCGAGATGGGGGCCTCCTTCGTCACCGTCCGCGTGTACATCGACGGCGTCCAGCGGTTCGAGATCGCCGACCGAGAGCTGACCAGGACCGGCGTGTTCTGGGATGTCGGCCGCATCACCTGGCCCTCCATCCGGGTAGACACCGTCGACGAGATCCACCCCTTCGGCTTCCCCACCTCACCATGAACGATTTCACCAAACTGGCAACACCGCGGTTTGGGGCTCTCTCAACCTGACAACACCTCAGCCTGGGGCCTCCTCAACCTGTCAACCCCTCGGCCTGGGGCACCCTCGACCTTTCGACACCTCGGTCTGGGGCACCCTCGGCCTGGCGCCACCTCGGTCTAGGGCACCCTCGATCTGACAGCAACTCGGCCTGGGGCACCCTCGATCTGACAGCACCTCGGCCTGGGGCCTCCTCAACCTGTCAACCCCTCGGCCTGGGGCACCCTCGATCTGACAGCACCTCGGCCTGGGGCCTCCTCAACCTGTCAACCCCTCGGCCTGGGGCACC
>JAFGEP010000127.1 GCA_016931535.1 Bradymonadales bacterium
CCACCCCGGGCGAACCAGCCGACGCAGGTTCCCGAAGAGCGTGCGGTCATGGCGGTTCGATTCGCCGGTCGCCGATCGAGACTGGGGCACCCCGCGAGTAGCTTGCTCGACCGATTCAAAGGTGTTACCGTCAGTGGACTGATGTGTCGAACCGGATGTCGTCCATCCGTGGGAGTGTTCATCAAATCGCAGCATCGATGCTGCAACATGCTAGCTCTGATCGCGCTTGCGGCACTGGGTAGTTCGTGTGGATTGAACAAACGCGAGGCCTATCTCGCGGACACCAATTCCCAGATCCAGGTCGTGTACGAGCTCAGTGAACACCTCGCGCGGGAGATCTACAATCTGCCCGACCAGCTGGAGGGATCAGAGGATTTTCAAACAGTTACCGCTGCTTACCAGGCATACCGTCTTGAGGTGAACCGCCTCAACCAGTTGATTCACCGTCTGTGCGAAGTGATTCCCGAGCTGAACGAACATCTGCGGACCGCCTTCGACCCCACCGTTGCCGAAGCCCTCACCTTGGGTGATGACGCCGTGGCGGTGTTTCAGCAGCCGGCAGCAGAGCGGACCGATTACCAGAACGCCTTGACCCAGCTGTGCCTGAGCATCGAGCGCTATGCGGGCGCCGTGACCGCCCTCTCCCGGGAGTATGCTCGTCTGATGAGCTAGAGCCAGAAACGAATCGACGGATTCTGCATGGCAGCGCCTGGGCCTTTCACCTCGCCGATCAGACTCCGCCACCCCATGGTGGTCACCGGTTGAACCGCTCGCCGGGTCCCGCCGTCTACCCACCGGCTCGCCGAACGCCTCCGCGTCTCGTGGCGTCTGGCCCGCGATCGCGCTGATCGGTGGCTGCCATGGTCCTAGACCACACCAGCTGACCCTTCGCACCCCAGTCGCTTCCTTCCACTGGACCAGGTGGGGACGGTCCCTGTGCTGGTCGCGGCCGCCTTTCTGCCCTCCAAGCCCGCCTGCTGCACCGTTCGCTCAGGTGGATTGCAGAACAGTCTATCCGATGGGTACTGCGTCGAATCGCGTCGCGCGCCGAACCGGTCGGGAATCGGGACGGGCTGCAGCCCTTCAAGCCAGTTCCAGCCGTAGCAGGTCGCGGCGAGGATCGACCTGGACCGGCCTGACCTGCACCTCCTGGCCCGGCACCAGACCTCGCCCGACCACCTGTCCGCGCAGAGCGGTCTCCTGCAGCCAAACCGGCACCCCACCCCGCGACAGTTGCGGATCATGGTACAGCACGATGGCCGGCAGTGGGATCGGTCCCTGCCTGCGGAGGTACTCTAAAAGCCAGTAGTGCTGGGTCTCTCGCTGAACCGCCAGGCATTCTTGACTGGCGCTCTCGGCTTTTGCCGCCACCTGTACGATGTCCTCCAGTCCGAATGCCAGCGCTCTTTGGCGGAGAAAGCGCCGAAGCTGGTAATTGACCACCAGGTCGGCGTAGCGTCGGATGGGACTGGTCGCCTGGACATAGGCATCCAGCCCCAGGCCCAGATGTGGCCCCGGCTGGCTGCGCAGCTCGGCACGCCGCAGGGTACGAGCCAGCTCCAGCTGTCGCACCAGGTCGTTGGTGATCGACTCCAGCCGTTGTAGATCCTTGTCCGGCGTGGTGTCCTGTACCCGGTATACCGTCGGGATCCGCTCCTTCAGGCAGAGATCGGCGGCCAGCTTACCCGCCAGGACCATCAACTCCGCCACCATTCGGCGGCTGGCCGAGGACGGGATCCGGCTCACCGCGACCTCCCCACCCTTCACCTGGACCTTGACCTCGGGGAGTTCCAGAATCAAAGCTCCACACTCCACCCTGCGCTGGCGATACCGCCCGGCGAAGCGCTCCAGTGCGGTGAGCCCCTCGTGCAGCTCGGCGGTCGGGTCGGCCAGGATTTCATCCGCCTGGCTGTAGGTCATCCGGTGGCCGATCCGGATGACCCCCGTCACCACGCGGCTTTCGAGAACCCGATCGGCAGCATCCAGGGTCACCAGAAAGGAGGTGGTGGGGCGATACTCCCCGGCGACCAAGCTGAATCGCCCTTCGGACAGGCTGGTGGGGAACATGGGGATCAGCCCGGTGGGGAGGTATACGCTGGAACCTCGGCGTGCAGCCTCGCAATCCAGCGGGCTTCCCGGCTCGATGGTGGCCCCCACATCGGCGATGTGCACCCCCAGCTCCCAGGTCCCATCGGCCTTTTGGGCGACGTGTAGGGCATCGTCCATGTCCCGGGTGGTCTCGTCGTCGATGGTGAAGGTTTCCAAAGCGGTCAGGTCGGTCACCCCTTCCCCTGAGGTCGGCTGGCTGGCGGCCAGCCGTGCGGCCTCTTCCAGAAGCGGCGGTTCGAACGTGGTTCGAATCCGGTGCCGTCTGATCGACAGGTTCTCGTGAGGCTCTACCAGTTGGAGGGCCAAGAGCAGGTCAAAGGCCCCCTTGGCGGTCTGCGCAAAGCAAAAGCCGGAAAGGCGGCGGTTGAGCTGTTCGATGAGATCGGTCGCTTCCCTCCGTCGCTCCCACAGGTCGCCGTGAGAAGCGTAATCCAGAAGAACGTCGTAGTATTTACCCAGCGGACTGCCGTGGTCGGATTGTGGGACCGGTTCCTCCTCATCCGACCCGGAGCGGGGGAGGTCCTCTTCCTGCGGTTCGGTGCGGGTCTGCAGCTGCGTTACCATGGTGGCCAGGACCTCTTCCCGTGTTGCAGACCGCCTGAGCTCCCCTTGTTGGCGTACCAGCTCGGATCGGACCTCCTTGTCGCTTTTGGGATGGTATCGACCTGCCCGCTGGCGGAAGTAGAGGGTATCGTGCTGGAGCCTGGTGGCCATGGAGAAGAAGGCGATGGCGTTGACCGATGGGAACCACACGGAAGCCAGCTGTTCGATGGTCTGGGGCTGGTCGGTTTCGGTGACCAGCAGCTCCCGGATGGTAGCCAGGTCGATGTGGGCGGCAGCGGCCTCCACCTCATTACGAAGTTCTTCTAAATTTACACTTTCCGGGCTGGCCGGGGAGATCGCGGGGGGTAGGGCGAGCTGGACCTTGGCCGTCTTGAGCCGGAGCTGGGTGCCGGACTCGGTCAGGACCTGCACCAGCTCTCGATCCAGCTGTTCCACCCGTGCCAACACCGACTGTCCTGCGTGTTGGACCAGGACGAGCGCGCCGGGGTAGAGACTGTCTTCAATCGGCTCCAACGGGGGTACACTCCATGAGGCTACGAAGTATGTGAGTACGTCTTGTTCTCGATGCCGGCGGGTCGAAGCGTTGGCTGGGGCGGGGAGCCCAGATCGGTCGCTCCCTCCTTGGGGTTCGTCACCACCAGATGTAGCCGAACTCGAGACCGGTATAGAAATAGATGTTCTTAAATCCCAGCTCCCATTGGAGGGCCCAGTGCTGTCCGAAGATCCAGCGGGATCCAAAGTTGAGCGATAGAGCCGGAATCAGCGGGGGAATGCGGTCTTCCTCGGTCTTTCGGGCGTTGGGATCCACCTGGGGGTTCCCATCGGCATCTTCGCAGAACCTGCGGATCACATCGGTATCCTGCGACTGGTAGGGGTTGACATCGGGGTCTGCAAAGCAGGTGCCGTCGATGTCCTGCTTGAGAAAATCGCCGAGGAACACCCCCACCCCCAGACCCACGCCATAGAAGAGCTCCCAGGCGGGATCGAGCACGGTGATCCAGTTGATGGCCACGTCGGCGGTCAACATGGTCAGACTGTTTTCGCCCCAGTCGGCGTCGATGATCTCCTCGTCGCTCTCTAGCCACCAGTCGTCGGCGGTCCGGATGTCGGCCCAGTCCACCGAGAAGACCAGATCGAACCGGTCCACGTGGCGCATGATGAACTCGGCGCCAAAGGCCAGGTTGACCTTGCCACTCCCCCAGTGGTTGGGATGCATGTCAAAAAAGCCATCCAGGATGAAGGACGGGGTGACGATGGCCTGCACCCGCGGGAAGGTGACCTGGTAGATGACCGGCTGGGATCGCATCAGATCGGTGATCTGCTGGGCCTGCTCTTCGGCTTCGTCATCCTCCAGAGTGTCGGTCGGGCCTGGATCCATGCCCTCCGGAACCGGTTGTCCCAGAGCCATCGATGCGCTGCCGATGGCAAATAGTACAGCCAAGATGATCATGCGGACGGTTTTGCTCATGAATGCCTCCAAGGGAGTTGGCCGACAAGGTTGCAGGGAAGTATAGGGGGTCCGGCCGAGAGCGACAAGGCCGGGCTGCGCTCGTCTTCCAGACGATGGCGAGGCGGACGCCACGAGGGGGCAGGCAGGCCGAGCGAGCGAATCACTCCCGTAGAGCCCCTGAAAAATGACTCAGTAGTCGATCCAGCTCAGCAGATCGCGATCGTCGATGACCCGGGAACGCTGGCATCCCCAGATGTTGCAGATAAGCGCTACCTCTCCCCGATCGAGCTGGGGGGTCAAGTAGATCCGATGGTAGATCCCCAGGCCACACGGACAGCGTCCCTCCTGGTCCAACGGCTGGCCCCCGCTCACCCCCAGCAGCCGGCACTCCGTTCCCTCGGGGACATCGACCAGCCCCTCTTTCCTGGGATCACCGTGGATGGGACTCAGGGTCAGCTCCCCCGATCGACCATCGGGCAACTCCATCCATAATGTGACACCGGGAAAACCGTCGAAACGTGGGCTGTCCTCCCTGATCAAGCTGTGACCATGGCCGTCAAACGCCTGGGTCAACACCATGAAGATACCATCCTGGGCGATGAGCAGTCCGGAGTGGGGATTGACCGCAGGGTATCTTCCCGAGACGCTCGGCATGCGATGCGGATCATGTCTGTCCATCTCAGACCTCCTCCTGGGACCGGACAGGTCGCCATCGGATCTATTGTAGCGGGTTTGGCTGGCCCTGGGTAACTTCTCCGATCGGGATCGCCAGACCGCTTCCGGCAGGAGCTGGACTTCATTTACAGGGGGTTCAAGTTACGCTAGAGCACCCAGCGCAGGGGAAACGCGTGGGGTAAAGCGAGGGTCCGATGACCTGTCCAGTTCAGTTCACGGTGGAACATGGTGACCGCCACAGCAGCGCCCGAGCCGGTCGGTTGGCGCTACGAAACGGGGTGGTCTTGACCCCGGTGTTCATGCCGGTGGGAACCCAGGGTGCGCTGCGGGGTCTTCCCCCCGAGTACCTGCCGGCGACCGGTACCCAGATGATCCTGGCCAACGCCTATCATCTCCACCAACGGCCAGGAGAGGGGTTGGTCGAGAAGCTGGGCGGACTCCATCGCTTCATGGGGGTTGGTCTCCCCATTCTGACCGATTCCGGCGGATTCCAGGTGTTCAGCCTGGACAAAAAAGAGGTGTCCGAGCAGGGGGTCCAGTTTCGCTACCAGCTAGACGGCAAGCAGACCTTCCTGTCACCTGAGATCTCGATGAGCATCCAACAGTCGCTCGGCAGCGACGTGGCCATGGCCTTCGACGAGTGCCTGCCTGGCGATGCGGCAAGGGCCAAGGTGGCAGCCTCGGTGGATCGTACCGCCCGCTGGGCCGAGCGCTGCCGAGCGGCCCACCATCGAGCAGATCAGAGCCTGTTCGGCATCGTCCAGGGGGGGGTGTACCCCGACCTCAGGAGCCGGTCGGCAGCGCAGATCACCGGGATCGGCTTCGACGGGTATGCCATCGGGGGGCTGGCGGTGGGTGAAGAGCGGGAGCAGATGCTGGACATGACCGCTCACACCGCCGGCTTGCTGCCATCGGACCAGCCCCGGTACCTGATGGGGGTGGGCCAACCCCAGGACCTGCTGGATTGTGTATGTAGAGGTATTGACATGTTTGATTGCGTGATTCCCACCCGACACGCCCGCAGCGGGGTGCTCTACACCTTCCGGGGACGAGTTCGCATCACAGACAAGCGCTATCGCAGAGATGGATACCCCCCGGATACCTCCTGTGGCTGCACGACCTGCTCCACCTTCTCACGCGCCTATCTCCATCATCTGTTTCGGGTGGGCGAGCTGTTGGGGGTCACCCTGGCGGCCATCCACAACCTCGCCTTCTTCAGCCAGCTCATGGCCGAGCTGCGCCAGTCCATCCTTCAAGACCGCCTGGCGGAGTTCTGCCGGCAGATCGAACGGGTATACCCCCAAAAACGAGCCGAGAGCCTCCCTCCCGAACAAGAATGACATTGTTATGTTCGTCTTTTTCAAGAGCGCCCTCTGCCGACTGCTCCTCCTGGTGGCAACCAGCCTCCTGGCTTCTGGATGTACCTGCTGGCACCACCCCCCTTTGCCGCAGGATGCCTTCGTGGTGGTGATCGACGCGGCGCCGGGATCGCTGGATCCCCGCTTCGCCATCAGCGACTATGGAGTCAAGATCTCTCACCTCATCTTCTCCAGCCTGGTGACCGTGGACAACGTCCGGGGCGAACCGGAGTACGACCTGGCGGTGGCGATCACCAATCCCTCGCCGACCGTCTACGAGGTCACCTTACGTCGCGATGCCTTCTTCCACGATGGTCACCCGGTGACCGCCGCGGATGTGGTCTACACCTTCGCCACCCTGCAGGAGGTGGGAGCCCCGATCGGCGGGAGCTTCGAGGGGATCAGCGTGCAGCAGGTGGACGATCATACCGTCCGCTTCCTGCTTCCAGAGCCGAGGGCCCCCTTTCTGGTGGACCTCTGCCTGGGCATCGTGCCCGAGCATGTCCTTTCGCCATCGGGGGGAACCTTTGGCGACTTGCCGTTGATCGGAAGCGGTCCCTTCCAATGGGCAGGCCAACAGGGCGAGCAGGAGGTCGTGCTGCAGGCCAACCCTCGTTACCATGGAGAGGCACCCTATCTTACGACGGTGGTTTTCCGACTGATCCGGGACACCAACACCCGCCTGCTGGCGGCGCTGGGGGGAACGGCAGACCTGATGCAAAACGCTGTCCCCCCCTTGCTGCTCCCGGTGGTCCAGCGGGTGGACGACCTGGTTGTGACGAGCGGCCCCAGTTTCAAGTACACCTACCTGGTCTTCAATCTACGCCATCCGATCTTGCAGGACCCGCGTGTCCGGCAGGCTATCGCCTACGCCATCGATCGGGAGGAGATCATCGAGCAGAAGTTCTCCGGCATGGCTCGCCTGGCTACCGGCCTTCTGGCGCCCGACCACTGGGCTTACCAGCCCGATGTTCGGCGCTACCCGTACGATCCGGAGCTCGCCAGTCGCCTGCTGGACCAGGCGGGGTATCCCACCCCGGCAGACGGATCGCCTCGTTTCCGACTGCAGTTCAAGGTCTCCTCCGACAAGTTCCGGCGCTCCGTGGCTACCCTCATCGCCCACCAGCTTGCTCAGGTGGGGATCGCGGTGGAGGTGCAGGCCTACGAATGGGGAACCTTCTTCGGTGACGTGCGCTCCGGGAACTTCGAGATGGCCAGCCTGCAGTGGCCCAGCGTCATCGAGCCGGACCTCTATCGTTGGATCTTCCATTCCAGCTTTATCCCAAGCGCCGAAAACGACGCGCGGGGAGCCAATCGGGGTGCGTACGTCAATCCCGAGATCGACCGGTTGATCGAGCGGGGCCGGAGGACCCTCGAGCGTGACGAGCGGAGGGAGATCTACGGTCGCATCCAACAGATCCTGGCCGAGGAGCTCCCCTACGTCAGCCTCTGGCACGAGGACAACTTCACCGTCACGCGGCGCTCGGTGCAGGGCTACCAGATGACCCCCAATGCGCGCTTTCGGTATCTCACGACCACCAGGTGTAACCAGGCGTCTGGACCCCGCTGAAACCGGTAGCCCAGTGGGGGCTTACCAGCCTGGCTGACGGCTGCTATAAGAAAAGAACGCATTGAAGGGCCTGAACGACCCACCTGGGAATATCGAGGAGTCCGACATGGGACTGGTTCATAGAGCAGCAGCTCGGGTCTTGACCGTCATGCTGCTGGCGTTGGTGATTGGGATGGGGGCCTGCAAGGTGACCGTCGAGGACTTCGAGAAATGGAGGAACAGGCGGGGGTCGGAGGAGCAGTTCATCGTCTGGATGCTGGACGAAGAGGCCAGCGACGCGGTCCGCGCCAAGGCCGTCGAGATGTTCTTCGAGCAGTACAACTACCATGGGGGGCGGGCGCTCGAACGGGTGGGCGACCTGCCAGCCGATCGAAGGCATCGGGCGATTCTCGACGCCTGCCCCCGTATCGAATCGCTGTACCAGGGGGTCGAGTACAGCCTGGGCGGCGGATCGGTCGTCACCCTGCAGCCGGTGCGCGTGCGGGACGGGGTCATCACCTTGTTGCAGGTCACCCAGGACGAGGCGGTACGAACTCGGTTGCTGGAACTGGTGCAACGGTGGCTGGAGGAGCATTACCGGCCCTGTGTGACCAGTGTAGGGCGCCATCCCAACTCCAGGGTGCTCTCCCTGGTGGGTGCCGAGCGCGGACTGCCGATCCTGGTACACTACATCCGGGAGGGCAGCTTTGACGACCTGCGCTGTCAAGCCTCCTATCTGCAGGACGTGACCTGGAGCCAGCAGACCGCCGACGAGCTGGCCGCGGCCTATATCGATCGATGGGAGCGGTCTCGGCCGGCCGATCTCCAGGGACGTATCGACCTGGTGGAGGTGATGGTCTCCGTACCGGGCTCTCAGGTGTTGAAGAGCTGGATATTTCAGCAGTTGACCAGCGCCGACTCCTCCTTGCTGGCCAACTTCGTGGACGCGTTTCTGGAGTATGTCAGGCCCCTCGCCTCCCCAGCGGATATCGAGAGCTACGGGCGGATGTTGCAGATCTACCATGGGAATCTGCGGTGGATCTCCTTCGAGGAGATGATGACCTTGGGGGGGGCGGAGGGGCTCGACCGGGCCTTGAGCCTGTTGCCTATAAATCGGCCGTCGGTGGGGGCGAACGGGGAGTCGGTGGCGGCCGAGTCGATACCCTGGGGGTTATGGGGGGGCGAGGAGCTGGATGACGGCCTGAAGCGGGCGGCCGATTACCTGTGCGAAAGGCCTGTCCTGCAGGAGATGCGGGATCAGGCGCGCCCCGTGCTGGAACAACATGGACAAAGCCAGAATCCGGTGGCCCAGGCCATCGCCATCCGCTGCCTGGCAGAAGTCGGAGGCGCCTCCACCATCGAACCGTTGCGATCGCTGCTGAGAGACAGCCGGCCGATCCCGGCCTGGGGTGATCAGGACAACACCATCGGGGCGCTGGCGCGCAGCGTGATGGAGCGGCTGGGTGGCCAGTGAAAAGTAAACCGAAGTCCGGAGAGCATCGTTGATACAGGCAGTGGTGCTCGCCCTGATCGGCCGAAACAGGGCGAACGAGAAGCAGGCACCAGAGGCAGAGGGTGATGAGGACCTGATGCTCCAGTATGCCTCCGGAGATCTGGCGGCCTTCGAGGAGCTGCTCAGGCGGCATGAACGGCCGGTCTACAACTTCATCGCGCGGTACCTTGGCGATCGCGCGGCGGCGGAGGACCTGGTGCAGGAGGTGTTTTTGCGGGTCATCCGGACGCGCAAGAGATACAAGAAAAAGGCGAAGTTCAGGACCTGGCTGTTCACCATCACCCGCAACGTGTGCATCGACCGGATGCGCTCGCTGGGACGCCGTTCGGAAGTGAGTCTGAACCGGTGCGTCTCCTCGGATGGCGACGAGTCGGGGGCGACCTTTCTGGATCAGCTGACCGACGAGGAGCCATCGGGGGGATCGGGGTCCATGATCCGGGCCGAGTTCCGGAACCGACTCCAACGGGCGTTGGAGGAGCTGCCCGCGGAGCAGCGTGAGGTGTTCATCATGAAGGAGTTCTCGGGGATGAAATTCCGGGAGATCGCCGACGCGGTCGGCTCCAATGAGAACACCGTGAAGAGCCGCATGCGCTACGCGCTGGAAACGCTCCGGGGACACCTGGAGGAGTATCGGCAGTACAGCTTCGACCAAGAGGAGGAAAAGGAGCACACCGCGTGAAACCATGGGGCTTGGGAGGATCGGAACAGGGGGTTGGTGGTATACTGGATACCGGCACGACCGCGGAAGCGGCATGGCGGCTCCCCCCTCAGGGGAGGGGTGAAAGCGAAGAAACATGAACTGCGATCGGACTCGAAAACACCTGGTTGACTATCTCTATGGAGAGCTCCCCCCGGAGCTCGCCGAAGAGATCGAAAGGGAGCTCGACCAGTGCCCCCACTGTGCCGCAGAGTACCGAGAGCTCCGCCAGGTCCGCGAAATGATGGGAACCATTCCGCGCCTGGAGGTCCCGCCACAGGCCCACCACAACATCCTGAGAGAGGCCAGACTGGCTGCAGCCCAAGAGAAGGAGCAACGAGAAAGATCACCTCGCCTCTGGTGGCGAGTGCTCCAGTCGCCAGCCTTTGCCGCGGCTTTCGCCATCGCCATCTTGCTGGTGGCCACAACCGTGCTGCTGCGCCAGAATACCGAACCGCTCCACACCGGCGGCTCGGACATCGCCCGGGCCACTCAGGCCGCCCCGACCGCTTCAGAGGAAAAGCAGGAGCTGGCCTGGCTTCAACAGCCCGCCGCCCCTGCGCCGGTTCAGGCCGCTCCCACCGCGGCCCCGATAGTAATGGAGGAGCCGGCCGTGGTCGCCCAGCTGCCCTCCCCCTCCGCTGACGAGCAGCTCACGATCGCGGGCGAGCCAGGGCCGCTCCAGCAGATGGGAACCACCCCTGGCGGTGGACTGCTGCTGGCGCTCGGCTCGCAGGAGGAGTCTTTCGAGGTGTCACCGGAACGCGAGCCGGCTGCCCCCGAAGACGAGCAGGCCAGCGGACCGGTCACCATCCAGACGGAGGCTCCAGAGGCGGTGGTGGCCCTCATCGAGCCGACATCGCGCGCAGAGCGGCCGGCCGAGGAGAGAACGACCGCCAGGAGAGAGGCTCGCACTGGAGCCGCCGACAGACCACGCGGCCGAAGGGATCGGGCGGAGCAGGAAAGAGCACAGACGACGGCTGCAGCCCGTTCGGATGAACGCTTACGCGAATCGGAGGACTCCAGGGCCAGCCGCACCCGCCATCAGGACGATCGGGCTGGCGGAGCCGAGGTCGCCCAGGTGACCCAGTCGCAGCAGGAAGAGGGATCCCCGAGCTGGGAGCGCCAGGTCGCACTGGAGGCCAGCCCACGACCCACGGAATCGACATCTCCAGCAAGACGTCCCAGCCGGACATCGGCCGAACCCCCACCGCCCATGGAGTCCGAAGAGATGGATTCCTACCGAGCCCCCGTGGCGGCGGCTCAGCCATTCGACCAGGACAGTGCGACTCGGCGCGGCTTCGAGGATGGCGCCGAGCCCCGAGAACCCGAATGGGTGGTGGCAAACCAACCGCCCGCACAGGAGGTCGCCGGCCTTCCAATGGCAGAGGCTGCACCGACCGTGGTCCAGCCCGCCGAGGCTCTAGCCGGACGGCCGGAGATAGTCGAAGATGCCGAAATCCTGGGCGATCTCGTGGTGACGCGGGACTACGAGACCCTGGACGGCGACCAGTACCGGCCCGACCAACCGGTCGAGCTGGCTCAGGCACCGGACAGTTCGGGCGAAGCAGGCTCGACCGATTCAGCGACCATCCTGGACGACGCAGTGTCCGGTTCCTCCGGTCATCCAACCCCCCCCGCGCCTTCAGTGAGACTTGGCGAGACCACTGCCACCGCTGCGATCGGGGCCGACGAACAACCGCCGGCAGCAACACTGGATCAGGTCTTCCAGGAGGGGGTGAGCGCCTACCACAGGGGCGAGTACACCCAGACCATCCAGCAGCTGTCCTACTACCTGGGCAACGCCTCCCCCGATGCCCCCTACCAGCAGGTAGCCAACTTCTACCAGGGCCGGGCAAACATGGCGGTGGGAAACTACCTGGACGCCAACGAGAACTTCCAGCGTGTGGTGGCAGGCCCCTCGGCATTCGTGCACTACCAGGAAGCGCTCTACTACCTGGCCAGAAGCTACGAGCTGGTGGGTGACCTGGCTCAGGCCGAAGCCAACTACCTGATCCTCCAGAACCAGGTGAATCCCTTCCAGGACGAGGCGGACCTGGGCCTCACCCGGGTACGACGGGCCAGCCGAAGTCAAAGCGGTGCGATCGAGTATCACCTGGATGCGACAGAAGCCAGCCCGGCGGAACCGGCGGCGCTGGAGCGCTAGCCTTCCGGCCAGCGACCAGTGCAATCACCGATTCCTTTCACAGCCCCCCCAGAAACTCCAGCAGCAGCAGCGCCAATCCCAGGGGAACCAGGGCGATGAGGGACTGGATGCTGGTGAGGGCGAACCGGTGCTTCACAATGCGGTAGGAGAGGTACAGGATGTAAAGGAAAGAGGCGATCATACCCAAGAAGAACGGTAAGAACAGCAGAAGGTAGCCGGCACAGGCGTAGGCGAACAGGCGGACGAAATCGCGGTAGGGGTAGTTGCCGGGTCCCGCGGCCAGACGCACGCCCAGCCGCAGCAGCAGGGCGAACAGCGCCAATCGAGCCAGCGAATCCAGGGGAAGCAGGGAGAGCTGCAGGATCTGGAAGGTCTTGACCGACATATCCAGCTGATCGGCCAGGGGGGCGATCGCTTGCAGGTAGACCTCTCTTTCCAGGAGCAGAAACCAGGCGAGATAGGCCAGCTTGCCCAGGATGATCGAGAGCAGGCCAAACTGGAGGGGAGGAGCGAGCTTGGCCGAGTGGTCGAGGGACTCCACCAGGGCGGCGGGTTGGAGGAGCGCCAGCTTCGCTGTTCGGAGAAGGTGGCGAAAACGCCCGGGCGCCGCCGTTGCTTCCAGGGGGCCAGAGGTCTTGGGGACAGCGGGTTTACAGTCGGCGCAGACCGCCAGGCTGGCGTCATCGAGGCTCCGGCAGCTGGCACAGAGGAAACGACCGCAGCGGGTGCAAAGGGCGATGGCGGGGGCAGCCGGGTGACGAGTGCAGTGGACGGGCCAGGCGGAGCTGATGTTGCCGGACAGGGGCATAAAGCCTTACCTTTGGCGTTGCCTGGCCTTTTTCTGATCGCGACGTTTGGCCTTCCGTTTGTTCCGTTCGGCAGCGGAGAGGGCGTGTCCGCCACGTTGGGGAGAGGCAGCGGATGGTGATCTCTCCTTGCTTCCCTTGGACTTTGGGGAACCGAAGGGCAAGCCGGGCAGGGGTGCATTCTTTGGGGGGGTGCCGGCGGGTTCGCCGAATATGCCATCGATGTCCATGCCTTTGAGCTGGCGCAGCTGGGCGAGCTGTTTGAAGCCGGGGAGCTTGGAGAGGAATCCGGCGGAGCCCGATCCCAGGGCCCGCAGCATCTCTCGCATGGCGGAGAAGCGGTGGAGCAAGGAGCGGACGTCTTCTTCGTTGCGGCCGCTGCCGCGGGCGATGCGTCGCTGTCGAGTGATCGACTCCTGGACGGCCTGGGGGGTCTTCCGCTCGTGGGGGGTCATGGAGAGGATCATGGACTCGATGCGGAGGAACTCGGACTCGTCCACCTTGAAGCCCTTGGGCAGCTTGTCGCCGAAGGGCATCATCTCGAGGAGCTCGGCCAGAGATCCCATGCGCCGGATGACCTTGACCTGCTCCAGGAAATCGTGGAAGTCGAAGTCCCCCCGGAGCATCCGTTCGGCGTCCTTCTCCCGCTCCTCGATCTCGCGCTGGGTGATGATGTTCTCCATGCGCTCGACCATCCCGACGATATCGCCGAAGCCGAGGATCCGGTTGGCGATGCCTTCGGCGCGGAACTCCTGCAGGTTGTCCAGCCCCTCTCCCAAACCGACAAACGCGATCGGCTTGCCGGTCACCTCCTTGATGGACAGGGCTGCACCGCCGCGAGCATCGCCATCCATCTTGGTCATGATGAAGCCGGAGAGATCGAGGCGCGAGTTGAACTCCTTGGCGGTGGTGACGGCATCCTGGCCGATCATGGCGTCGCAGACCAGGTAGACATACTCGGGGTGAGTGGCCGCGACGATCTCCTCCAGCTCGGACATGAGGAGGTCGTCCACGGCAAGCCGGCCGGCGGTGTCGTAGATGATCACGTCGCGGCCGGACTGGACGGCATGTTTGACGGCATTGGCGCACAGGGTGGGGGGAACGCCGTTATCCTCGCGATAGACGGGGATCTCCAGCCGTTCGCCGAGCACCCGGAGCTGCTCGACGGCGGCGGGACGGTAGACGTCGGCGGCGACCAGGAGCGGTTTTTTTTCGTGGTGGTGGATCATCCACCGGGCCAGCTTGGCGGCGGTTGTCGTTTTTCCGGAGCCCTGGAGCCCGACGAGCATGACCTTGGTGGGGCCATCCTTGGGGGGATTGAAGGCCATCTCGGGTGGTTCCGGCCCCATGAGCTCTTCGAGCTCGTCGTGGCAGATCTTGATGAACCGGTCGCCCGGGGCGATCTGGGTGCGCTGTCCCTGGTGCTTGACGGAGACCTGGACGACCTCGCCGAGGGCTTTTTCCTTGACGCGCTGGATGAACTCCTTGGCGACCTTGTAGTTGACATCGGCCTGAAAGAGGCTGAGGCGGATACTTTTTAAGGCCTCCTCGATGTTCTCCTCGGTCAGCTGCCTCTTGCCTGACAGCAGGTTTTTAGCGGTCTTGAAGCCATTGGAAACGGTTTCGAACATTGCCATCGTGAAATTCCCTCACCACAGGATCGATTACCATACACACCAGCGGCGTCGCAAGGGAAGGCCCGAATCGGCAGCGCTGCGGTCACCGACCCCTGGCGGCAGGCCCAAGGGTCCGGCTGGAAAACCCGGTCAGTGGCCGCCCAAAATAACGCAGTTCTTCCCCTGCTTCTTGGCCACCCCTACCGCTTGATCCGCCAGGGAGATCAGGCCATCCGGAGTGGTCTCGCTGTCGGGATGTGTGGCGACGCCAACGCTGACGGTCAGGTGGATCGTCTGCTGCGGCTGGTCTGCCCGATCTCCAGCAGGCAGGAGGATATCTGTTCGCTGGACCACGCGGCGTAGCCGTTCCGCGGCGATCACGGCGCCGGCGCAGTCGGTGTGGGGCAAGAGGGCGACGAACTCCTCGCCGCCATATCGGCAGACGGTATCCACCTGGCGCAAGGACCCCCGCAACAGCTCGGCCACCTGGCGCAACACCGCATCACCGGCCAGAAATCCGTGGTGGTAGTTGATCTCCTTGAAATCGTCCAGATCGATGACCATCAGGGAGAGCGGGTACTCGTAGCGAGTCGCCCGGAGCATCTCCTCCTCCAGCCGGCTGCTCAGAAACTGGCGGTTGTACAGCCCGGTCAGCCTGTCGGTGACCAGCAGCAAGGGCCGCTCGGCCTGTTGCTCCAGTAGTCGTTCGAAGCTGACCCTGGCCCTGACCAGGGCATCGACATGCAGCTCCAGCTCCCGAAGGTCCACCGGCTGGTGCAGGTGGCCATCGGCGTTGCCGAGGTACTGGGCGAAAAAGCCGGAAGCTGCGACGGAGCTGGAGAGGAACAGGACCGGGACGAAGGGGGAGGCGCTCTTGACCCGCGTACAGATCTCCAGGCCGTCCAGATCACCTTTGCGCAGCTCGACCACGGCCAGGTAAAACGGTTCCTGTGCTGCCCGCTCGATCGCCTCCCGGCCGTCGCCGGTATCCACCACCTCGAGATCCTTCCCCTGGAGAAACTGACGGATCAGACCTCGCTCCTCCTCGTCACTGTCAAACACCAGGATGCGCTTGGTGGTCCTCATGGGGCGCTCCTCCCTTCTCGGTGTCGGGTTGCCTCGTCGTTGAATGGTTTGTTGGTTCAAGCACAGAGTAGGTGCGGTGTCAAACCCTCGCTCCCTCCGGAGGTGACGTGGATGCGTTGCGCATGGCGTGGCCCGATCTCTCGGCCTTCCCTTGGCCCAGTTCGCGGTTGGAATGGAAAGGCGGTCCACTCGGGTCAGTTGACTGGACGCCAATGACTGCGGGGAATCTGGACCGAGGGAAGGGGCGGTTCAGCTGCCAGAACATACAGGGCGCGCCGGTTGGCCAGCTCATCGGTGTGGTCGGGGGTAAAAACGGTCAGAACCGTCTCGCCGAACCCCTGGTAGAAGATGGACCCTGAAAATCCACGTTCCTGGAAGGCCCTGGCGATGGAGCGTGCGCGTTGCTCGCTCAGGGTCTGGTTGTCGGAGTTGGAACCCACGGTATCGGTGTAGCCCGCCACATAGAGCTGGATCTGGACGAACTCGCCGAAGCGTGCGACCGCCTCGACCACCTGGCGATAGGCGTCGTCTATCTTGTACTGCTCCCCCTCCGGGATGACCGCACTGCCGGTGGGAAAGTTGATCTCCTCGTGAGGGATGTCGACCGACCAGGGGATGATCTCCACCTCGGTCCAGAAGCCGTCGGTATCATGAGCGGTCAAGGCGATCTTGAGGACGGTTCCCTCCCCCTGTCGCCAGTGGACATCGAGAGGGGTTCCCGCTGGCTGTCCGGTGAAGGGGACCGATCCTTCACCGATGATGACCCCATCGTCGCGCGTGACGGTGTAGTCAACCCGCTCGGCGGGCCGGTTCATGAGGAGGACAAGCCGGTGACCGGCGAGGTCGACCTGCTCGGGGGGGATAGAAACCTCCAGCCCCTCCGCGATTTCGAACTCGAAATCGAAGGAGACGGTAAAGGGCCGTCCCTGGCGCTGTCCGCTCAGATGCGCCTGGAAGGTGTGGATGCCACGGGGGCACTCGAAGGTGACCTCGGCTCCCTGACCGCGTCGAATCTCACCCAGCGAGAAGGTCTGGCGCGACCCCTGGCGCCGGAGCTCCAGGGTGACCGCCTCCAGGTGGTCGTGAGAGGAGATCCGCAGCGTGGGGGGGTCTCCCCCCACCATCTGGGGGCTGTTGATGAAGAACTCCACCTGGGGGTCCCCCTGAGCATGGGCGTCGGGTGGTGAAACCAGCACCGCGGCGAGTGCCGAGAGCATCAGCGCGATCGGTAAGCGCGTGTTCCGGTAACAGGACATGAGGTCAACCCCGGCTCTGATGTCGATGTCACGGGGATCCGCAAGATGGCGTCCCCCCCCTGTGCGAACCATAGCCAAGGCAGCCCTCGCTGTCGAGTGCAGCCACCGGAGCGCGCCCCGCCGTCGTTCTGGCCGGTTCGCTCACCACGGTCTGCTGGCACAGCAGGCTGTGGGCTGGTACATTGAGTCCTATGATCCCTTACGTGAAGATCCCGAGCGTGCACATCTATGGTCCCATCGGCATCCATCCGTTCGGTGTGCTGGTGGCTACCGGCATCCTGGTGGGCACCTGGGTGGCGTTGCGTCGCGCCCGGCAGACCGGCATCGAAGCGGAAGCGATCCGGGCGGGGGTGCTGTGGTCGGTCGTGGCGGGGTTTATCGGTGCCCACCTGGTGCATGCGTTTTTCTACGCCCCGGTGAGGTTATCGGTCGAGGGACCGATCTACCTGCTGAAGCTCTGGGACGGCATCAGCTCGTTCGGAGGGTTTATCGGGGGGTTCATCGGTCTGTTGGGCTACCTGGTCTGGCGCCGCAAGGGAATGCTGCGGGAGGTCGACATCATCCTGGAGGCCTTCGTGGTGGGGTGGATCTTCGGCCGAGCCGGATGCACCCTGGCCTTCGATCATCCGGGTCTGGTGACCGACTTCTTTTTGGGGATGCCCTATCCCGAGGATGGTCTGGTGCGCCATAACCTGGGGTTCTACGAGTTTCTCTACACGCTGGGGGTCCTGTTTCCGGCCCAGCTGATCCTCCGGAGGTTGCAGGCTCCTCCGGGCAGTCATGTGACGTCGGTCTTCCTGTTGTACTGCCCGGCCCGTTTCGGCTTCGACTTCTTGCGGCTGCCGGACCTGTCCGGCGGGGATCGGCGCTACTGGGGGTTGACACCGGCGCAATATGGCTGCATCGCCATCTTTGTCATCGGCATCGCCATGGTGTTTCTGGTACGGTGGAACGCCAGAAGGCTCCAGCGGGCAGCCGAAGCGGAGCTTCCAGATGGTGTCGTGAACACGGCCATCGAGACGGCTGACGAGGCAGAGTGATGGAAACCGATCTCAAGATCACGCTCACCGGCCCCCCTCGCTGCGGCAAGACCACCGTGCTCAAGAAGGCCTGCGCCCTGCTGAAGGAGCGGGGAGTTCATCTGCGCGGCTTCTTGACCGAGGAGATCGGAGACGCGGGGCGATCGGGGTTCTTGTTGGTTACCTTCGATGGGATCCGGGTGCCGTTCGCTCATGTCGATCTCAAGCGCGGCCCCCGGGTGGGTCCTTACAAGGTCGATCTGCCCGCTTTCGAGGCGGCCGTGCTGCCTCAGCTCCGAACGGGCCGCAAGCGGTCGCGGGGTGGGAAGTCGGAGCTCCTGGTGGTCGACGAGATCGGCAGGATGGAATGTCTATCGGCTCCCTTTGTCGAGGAGATGGATCAACTGCTGTCGATGCCGGTCTGTCTGCTGATGACGGTGGGGTTGCGAGGAGGGGGGCTGATGGAGCGGGTCCGAAACCTGGCCGGGGACAACCTGATCCAGGTCACGGAGTCCAATCGGGAGATGTTGCCGGCCATCATCCTGGAGTCGGTGACCAGCCGCTGTGTCGAGGAGCCATGAGGTTCCAACGAACGAGACGGTCCGGCAAGGGCGATGGGATCAGATCCTGGAGAGAAAACCGAGCGAGAGACCCAGGTTGTGCGTGCTGTCGAAGGACTCGGTGTTGAGCAGGAACCAGGTCTGATCATAGAAGAAATTGAGGTAGATCTGGTCGGTCAGCAGGTAGCGGGCGTTCACCTCGAGGACCGAGTTGGCCAGGCTGAACAGCCCCTCCAGGTCGTCCCACCCTTGCTGGACGAACTGCGCCCACAGGTCGATCTTGTCATCCAGCGAGTAGATCGCACCGCCGACCCCTGCCCGCCCGGACAGGTTGCGGCCGGGGACCTGCTCCAAAAACAGCCAGAGATCGGCGGCCTGGTTCCAGCCACCTCCCCCCTCTGCTCCCTTCCAGAAGCGAAACCGAAACGTCGTGCCATAGGCATGCTCGGTCTCGTCGGGGAGGGAGGTGAGAAAGTCGAGCTTGGTCATGCTCAGGGAATCGGAGCCGGTCTCCCGCCGCTGCTGGTTGGAGAGCAGGTACTGGGAGCGCTGGACGCGATAGTGCTGGTCGAAGTAACTGGGGATGTACTGCCCAAAGATGGCGCGGTACTCGGCATCCACGAAAAAGTCCACGCTGCCGATGTCGTAGTAGAAGCGCAGGTGGTTGTGCAAGGCGCCGGCGAAGTCGAAGATCTGGTTGTACTCGCTCCCCAGCTCGAACCGCAGGATGCGGTAGGACTCCATGCTGGTGGTGTTCTCGGTGGAGTAACGAACCCGAGCGTCGAGGCCGCCCACGACCAGGCTCCGTTCCTCGGTCGAGGGAGGCTGCTCCGGATGCAGGGTGGTGGCGGGAGCCACGAAGTCCACGGCGGTGGTGGCGCCCACCTCGACGAACAGCTCCCTCTTGGAGGTCGTATCGGAATCGCTGTAGTAGTAGCCCGATGCGTACTCCTCCGGCTGCTCCGAGCTCTGGACGGGCCGCCAGGCGAGGCGACCGGCGGTGACGGTGGGTGAGATGATGTCGGACAGGCCGGCGGAGAAGACCAGCGAGCGGTTGAGGTTGACCTCGGCGGTGACCCCCTCCACAAAGTGGTCCTCCTCCAGCATGGCGTTGTACCCGTTGACGATGGAGCCGTACCCCAAGCTGTATCTGGTCAGGGGGTGAAGCCGGAGGGAGAGGTAGGTGAAATCCTGGCGGGGGACGCTGACCGAACCCACGGCCTCGTCGGGGGTCCAGCTCATGCAGGCGCCGTTCTCGTTCAGGCGCACGCTGGATCCTCCGTAGCTCATGTAGTCTACCCGCGCGCAGCGAAAGACCCGCAGGTACTCGTTGGTCTCGTCCCAGTCCTGCTTCCGGATGGAGAAGTCCGAGGTGACGAAGCGGAGGGGAGCCTGGATGAAGGCCTGGAGGTTGTAGAGTTGAAGCAGGGCGGCCGCGTTCACCGTGACGTAGCCCTGGTTGGTCAACGAGTCGATCCCCAGCTCGTCGGGTACCGGCTCCTCCAGGCTTTCAAAGCCGAGCTGGGCGTCCACGGTCAGGTCGACCGCGTCGTGTTCCTCGTCGGACTGTCCAAAGGACGCCCGGGAGCAAAGCGTCACAATGGCTGCGAGAAGCAAGGGAGCCAGGTTGCGGGTGTTCAAGGTCAACTCCTGCCCAGGCGCTGGGCGATGGCGCTTGCCCGATCCTGGAGGCGCCAGCCCAGCTCCCGATCCTGGGTGGTCATCGTTTCCGCCAGTCGTTCGAGCCCCTCAACGACCAGGTTCCGGTACACCGGTCTCTGGCGCAGCCGCTCCTCCAGGTCTCGGGCGAGCATGTGAGCAGCCTGGAGGTTACCGAGTTGAACGTCGGCCAGGGCGAGCCAGATCTCTGCCAGGACGAGATGGCGGGATATTCCCATGGCGGCGAAGGCGTTGCGGGCCTCCTGGAACAGCTCCCGAGCGGTATGCCAGTTGTCGTTGTCGGCCGCCAACAGGGCCAGGGCGATCTGTCCGTGAGCCGCCTGGGAGAGATCGGCCAGGTCGATCAAGGTGCGCACCCCCTGGCGCGCCAGCTGCTCGGCTTTGACGGACTTGCGGCGTGCTCGCAGTACCCGGGCCAGATGGCACCAGATCCGCCCGAGGTCGGCCCGTTCTCCCAGCTCGTCGAACATGTCGGCCGCTTCCTGGAGTAGCTCGGTGGCCTCCCCCAAGTTGCCGCGCCGGGCTTCGAGCAGCCCCAGGTTTTCGCAGGTGATGGCCAGCATGCGGCGGTCGGGCAGGGTTTCGAGCAGCTGAAGGCACATCTGGTGGTGTATCTGGGCTTCCGCCAGGTTGGCCCGGTGTCTTTCCAGCACGCCGAGGGTGTTCTCCGTGCGGATGATGCCGACCTGGTCGCCAAAGGTTTTCTGCTGCTCCAGGATGCGTTCGGCGAAATGGACGGCGTCGTCGGTATCGCCCCGGTCATCGGCCAGCCTGGACAGCGCATCGAGGGCTCGGTCCACCTGCTGGCGGTCCCCTGCGCGCTCGGCCAGAGGCAAAGCCTGGTTCGCCGCTTCCGTCGCTTCCGCGATGCGTCCTTGCTGGTGGCACAAAAACGCCAGCTCGACATAGGCACGGGCTCGCATGCGTTCGGGCGCTTCGCTCTGCTCCATGGTGCGGATGGCGAGTCGGCACTGGCGCTCGGCATCAGCCAGTCTACCCGCCTGCTTGAGGGCGTTGGAGAGCTGAGTCCGGACGTGAGCCAGACCGAGGGGATCCTCGGCTCTCTTGGCCAACAGTACCGCCTGGTCCAGCAGGCTGACCGCCTGATCGGCGTGTCCCTGAGCCAGAGCGAGGTTGGCCTTGGCCTGGTACCAACCCACCCAGGCCACCTCCTCCGGGCTGAGAGATGCGGTAGCCTCAGCGGCGAAATGCTCGGCAGGGGGGGGAGCTAACTGGGCCAGCCGCTGTTCGGCCTGGGGGAGATTCCCCCGGAGAATGGCCAGGTTGGCCAGATCCGAGGTGGCCCGGATCTCGAGCGCCTCGTCGTGGAGGCGCGAAGCGGATTCGAGGAGCTTCTCCAGCTCGACCTGAGCGCCCTGGTACTCCAGGCGTCCGACCAGGATCTCCCCCACCAGCAAGCGGATCTGGTTGGCCCGGGTAAGATCGCGGCCGGTCTCCAAGATCCGGGCCAGCATGGAAAGAACCTCGGGGTCCATGCCGGCTCGCCGTTGGCCCACCCAATCGGCGATGCGCACCAGCAGCGCCGCGCTGGGCGGATCGTTGGGATCGATGCTGTCCACCACGTGCTCGTAGGCCAGCGTGTGCACGAAGGAAAGTGCCGGATCGCGCCGCCCATCGTCCATGAGGACGCCGGTGCTGGTCCAGATGTCGATGGCCGACTCGACGGTTTCGGCGGACTCACCGGTCGCCTGAGCGACCACCGATACCAGGATGCGGCGGCGAACGAAGGGACCGAGCAGAGAGGCGGCAATCAGGACGTTGCGGGCCAGGGCCGGATCCTTGGCGATCTGAAGGGTCCGGTCCACGCGCCGCTTCCAGATCTCCTTGAGCGAGTCGGGAACCGCCAGCAGCTGGTCGGTTGTGGCCAGGGTGGCTCCGGCCCGCAGGCGTGCCAGCTCGAGAGCGAACAGAGGGCTTCCCTTGGCGCTATGGGCGATCTCGTCGGCGTGGGTGGCCAGGAAGGGCCGTATGAGCTCGGACAGGTCCTCGACCTTGAGGGGGCCCAGCTGGATTTCGATCGCCCGGCCCTCGGCGCCGAGTCGGCCGTACAGGCTTTGAATGGAGAGGGGGAGCCGATCGAGCGGTTCGCGGGAGGTGACGACGGCGTAGAACACGGCGTTCTTTTCCTCGGCCAGCAACGTCTTTTCCAGGACGGACAGGGCAAAGCTGGAGCCGGCCAGGTCTCCCCCCTCGAAGATGCACACCAGCGGCTTGTGGATGGCGATCTTGCGCAAGACACGAGAAGCCAGATCGATGCGATCGGCGGCCTCCGCTCGATTCCGGTCGTCATCAGAGAGCCAGGCGGTGAGCGCCTGGACCTGGAGAGGGCTGAAGTAGTAGAGGCTGGCGACGGCCTTGATCCGCTCGCGCAGGACATCGCCACGCAACCGCTCGGCGAGCAGCAGGCGCGCGATCATGGAGCGGATGGCCTCGTCGTCGGAGACGCCGCTACGGCCCAACAGGCGGGCCCCCCGGAACGTGCCCGACTCCTCCAGACGATACCTCAACTCCTGAACCAGCCGGCTCTTCCCGATACCGGCCTCCCCATGAACGACCGCAAGGCCGGAGCAGCCAGCCTGGCGGATCTGCCGGGCCAGGTCCATTAGCCAGTCCAGTTCGGTAGCTCGTCCGACCAAGGTGACCCGCTCGGGGATATACTGCTGCACGAGCGCTAGCTCCCCTGCGCCGGACATCGGCGCTGCGCTCCCGGAAAGAGCCCCGGCCGGCTGCCCAGCATCGCCCATCGGCTCTGTCCGATGGGTGGCCACCGGACCCACCACGGTCGGCTGGAAGCTCTCGGAGGTAATCGGCCGGGTTTCCTCCCCCTGTGGCATCACGAGAGGATAGCGGGCCACCTTTTCCGGCAGCTTGAGCGCGTCACGCACCTCATGTGCCGACTGGGGCCGGGCATCCGGGGATTTCTCCAGCAGCCAACGGACCACCGCCGCCACCTCCCGGGGGACATCTGGACGGCCCGACAGGTCGAGTGGTGGCGCCGGTTTGGAGGCGTGCGCCAGCAGGAGCTGGACCACCGCCATGGAATGAAAGGGAAGATGTCCGTTGATCAGCTCGTACAGAATGACTCCGAGGGAGTAGAGATCGGTGTGGGGGCCGACCAGGTGAGCCTGCCCCTGGGCCTGCTCCGGCGACAGGTACGCGGGGGTTCCCACCACCCGATCGTCCATGGTCAGCGCGGTGGCTTCGGCGTCCCGCTCTTCCGGCTCCATCAGCCGGGCGATTCCGAAGTCCACCAGGCGTAACAGGGGGCGATCGGAAGCGGGTGCCTGGATGAGAATATTGGCCGGCTTCAGATCCCGGTGTACCACACCGCGAGCGTGGGCATAGGCCAGAGCATCGAGCAGGTCGCTCATGATCCAGGAGACCTCTGGCCAGCGGAGCTGGCCGGAAGCCCAGTACTCCAGGGATTTCCCTTGCACCCATTCCATCACGCAGAAGGGGGTGCCCCTGGGTTCGGTGCCCGAGGCGATCATCGAGACGATGTTGGGATGACGCAGGCGTGACGCGGCCTGGATCTCGATGGTGAAGCGGCGCAGGGTCTGTTTCTGGCTCGCGTATTTCTCGTGGATGCGTTTCAGGGCAACAACTGCCCGGGTACGTCGGTCGTGGGCGATATGGACACTGCCCATCGCCCCTCTTCCGATCTCTGGACCCAACTCATAGGCGCCAAGTATCATGACTGTGTTGCACCGACTGAAAAGAACCAGGGAACCATGGCCTAACCTAATGATTTTCCAGCAGGAGTACAAGCAGGCTGTCGGAATCGGCGGCAGGTACGAGAGCGACCTGGGTTCGCCAGGCTGCCAAAAACACGGACGAAGGGACAGATGACACCACCACGTTGCCAGGCCGATGATCTGCGCCAGCGGGCCCTGCAAGGCGACCCCCACCTGCTGGAGGACCTGTTTCACTGCTACCGCGCCGATCTGCTCTCTTTTTTACGCCAGCGTTGCCAGGAACACGCCGATGCGGAGGATGCCATCCAGGACGCCTTCCTGGCGGCAGCCAGGTACCTGCAACACTACCGGGGTGAAGCCCAGATCAAGACCTGGCTGTATCACCTCGCCTCCAGCGCCTGCACGCGCATGAGACGAGGACAAAAGAACAATCCCGCATTGCACCAAGAGCTGGATGAGATGGCCCTGACCAAGGGGGAGGACGCAGCCGACAAGGTGGAACTGGTGGTCGATACCCGTCTTCGACCGCTCAAACGCGCCATCGAGCAGCTCAAACCGGTGGACCGCCAGGTGCTGCTGCTGCGCGACGGCCAAGGGATGAGCACCCGAGAGGTCGCCTGTGCACTCCATCTCACCGAGTCCGCGGTGAAATCCCGCCTCCATCGCATCCGACGCGCGGTCAAAGAGGTGCTCTCTCTTCCCGCCCTCCCCTGACCCGCGTGTACCCCTCCCCTTTCCTGTAACCTTTTCTCAGGCTGGCTGACCTATTCTCATGGGGGGACCGAGACCACCCTCTATGGTCCTTCGAGGAGTGAAAGGAACATGATTGCGCTGTTCACCAGAGAAGAATGCTCGGCATGCGGCCGGGTGCGCCAGTGGCTCGGCAGGCGGCAGATCGCCTACCAGGCCGTCCCGGTTCCCAGCCTGCGAAGCGAGAGGCAGGCCCTGGCCGAGCTCACCGGCGGCCAGGCCTCGGTACCGGTATTGAAGGAGGGCGACCGGGTCGTGGCCGGCGAAGAGGCGATCATCGCCTACCTGGAGGAACGATTCGGGCGCGACGCCTATGGGGATCCCTTGTACGGCTTGACCCGCTGCCTGGGCAAGGTGGACTTCACCGCCGCCCACCAAGCCACCCTCGAGGCGCTGGCCACCGAAGGGTTCGGCGTGCTCACCGAGATCGACGTCCAGGCTACGATGAAAAAGAAGCTGGACGTTGAGTTCCAACCCTATCTCATTTTGGGGGCCTGCAATCCACCGTTGGCCCACCAGGCCCTGACGGCGGAACCTGGCCTGGGATTGCTGTTGCCCTGCAACCTGGTCCTCACCCAGGAAGGGGACGGGTCGGTGGTCGTGTCGGCCGCCGATCCGGTGGTGCTGTTCAGTATCACCTCCAACCCGGCTCGACAAGCGCTGGCCGAAACGGTCAGAGACAAGCTGGCCAGGGTGTTGGGACGGATCGAGGTCCGGGCGGACGGCTGACAGCCGGGTTCCCACCAGGGATGTCCCCGCCGACTCAACCCCCGGCAAACGCACGCCCGATCGGCGTGCGGAAAACCGGTAACCGGGAGGTAACCGATGCCAGCCGACCCGATCCCTCCGACCACCGATTCTCCCGGCGAGGAGTATGAGCTCGCCGATCTCCCCGGCGCGGCCCCCTTCGATCACCCG
The DNA here is from genome assembly GCA_016931535.1 of Bradymonadales bacterium. Taxonomy (GTDB): domain Bacteria; phylum Myxococcota_A; class Bradymonadia; order JAFGEP01; family JAFGEP01; genus JAFGEP01. Next base: position 25,490 of record JAFGEP010000127.1, read on the forward strand.
CTCAAACAGCGGATCCGCTGCCGCGCACTGGAGCGATGGCAAATGCAGCCGGCGCCGGCCCGCCACCGGGATGATCTTGGCCGACCCCTTTATGCCAACCGGCTGGTTTTGGAGACCAGCCCCTACCTGCTCCAGCATGCCCACAATCCGGTGAACTGGTTTCCCTGGGGCGAGGAGGCCTTCTCTCTGGCACACGAGCTGAATCGGCCTCTTTTCTTGAGTGTGGGGTACTCCACCTGTCACTGGTGCCACGTGATGGAGCAGGAGTCCTTCGAGGAGATCGACATCGCCACGGTGCTCAACCAGAAGTTCATCCCGGTGAAGGTGGACCGGGAGCAGCGACCCGATGTGGACGATCTCTACATGACAGCCGTCCACCTGTTCTCCGGAAGAGGGGGCTGGCCGATGACGGTTGTCCTGACGCCAGACCGGATTCCGTTCTTCGCTGCCACCTACCTGCCTCCACGAGACGGCCTCCGGATGGGGATGCCCGGCCTGCTGGAGATCCTGGAGGAGCTGGCGGACCTGTACCGGCGAAACTTCGACCAAGTGGAGCAGATCGGCTCGGCGGCGCGCCGAGCGCTCGAACGAGCCTATCAACGCGCGCCGGGAGGCGATCTGCCGGGAACCGACGTGATCGAGGGGGCGGTTGGGGCCGGCTTGAAGCTCCACGACCCGCGATGGGGTGGATTTGGAACCGCCCCCAAATTTCCCCAACCGTCACTTCTGGGTTTCTTGCTGAAGGTCGGCAGCCGGATGGGCGACCGCCAAGCCCTGACGGCCGTTTCGACCACCCTGGAGGCGATGCGTAAAGGGGGGATCTACGACCACCTGGGGGGAGGTTTCCACCGCTACTCCACGGACGAGCGTTGGCTCGTGCCCCACTTCGAGAAGATGCTCTACGACAACGCACAGCTCGCCACCCTCTACCTGGAGGCCTACCAGAAATGGCGCGATCCGGATCTGCTCCAGGTGACGCGCGAAACCCTGGATTACCTCGAAAGGGAGATGACCTCTCCGACCGGCGGCTTCTACTCCGCCACCGATGCCGACAGCCAAGGGGAGGAGGGGTGGTTTTTCACCTGGACCATCGAGGAGATCGGACAGGTGCTGAGCCCGGATGACATCGCTCTCCTGCAAAGCGTATACCGGCTCAGCCCACAAACAGCCCTCGGGGGTCGCGGGATCCTGCACCTTGAAGGAAGTCCCTCCGGTGTCCTCCCAACCGTCGGCGCCCTTGAAGAACACCAGGCCGACCGGGTGGCCGATCTGCGTCGGATCCTGTATCAGGCCCGTCAACAGCGGGTATTACCCCATCTCGACGACAAGATCATCGCCAGCTGGAACGGCCTGACCATCGGTGCCTTCTCCCGAGCCGCCCAGGTCCTGAACGAACCTCGGTACCTGAGCTTGGCTCAGCGGGCCGGCCAGTTCATCGCCAAACGGATGGTCGATCGGGACCTCCTGGGACGGGTGTCCTCCGAAGACCGGCTCGGCCAGACCGGCTTTCTCGATGACTACGCTTTCGTCATCTCCGGATTTCTGGATCTGTATGAAGCCTGCGGCAACCCGATCTGGCTCGAACGGGCCCTGTCGTTGCAACGTATGCTCGACTGCCATTTCCGAGATCCCAAGGGGGGGTACTTTCTGGCCGGTGACCACCAGGAACAGCTTGTGACCCGTGCCAAGCCGGCCTATGACGGAGCGGAACCGGCCGGCAACTCGGTTGCCGCGGAAAACCTGCTGCGTCTGGCCCGTCTTCTACAGTGGGAATTGAAAAGCCATTTATTCTTGATGGGTTATGAGACAAGGATAGCCGCGTGGCACCAGGACCCC
>JAFGEP010000128.1 GCA_016931535.1 Bradymonadales bacterium
ACCTTCAAATCCGGCTCGCTGGGGATCAAGGTCGAAAAGAGCGTGTTCAAGTCCTTCTCGGCCGCGGTCAACGCCGACGTGGAGGTGAGGGGCATACAGGGCGCCAAGGGCCCGCTGAAGCTGAACGGGGATATCAAGCTCGACTGGAACCCAAAGGGGATCGACGTCAACACCACCCTCGCCCTGGTGGGGAAATTCGTCTACGAATCGGGCAAGGTCACGGCCACCTTCAACTCGGGATCGATCAAGATCAAGGTCGAGAAGAGCGTGTTCAAATCGTTCTCGGCCCAGGTGGACGTCAACGTGGAGGTGAAGGACATTCCGGGGGCGACCAGCACTTTGAAGCTCCACAGCAACCTGAAGATCGACTGGAGCCAGAAAGGGATCGACATCGACGCCACCCTGGATCTACTTCCCTCGTTCACCTATGAACGGGGGAAGGTGTCACTGGTCTTCAACAGCGGGTCGATCAAGCTGAAGATCGACAAGGGGCGGTTCACCTCGTTCAAGTTCGACGTGAACGCCACCATCCTCGTGAAAGAGATCCCGAATTGCGCCAGCCCGTTGGTGGTGAACGGGAAGATCGACGGAACCTACAGTGAGAGCAAGATCGACATCAACGCCAGCCTGACGTTGATACCTCCGTTCGTCTACGAGCAGGGCTCCTTCAAGGCGAACTTCCTCGGGGGAACGTTGTCGCTGGTCATCACCAACTCGGACCTCATCGAGTTCGGTGTGTCGGGGCTCAAGATCCAGGCCGAGATGAAGATCGCGGGCAAGACCATCAAGGCCACCGGCGATGTCTTCACGGGCAAGTACATCAAGGGCAACATCGACCTGAAAGCCAAGGTGACCCTGGATCCGCCTCCTATCGAGTTCAAGTCGGGCGAAAAGTTCGGCTTCGAGCTCGATCCGGGGTCGTTCGTGGAAATCAGCGTGACCAAGAGCAAGCTCGACTACATCAAGGGGAAGGTCACGGGTAAAGTGAACTGGGAGGGGCCCTTCCTGCAGATCGATGCGGAGTTCACCTACAGCGAGGCGGGGGTCGATGTAGACGGTTCGGCCAAGCTGCTGGCGTTGAAGAAGATCTTCGGGCCGGTGGGAGACAACCAGTACGCCTTCTGGTTACGACCGACCGAGGGTTACACGGCCACCATCAGCGTGAAGAAGGGCGACCTGAAGGAGGTAGGCGGCTCGATCGCCTTCAAGGTCACCGACAAGGGAGGGGATCTGATCGTCGGCTCGGCCGAGGGCAAGTGGGAGGCAAAAACCGGCAAGTTCACGGGAGGAGGGGGGATTTTCCTGGGACGGGATCTCGATTTTACCGTGGGCGACTTCACCATCAAGTTCAAGAAGGACTCGGGAGGTGGAGGAAAGGTCGAGGACAGCAAGCTGATCGAGCTGTCCGGCAGACTGACCTGCGAGATCTGGGACAAGGATGGGAAGTTTGTCACCGTGGAGGCCTCGGGTAAGTACAACGCGGTCGACAACAACATCGAGCACGCCGAAGGCAGCCTGACGCTCAACCGCCCATGGAGCCTTTTGGGCGGCAAGATCATCGTCAGCAACGTGAAAGGCAGCGGACTGATCAAGGACAACAAGATCCGCAGTGTGTCCGGCTCGGCGGAAATCGACATGCCCGACTGGAATATCAAGGGCGGATTCACCAAGATCAGCTGGAGCAACCTCACCGGCCAGGACGTGTACGAGGGCTCCGGATGGTTGCACGTCAAGCTCTTGGGCGGCAAGGTGGAAGGCCGGGTGACGGTCCGCAAGTTCAAGGCGGTGGGCGGCTCCACCGAGTTCGACGTGGGGGGTGAGGTCAAGTACCAGCTCAACAAGTACCTGGGAGGAAAGCTCACCGTCGATATCGACCAGAACCTGGATCCGAAGCTGGGCGGTACGCTGGAGATCAACAACGCAGAGCTATATCCGGGCCGCGATCTGATCAACAAGGTTGTCGAGATCGTGCCCCCGGTGGGTGCGTCCGTCTACGGCATCACCTTCGGGGCGGGCTGCGATGCGGCCCTGAAGGTGCAGCTGTTGCCGGTGCTGTTCAGCGGGAACATCGGGGTGTCGAATTTCTATCCATTGCGGATGAACGTACCCCGCTTCGACATGACCTTCGGGGTGTCGACCGGGGTCAAACTGCAGGCCTCGCTGATCCCCTACCTGTTTCTGGGTCTGGGGGTTCCCTCGGTCAGCGCGGGGGTGAAGCTGAAGGGGCGGGTCAGCCTGAACGTGCCGGTGGTGGTGTCAGCCGGTTTGCACCTGTTTGCTGACGAGAGCACCTTCGGGGGCGATTTCACGGTCGGCGCGTCCATCCGGCCCAGCCTAGAGCTGGGATTCCAGCCGGTGCTATACGCGCGGGCGGGCGGGGCGTCGACGCCCGACTATCCGCTCATGGAGGAGAAGACCTATACCTTCCCCGACCTGTTCGTCTTCGAGTGGAACAAGAAGTTCCTCTTCGGCGACGCAGGGCACGATGAGGCGGCCGGTGGGGGTGCGCCCGCTCCGCAGCCGAGCGGAGGCCCGGTGACCCAGGAGCAGCAGGCGGCGACCAGTGCCACGGCACCGGTGGAGCAAGAGCCGACGGGGCCCGCGGTGGACAACCAGCAGCCCGACATCGGCGCGGCTGAGCAGACGAGCGGGCAAGGCGGCCAAGACGGCCAGGCCTCCGAGATGGAGCAGAAATTCAAGCGGATCGAGGAGATCGCCGGGCATATTGCCAACATCGCCGCCCTGGTGGAGTTCGCCGCCGACGTGCTCACCTACGGGACGCTGCTCAGCTTCATCCAGCCGTTCCCGCTGAACTACCTGGTGTGCGCGCTGGGCGTGGTGCTGATCAAGCACGGGGGGAGCTTCCAGTTCCTGGCCGACGGGGTGAAGTCCTTGGTCTGGCTGATCGGCGAGCTGGCCGACTGGATCTGGGGGCTGATGCCTCCCTGGCTCAAGAACATCTGGGCCCGGTTCAAGGCGCTATACGACATGGGGGCGGCAGCGGCAGCCAAAACGGTGGGTCAGGACATCCGTGCGGCCTGCAACAATATTTTCGGGAGCACCTGGGGGCCCGTCCTGCAACCGCTGTTCGACTGGCTGGCGGATCGAGCGTCCAACTTGATCAGCGCTCTGGGAGAGCTGACGGCCAATCCGATCACCTGGGTGAAGTGCATCCTGATGATCGTGGCGGATGCCATCAGCGGGGTCGTCGATTTCTTCCGGGCCCTGGGCAGGGTGATCAGAAACATCAAGAAGCTCTTGGAGAAGCTGGTCAGGGAGGGGGACATCGCCGCCATCGATCTCGACACCGACGACTGGTGTAAAGACCCCTTCGGGACCTACATCAACATCCCATCACTACTGGAGGGCTACCGCAGCGGACCCAGCGATGATTGCGGTCCATGGGCGGTCGGCATGGCGGTGCAATGGGGTATCGACACCTTCCTGGACGTACCCAAGAGCCATCGGGGCAGCAAGGATGGGTGGGACTACGGCGGGAAGTTCACCTGATGAAGAGGGCGTGTTGAGGCGGGCCAGCCGGTCAGCCGGTTCTGGATCGGTTTGGTGACCTACAACGAGGAGAGGATGGAGGGGACCCCATCGAGCCCAGATATCGCTCTGCGTTACATGACCCGCTTCCATTGCATTGGACCCGCTTGCGAGAACAATTGCTGTTGGGGCTGGCGGATCATCATCGACAAGGCGAACTACGAGAAGATGGAGGCGGTCACCCGTCATTCGGAGACGGAGCGGGTCCGTTTCAAGAAGGCCTTTCGGCTCCTGAAAAAGGGAGAGCGCAACTTGAGTTCCTGGGCGGAGATCAAGCTCCGCCCGGATGGTCTGTGCCCCATGCTGGAAGAAGATGGCCTGTGCCATATACACAAGACCTATGGTGAGGAATACCTGAGCAATACATGCTCCAGCTACCCCAAGCATATCCGTCGAATCGGCGACTTCCACCTGGGGGAGGTGAAAACACCCAAGCAGATCCGGCCCTGGACAAAAAGCACAATACCGGAGCTCAAGACCGGCGGTCACCTGGAGCTGTCGGCCGTGGCCTCCTGCCCGGAGCTTGCTCGGCAATTATTGCTGCACCAAGACGCCGTGGATGTGGTGCCTTTCGACAGGAAGCAGATTTCCAGACTGATCATACACCCTGGAATCGATCCCAGGGACAGACGCCCTTACTGGCGGTACTTGCGGGAAGTGCGGGACCTGATGATGCAGCTCGTGAGAAATTCGAGCTATCCGCTGGAGAAGCGCCTATTTTTCATGTGTTACTTCGCCAACCGCACGATGGGACTTCTCAACAAAAACCTGATGGAGAGCGATGCCGATGCGGTAAACAAAGAGATCCGCCTTTTTCTGGACCCCTTGTTGATCGACGAGGTCGCCCGCCGCTTCGAGGGCTTCGAAACCCCGGCATCTCTGGTCGTTCTGCTGGCCAAGACCGTCCTGCGCATCGGATCCGCCAGAAATACACGCACCTCGTTGCGCGATCTGACCAACACCATTTTTACCTCCTACATTCCAGCCGATGACTCCCAGATCAACCGCCAGACGCCCAAAAGGTACACCATCGACACCCTCCCCACCGAGCATATCCACAGTCAATACCTGGCCCGTAAGGCGCGTGTCCTGGAAACGGCCGGCTGGCGGGTCGACCAGTATCTCACCAATTTCGCCGCCCATTACTGGTTTCACTACTGGCAGACCGACTCCCCCAACCTGCTCATTCACATGCTCCGGCTGCTGAGCGAAATGGCGGTGCAAAAGTTCCTCCTGTTCAGCCATCCCTGCCTCCAGGAAGCGCTCGATGCCCTGGCCGCCGGGCAGGAGGTTCCCTCGGACATCACCAGCCAACAGACCGACACAGACCAAAAACAACCACCAGACGGTGAAAGTTCTGCCAAGCTAGGGTCGGCGGATTCCACCGACGCTACCTCACCATCGGACCAGGAGACCCCCCCGCAACAACAGACCGAAACAGCCGCTCCACCCACCCAGACCACCGAGCCGCTCACCGGACCAGAGCAGACCGAACATCCCGACAGCACTTCGGCTAAGGACGAGCAGCGCCCCGAGAAATCCGAACCGATCGATTTCATCGAGATCCTCGACAAGGTGGCGGTGGAGGTCGTGTACAAGACGTCGGCCTTCATGGAGCATGGAGACCTGCTTCGGACGATCGAGAAAATGCTGGCAAAAAACGAGCTGATGGGATTGGCCGGCGCGGTCTACCTGGTGAAGTTCTAGGTTTGTCGGCTGGTCATGGACAAGGACCGGCTCGGTCACGCCTGTTGCCTCCTGTTGTCCACCAACTGGGGGTGGCAGACTGGTATTCGCCACGGGTCGATGACCGCTGGTCAAAGGCCAACCGGGGGGTGGCATGAGCCAAGCGTGGAGCAGATCGATTGCCGCCGAATCCGGTCACACCTGGCTAACCGCTCCTTCCGGTTGCCTGTATAATGCCGCCCCATGAGCAGCCGACCCGACAGCTATGATATCCTGCCGTACGACAGCTATGCCCACGATCAGTCCCATCCGGACACCCTGGCGGTCATCGCCGCCTTGTTCGGGTTGAAACCGGCCGCCGTCCACTCCTGCCGAGTGCTGGAGCTGGGCTGCTCCTCGGGGGGGAATCTGCTCCCCATGGCGTGCAACCTGCCCGAAAGCCGCTTTCTGGGCGTGGACACCTCGGCACGTGCCATCGACGACGGGCAGCGGATCATCGAGGAGCTGGGGATCGACAACCTCGAGATCAGGCGGCAGAGCTTCGCGGAGCTGAGCCCGGAGGAAGGCAAGTTCGACTACATCTTGTGCCATGGTGTGTTCTCCTGGGTCGATCCGGCGACCCAGCTACAGATCCTGGAGCTTTGCCGCAACCACCTGGCGCCGGATGGGGTGGCCTGCGTGAGCTACAACGTCTATCCCGGCTGGTATCTTGCAGAGATGGTGCGCGGGATGTTGCGATACTACACCGCCTCCATCGAGCAACCCGCCGAGCGGGCCGCGCTGGCCCGCTACTACCTGCCCGCCTTGCAGATGATGGCCGAAAACGAGCAGGACTACCGGGCGACCTTTTTGCGCGCCGAGATCGAACGACTGGCCAACAGCAGCGACAGCTACCTGTTTCACGAGTACCTGGTGGAGCACAACCGGCCCCTCTACTTCCACCAGTTCGTTGAGATGGCGGAATCCCAGGGGTTGCGATACCTGGGAGACTCGGTCCGCGAGACCATGTTCATCGAGATCCAGCCGGAGCCGATCGCCCAGTTTCTACGGCAGTGTCCGAGCCTGGTCGTGGCCCAGCAGCACCTCGACTTCTTCCTCAACCGGCGCTTCCGATACAGCTTGCTGTGCCTGGCTGAGCAGCAGATCGACCTGTTCTTGAAACCGGAAACCGTCCAGGCGATGTGGATGCGGTCCACCTTCAACCCCTCCCCTGCCCTGCTCCAGGCAGAGCAGCCGTCCGTGACCCTCACGGCATCGGAGACCGGCCTCGAGGTCTCGATCGAAGGGCCACTGGTCCGCATGGCGCTTGCCGTCCTGGCCGAGAGAGCGCCCGCCGCCCTGTCCTTCGACCAGCTCATGGAGGAAACTTCCCATAGACTCCAGGACCCGGGAAACCCGTTGGGCCAGGTGGAGGGATCGGGCGAATCGGATGACAGGAGCAACCTGGCTGCTCACCTGGCTCGTCTCTACTTCTCCCGGATCATCTACTTTCACAGCTGGCCGGCAGAGGTCTGCAACCGGTTGAGCGAGCGGCCCATGGCAAGCCGCCTGGCGCGGATCGAAGCGCGGGAGAAGCGAACGGTCACAGGACAGTGGCATCAGCACCTGTACCTGCATCCCATCGAGGCTTCCCTCGTGCAGCGTCTGGACGGCAGCCGGGACAGGGAGGCGCTGCTACGCGAGCTGGAGAAGGTCGAGCGGTCGCTGGGGGCCGGCTCCGAACCGCAGGAGGGAGCGTCTACCGACGAGCTGGGGGAGCAGCTCGATCGCTTCCTGGAGAAGCTGAGGTCCAGTGCGGTGCTGATCGGCTGAGCAGGCTGCCCAGATCGGCGAGGAGGAGGGATCGACCCGTGACACCGGAAGCGACCAGCTACGACCAGCTTCTCTACACGACCTACGCCCATCATCGAAGCCATCCCGATAGGCTGGCGACCATCGGCAGGCTGTACGGGCTGCAGCCGCCGGCCGTCGAGCGGTGTCGGGTGCTGGAGCTGGGCTGCGGCAGCGGGGGCAACCTGATCCCCATGGCCGCCGACCTGAGTGAAAGCCGCTTTGTGGGGGTCGATCTGTCGCAACGCAGCATCGACCTGGGGAACCAGGCGATCGCCGACCTGGGGCTTGACAACATCGAGCTTAAATGCCGGGACATCGGAGCGATCGCCGCCGATCTCGGATCGTTCGACTACATCCTGTGCCACGGGCTCTACTCCTGGGTGGAGGCGCCGTTGCGCGAACGGATACTCGAGATCTGCGCGCAGCAACTGAGCGAGCAGGGGATCGCCTTCATCAGCTACAACACCTATCCGGGGTGGTCCCAACACGAGATGCTGCGGCAGATGCTGCGGTATCACACCGCAAAGATCAGCCATCCGGCCAACCGGGTGACCCTGGCCCGCCAGTTTTTGGACGCGCTGGGCTCGGTGGCTCGGGACGAGTCCGACCTGCGCGCTCCGTTCCTGAGGCAGGAGTTGAGCCACCTGGAGTCGGTCGAGGACAGCTACCTGTACCACGAGTACCTGCTGGACAATAACCAGCCGGTCTTCCTGTACCAGTTCGTCCAGCAGGCTGGCGACCATGGGCTGCAGTACCTGGGCGATGCGGTGCCCGAGACGATGTATCCCGGCAACCAGCAGGAACCCTGCCTCGGCTTCATGCTGCGCAGCCGCGACGTGGTGGAAGCTCAGCAGTACCAGGACTTCTTCACCAACTGCCGTTTCCGCTACAGCCTGCTGTGCCGCCAGGGGCTGCAGATCAAGCTGGATCTGGCCCCACAGATCATTCTCGACCTCTTTGTCAGGGCCTCCTTTGTGCCCTGCCCCGCTCTGGGCGACCTGGCGATGGAACAGCCGGTGGAGATCACTGCGGAGAACGGCAATCGGGCGACCATCACCGGCACGCCGCTCAAGCTCGCGCTATCTCTGCTGAGCGAGACCGAGCCACGCGCCCTTCCCTTCAGGCAGCTCGCGGCCCAGGTCGCCCACAGGATGGATGACCCCGCCTGGCCGGGCGCCCTCGAAACCCCCAAGCAGGTCTCTCCCGCCTGGCGCGATCTCGCAGCCCATCTCACCCGCCTCTACTTTGGCGGCCTGGTGCAGTTTCACACCCGCCAGGCCAAGGTATGCAACGAGATCGGGGAGAGGCCAATGGTCTCCCGGGTTGCCCGGGTCGAGGCACAGGCCCGGCACACCGTGACCAATGGCTGGCACCAGGCGGTGTTGCTTGATCCGCCGAGGTGGGCGCTGATCCAGGTGCTGGACGGCACCCGGACCAGGGCAGAGCTCGTCCACTGGCTGGAGGCGTTCTTGAAGAACAACCCAGCGATCGGCACGCAAGAAGCTGGAGGCGAGGCGAAGCCTTCACAACTACTGGAAGCCATGCTGGAGCGGTTCCGGCGCCAGGCGTTGCTGGTGCCGGGATGATGGAGCGAGGTCGTCAGGCTGGATCACCAGGCCGACCGATCGATCGACAGGTCAACCGGACGAAAAGGGCGCCTGATCTCACCTGCCCTCCTGGTTCTGACCGTTGGGCGAACCATCAGGTGTAGGGACAGGGGACGGGAGCTGAGGCACTAGTGAACAAGATCTCGTCCGCTGTCCCAATTGTGGGTTGTGCTTTTCTTTTTGGTACGGGATTCCTCTGCACTGTGAGATCTATCGCCCTGAAAGGGCGAGACATACCA
>JAFGEP010000129.1 GCA_016931535.1 Bradymonadales bacterium
ATCACCAGCAAAATCAAGGGGTCACCTCCGAGAAACCGCATCAAACTGTTAAAGATGAGTCTAGCCCGGGGCGCATCTCCACGATGAGGGATCCCTTGGCGAAGCGGAACACGCCGTAACCGATCAGGGCTAGCAGCAGGCCGATGATGAGCGCCCGGACCACCACCTCCAGGGTGCGCCTGAAGCGGCGCTTGGGCCTCAGCGCCTCGGCCAGCTGCCAGGCGCTCTGCATCCGCTGGCTGGGGTCCTTCACCAGGCACTTGGCGATGGCCTCGTCGAAGTCCTTGGGCAGCTTGGGGTCGATGTCGCGCAGGCGGGGGGGCGGCTCGTGCAGGTGCGCATTGAAGAAGGCCATGAAGTTGTCGCCCGTAAAGGGCGCCCGCCCGGTCAGGGCCTGGAACAGGATCACCCCCAGCGAGTAGATGTCGGAGGGCGGGCCGCAGGGCTGCTTCTGCCACTGCTCGGGCGGCATGTAGACCGGGGTGCCCAGACCTGCGCTGGTGGCGACCCAGCTGTCTCTCGGGGTGAAGGGGCTTTCGGCGGTCTCCTCCATCGAGGTGCCGGTGAACCCCGAGATGCCGAAGTCCAGCAGGACGAGCTGCCTCGGCTCGTTGACCAGCATGATGTTGCTGGGCTTCAGGTCGCGGTGGACCACCCCCGCCTGGTGTGCGGCATCCAGGGCATCGCAGATGATGAGCGTCAGCTCCCGGACCTCCTGGACCGGCAGCTTCCCTCCCATCCTCTTCAGCCGATCGTCCAGCGCCTCTCCCTGGAGGTACTCCATGGTGAAGAAGAAGATCCCGTGATCCTCCCCCAGGTCGTAGGTGCGGATGATGTTGGGATGGGTGACGGCGTGGGCCACCGCCACCTCCTTGAAGAACAGCTCCACGCTCTGGGCCCTGGAGGTCAGGTGGGGGAGCAGCGCCTTGAGAGCCACCGGCTTGCGCAGCAGCAGGTCGTCGGCGATGGCCACGACACCCATACCACCCTGGCCAAGGATGCGGCGAATGACATAACGTCCGCCGACTCGCATCCCCGGAGCCCATTGTATCTGCGGTTGTCCGTGCACGATGGTCGCTCCTTTGGTCTGCCGATCGTCGCTGCGGTGACCCCCATGGATATGGCACGAACGACCCGGTAGCGCAACAGGAGGGGGAGACGCCTTTGTTCAGCGTTGCCTCGAAATAGCCTCCAAACCCTTTGCCGGCTCGGATTCAGTCCACGAACACCAAGGTAGAGAGCTGCTGATGGTGGCGGACCAGGGCGGAGACCGTCAACGCGTCCTGGATGGCATCGCAGACGGTCGATTGACCCACCTTCCACAGGATGCTGGCCGATGAGAGCGTCTCGACGACCTGTTGGGCAGCCTTTCGGATCGCGAGGAGAGCCGGCCTGGCATCGTGCACGCCGGCCTGTTGCAGGAGCAGGCCGGCGGCACACAGGAAGATGTCCGCATGCTGGTCGGCCAACGCCGCCACTTCTCCGCTAGTCGGCCCCTGCTGCAGCGCATCCATCAGCCCGGGGTAGGCGGCCTGGTACCGCGGGCCCCGGTTCGGCAAGATGGATAGAAAACCGCATGTATTCAGCGCGGCCCCATACTGAAGAGGCACAGAGGGCAAAGACCAATTGGCTGGCTTTCTCCCCCTCGGACTCTCGGGTTCTTCGATCATCGCCGACAGGCAGGCTGACAGCGCCGATCCTATACTGGAAGCCGCCAGCGCCCGCTCCATCTCCGCCCACCACGAGCAGCGAAGCTCTTCCAGCTCCTCAAACCCTCTTTTTTCCCCTGGCCTCCAGAGCACCTGGTCGATGCGATGGGTGGGGGGATATGCCCACTCCCTAAGGGAGATCCGGCTCCACGTAAAAGCGGCCGCTCCCTCGACAACCAGTGCCGACACGGTCGGGCACGCCAGCCGAAAGGCCGCTTCGATCCCGGCCGGCGTGACGACCACCGAGCGCGGAAAGAGCCGGCACAGCATGGGCAGCAGGTCGAGACCGCCGATCTCCTGCAATCGGCATCGCACCGGATCCTGTCCCAGGAAGACACAGCCCCCGCTTGGCTGCGTCAACAGCCGACATCCCGCTCCGGCCGCCTCGAAGGCCCGATCCGGTTCCACCCACCCCCCTTCTTTGTCGTCCACCTCCTCCAGCCTGGTCTGGATCTGCTCCGCCTCGTCCTGGGTCACCCATACCCGCCATGGAGGGTGGCAGCAAAGGGTCGTGCGTCGGCAGCGGTAGGGGACCATGACCGAGGGCAAGCGGATCTCGCCTTGCTTGTTGGAGCGGTCCATGCTTTCTTCCCTGCTGCGTGCTTCGACCGACTCAGGCTATATCCTCGACGGGCCTGGCCTTCAAGATGCTGCTGTCCGTCTGCGGGCGACGGCGGACAGCACGCTCATCGGGACCCTGGACCTGGACCGGACGCCCGTACAGGGGGGTGATCCGAGTCGGCGCAATCGGTCGGCTTTTCATTTGCCCCGCAAGGCGTGGTCCCATCCGAGCGCGAATCGGGCTGGCGACTTGTGGCCAAAAGACTGGACCATCCCCCGGCCGACGCATTTGGAGCATCCGCTCTACCTGCTGGAAACTTGGGCCCAGATGCTGAACACTGGGAGCTGCTCGCCGCTCGCTGAGGGCCGATCGCCGAGAGTGGACAGGTAAAGCCATGAAGGTACTGATCACGGGAGGAACCGGGCTGTTGGGATCGCGCCTGGCGCGCCTGCTGCTCGATCGAGGAGCACGGGTCCGGATCGGCTATCGGCCCGGGGACATCACCAGGGCGGTCGACGGACTGGAATTGGACCACTGTCCTGCCGACCTGCTGGACCCGGTCGGGATCCGGAAGGCGGTGCAGGGGGTCGAGGTGGTTTTCCACACGGCCGCCCTGGTTTCCTTCGATCCGGAGGCTTACCAGAGCCAGATGCGGGTGAATATCGGCGGCACCCGGCTGCTCCTGGCGGAGGCGGCCCGCGCCGGCGTACGCCGGTTCCTGTATACCAGCACGGTGAACACGCTGGGGATTCCAGCGGATGGGCAGCTGGGGGATGAGCAGACCCCGTTCGACTGGAGCCGCTTTCGCCTGGGTTACATGGACTCCAAGCGAGATGCCGAGAGGCTGGTCCTGCAGGCAGCACGGCAAGGTCTAGATGCCGTCTGCTTGTTGCCGGGGACCTTTTTTGGGCCGGGGGACGTGCATCTCAACGCGGGAGCCTACATCCGGCTGATATCGAGGGTCCCGGTCCTGGTCGCCCCTCCGGGGGGGACGACGGCGGTCCACGTGGACGATGTGGCCCGGGGGCACCTTCTGGCCCTGGAGAAGGGCAGGCCGGCAGAGCGGTACATCCTCGGAGGAGTACCGATCAGCTACTTCGAGCTGTTCCGGATGATCGGGCGGTTGTTGGGGCGACCACAGCCCCGGTGGGTCTTGCCCAGAGGACCGCTGGTCCTGCTGGGAAGAGGCGCCTCCATCCTTCGCAGCGCATCCCGGCTGCCCGTGCCCTTGACCGAGGGGTTGGTTGTCGCTGCCTGTTCACCGCTCTACTACTCCTCGGCCAAGGCGGCACAAGAGCTGGGCTGGACCTTCGGTCCGCTGGAGGAGGCCATCCGTGAGGCCATCGAATGGTATCGCCGGAATGCACCGGGTCTGATCTGCGGCTAGTTCCGCGATACAGCCGATTGCGTCGGCTGTTCTGTACGGGTCTCGCTCTGATCTGGGCCCTTGTGAACACCGCGCTGTCCGCCTGCCAGGTGGGCTGTGAGCCTCCCGTGCCAACTCGAGGTCCTCGCACCGTATCCGCCGAGCGTTTTCTGATGGGGACGGTGTGGTCCATCCAAGTGGTCGTCGGGAGCCAACGGTCCAACCGGCAGGCGGAGGAGGCGATCGAGTCGGCACTGGCCGAGGTGGAACGGATCGAGGCCATGATGAGCGAGTTCGATCCCGATTCCGCCGTGAGCCGCCTGAACGCCTCGGCGGGCGGAGAGCCGGTGGCGGTTCCCCCCGAGCTGCTCGGCCTGGTCACCAGGAGCCTCGAGCATGGCGCCAGGAGCCAGGGTGCCTTCGACATCACCTGGCGCGCACTGGCCCCGCTCTGGCAGCTCGAGGAGCCCGACTTCGCGCCGCCTTCCGCCGAGTCGGTGGCGGAGGCCCTGGCGCGGGTCGACTATCGGCAGGTGATCGTCCGGCAAGACCGGATCGGCCTGCTGCGGGCGGGGATGGCCATCGGGCTGGGCGGTGTGGCCAAGGGCTATGCCATCGATCGGGCCGCGGCCATCCTGGAGGCGGCCGGCATCGACCGTTACCTGGTCGACGGGGGCGGGGACCTTCGC
The DNA here is from genome assembly GCA_016931535.1 of Bradymonadales bacterium. GTDB lineage: Bacteria > Myxococcota_A > Bradymonadia > JAFGEP01 > JAFGEP01 > JAFGEP01. Next base: position 4,327 of record JAFGEP010000129.1, read on the forward strand.
GTCGGCGGCGATCGCGGCGATGGGCCGTGGAGGGTGGGCATCCGCCATCCTCGAGGGGGACACGGCCAGGCGCTGGCCGTTCTCGAACCGGCGGGGGGCGCTGTGGTCACCTCTGGAGACTACGAGCGGTTTCGCGAGGTGGACGGGGTTCGGTACCACCACATTCTCGATCCTCGTACCGGCTTCCCGGCGACGGCCAGCATGGCCGTGACCGTGGTGGCCCCCACCGCGGAGGCGGCGGACGCCCTGGCCACCGCCGCTTTTGTGCTGGGACCCTTGGCTGGCCGGACTCTGGTCGAGGGAGAGCCGGACACCGAGGCCCTCTGGCTCGACCCCCAAGGAAACGCCGTGATGACTTCGGGGTTCGGGCGTCTGCTCGCCCCACCCGCCTCTGTGCCGATCGGGACGGGAGATCGTCGTCCTGTCGACCCGGTTCGCTCTCATCCGCGGTAAAAGGGCGATCTCGGCAGGTCGCGCCCGCTGCGAAGACGATTTTCTGGCGGGCTGGTTCTCGAGTGCCAAAGATCGGCTCCCTGTGCATCCGACGGGGGGCTCCGTTCCTAGTTTTTTGGAGCTGTGCTATAAGACCGCGCGATGGACGACGGTGGAGGTGGGGTCTTGGACGCCGAGGATACCAAGCAGCAGTCTGTGGACCGGGTTGGCCTCACGGCCGAGCAGGTGCTGGAGAGTCGCCGCCTTCATGGCGCCAACCTGTTGACTCCGCCACCGCGGGTTCCGCTGTGGCGGCAGTACCTCGAGAAGTTCGACGACCCGGTGATCCGGATCCTGACCATCGCGGCCGTTCTGGCCATCCTGGTGGGGATCGGCAACGGACACTATGTCGAGGGGATCGGCATCATCGTCGCCATCCTGCTGGCCACCGGCCTCTCTTTTCTGAACGAGTATCGGGCCAACCGGGCCTTCGAGATCCTCAACAAGTCGAGCGACGAGACCCCGGTGAAGGTCCTGCGGGATGGGAGCTACCAGCAGGTGGCCCGCAGGGACATCGTGGTGGGGGACCTGGTCGTGCTGGAGCTGGGCGAGGAGGTCCCGGCCGACGCCGAGGTCCTGGAGTCGGTCTCCTTCCAGATCGACCAGAGCTCGCTGACCGGCGAGTCCTTGCCGGTCAGCAAGGTGCCGGTGGGGACGGCCCTCGAATCGCAAGACGACGCACTACCCCGCGACCATGTTTACCGCCAGACGCTGGTCTCGGATGGCAACGCCCTGGTCCGGGTGAACGCGGTGGGCGATTCGACCATGGCCGGCCACACCGCCCGGGAGGCGGCCGCTCCCGAGGTAGAGGAGACGCCGCTCAACCAGCAGCTCACCCGGTTGAGCAAGCTGATCGGGGTGATCGGCTTCGCCGTTGCCGGCGCCACCTTCTTCAGTCTGACCATCCATGGCGCCTTGACCGGAAAGCTGGCGCTGTCCGGCGAGCAATGGCTGGTGCTGGCGACGCTGGTCGGTTGCGTGCTGGTCATGGCGATCCGGGTATGGCTTCCGATCCTGTTCGACGGCATCTCCTTTTTTACCCCCCGCATCAAGAGCCCCGCCTGGTTGGAGTCGGGTGGGGGAAGATCCTGGCTGGTGGTGGTGGGCGGCGGGCTTGGCTTGCTGGTGCTGCTGTTGGCCGTCTACCAGGTGACAGGGCTGGCCGACCTCGACCCCTCCCTCTGGTTCGGCTCCTCCACGGTGCAGCGCGCGGTGGAGAAGCTCTTGGCCTACTTCATGATCGCCGTCACCCTCATCGTGGTGGCGGTCCCGGAAGGGCTGGCCATGAGCGTCACCTTGAGCCTGGCCTACAGCATGCGGAAGATGACCGCCCAGAACAACCTGGTGCGCAAGATGCGGGCCTGCGAGACCATCGGCGCCGCCACCGTCATCTGCTCCGACAAGACCGGGACCTTGACCCTCAACCAGATGCACATCCGCAACACCTTCTTCCCCCTGGTCCCCGAGGAGCACCTGTTGAGCCGCCCCGATACCCTGAGCCAACAGGAGCGGCTGATCGTCGAGGCCATGGCCGCCAACTCCACCGCCCACCTGGGACGCCAGGCCAACGGAGAGCTGCGCGTACTGGGTAACCCTACCGAGGGCGCCCTGTTGCGCTGGCTCGATGCCCACAGTGAGGACTACGAGAAGCACCGCCTGGCATTCCACATCAGCCAGCAGTGGACGTTCCGTACCGAACGCAAGTTCATGGCCACCCTGGGCCATCCCCCAGATGGCCAGACCGCCCGCCTGCACGTGAAGGGGGCCCCCGAGATCCTCCTGGACCGCTGCCGGGTGGTCGCCACCCCCACCGACTTCCAGCCCATCTCCACCATCCGCGACGAGGTCGAGCAGTCGCTCAAGGAGTACCAGCAACGCGGGATGCGTACCCTGGCCTTCGCCTACCAGGACGAGGTGCAGGCCCCCGAAGGCAGCGAGATCGAGGAGCTGGCCACCGACCTGGTCTGGCTCGGGTTCGTGGCCATGGAGGACGCGGTACGCCCCGAGGTTCCCCCCGCCATCCGGGCCTGTGCGGAGGCGGGGGTCAAGGTGAAGATCGTCACCGGCGACACCCCGCTGACCGCCATGGAGATCGCCCGGCAGATCGGTTTGTGGAAGGACCAGGATGGCGCCGACCGGATCATCACCGGCAAGGAGTTCGCCGAGCTGTCGGACCCGGAGGTCCAGGAGGCGGTCGGACGGCTCAAGATCATCTCCCGAGCCCGGCCCATGGACAAGCTGCGGCTGGTGGCCGCTCTCCAGAGACGGGGCGAGGTGGTGGCGGTCACCGGCGACGGCACCAACGACGCGCCCGCCCTCAACCGGGCCCACGTCGGCCTGGCGATGGGGTCGGGGACGGCGGTCGCCAAGGAGGCCAGCGACATCGTCCTGTTGGACGACAGCTTCGGCAGCATCGTCACCGGCATCCTCTGGGGCCGCTCTCTGTATGAGAACATCCAGCGGTTCATCCTGTTCCAGCTCACCATCAACGTGGCTGCCCTGGGCACCGCCTTCTTGGGGCCTTTTCTAGGGGTGGACCTGCCGCTCACCGTCATCCAGATGCTGTGGGTCAACCTCATCATGGATACCCTGGCCGCGCTGGCCCTGGCCACCGAGCCGCCCAACCCCGCGGTGCTGAAACGACCGCCCAGGGCGCGCAACGCCTTCATCATCAACCCCCCCATGACTCGGGGGATCCTGGGCACCGGCTTTCTGTTCCTGCTGTTCTTCATCGGGCTCTTACTGTGGTTCAAAGGCGAGGGAGCCACCGGCGGCACCGGCGAGCTGGGCGCCCGCCAGGCCACCCTGTTCTTCGCCATCTTCGTCTTCGCCCAGTTCTGGAACATCTTCAACGCTAGGGCGCTGGGGACACTGCGGCCTTTCTACTCCAATTTTTTCGGCAATCTCTGGTTCGTCTTCATCGTCGCCGGAATCCTGGTGGGAACGGTGATCATGGTCCAGATCGGCGGAGAGGTCTTCCGTACCATCCCGCTGAGTGCGCTCGACTGGATCCTGGTCATCGGCGGGACCTCGGTCGTCCTGTGGGTCGGCGAGGCCCTCCGGTTCTTCGGCCGGCGGCGATCCTCCTCCGCTTGCTGAGCAAGCGGGGGAGGTGGCGGCGCAGCCGACGGAGGGGGCGATCTATCCTGAGGCCGGGCCTAGCGGGCGGAGGGGGCGATCCTCCTCCCCCG
>JAFGEP010000130.1 GCA_016931535.1 Bradymonadales bacterium
ATGGTGGAGGTGCCGCTGGTGGCCCAGGTCTTGAACGACTGCGGCGAGCTGGGCAGCGCGCCCCTCCCCTTTGTCCCGGTGCGCTGGAACGGCCGGAACGCCAGGGTAAGATCCGGTTACGAGCTGACCGTAACCGATCGGTACGGTCTGACCAGTAGCCGCGCCGACTTTGGTCGAGCGGCAGACCGCGACTCCTCCATCATCGCCGTCGCCGGCTGCGTCTCCGGCAGCTTCAGCCTGGACGTCGTGCCGGCCGAGGCCCACTACCTGCTCATGGACCACATGGATCCAGTGCCGGTCACCGCACCTGATGCGACCAGTGGGGTGGCGATCCATCTCCAGCTCACCGACCAGTACCTGAACCCGGTGACCGGTCCTGAGGTACTTTTCCACCTGGTGACCACCGCCGAATCCTGCATGATTGGTAGGGAGGCAGAGGCCAACATCGCCAAAGACCTGGTGCCGGGCACCTGCCCCTTTTTCGACCAGTTCGAGGGCGGTCCCAGCCTCATCACCTACCAGACCACCGACGCCACCGGTCACTACACCACCACCATCAGCTCCACCCTCCCGGAAGATGCGATCGTCTTCATCCTGCCCCTATCGATCGACAGGGGAGAGGAAGAACCCCTCCAGATCTACGGCCGCGGCCTCTGGAACGCCTTGGAGGATGGCCTCGAGGGGGAGCTGTCGTGGATCATGGAGGACGGCAGCCAGTGGGAGGTGGGAACCCCCGAGGCCGGGGTGGGACCCGGCGCAGCCCATTCGGGGTACAACTGCCTGGGCACCAACCTGGACGGAGCGTTGTCCTACTCCATCACCCCCAGACCCGATCGAGCCATCTACCATGCCGAGACGGAGGCGGTGTTCAATACCCCTTGCGCGGCCTTCCTCCAGTTCCAGAGCTGGCATGACATGGGCCGGCCTTGCCCCACCGACTGCACCAACGCCATGGGATGGTTCTCCATTCTCGATACCGATGACGGGGGGAGCGACAGCGGTTGGGCCAGGATGTCTCCTTTAGATAGGTATCCAGGCCCTGCTCTGTGCGACGAGGGCGGGGACATCGAGGAGATGCCCTACTGGGGGTTCGGCGGAGAGGGAGGCGGCGAGTGGCGCACCGTACACATCCCGTATCTGAACGAGCAATGCGGTCTTGTGCCTGAAGAGGGACAACAACCTCGATGGGTGAAGGCCGACCATTTTGCCTCGTTCAACCTCTCGACCATCAACGGCTACCCGCTCGGTCCCGGCTGGTACATCGACGACCTGGAGGTCACCGTCCTGCTCCATTTCGGCCGGGTCCCCTTCGTCCCCGGTCCTCCCGAGGCGGTGTACTTCGAGCCCTGGTGGGACAGCGCCAAGAACCTCTCCGAGACCTGCCGCTTCCCCTGGATCGTCCAGGCCTGGGTCGAGGACTACTATGGCAACCTGGTCCCCGAGGCCACCATCGACTTTGCGTTGAGCCAGGAGGACCCGCCGGCCGAGTTCGAGCTGCTGGCTGCAGGCACCGGAGATGCTTACTTCTACGAGGTGCTCGAGGGGGACAATGCCCAGTTCAACGAAGACGGGACCTTGACCGTCGACACCTCCCAGGAGGGCTCTGTCATGTTGAGCATGCTCGACGACACCGAGGAGTGGATCCGACTGGATGCCGTTGTACAAGAGAGCACCGCCACCGAAGCCATCTTTCTCTGGTTCTCGCAGGACGATCCCACCGTGGGCGAGTGCTGTGAGAACGCCATCGACTTGCAGACGATCACCGGCAACGTCGTGTACTCCTTCTATACCTGCGACTATCGCGACAACCAGCAGATCCTGGGCTGCGAGCCCGGAGAGGGGTACGACCAGGTCCTGCAGTTCAAGGTGGACTCCGCCGCGATGTACAGCATCGGCTATTACTGCCGGGCCAGCTGTCTCAACGACTACGTGATCGAGCTGCGCGAGGGGGACGCCTCGAGCTGCCCTGGAACGCCCCACCCCGGGACGTCCCCTGGCGACGAGTGCCAGTACGGCCCGCGTTCCTACTTCCTGGTACCCGAACAGCCCTATCTGCTCACCATCAGGGCGCTCGAGCCCTTGAATTGTGAGACCGTGTACACCTACATCGGCGTGAGCCCGTAGCCCAGAAACCGGCTCACCAGGCGACCCGCCGCCCCCGAGTCCCGGCACTCTCCCTGCAACGCCCGCTCGAGGCGCTCCCGAATCGGGTCACTTCGGCGTGAGCCCGTAGCCCAGAAACCGGCTCACCAGACGACCCGCCGCCCCCGAGTCTCGCCGCTCTCCCTGCAACGCCCGCTCGATACGCTCCCGAATCGGGTCACTTCGGCGTGAGCTTCTAGCCCAGAAACCGGCTCACCAGGCGACCCGCCGCCCCCGAGTCCCGGCACTCTCCCTGCAACGCCCGCTCGATGCGCTCCCGAATCGCGTCATTTCGAGAGGCGAGCGTCTCCAGGAAAAAGCGCCCCTCCTCCGGCCTGACCTCTGGATGCGACTGCAGGCCGAAGACCGGCAGCGATTGGTGGCGCATCGCCTGGACTGCACAGCCGGCGGAACGCGCCGTCACCACGAACCCGGGCGGCACCTTGCACACCTCGTCGAAGTGGCTGTTGAAGGCGAACATCCGCCCGCCTTCCGGGCCAAGTAGCGGATCGGTCGGATCGGTCACCTCCACCTCGAGCCACCCCAGCTCCGGCTCGGCCGCCCGGCCGATGTACTCCGCACCGCCCCAGGCATAGGCGACAAGCTGATGCCCCCAGCAGCTCGCCAGAACCGGCACCCCACTCTCCATCACCCAGCGAAGCCAGGCCGCTTCCTGCTCCGCCCAGCCATCGCGATGGCAGATGGAAGCCTCCGACCCGCTCACGATCACGTGGCCATAGGGGGACAGATCGGCCGGCAGCGGCTGGGAAGGCGCGTGGATGCCGGTCACCGCCACGCCGGGGGGCGCCAGCCGCCCCCAGTGCACCACCGGCTGAAAGAGCTCCCGATCCAAGGCGTTGTCGATCACCAGCAGGTGGGTCATGGATTCACCTCTTTGGGGAGTGTACCTGGGTTGGATCTGACTCGGCGGAGATCCTCCGCGGTGTGAGGGTACACCCCCTCGGATTCCCTCGCGTCATTGCGATAGGATAACCCCAAGCTGGGGGGCTAACCCCGCGTATTGTCGAGCCGGAGGGCGCGTTTAGAGATCGGTTAACCTTCCATGACGCAAATTCCGTTCCATCGGGCCAAGCCCCAACCCCCTCCACCGCACTCCCGTCAGGTGATGGTGTACCCCCCGTCCAGGCAGAAGGTCTGGCCGGTCACGTAGGAGGACTCGTCCGAGGCGAGGTAGACCGCCATTCCGGCGATCTCCTCCGGCTGGGCGTATCGTTTCAGCGCCGACTTGTCGGTGAACATGCGGGTCAGCTCGGCGCTGCCGGTCAGCATCTTGGACAGGCGAGTGTCCACCAGCCCCGGAGCGATGGCGTTGCAGCGGATGTTGGCGGCGGCCAGCTCGACGGCCAGCGTCTGGGTCATGGAGATCAGGGCGGCCTTGGTCATCCCGTACACCCCCTGCATGGGCGCCGCCCGCATCCCCACCACGCTGGCTATGGACAGGATGGAGCCGGCCGCCCTGGCGCTCACCAGCTTGTCGGCCACCAGCCGGGAAGCCCAGAAGGCGCCCTTCAGGTTGACCTCGAACGTCTTGTCCCACAGGCTGTCCGACACCCCCATCAGCGGCCCGAAGTAGGGGTTGGTCCCGGCGTTGTTCACCAGCACTTGGGGCAGCCCTACCTCGCCAACCGTCCAGGACACCAGCTCCTGCAGCTGCTCCAGCTTCCCAACATGACAAGCCCTGGCCCATGCCGAACCGGGCACCTCCGCATTGATCGCCTCCGCCACCTGGGCAAGACCCTCCAGCTTGCGCGAGGCGATCACCACCCTGGCCCCTTCCCGGGCGAAGGCGGTGGCGATGGCCGCGCCGATGCCGCGGCTCCCGCCGGTCACGATGCAGACCTTCCCTTCCAGTCGTCCCTTCTCCATGACTTCTCCTTGCTGCCACCCTCCTCCTCCCCCGCTTGCCGTGCAAGCGGGGGAGGTGGCGGCGTAGCCGCCGGAGGGGGCCGGCGCGCAGCGCCGGAGGGGGCCGGCGCGCAGCGCCGGAGGGGGCCGGCGCG
>JAFGEP010000131.1 GCA_016931535.1 Bradymonadales bacterium
AAGATCCCGGAGTATGGGCCGCCCGCCGGATCCTGCACGAAGAAGTCTCCCGCCGAGCTACCGGTCGTGTCGATCGCCGTGACAATCCCGCTGAAGGTGACTGAGACGTCTCTGCCCGGGTACTCGGAGCTGCTCTCGTCCTGGATGTCGTAGATGGTCAGCTCGGGCACTACGACCTCTTCGCCTTCCATGTCGTCGGCGTTCCTGGGAAGGAGCTTCCTCTCCCCGTAGCTGAAGTCCATGACACCGGCGATGCGGTCGAACTCGTAGCCCACGGTCGGAGTGACGATGTCGGTGTAGTAATACAGCGTGTCATCGACCAAGAGCCCGCCGGTGACCGTGAACACGCCATAGTCCCCGACCTCCGTGACGGCGGTGTCGACGACCTGCACCAGCACGCCTTCGTAGGCCTCCGCTAGCGAGCCATCGGTGGCCACATCGGCCGCATTGACCGTCTCGGGAGTGAGAGGAGCGGGTACCGCGTTGGAGATGCTCATCGTGCTCGCCTGGACCTCGGTCAGGTCGTAGTACTCGACCACGGTCCCCGTGATCTCGACCAGTTGGCCGACCTGGAGCTCGCTCACATTCACAGCGCTGCCGCCTTCATTGTAGATGAAGATCCCGGAGTATGGGCCGCCCGCCGGATCCTGCACGTAGAAGTCTCCTGCCGAGTCACCGGTCGTGTCGATCGCCGTGACAATCCCGCTGAAGGTGACCGAGACGTCTCTGCCCGGGTACTCGGGGCTGCTCTCGTCCTGGATGTCGTGGATGGTGAAGCCCACCGGCGCGAGGTCGGCCGGGGTGTCCGGGGTCACATCGGGTGTCACATCCGGCCTGATATCCTGCCCGAGGTCGTAACGGGGCGCTGGCTCGTTGTCGTCTCGGTCACCGCAGGCAAAAAGAAGCAGGGTGAGGGAGCAGAGTAGGATACCGGTCGTCCTGGTTGTCATCGCTTGTACCTCGTCTGGTGCGGTTATCGGCGATGGCGCCCAGAGCTTGGATTTGCGCTCATCGCCGGTCTGAATGAGGAGCTGGTTCATGGCGGACAGAACTCGAAGGGGACAGCGGTCCCAGCCGGCACTTGTAGTAGATGCGACGTTAGGAAGCAAGAGGCGTCGCCAGCCCCTGGCTGTTTCAGGTTGACAATCGATTCAGCCCCGAAGAAAGCCAGAGGTTCTTCCGGTCGGGGGGAACGCGACCGTCCGGGTGACCCTGGTTGATCGTTCCGGATCGCTTGCTCTATCATAGGATTCCACATATACCTTCTCCAGAAAACAGGAGGTGACGCCGTGTCCGATTCGAAGTACTCCCGGCGGGAAATGCTGTGGTTGTCTGGTAAGGCGGCCGTGGCCGTGGGAGGCGGCATCATCACCGCCAGACTTCTGCCCGGTTGCGGTGACGACGAGACCGGTACCAGCGGGGACATGGACCTCTCTGACACCGACGATACCGGGTACCAGAGTACCTCGCAGCAGAGCATCTTCTCGCGCGGGTACGCCAGCGCCGAGTAGGACCGCATCCCTTGCGCCTGCTCCTGGTCAACGCCTTCCCGCTCGAACACGGCGGTCCGGCCGAGCGCACCCTGGATTGGCTGGGGGATCGGCTGGCCGAGACCGGCGCTGACCTTCACTTCTGCACCACCAACCAGACAGATTCTCTTCAACATGCCCTGGCTGCAGCCGACCTGATCTGCGCGGCCGAGCTCCGCCCGGGACCCGATCTGGTGGTGGCCGGCGCACTGGCCGCCTTTGGCAAACCACTGGTTCTGATCCCCCACGGCTATGGCTTCTGCCATGTCGGCACCCGGACCTGCACCGACTGCCCACTGGCCGATGGCTGCCGCCAGTCGGATCGGGTGGCCATCTACCGCGACCTGCACGCCGCCGCCTCCCTGATCCTCTACCTCTCGCCGCTGCATCGCCAGGCCAGCGAGCCGTTCGTCGGGGCCTATCCCGAGCGGACGATGGTGCTGCCCCCTCCGCGCCTCCCGGTGCTTCCCACGCAAACCGTCGGTGGTGCACCTGAGAAATCCACCGCTCCGGCAGCGGGTGGCTTGACACCGGCAGGCACCACCCGCGACCGCTCGCTCGGTAACCATGAAGGGGGTGAAGCGGGGGAGTGCGGCCCTGGGCGGCCCCGCCAAGGGGAGGGAAGGGCGATCGGGCCACGGAAAATGGCTCACATCGCCTTCTGCAACCCCAACGATCCGGTGGAGTGGCTCAACCTCAAGGCCCATGCCTATCGCATCGGCGTCTCCGCCGAGCCTCATGCGCCGTGGCTGCGGGTCCACGGCGCCCCTGTGAACCCTGGGGAGGTGGAGTCCATCCCCGGCCTGCTGGCGCTCCCGGCGGTTCCTCAGCAAGCCCGCCGGCTCGAGCTCTTGGCCGCCAGCTCGGCGTTCGCCTGCCTGCCGGGACGCCCCCTGCCGTTCGGGGCAGAGGCGCTGGCCTGTCTGCATGCCAACCATCCCGTCCACCACAACGACCGGGTCGGGTTTGCCAGCTATCCCGCCAACCTGGCCGACCGACACACTTACCAGACCGTCAGCGCCGACCGCTGGCAAGAGGCGCTGGAGCGCATCGGCTCCGCTGTATCCATGCCGGTCCCGCGAGCTCTGCGGCCCGTCCCCTTCTCGAGGCCGCTCTTGTGGGCCCATCGCATGGGGCTGGGCGACTCCATCAACCTCTTGCCCTTCGCCAGGGCGCTGTCCGCCATGGCCCCCCTGACCTGGGTGGCGCCCGGACGCCACCTTGACCTGCTGGAAGGACAGAGCCCGGCTCGCCTGGTGGCCGACGAGGAGTTCGACATCGAGGCGGCGATCGAGGCGTTCGATCTGATCGTCGAGATCTCGGTCGGGATGCGCCACCCGTACGAGCGGCTCTACCAGGGCGATATCCTGGGCCGCCGCTGGATCCGGTTCGACCTGGCTCGCCAGGCGAACGCCTATCAATCGGTGCACGAAAATCTGCTCTCCTTCCTGGCTCGCTGCGGATCGAGAGCGATCCCGGGCATCCCCTCCATCCAGATCGATCCCCTGCGTCGCGAAGCGGCCCTCCATCGGTTGGAGGAGGCCGGCATCAGGCCTCACGATGATCTGGTGATCTCGGTACACCCCGGTTCGGGGCGGGAGTTCAAGTGCTGGCCAGTGGAACGTTTTGGCCTGCTGTGCCGGCGGTTGCGGCAGGAACTGGGGGCCAGGCTGGTGGTGATCGGGGGGGTTGGAGAGGAACCTCTGGTGGATCAGCTGCTGGAGCAGTCCGGCGGTGCCGACCTGGTCTCTCTGGGGGACACCCTGCTGGATGTGGCCGGCCTGCTGAGCTGCGCCACCCTGCACCTGGGCAACGACTCCGGCATCACCCACCTGGCCTCGGCCTGCGACACCCCGGTGGTGGCGCTCTTCGGGCCGACCGCACCCGCCACCTGGGGCCCCGCCCACCCTTGGCGTACCATCGTGGTCGCCAGGGACGCCCATGGCGTGCCCCAGCGAAGCATGACGTCGATCTCGGTGAAAGAGGTGTTGGAGGCAGTTGAGCGCTCCTTGAGACGGATCGCGCTGGAGAGGCCGCTCGATGCCCGGCAGACCCTGGTCCGCTTGCCCACCGTGACCCGCACCGACGACAGGGGCTGGCGGTCGGCCATCGCCCGGATCGATGGCCAGGGGGACGAGGCAGGACGGGCGCTGGACGACCTCTTGGAGCGGTGTACAAAGCCAATGCCCTACGCGGATCTGGTCGATCGGTACGGCCTGGTGGTCGATCTGGTTTTGGCCGCCGGTCTACTGGGCCCCAGCTGGTTGGCAAGGGCAGGGGAGGGGAGGATTCTGCTGCCGCATCAGGCCGCTGTCGAGATCACCCCTCGCGATCGGGAGCCACGCTGCGGCTACCTGGTGGAAAGCGGCTACCAGCATGCGTTTCCGGTTCTGGCCATGCTGCCGGTGCTCCCCGGACCGGTATTTTCCACCGGTGCGAGAATGGCCGCCCGTCTCTCGTCGCTGGCCCGGGTCTTCGAGGTCGAGCAACGGGAGATCGCCCGGGTGCTGGACGAGGAAGGCATCGAGGTGCTGCTCACCACCAGCCAGCGCATCAAGCCCGACCAGCTCAGGGGCAAGTATGGGCGGCGGGTGGTCTTCATCGGACACGGCGAGTCGGACAAGACCCATGGCCAGGGTGGTTCGCCCCGGCCCAGCTTCGTCCATCACCGGGTGAACGACGCCTTCGACCTGATCGCCGTGGCCTCCCACTTCCACATGGCCCGCTACCGAAACCCCGATCGGGTCCTGGTTGGATACCTCAAGCACGATCTCTTCGTTGCCGGCAACTACGCCGTCGGTCGACCCAACCCGGGCTGCATCCTGTGGGCACCCGGCTGGGGGCGGCACAGCGCGGTGGACCCCTGGCTGTCGCAGGTGGTCGAGACCACCGGCCGGATGGGGCTGGAGTGCATCATCCATCTCCACCCCTTCAGCTTCGAGGCCGAGCCCCGGCTGGTGCAGCGGGTGCAACTGGAGGTGGTGAAGAACCGGCACGTCAAGATGGCCCACTGCGCCAATATCCTGGATGCGATGGCGCCCTGCCAGCTCCTGTTGACCGACGTTTCGAGCGTGGCCTATGACTGGCTCCTGTTCGACCGCCCCCTCGTCTTTCTGGACCACGAGGGGTTGGTCATCGAGGAGGAGAAACGGCTGTTTCCTGCCGGCATCGCCCTGCGGCCCGGAGAGGACCTGGATCAGGCCCTGCGACAGGCGCTCGCCCACCCCACGGTACTCGCCGAAAAAAGGCGACACGCCCTGGAGCAACACTACTACCAGCTCGACGGGAAGGCCGCCTGTCGCCTGCGCGACGAGATCCTCAGACGCTGGAGGGAGACCTGGTGCCTTCCAAACCTGTGATCCCCTCGGCTTCATCCCCCCGATCGACAACCGGTCGAAGCATGGCCTTGCGAAAGGCGCTCGGTCAATCGGTGTCCGAACGGCTGGTCCTGGTCGGTCTCGATCTGGGTTTGCTGGATCGGCTGTTCGATACCCATCGCAGCCTGTGGGCGCTGGAAGACCAGGCGCGCAGTCGAACGGCCAGCAATGCCGAGATCGCTCGCATCAAGCGGGGCATCGACGCGCTGAACGCCGCGCGCCACCGGCTCATCGACCAGCTCGACCTCGCCCTGCATCCCCCCCGGCCATCGGAGCAGGGTACAGGAGGCGAGCATCTCTCGCCCACTCATTGTACAGCTGGTTTTCATCCCCCTCGATCGGCTGGCCAGGGCTCGCGCCGCTACAGCGAGACCATCGCCGAGCTGTGCGATCGAATCTTGATCCAGACCCTGAAGATCGATTCGCTGGCGGTGCTGGCGCGGGATCCGGCGCTGCCCGTCGGGGAGCGGGAGCGGTGTCTACAAAAGAGGAATGGGCTGGTTGCCTGGCGGAAGCACCTGCGCCGATGCTTGCTCGAGCAGGTGGAAGATCTGCTCGAGGGCAGAGCCACCCTGCCTCCGCGGACCGAGTTCAAGCTGTACAACGAGCCGTGGCTCAATCCCGCCACCCGACCGGAGAAGGTCGAGTGACCGCTTCCGGCCCGCGGTGCATCTCTTGTTTTCGGCAATCGAGTGGGCTGCGCTTGGTCTACCCGCCGGTTGTGACCGGTACCCGCCGGTGGGACTGGAGCAAATGGCGACACCTCCGGCCGCGACTCTGCCGCCCCTTGCTCAGAACTGCCACCCCAGGCCCATGAAGAACTGGACCCCCAGGTTGACCTCGTCGCGATCGTACTGCTGAGCCGGAGGTAGCGTGGTGTCGATCGAGCCGCTGCCGTCGCGGACGGTCGGAATGAACTCCTCCTCTTGAGCTTGCTCGATCGTGGAGGTGTACTGCCGCTCGGGACGTGCCTGCATGATCAGGAACCGCACATCTCCCGTGAGGAGCAGCGCTCCCATCTGGATCTGAAGACCGCCCCCCAGGTGGCCCGACATCTGCACATATTGCTCGATCTGGCTATAGGAGGGATCGTCCATCTCGGTGAACATCACCCCCAACCCCGCAATCGCGTAAGGGTCCACTACCGCCTGGGGCAAAAAGTGGGCGATGGCGCTGGCCGTCAGCGGGACGGTCACCTGCTCCAGGCCGTTTTCCGATCCTGCCAGTACATCCAGCCCCAGCTCGAGCATCCAGTAGCGATGCAAGCCGATGCGGCAGGCAGCTCCAAATCCGATCAGGTTGGGCCCTTCGATCTGCTCCGTCGAAAGCTGGGTGTCGCTGCCGCTCATCCCGCCTAGCCTGAACTGGATGCTGGCCCCCGGGGTAACCTGTGTCGGCGTGGCCGGGGCTGCCGCTGCAGCCAGGGCGACTTCGCCCTCTTCGCCGGTCTGGATCACCGGTTGTTCCACCACGACCGTCGTCACCGGTTCCACCCAGACGCCAGGCGGGTAGACCAGGTGCGGATAGGTGTGGTAGTGGCGGTAGTACCCCCAGTAGGGACTAGGCACGTAGCGGTAGCGGTATACTCGCCGGGTGCGTGGCCGGCGGACTCGGGTCCGGCGCGACTTTTCCTCTGCCGAGATGCTGTGTTCCGCTTCGTCTGCCCTGGCTTCCACGGGTTGAACCAAGGTGAGCCAGCCCAGGCTCATCAGTGCGCATACCAGGTAATGCAGTGTCTTCATCGTCGCTCCTTCCCCGGGGACAATAACAACAGTATAGACAGATCCCCGTCGGGATGCATTCACCCGGCGGGAAAAAGACGGGTCGGGCCGGCCTTCTCAGACCGGGGAAAGGGCCTTTTCGATGAAGGGTCTCAAGGAGTCGTCGCGCTCTCTCTTCAGCCTCATCCGCAAGAGAGCCCAGGCAGCGTCGGTCTCCAACAGGCTGAGGGTGTCGATGGCCCACCAGCGGACATCGCGATCCTCGTCCGCCACCAGCCTGGCCAGCAGGTCCATCACCTGGTCGCCGGGATTCTGGTGCCGCAGTCCCACCGCCACCCGTCTGCGCATCTCGGCGTCTGCGAGGTCGGCTGCCTCGCGGTAGATCTCCAGGAGACCCGGGTGGGAGAGCGGTACGGCCAGCTCCAGCGCGTCGGCTCGTTCGGCCGGCTGGTCCGACCGCCATCGATTTCGCAGCACCGGCGCCACATCGAGCTGGTTCAACACCTCCCGCACGCAGTCGCGCACCATCTCGTGCCGGCTCTTGAGGTGGACCAGCAAGGCCTCGATGGCCCGATGGTCATTTGTGCCGGCGAGCAGTCGGGCCCCCTTGCGAATGGAGTCGACGTCGCTGCGGCTCAGAAGATCGAGCGCCTTTTGAAGCATGGTCTCTATTCCCTGCCCGCAGGATGACCGAAGGGTCACTTGGTCGAGGGGTTATCGCCCAGGCCTTCGCCGTGCAACCCCTTCTGCTTGTTGGTCACCCGATTGGCGGTGTTGAGGTTCTCGATGATCTGTTGTGCCGACTGCTGTTTGATCAGCCCCTCGATGAAGGTGAGCACATCGACGTCGGTGGTGTCGGTTCCGACCTCCATGCCCCATCCGAAGACGTCGAGCTTTTCAGGGGTCAAAGTGGCGTTCTTGCGGATGGAGGTCATGTAGTGGGAGGTGTTGCAGCCGTCGAAGAACCAGACCTTGTACTTCTTGTCGAAGCTGATCTGCTGCAGCTCGTTGGGCTTGGCCCCCTGGTTCTTGAGGGTGTTGTACATGCCGGCGGTGCCGGAGTCCTTGACGGTGGGGTTGGGGTTGATCCAGATGTTGCCGTCTCCCTTCTTCTTGTGATCGAAGTCCGGTCCGCTGCCATAGCGTCCGTGGCCGGTGTAGATGGCCACGTCGCTGTTCTGCATCGCCTCGAGGAAGGCCTGTTTGGCCGAGGGATCCGCATAGGTGACCAGTCGTACGATGACGTCCACCTTGTTGGATTTCCAGGTGAGCGCCCCCTCCTTGATGTAGAACTCGCCCACCGGCAAGCTGGGCATCGCCACGCCCGCCTTGGTGTAGAGCTGCTTGGCCTTGGCCTCGGTGGACTTGACGAGTCCGAGGCGGCTGACCAGGCCGGTCTTGATCTGTCGGATCTCGCTGTCGAAGTAGCCGTCCTCGTCGTAGCCCACTCCCACGGTGGTATCCAGCAGCCCATCCTTGAACAGCTCGTCATAGCGCAGGTACTTGGTGGCCACCGTGCTGGTGTTGGCCTGATCCAGAGCGTACATGGTGCCGCGATCCAGGACCTTGCTGGAAAAAAGCCCGCAAGCCGACTGGAACTGCCCCAGCGCGTTGGCCATCTCCCCGCCGAAAGAGCCGTCGGCCCCGTATACCGGCAGGTCGAAGCCCATGTTCATCAGGGCGTTCTGCACCTTCTTGATGTGTGCTCCGCTGCCCTTGCTGATCCGCCGCTTGCCGTCGGCCACCTCCTGGAGGGTGGTGTCACCGGCGAACATCGGGTTGGACAGGATCCGCGGCTTCAGTGGCTGACTGGGGGCAGCCTGATCCAGCGCCTTCATGGTCGCCTGGTTGAGCACCCCCGAAGGGGCCACCGAGGCGAACGATTGGAACCCCTTGAGCGCCTTGCGGGTCTCGCCGCCAAAGTCCCCATCCGCTCCGAAGCGGGGCAGGTCGAAGTCCAGGTTGAGCAAGCCCTGCTGGACCTTGGTGATGTGAGCGCCCTTGCCCGAGGAGAGGGTGGCCTTGCCCTCCAGGATCTCGGTCAGCTTGGCATCCCCCGCAAACAGGGGGTTCTTGAGCACCGGCTTTGCCGCCTCGGTTGCCGCCGGATCCGGATCTCGCTGCACCGGCTCGGCCAAAAGCTGGATCGGTTCGCCCGACTGGACGACCAGTGGTCGGCCAGGTACCAACTTCTCCCGCTGTTCCGCCGCGGTCAAACCGGTCAGATCCTGCTTGAGCTGCGTTTGCCAGTCGGCCTCGGCGACCTTGGGGTTTCGGGCCACCGAGGGTTTCGATGCGGTACGCTGTCTGAGTGTGGTGCTGTTCACGGTGTTTGTCTCTTGTTTCTACCAAAGGAAAGCTAGTGATCCTCCGCCACAAATGCAATCACCCGCTTTGGCGAGACCTGTTGCACGAACACCCAAGTCCAGGTGCCGGCTAACCTCGCTCGGATCAAAGAAAGGAACACTATCGGGCCTGACCCAGTAACCGATTGACCGCTGGATGGACCAAACCAGTGCCGGTCGGCAGGCGGGCCGTATCGGTGGCAATCTCGACCGACAGATACTATGGTATGCGACCGCGATGACCGCGATCAGGAGGCCTCCTTCCTGTGGCTTTTATTTGGGAGGGATGCCGATCGCGACCGACAGGAATGGTGGCTCGATGCATGCACTGATTGAATTGAGTGGTGTGGCCTCTGCCACGACAGCTTCGGGGAGCGAGACCGGCTGGTTGACCACCACGCTGCTGGAGTTCACCCGAGGTGGCGCCGAGTGGGTCCTGTGGATCCTGGTGTTTTTGAGCCTGGCCTCCATTGCCGCCATGATCGAGCGGGGGTTGTTCTACCGCCGCCATCGGGTCAACGCCCACGACCTGCGCAACTTCCTCCTGGACTCGCTGGATGCCGAGCAGGTGGATCGGGCCCTGGAGAAGCTGAAAACCAGCGGCGACAGCATGGAGGCCCACGTGATGTCCTACGGTCTACAGCACGTGGACCGCGGACCTCGCGCGGTACAGGAGTTGATGGCCGGCGCGCTGGCCCGAGAAAGGGTCCGCTACGACCGCTATCTCGGTTTCCTGGCCACCTTGGGGAATAATGCCCCCTTCATCGGCCTTTTCGGTACGGTGCTGGGGGTCATCCAGGCGTTCGATGGCCTGCGGGGGCTCGACGTCAGCGATACCGCCGCAGCCGGCGCCGCCGTCATGGGCCCCATCGCCGAGGCGCTCATCGCGACCGGTGTGGGGCTGCTGGTGGCCATTCCCGCGGTGGTGGCCTTCAACATCTTCAAGGGAAAGGTCCGCAAGGTGGTCTCCAACACCGAGCTGCTCGCCCGCACCATGGTGGCCTTCCTGGAGTCTTGCCCTGACAGGTTGTCGCCCAAAGGCGGGAGCGGGGATGCTGCCCCGGGCGGTTCGGCGGCCGGGAGGTGATGCGATGGCGTCCATGGGCAACTCCTTCGACGACGAGGATCTGATCAGCGGCATCAACGTCACCCCCCTGGTCGATGTCGCCCTGGTGCTCCTGATCATCTTCATCGCCACCTCGGCCATTCTCGTCCGGGCCGCCATCCAGGTCGATCTACCCAGCGTGGCCACGGCGGGCGAAGCGCTGCCTTCCACGGTCAGCATCGTCCTCGACCGGGATCGCAACCTGTTCCTCAACGGAGAACCGATCACCCGGGCTCAGCTTCGGGCCGCGGTCGGCGCCGAGGTCGCGGACGACCCCCAGCTCAGGGCGCTCATCGCCGCCGATAGCAGCGTTCACTACGGGGCGGTCATGGAGCTCATCGACCTGGTCCGACAGGTCGGGGTCGCCGGGTTCTCGCTCAATGTCGAGCCAGCTCGAGAGGAGGAGTGATGGTCATCGCTGTCCCCTGACCCGCCACGGAAGCGGCAGCATGGACAGTTCCTTGAGCAGAAGGTCTTGATGCACCCCGTGCCCCACCCGATCCCGACGACCGATGCCCAATTGCAGCGCAATGGCGCGCCACCGGTGCGGTTTGCCCGGGCTCGAATCTTGCCGGACGGGGTACGGCTCTACGATCCTCTGGCCACCAGCGACCATGCGATCCGACACCTGGGGATCGCCCTGGTCGGCGCCATATTGGTCCACCTGGCTCTGGCGCCGCTCGGTCTGTTGGAACACCGCCAAAAAGAGAACCCGACGGAGATCAACGGCGCTTCGGAATGGGTAGACCTCGAGTTCCCACCACCTTTCGAGCCGCTCGTCCAGCCGGTTCCTCCGAAACCCGAGCCCCCTGTCGCGCCACCGGCGGAAGGGTCGGTCGTCACCGAGCCGGAACCGGAGGCCGAGCCGGAACCGGAGGCCGAGCCGGAGCCGGAGGCCGAGCCGGAACCGGAGCCCGAGCCGGAAGCGGAGCCCGAGCCGGAAGCGGAGGCCGAGCCGGAAGCGGAGGCCGAGCCGGAAGCGGAGGCCGAGCCGGAACCGGAGCCTGAGCCTCGCCGAGAGCGAAGCCAACCCCGTGAAGAGCCCCCGCCACCTCCGGATCCCTGGGCTGAGGAGCCCCCCGAGGACCAGCCGGAGGGCCCGATCCAGGTCGGACTGGAGCTCAGCTCCTTCTCCACCACCGGCATGGGGGTTGCCATGGCCCAGGGTACCACGCGGATGGGGCGGCCGGCCGAGGTCCAGGACGGGCCCTCCTTGCGCAGACCTTCTCGACGGGATGTGGAGCCGACCAGCCAGGGAACGGAGTCGGCGGCTGCCCCCGCCAGGACCAGGACCCCCGACGACCGGGAGCGACCCGAGGTCCGGAGAGAGGTTCGTGCCGAGTACCCGAGCCTGGCCCGGCGCCGGGGGATAGAGGCCAACGTGGAGGCCTGGGTGGTGGTCGGTTCCGATGGCCGCGTGGAGTCGGTCGAGATCATCGGCTCGTCGAGGGAGGACTTTGGTTTCGAGGAAGCTACCCGGGAGGCGCTGAGGCAGTTCAGGTTCCGGCCGGCAACTCGGGGTGGGGAGCCGATCTCGATGCGCATCCGCTATGTCTACCGCTTCCGGCTGGATTGAACCGCCTGGAGTCTTATGGGAGGGGCCTGCATCTCCCCAGGGACTACTCTACAATGCTGCCGAGACACCCCGGAAAGAGGGTGATTCGCCCAGCCTCCTGCTATACCCACCACTCGCCGTCCGGTCCGACCTCCCGTTTCCAGATGGGGACGTCCTGCTTGATCCGATCGATCATGTGGCGACAGGCTTCGAACGCTTCCTGTCGATGGGGTGCCGACACGGCGATCACCACCGAGATCGCCCCCACCTCTAACCAGCCGATGCGATGGTCGACCCGGACATAGCACTCCGGCAAGCGCTCGTCGATCTCGGCGGCGATCTCCTCCAGCTTGGCCAGCGCCATCTCCGGATAGGCCTCGTACTCCAGAGCGGAAACTGGCCGGTTCTGGTGGGTGTTGCGGACGGTCCCCACGAAGCTGACCAGAGCGCCCTGGCGATCGGCGCGCACCTGCTCCATCAAGTCGAGCGGGTCGAGCGGGTCCGTGGTAAGCCGGGCTCTACCGCCCCCTCCGGCGACCGGGGGGATCAACGCCACCTCGTCGCCATCTGCCAGCAGATGGTTTGAGGGAACGAACTTCAGGTTGACCGCCGCTCGGAGCCGATCTCTCAGGCCGGACAGGGAGGGATGGAGCGATGCCAGCAGGTCGAAGAGCTGTGCGACGGTGGTCCCCTCGGCGATCGACAGGACCTCCTGGTCCTGGCCCACCTCCTGGCGGACCAGGGCGAAGTAGCGGATGGTGATGTTGATCGACATGGTTACCTGTTGGTTCTCGAAAATGTGTGTCGGGGGCACAGACAGGTGCGCCCTACGTTACATTGGGATTCTCCCGGTCGAGATCCCACTGCGACGGATTATCGAGGATGTACTGCCGTATGCGGTGCAAGTCGTCGTCGTCGCGGATGATGTGCTCGTAGTAGTTGCGTTGCCACAATTTCCAGGGGAATGGGGTCCACCCCGACGTTTTCACCCCGCGAAGATATGCGTTCGTCGTCATCGTTTTGAACCATTGCACGATCGTCGGTACGGCCGGACCCGTTGGGCCCTCTCCCGGTGGTCCCTGTTCCGTTCCGACGATTACGACAATCCCGTGAAAATGATTGGGCATCACGGCATATTCATCCGTTTCCACGCCAGGAAATTTGGCATTCAGTTCAAGCCACCAATGTTCAATCATTTTCCCCACGTCGTTCCATCGCATTTCACCGTCGACAACGGCACCGAAAAGGCATGCCCGGCCCTGCACGCACATGGTCACGAAATAGGCCCCGGCCTGCGAATAATCATACCCCCGCAGGCGGATCGAGCGACGGTGGTGCCGATCGGGATCGTACATCATTTCCCCCATGTTGGGGCGCACACGCAGGTGCGCCCCAACGCGATCGCCCCGGCCCGATGGCCCCCACCCGTTGGGCCCCGCCCCGTTGGGCCACGCCCCGTTGCACCCGACCCGATCGCCACGCCCCGTTGGCCCCCATCCGTTGCACCCGCCCCGTTGGGCCACGCCCCGTTGCGCCCCGGCCCGATGGCCCCCACCCGTTGGGCCACGCCCCGTTGGGCCACGCCCCGTTGCGCCCCGACCCGATGGCCCCCACCCGTTGGGCCCCGCCCCGTTGGGCCACGCCCCGTTGCACCCGACCCGATCACCACGACCCAATCGCCATGACCCGTTGCACCCGACCCGATCGCCACGACCCAATCGCCATGACCCGTTGCACCCGACCCGATCACCACGCCCCGTCGCACCCGGCCCGATGGCCCCCACCCGTTGGGCCCCGCCCCGTTGCGCCCCGCCCCGTTGGGCCCCGCCCCGTCGCACCCGACCCGATCACCACGCCCCGTTGCGCCCCGGCCCGATGGCCACGCCCCGTTGCGCCCCGACCCGATCACCACGCCCCGTCGCACCCGACCCGAT
>JAFGEP010000132.1 GCA_016931535.1 Bradymonadales bacterium
GAAGTCTAGAACTTGTCGCCACGGTGTAATGTCGGATGAAATGACGTAAAATATCGAGATGTTACCTTGGATTCAGATCCCGTGGGCTCCGCGACACCTCCCCCGGGCGTTGCCTCGGGGGAGGATCGCCCCCTCCGCCCGCTACGCGGGCACCTCCCCCGGGCTCCGCCTCGGGGGAGGATCGCCCCCTCCGCCCGCTACGCGGGCACCTCCCCCGGGCTCCGCCTCGGGGGAGGATCGCCCAGGCTCCGCGCTTGCGGCTAGTTCCTACTGCTCCGAAACTCCTGCAGGAGCTGTTCCTTGGTGTCTAAGGGTGCGGGATTATGGGGCAGGGCGCGCAGCGCCTGGATGGTCATCCTCATCTGGTCGACATAGGCTCGACAATGACGGCACCAACTCAGGTGAAATCGGAACCGTACCTGCATCACCCGGGACAGATGCCCTTCGAGGTAGTCGGTCACCAGCTCGGTGACCCGCTTGCAGTTGACCATGATCGACCTATTTTTTATCCTTGATGGCCTCGATCGCCTTGCGCACTCGGGAACGGCCTCGGTGTAGCAGGACCCGCTGGTATGTCTCGCTGATCTCCAGAATATTACACACCTCTTCCGCACTCCACCCCTCCAGGTCGCGCAGCTGCACCACGATCCGCTGCTTGTCCGGAAGCTCCTGGATGGCGGCCTCGATCTGTCCCCGGCTCTCCTGGTCCAGCACCAGCTTCTCCGGGGTTTCCGCCTCCCACGGCCTCACCGGCGCCTTCCAGCTGCCGATCCAGGTGAAGCGGTGGGCCTCCACAGCCGGCTCCTGCTCCCCCTCTAACCGCGGCAGGGCAGAGAAGGGGACGGTCCGACCTTCCCGCACCCCCCTGGTCTTGGCTCGATTGCTCAAGATCCGAAAGATCCAGGTCTTGAGCGAGGAACGCCCCTCGAACGACCGCAACCCCTTGATCACTGCCAACCAGGTGTCCTGCACCACCTCTTCCGCCACCGACCGCTGGGAGACAAACAGCTGTGCCAGACGCAACATGGCCTGGTGGTACCGGTCAACCAGTACTCCAAAGGCTTGCTCGTCTCCCTCCAACAGCCGCTCGATCAGCTCCCGATCCGGGCCGAGCGTTTGCAGAAGACGGACGACATCCGCCCTGTCCGTCACTGGATTGCT
This sequence comes from Bradymonadales bacterium, assembly GCA_016931535.1. GTDB lineage: Bacteria > Myxococcota_A > Bradymonadia > JAFGEP01 > JAFGEP01 > JAFGEP01. The sequence goes on from JAFGEP010000132.1 coordinate 1,162, forward strand.
GTTCACCTCGGACGATGCCGCCACGACCGCTCGCTCCCGTCAACATTCCGGCAAGTTACAGGTTTGCGCACCATAACGCAGGTCACCCGGAAAGTCATCCCCACCAACTGCCGATCGACAGATGCGATGCTTGGACAGCGCCCATCGAGGGGGCTTTTCGAATTCGGTCCGTTCCGGTCAACCCGTCTTGTTGGTTCCGAGCGCGCGACCGGAAGCGATGCCCACCAGAGCCGTGCTACCCACTGGGCCAGCGGTGGCTTGTCCAAGAGACCGCCATGCAATCGCCAGACAACAAGGCAGACCGGTACGCCTCAAGGAAATCGTGGTATCGTTCTGATCAATGGATCCGGGGACATCAGCACAGCTGCGTTGGGGAGGTTTGGGGAAGAGGCTCCTTGTGGCGTACCGGTCCTTCCTCTTCGTTCGCATCCCCGGATGGCGGCAGCAGGTTCTGTCGGAGAGAGACGGCTCCAGTAACAGGTGCTGCGCAATTGGAAGACAAATGGGCCCCTGGTTCTATTCCCGACCGGTTGGCGACCCTCTCCTGTTCGTTGGGCAGATCGCGCCGTGGCGACAAGGGAGGGGTGAGGTCAAGGCCGTTCCCATACCCTAAGGCGCAGCCACCTCGAACTGCAGGTGTATACTTCGGCAGGCGTCCAGCATCTGCAACCGGTCCGGCGTGATACGAAGGACCTGTCCTGGTTCGCCATCCAGGTAGATCGGTCTGAGCCAAATCTCCAAGGTGGTGTCTTCCTCCACCAGCAACAGGGGGGTCCTTCCCAGATCTCGAGGTTGACCGTCCGGGTGGATTCGCTGCAAGGTGACACCGGGGGGATCGCTGGTGACCAGGACAGAAGCCCGTCGAGGTGGTCTTGTCGTCCACAGAAATGTCCCGATGGCAGTGGCCGCCAGCAGCAGGAATACCAGGAGGAATCGAAAAACGGTTCTGGCCCCTCTCCTCCCCTCTCCAGGTTTTACCAACTCGGGCTGGGATTGCACCGTCAGCGAGAGGTGGGCCTCCGGCTCTACCAGCTCCCCTTCCAACCCCTGGCTCAGCTCTTGAAGACTCGGCCGAAAAGAGGGATCGGTTTGGAGCGCCCTCATCAGGATGCGATCCAGGCTGTCCGAGCCTGTGGCCAACGGCTTTGGCCCTCGGCCCAGGTTGTTGATCAGCTCAGCCACGGCGTCCGCCACGTCGGCCAACCGCGGAAAGAGCGGATGCTCGCCCACGACAAGCTGGTACAGGATGACCGCGATCCGATAGACGTCCGCCGCCTCCAGCCGTTCGACGCCCTCCAGCCCCACGAACTGAGGAAGAAAGCTCTCGGGGGGGAAGCCTAGCACCAGGTCGCGCTGGACGATCCGACTCATCTCGCGCACCTCGGCGCGGGTAGGATGGTCGCCGATGCAGTAGAGGTCCACCAGGAGCGGTTCCCCTTTCTCCTCTTGGACAAAGACCCGATCGAGCACGACTTCGGCTCGCTGCGCCTCGGTCAGTGGTTCCAGCGCCCGCAGGAGGGCCAAGCCCAGGCGGGCCAGTGTCTTCGGTTCCCGCTTGCATCGGGCCCACCATTCCGTGACCGGCTTCCCTCTCGGCGGGCGGAGCACGACGAACGGTGCACCGGATGGAACCTCCCCGAAGTCGGATACCAGCTCGCCATCCCCGCCTTCCTCCAGGCGCGCCCGCAAGCGCTCCACCGCCTTGTCGCTCAATCCCAATGCATGTAGCTTGTGGTATAGTCGCACATAGACCGTCCGATCGAAGGGGCGCTGGCGACCCTCATAGGTCGAGAAGAAACTGCCGGATGCAACCCGTCGGGTGAGCTTGTAGGCGTGATCGAGAAGGTAGGTCTCACCCACTGGATCGTGGCTGCTGGCAGGGGCTCCGGAAGGTGGCGGGGTGTTCGGCACCATGGCGAGCCGATGATATTCGGGGACGGGACGACTGACAACAAGCCAGAAGGACCAATAGCCTGAACCGGTACCGATCGAACGAACAGACCTGCTGTGCTGCCAGTACCGGGTTTCGCGCTGGTTATTGGCTGTTTTGCAGGCTCAGGCAACGGGTAATGGCGTGGTGCAGTTGGCTATTCGGAAGATCATCATGAGTAGACCAGTTCCACCTCTGGCCAACCGAGGTGCCAGATTTCCCACCGTTGTCATTAGGCGCTATAATGCGGTGGTATCTTTTTGGGCAATGTGACTCGGCCGGTGCGAACGCCCTGGCCTGAACACGAGGTTGATGGCAGAAAGGTTCTCTCATGATCGTTGAAATGCGAATTGTCAGTCTGCTCATCGACCCCAATACCGGCCTACCGGTAGTCGTGCTCATGGAGCTGGAAGGTCGGCGAGCCATCCCCATCGTCATCGGGGTCGCCGAGGCGGAGGCGATCGCCTTGGGGCTGCAAAACATGGTCCCCGCTCGCCCGCGCACCCACGACCTGATGAAGGAGCTGGTCTCGGCGCTGGGGGGAGAAGTGGAGCAGGTCGTCATCCACGACCTGAAGGACTCCACTTTCTATGCCAACCTGTATGTGCGCAGGGGCAAGACCACCCTGGAGATCGATGCCCGCCCCAGCGACGCCATGGCCCTCGCCACCAGGACGGGGGCGAGGATCTTCATGGAGGAGGCGGTGCTGGAAGCGGCCCGGATGAAGGCCCCCGAGGATACCGAAGAAACCACCGAGGAAGAGCCCTCCCCCGACAGCTCCCAGCAGTACATCGCCATCACCTCTGACGCCTCCTCGGAGGAGCTGAAAGAGATCCTGGAAAAGCTCGATCCCGACGATTTCGGCAAGTACAAGATGTGAGAACGGTGGATCTGGACACCCCGCTGCGCGTATAACACGCCCCATGAGCACTGTCGAACGGGTGGGCGTCATCCCGCGATCACTGGCCGTCAATCTCGATCTTCTGGGTCACGGTTTTACCCCCTTGCACAACCCTGCCAGTCTGAACCAGATCGAATCCGCAATCACCTTCGTCGCGCGCGACCAGGTCGAACAGGATCCCCAACGCAAGCAGATCATCCCCTATGGAGTGGTCACCAGGGAGGAACTGGTTTTTGCCATGGAACGGCTGACCGGTGGGGGAGAAAGGCGCCTGTGGGGCAAGGTCTCTCTGGGTGTGGGGGGGCACATCAATCCTGGCGACAGCTCCCCTGACGGCTCGATCCGGACCGCCTTCGAGCGCGAGCTGCACGAGGAGTTGATCATCCGGGGGATCCAGAGTGTGTTCCCCTGCGGTTTTCTCAATGATGACAGTCAGCCGGTCGGATCGGTCCACCTCGGGGTGGTCTACCTGGTGAAGCTCACCCCCCATGGTTGTGCCGAGGTACGCGAAGCGGACGCGCTGCGAGGTGGGTTTGTGGCCTGCGCCGACCTCGATCCCCTGCAGGAGCGGATGGAGAGCTGGTCCGCCTTTGTGTTGCAGGCGTTGCGAGGCGGGTTGATCGCGCTCTGAGGTCTGGCCAAAGCAACCGGTGCCGCTCCCCGGGCAAGAGCGATGGGCAGCCGATGCCGGTGGTAACGATTGACCGCACCGGGTGGCAAGCACTCGACAGGGCTTCTGTTCGGGTCATGCTGGGCCCGGGCAGGAGGTACGGGACAGGGTATGGAGAGGCCGGCGTTGGACAGCACCGGGCCACGACCGCTCGAACATCGTAGCCGATCGATGGGTTGGCTCGTTCGACTGGCCATCGGGCTGGGGATCAGCGGCCTTTTCCTCTTCTTGGCGGTGTGGAGCCTGCAGAAACGAGGGGTGACCTGGGCGGATGTCGCCAGCCGGCTTCGACTGGGAGACTACCGCTGGGTCCTCCTGTACGCGGGTATCCTGTTTTTGATCCAGGTGGTCCGAGTGTTGCGCTGGGGGATGCTACTGCACGGCATCAGCCCTGTTCCCTGGCGCAAGGTCATCGCCGTGGGCGCGGTAGGCCAGGCGGCCATCGCGCTGTTTCCCATGCGGCTGGGCGAGGCGGTGCGCCCCTGGTTGATCACCGAGAGCGGGCACATCCGGTTCAGCCAGGCGACCGCCACGGTGGTGGTGGAGCGGGTGGTGGACGGTCTGATCGTCAGCGCCATGTTCCTGGTCACGTTGTACTTTCTGGCTGACATGAACCTACCCCACCAGTTCATGGTGGGTGCCCGGGCGACCACCGCTGTGTTCGTGACCGCCGCTTTGAGCCTGGTGCTCGCTTGCCTCGTCCGCTCCTGGACCAGGCGCTGGGTGGGAAGGCTGATCAAGCCCATCTCCCCTCGGCTGTCCGGCTTCATCCTTCGGGCGGTCGACGGTTTCTTCGACGCCATGCAAACCCTGGCCCGTCAACCGAAGCGCAGCTTGGCATACCTGGCGGTGACGCTGGCCACCTGGATCGCCAACGGACTGAGCCTGCTGCCGATCTTCTGGGCCTTCGACCAACACCTGGGGGTCATCGCCTCCTTCACCGTCCTGTGCGTCCTCATGGTCGGCTTCATGATCCCCTCGGGACCCGCTGCGGCAGGGACATTCAACTACGCCATTGTCCTGGCGTTGAGCGCCTTTCTGGTGGATGAGACCCTGGTCGGGGCGCTGGCCATTCTGCTGTATGTGGTCGTGATCGGGGTCGATGTGGCCATCGGCCTGGTCGGGCTCTGGCTGGGACGGTTCGACCCGAAGATCCTGCTGCGGGCCTCACGGGCAAAAGAGCCCCCGGCAATCCAATCGGAGTGACGACCGGTGCAACGGTTTTGCCAGGAAGCGATCTCGGCTGCTCTGTCGGATGGGGCAGACTATGCCGATGCGCGCATCGTCGAGAGCACCTACCAGACGGTCGAGCTGCACCCCGACCGGGGGCCGCTGATGAGCCAGGGTGGTTCGCTGGGCCTCGGTGTACGGGCACGGTTGGTGGATAGCTGGGGCTTCGCGGCCAGCAGCGACCCCTCCTTGCTGAATGCGAGGCGGGTAGGCCAACGGGCGGTCGAGCTGGCGCGTGCCAGCGGGCTGATCTTCCCCCTCCCCTTCCGGTTCGCTCCCCTCCAACCGGTGCAGGCCAGCTGGCGCACCCCGGTCGAGATCGACCCGTTCTCCCTTCCCCCTGAAGAAAAGGTGTCCCTGCTGCAGGAGACCCGACACGCCCTGCGGGGTGCTCCCGTCGTTCGCGAGATGATCGGCCAGATCCACGCCTCGCGGCAGGTCACGACCTTCGCCAACAGCGAAGGCAGCGCCATCGAGCAGGAACGGACGGTGGTGGGCGCCGGGTACCAGGCCCTGGCTGTCTCTTCCAGTGGCGGCGCGGTCCGCAGCTACCCCCAGGCCTACGGCGGACAGTTCTCTACGGGTGGACAGGAGCGGGTCAACGCCCTCCGCCTTGTGGAGAGCGCCCAGCACATCCGCGACGAGGCCACCCGGCTCCTGTCGGCCGAGCCCTGTCCGGAAGGCGCCTACGACCTCATCCTGGCCGGACCGGTGGTGGCCATGCTTCTCCACGAGACCTGCGGCCACCTCGCCGAGCTGGACCGGGTACTCGGCACCGGGTGGGATCTCCCCACCCCCAGCCCGGTGGGCCTCGGCGACCTCGGCACGCTTCAGTTCGGCAGCGCCCAGGTGACCATCGACGCCGACGCCACCCAGCCGGGCGCACTCGGCACCTACGGCTTCGACGACGAGGGGGTCCCCGCTCGGTCGGTTCGCCTGGTGGATGCCGGGTGCTGGTCCGGCTTTCTGGGTGACCGCCGGACGACCTGCCGGCAACCGCTGGAGCCATTTACCGGTTTTGCGCGTGCATCGGGGTACTCCCGACCACCGCTCATCCGCATGGCCAATGTCAACCTCCAGCCGGGAAGCTGGAGCTTAGAATCGCTGATCGCCGATACCCACCGCGGCTTCTACCTGGATACCCCGCTGGCCGTGACGATCGACCGGAACCGCCGGCAGTTTACCTGCCACTGTGAGATCGGCTGGGAGATCGCCGCCGGCCGGCTGGAGCGGGTGGTGAAGGCCCCCCAGTTCCAAGGCCAAACAGTCGGCTTCTGGCGAAGCTGCGATGCGGTCTGTGACGCGGAACACTACACGACCTGGGGGTTCCCGGCCTGCACCAAGGGGGACATCCCCCAGCTGATCTCGTCAGGTCACGGAGCAGCGCCCGCCCGGTTCCGGGGTGTGCGCCTCGGTCCAAACGGTTGATCACGACGGTTTCTGTTGGTTGGATTGCCAGGAATTCAGAGCGATGTTTGAAGACCCCCACCAGGCGCAGGAAACGCTTCACCAGGTCCTCAGAGCCAGCCAGGCGGACGAGACCCAGGTATCGGTCGGTGGAGGCCGCTATCGCGCGCTCCGATTCGGCAATGAACAGATCCTGCTCACCATCGAGGAGCGCTTGTGGCACATCCAGGTCCAGGTCGCCTATCGCCGCATGGGGCGATGGGACGTCGGCCGAGCCCAGGGCACCGATCTGTCGGCCGAGGGCATCGAGAGGCTGCTGGTGGCAGCCCGCGACTGCGCCAACCTGTCCGGCCCCGACCCGGACTACATCGAGCTGCCCTATCCCGGTGAGTTTGAGTCCCACCTGCCCGACGTCTCGCTGGCCCACGACCAGCGTACCGCCCGGGTGGGACCCGCTTTCTGCGCCAACGAGGTGGCCTCGGTGATCCTGCCCTGCCACCGGCTGGAGCTGCGTTGCGGTGGCCACTACTCGGTCCAGGTAGGCAGCCTCGATCGGCTTTCCAACCCGGGATTGGTGGCCGTGGCCAACTCCAACGGACTGTTCCAGCACTTCTACCCCACCCGGGCCGAGATCGCCGCCTGGATCTTGTCCCCCACCTCGGGTGTCGCCACCTTCCAGCAGATCGGCCACCAGGTGGCACAGCTCGACATCAACGCACTGGTGGAACAAGCCATACGCCGAGCCCAGCTCCCCCTGTCGGCCACCGGTCCCTCCCCCTCCAACCGCCCGGTGCTCCTCGAACCGGCCGCCATGGCAGCCATTCTGGAGCTCATCGCCCCTCACTTCACCCATGCCTCCTACTCCAGCGGCCGGGGGTTTCTGGCAGACAAGCTGGGAGAAACCCTGTTCTCCCCCTCCCTCACGGTCGCGATCCATCCCACCCATCCGCTCCTCCTGGAACGACCTTTCGACGGCGAGGGCTGGCCCAGGCGACACATCACCCTCATCGACCAGGGTACCATCGCCGGCCTGGTCTACACCCGCCAGCAGGCCCGCCGCCAACGGGTCTCCCCCAGCGGCTACACGCCCGTCTCCCCAGATCTGGCCTCCCCCTCTCCGGAGCACCTGGTCATGAACGGCCAGGAAGGGTCGGTAGAGGACCTGGTTGGCACCATGGACCACGGCCTGATCATCTCCCGGCTCGCCAACCTGCGCTGGATCGACGAGTCGAGCTGGCTTGCGGCCGCTACCACCGACCTGGGGCTGGTGCGGGTCAACCGGGGCCAGATGATCTCGGTGGCACCCGACCAGGAGATCCGGTTCTCCATCCCCGACCTGCTCGAACGGCTGGATCGGATCGGCGAGGCGATACGAGTCGGAGAGTCGGTGGCGCCACCGGTGATCGGCAGCCTGTAGTCTCCTGTCATTTCCAACGGTCGGGCGACCGGGTTCACCCGTAGTTGCGAGACTCACCACAGTCAGGTGGCCAGTCCCATGTGGTCGGCACCGAATTCCCGGTTCCACATTTTTCTAATATTTTAGCAAAACCTATTGCCTGGCTCTCGACCTGGTGCTACCATCAGAGGGTCGGTTTCTGGCCACCAGGCACACTGCAGGATGGTAGGCGATATGGAGGAATCGAGCGGTCAGACCACGATTCGGGTCCTGTACTCGGCGCTCCTGCCAGCGGTCCGATTTGCGGCGGCGGCCTCCATACCGCTCAAGGAGCTGAAGCGGTTGATCGAGCTTGCCTACTACCAGGAAGCGCGCCGTCGCCGTTTCAAGCTCAAGGAGATCACCCGGCTCCTGTCGGTGAGCATGGCAAAGGCAGGTCTGCTCTCGCGTCAGTTGAAGGAACACTTTGCTCGACCGGAATCGGAACGTGGTCTTCCCCGTCGAATCCTGGCGTTGCTCTGGGCAGGCCCGCTGAGCGAGGTCCGGATCGCGCAGGTCCTGGATGACGTCGAATCCTCGGAGCTGAGCGAGGCGCTTCGGGTGTTGCAGGCCGAGCAGCGCATCGAGGCCGAGCAAGGACGAACCGTGGTGCGATATCGACTGGCGGCTCCGCAGCACCGGTTGGTCCACGACCACTGGATGGCCCGGATCGACGGTCTCAACAACCTGATGCGCTCGATCTCCCAGGCCGTGGAGGCGCGTTTTCTCGGCAGTGATGAGCGCGCTTTCGCCCGGACCTTGAGCTTTCGCGTCAAGTCGGAACAGGTGCCCAAGCTCGAGCAGTTGTACCGCGAGCAGATCTTTCCTCTGGTGACCCAGCTCGACGCCGAGGTGGGAGAGGAGGACGGTTCGCTGCCGTTGACCTTGTCCATCACCTGGGCTGTGGACCAGGAGGCCGTGGTGGACGATGAGAACAGACGGAAAGGGGGACTCTCATGAAGGGCAGGGTTCTATTTGGCCTGTTGTGGAGTGCCGTTGTGGTTTCTGCATGCTCCGATGGGGATCAGGACCAAGGCCTGTGCTATCCAGGCGAAGAGCTGCAGGTGGACAGTGTGATGCTGTGCGTCTACGAAGCCTCCGTGGTCATCGAGACCGGCTTCCGTTGTCCGCGCGAACGCCCCAACCGCTATGACTACCGCGACGTCATCATCTGCAGCGGCAAGGATGATCTCTCCGAGCAAGAGCAGGAGAGTGCCTGGCAGCAGTATCATCAAGGTGCTGACGAGACCGGTCCCGACATCAGCCCTGGCTGGGACCTCGATCGGGATGCTGAATCCGGTTCTTTGGATTCGACCGATCCCTTCGACATGACACCCGACTGGACCTCCGATAGCGGCAGCGACACCGCAGCACCCGACCTGGTGGACGGCCCCTGCTTCACCGTCACCGACGAGGAGGGGGTAGACTTCGGACGGCAAGGAATCGGGCAGATCCACCTGAGGTCGATGACTCTCACCAACTGTAGCAGGACCGAGCTGGTCGAGGTGTCCTCCCTGGCCATCCTGGAGCACCCCGACCGACCCGGCGCCACCAGCTTCACGCTCATGGACGTGCCGGGTCCTCAGGAGCCCTTCACCGTGGGCACTGGAGATGATTGGACCTTCAACCTCGGCTACCAGCCTGCCGAGTACACGGTTGCCTCGCACCCCGAGCTGTGCGAAGCCGATCCCTGCGAGGTCACCGAAGGTGCCATTCTGGCCATCACCGCCTCGGCCGACGCGATCGATCAATCGATCGAGGTGGACCTGGCCGGTACCGGGGTGGAGAGCGTCTGCCCGGTTGCCGTGGCCCGGGCTCGGATCCATGATACTGCCTATCCCTGGAGCACCTCACTGGAGGTCGATGCCGGAACCTACCTCGATCTCGACGGCTCTCAGAGCCACGATCCGGATGGCAGCCTCTCGGCATACCACTGGACCGTCCAGGTCCCCTCGCCCGGAACCCTGGCGGGCGGTTTCATCCCCAATGCACGCGTCGCCAGCCCGAACTTCCTGCTCGAGTATGGGGGTACCTACGTGTTCTCGTTGGAGGTCATCGACGATGTGGGGCTGGCGTCCTGCGAGACCAGCCAGGTTGTGGTGACCTCGAACCCCGTCGACGGGTTCCGGATCTCGGTCACCTGGGACACCGCGGACACCGACCTGGACCTCCATCTTTTGCACCCCGCTGCCAGCGGTTGGAACCAGTCACCCTGGGACTGCTACTACTCCAACCGGGATCCCAACTGGGGGGAATCGAGCCGTGATGACGACCCCCTGCTGGATATCGACGACGTCGACGGCTACGGTCCCGAGTCGATCCACCTGTCGAGCCCGGAAGGAACGGCGAGCGAGCCCGTTACCTATCGCGTCGGTGTCTACTACTACTCCGATCACGGGCATGGCCCGACGGATGCTACCGTCCGCATCATCATCGACGGAATCGAGCGTTACACGGACACGCTGGACGACATGACAGGAGGCAGCTTCTGGGATGTGGCCCGTATCACCTGGCCCACGCAGGAGATCGAGTCGATCGACCAGTACTTCTCCCAAGGGTTTCCACCGCTGTGAAGACTGGGGGGCCCGGTCACACCGTGCAACGGGGTTAGCAGCCTCCCCTTCTACAACGCTCTCCGCAGAGCAGAGAGCTGCAGGCGGAACCCGGGCAGCCGTGCCTGACCTCCCCCATCTGGGACCCCCGGTGTGCACAGGCACCCGGGCCGTGCACAACAACCATTCCGATCCGGGGGGGAGGATCGAACCTGCTCGTCATGGTGAGCATCGCCGCGATGCGCGGGGGCGTTAGCCACCGGTTCGCTCTGATCGGGGCGGTCTTTGGCGAATGCCAGCGGCAGATCCAGCGCCGCGATGCCGCAGGCCATGCCAACCTGTCGGGTAAACTGCCTGCGGGTCAGGCCGGTTGTGGGGGATGCGCTATCCATGCGACGGTTATACAGAGGCCTGCGGAAGCTGTCACTTGCCTGCTGGCACAACCCTCTTTTGCATTTCCCCGAGCAGCACTCGCTGTTGACGGTGCAGAATTTACCCCTTCCCGCTGGCTAGAGCATACCCACCCTTGCGCGACAACCTCTGTGAGCTGCTCCCCAGGCCTCGAGTGAACATCATCGGAAGGGGCGTGTCGGATAGCAGGCGGCTGGCGGCCAAGATCTGCCGGCTACCCGCCAGAAGGCAAAAAGCCGTTACCAAGGGAAGGTCAAGCGAGATCGATGTCGGTCAACCCGAAGTCATCCCCCACGCACAACAGCGGTTGACCCGCCAGCTTGGAAGTTGCGTAGGAGATGCAGTCTCCAAAGTTCAGGCCGGCCCGATGGCGGCCCTTTCCGTACCGCAACCAGGCATCCGTCGCCACCATCGCGTGCGCCTCCCCGAACGGCACCACCGAGATGGAGGCCTCGGCAAGCAGGCGCGCCAACAGCCCTCGAGCATCACGTCCCAGGCGGGCTGACAACACAATGGCGGTCTCGAGCAGGGTCGGTGAGGCGATCCCCACCTGTTCCCCCTCTGCCAAGGTGGACTGCAGTCTCTCGAAACCGGGCTCTCTCAAGAAGATCGCCACGATTGCCGATGTGTCGACGATCATACGCCCTCCGGCCCGTAGCCAAGGATGGATTCCTCCTCCTCTTTCGAGAGAGTACGGCCAATCTGCTCCTCAGGTACGATCGGCCATACCTCCTGATCGAGGAAACGGGCCAGTCGAGTCGCCCGTGTCCTGACATCCAACCGGAAGGCCAGGCGGGCTTTCCGCTCCTCCAGCGCCCGCCTGACCGCCTCCGTCTTGGTCTCGCCTGTCAGCTCGGCGACCTCGGCGACCAGCCGCTCCACCTCGGCGTTTCTGATGTTCAGCGCCATGATCCCCCTCCTGACTGGAGTTCATGTAGAATGATACAGTTTTTCAACCAATAAAGAAAGGGGGCGGGAGCGTGTCCAGCAGCCGGTGTCCGGTGCGGTACCCCGATGAACGTGCTATGTTGAGGCAGGCTTGTCGGAAGGCCATCCTGGGAAAGGAGCGACGAACGAACCGCCATGGCCGAGGATGCAACGCTGGTCATCCTGCCGGTCTTCGATCGGGTCGAGCAGGCGCTGCGGGAGAAGGCAGCGATGGACCGGGGATGGACCGGTACCAATCGCCACCTGACCCTGGCGGGGCTGATCGACCGGTTGTTTCGCCACACCCTGGAGAGCCCAAACACGAAAGCGTGGTGGGACGGCTACCGGAGCGCCTCGGCGACAGAGATCGCCCTGTTGCGCAGGCGGTTGGTCAAAGAGGCGCAAGAGGGCCTCTCAGATCGACTGGCAACGCTGCTGACCGCCCCCGGTTTCTCCAGGTTGCTGTCCGGCTTCTTCGAGGAGTGCGGCGAGGGGTTGGTGACCCCCGAGGAGCTGGGCCGGTTCGCTGCCGAGGTGGCGCCCGACAACGAGCGGCTGGTGCTGCTGGCTCGTCTCTGGAAGGGGTATCGGGAGCGTCTGAGGCAAGCCCGCCTGCTGGACCCGACCGACCGGGTGCAGGTCGCCCGAGACCTGCTCGCACTGCCTGGCGCCCCGCTTCCCGACTGGCTTCAGGGGGTGCAGAGGGTCGAGGTGCGAGACCAGGTGTTCTGGTCGCCGCTCCGGTTGTCGTTGCTGCTCGCCCTGGCCATCCGGCTTCGGGCCGAGCTGGGCCCTCCGGATCGACTCCGGATGGTCATCCCCTATAGCCATGAGGGGTATCGGCTGTTCCACTACCTGGAGCCGACCCTGCGCGAGCTAGAGCAGCAGAGCGACCTGCCGGTCGAGCTGGTTTTTTCCCCCATCGAAGAGGAGGAGAGCGGTCCTCCGGGACGGATCGCGGCGGCCCTCTTCGGCGACCGGAGCTGTCCTGCCGAAGACCGGGAGGCCATCAGCCTGGCGAGTGCCCCTGGCAAACGCCAGGAGCTGCGCGCGGTGGCCAGGCGGATCAGGCGACTGCTCGACCAGGGGGTCCCGCCCGACGACATCGCCGTCGGGCTGCGCCACCCCCAGTCCCAGTGGCTGGCGGTATCGCAGGCTCTGGACGCGTACCGCATCCCCTGGCACTACCGCCGGGGAGAGACCCTGGACCGGACACCGCTGGTCCGGCACCTGGTCGAGGTGCTGAACGCGGCCTCCGCCAGCCTGCCGCGTGAGTCGCTGGAACGGATCCTGACCTCGTTCTTTTGCGAACCGCCCCCGTCCGATCGGCCGTTACCCACCACGGGCGCCGCCTCCGGCAGCTTCACGCGAAGGGCGCTGAGCATCCTGCGCCAGTGCGGCGCTCGCGATCTTCGCACCGGGGCTCAGGATGGGAAAAACGGCTACCAGATGCGGATCGAGGCTTTTCTGACCAGGCACAAGGCCAAAGCGCGAAGGACACTCCAATCCCCCACACGACCCAATGGCGGCGCGGATGGCCCCCAGGAGGATCGAGACCACCCGATCGAGCAGGATGGACCGGGAGATCAGGTCGAGTCAGATCGCCGGGGCGACCGGTCAGAACGGGACCAGCAGGGGATCCAGACCGGACAGCAGGAAGGCAAGGACTGGTACGGGCGGCATGCAAGCCTGGATCAGCTCGACCGGGACGTGCGGGAGATCTTGAGACGGGTGGCCGTCATCGAACAATGCAGGGAGCCACGGCGCCTGGAGGAGTGGACCACCACCCTACCTCGGATCTCCGGATCGGGTCTGCTAACGATGCACCCGACACTGGAAACCAGGATGCTCCATGACCTGGATGGAGAGCATCCACAGGAGGCGATCCGGTCCATCCAGGCTTTTGCGCTCAACCAGCGAAGCGTGACGGCTCTCGACGCACTGCTTGAGGAAATGTCCTGGGCGGGACGAGATGACCAGGAGCAGCTGACGGCGGGGCAGTTTAGCTCCTTGCTCCTGGAGGTCGCCGGCGAGATCTCGTTGTTCCCCCTGGGATGCCGCGGGGGAGCGGTACGGATCCTGCCGGTGCGGCACCTGGCGGGAGCGCGTTTCGCGCACCTCTTTGTTCCCCATCTCAACGAGGGGTTGTTTCCCCAGCCCCCTCGAGCCGATCCGCTGCTGCGGGATCCAGAGCGGTCGGCTTTCAATCGCTGGCGGCGGGCATGCTCGCCGGGGCGCCCGGTGTTTCGGGCCTTCCGCATCGAGGAGCCCCAGGCGGCCGACGAGCGTGTACCGGTGCGGCGTTCGGAGGAGGTGGTCCTTTTCTGCCTGGCGATGGCGTGTGCTGCCGAGCGCTGCTGGATCTCCTGGTCCACCCGCGACGATCAGGACCGGCCGCTACTCCCCTCGCTGTTCGTGGATGGACTGCGCCGGATCCTGGGCCGCTCTCCATTTCCGCTCGAGGAGACGAGCAGCCGCACACAGGAAACGGGTGGCACCCTGCCCCCATCGGACCTCGTCCCGGCGGACCAGGAGCTGGGCTGGCGAGCATCGCTGTCTGCCGGCGAGCCGCGTTGCAGGCCGGACCGTTTCTCTACCCCGCCCCCCGAGATGGCGGTGGAGGAACATGAGCCGGTGGAGACGGTGCCTACCATCAGCCGCATGGAGACCTTGGAGGAGGCGGGGCAAAGGGCGCTCTTGGCGGCCAAGGTCGGTCTGACCTCGTCGAGTAGCCCTGCCTGGCTCGAGGTCGCCCAGCAGGCGCTGGGCTCCCATCGGCTGTCCTCCATCCTGTGCCGAGCTCGGGGAGAGCTGGGCCGAAGCTTGTTCTTCGCAAGGGTGCTGGCCGATCGGCTGCTGCGCCAGCGACCTCCCGCCGACCTTCCGGCTCCGTTGGCACCCTACCTGGGATACCTGTCGGACCGGTCCGTCATCCGATGGCTGGCGGAAAGACGGTTCCATTTCCGCCCGGAGGCTCCGGCCAGCGCGTCGCGCCTGGAGCTGTACGGCCAGTGCCCGGCCCGTTTCTTTTTTTCCGAGGTGCTGCGGTTGCGACCCGAGGAAGATGCCGAGGAGGAGATGGCCCTGCCCTCCCGCGGACGCCTGGTCCACCTGGCCCTGGAACGGTTTTACGCCCTGCTGGCCGACCAGGGCTACACCTCCCTCGCCGTGCTGGGCGGGCCGGAGCGACCCCAGGTCCTGGTGCTGGTGGAGCGGGCGGTAGACGACGCCATCGGGCTGTTGGAGCCGGAGCTGCACCTGGGCCACCCTCAGGTGCTGGCCATGGACAGGCGCCATCTGATCGACACCATCCTGCAGGCTCTCGACCGGGCGATCGATCCCCGCGCTCGATCCGCTCAGCTCCCGCTGGGATTCCCGATTTTCCAGGAATGGTCCTTCGGCATGGGAGGAGCGCCACCGGTGCAGATCGAGCTGGAGGAGGGGTTGGGCACCCTCTGCCTGTCGGGCCGCATCGACCGGATCGACCGGGAACCGGACAGTAGCCTGGTCATCACCGACTACAAGCTGTCCAGGCAGGCCAGCCAGAAGGTCAAGCTGACCGGACCGAGACTGCACCGGAGAGATTTCCAGCTCTCCATCTACGCCGCGGCCGCCCTTTCCGGCCTGCCACCCCCCTCGGCCCCCTTCTCATCGCTTGCGGTGCAGTACTATTGCCTGCTGGACGGCAAGAGCGCCCGTCTGGAAGGCCAACCGCTGCTGGACCTCCTGGGAATCCCGACTGGCGGCCAACGGCGGTCCTCCGCAAGCGACCCGGTCCACCACTCGCCAACAACCGATGACGCTCCAGCCGAGGACCGGCGGGGGATGGACAGCCTGGCAAACGCCGCCACCGACCAACCCCGACGCTCCGCCAGCGGCGCGGCGATCCCCCCTCCCCCATCCGATGCCACCCACCTCGAGGAGCCTGCGGACACACCGACTCTGGCCCAGGGGTTGACCCAGGTGGTCCGGGGGATCCAACACGGCCTGTTCCCGGCCGCCACCCGCGGTTGCGAGTATTGCGAGCTGGGCGAGCTCTGCCGGGTCACCGAGCGGGTCAGACAGGATGCCGAGCCGTGACCAGCCACCCCCACCACCTCCTGCATAACACCATCATCAGGGCCAGCGCCGGCACCGGCAAAACCCACGCGCTGGTGCAGACCATCATCCACCTCCTGGCTGGACTGACCCATCACGACCGGCCGATCGCTCCCCGCGAGATCGTCGCCATCACCTTCACCGAGAAGGCGGCCGGCGAGATGCTCGAGCGGATCCGGGGGCGCATCGAGCAACTGGCGCAGGGGAGCGGCGACCGGGACGGAACCCTCGCCGACAGCGCCCGACAGCTGGAGCGCCCGCTGCCCGACGAGAGCCACTGGCGGGGGGTGCGCCAGCAGATCGACCAGCTCACGGCGACCACCTTCCACAGCTTCTGTCTGTCCTTGCTCCAGCGGTATCCGCTGGAAGCCGGCCTGGATCCCGGCTTCGAGGTGTACGACGAGGCGGTCGCCGGCTCCCGCCTGGAGGAGGCCGCCGAGCTGGAGGTGCTGGCGGCGTTGGAGGAGGAGCCCGCCGGCCCGGCAGCCCAGCTGGCCGAGCTTGTCGGGCTACGACGGCGGCACGAGTTCTCGGCCGCGGGCCTGGCCGAGACCCTGGCCCGGCTGCTGCGTTCCGTTGGGGAGTCCGGGCTGGAGCTGGCCGCCCTGCGGGAGATGGGGAGAAGGTCCGGCAGCAAAGCCAACCCAACAGAAGGAGAGCTGGCGAAGGCGGTGGTCGAGCTGGTGGAGCGGCTGGATCGGCGGTTCACCCAGGAGAAACGGCGCCAGGGACAGATCGATTTTCTGGACATGCAGCTTCTGGCCCGCTCCCTGCTGAGAGCCCATCCAGCGATCCGCCAGGAGGTGAAAAGACGGATCGCTGTCCTGCTGGTCGACGAGTTCCAGGACACCAATCCGATCCAGCGAGACCTGGTGCTGCTGCTGGCCGAACCAGTGGACCGCGAGTTCGACTGGCTGGGGATCGACCAGGAGCAGGGGTTGCCCGCCGGCTACCTGTTGGGTGAACGGCGGCTGTTCGCCGTGGGCGACCCCAAGCAGTCGATCTACGATTTCCGCGGGGCCGATGTCTCCATCTTCACCTGGATGGAGTCGTTCATCCGCAGCTCGGGGGGGTTGTGCAGCTCCCTGCAGACCAGCTACCGTTCCCGGCCGCTCTTGCTGGAGGCCTCCAATCGCATCTTCGAGCAGCTCCTTCAACCCTGGTCTCAAGAGATCGAGCCCTGGTTCATCCACTGGTCCGACGACGCCGCCCTGAATCCCCATCGAGCCGAAACCATCGGCGCCCCCGCCCTCCATCTGCTGGATAGCGAGCGATGGTGCATCGAGAGAAGCATCGAGCGAGGAAAAAAAAGGCCGGTCCGGCTGGAACAGAGCCTGGAGTTCGGCGCCATCGCCGAGCTCTTGCTGGAGATGGTCCAGTCGGAGAAGCCCTGGCTGGTGGAGGACACCGCCAGCGGTCGGCCAGGCGCCGTCCGGCCGGCCCGATTCCGAGACATCGCCATCCTGCTGCGGCGCTTCGTCAACGCCCTGCCCGAGCTACTGCACCAGCTCCACCTGAGGGGGATTCCCACCTACGTGGTGCGCGGAGGCGGATTCTTCGCGGCCCGGGAGGTCATCGACCTGGCGGTGGCGCTCAAGGCGGTGAGCGCCGCAGGTGACGCCGCCTCGCTGGTGGCCTGGCTGCGAGGCCCCATGGTGGGGTTGTCGGATGACGCCCTGGCGATCTTGGGCATGCACCTGGGCGGCATCGAACGCAGTCGGCTGGTCCGTCTGGTTACCGGCAAAACGAAGCCAACACCAACCCCCCTGGTAATCGGAACCGCCACCAACCAGCCTCCGCCCCAGGATCGGCAGGTCTCGAGCACCCTGGATCCCAAGCGGGATCGGCTGGCGACACCCTCCCCGGCGGGCGGAAGTGTGATGGAGCAGCTTCGCCCCGCGGATCGACAAGCCCTGATGATGGCCTGTCAGATCCTGGAAAGCCTGGAGCTCCGGGGGGAGATCATCGGTCCTGCCGACTGTCTGAGCGCACTTTTCGAGCGGAGCGATTACCTGGCCGTCTTGTCCGCCCTTCCCGATGCCGAGCAGGTGCTGGCCAATGTCCACCGCGTGCACGACCTGGCCCGGCAGTACCAGCGAGCCACGGCCGGAGGTCTGGCCGGGTTCGCCGCCCTGCTGTCACGGATGGTCGAATGGGAGCCCTCGCGGGATACGGCCCAGCTTGCCGAGGAGATGGGGGATGCGGTGCGGGTGATGACCATCCACCAGTCCAAGGGGTTGGATTTCCCCATCGCCCTGATCGCCGAAGCGGACAGCTCCATCCCCTCGGTGCGCGACAAGGTGCTGTTCAGCCCGCGACTCGGCATCGGAGTCAAGCCTCAAGCCGGTTCAGAAGAGAGCGATGGACCAGGCGAGGGCCTCCACGAGGCCATCGCCAGGGAGCACAGGTCTCGCCAGCTGGCGGAGCGCCGGCGCCTGTTGTACGTCGCCTTCACCCGAGCCCGGGACCATGCCGTCATCAGCGGAAACACGCCCTTGCAGGCCACCTCGACCAAAAAGGGGCAACCGCCGCAGTTCACACCTGCTGGGCTGACAGCCAATTCACCAGGCTGGATGGAAGCTTGCCTGCGCCTCAAACCGCTCGAACCCACCTGGCTCGAAGTCCGCCCGATCGAACCGTACCTGGACCGGACCTCGACCGCCGCAGCGCCTCCTTCTCCCCCTCCGCCCGACCACCTGGCGCCGCTCATCGAGCGGATACAAACCCGCTCCCCGCTGGTGGGAGGCCAACTGCTCCTTTCGGTGACCGCTCTTGGGGAGTTCCAGATCTGTCCACGGCGGTACTGGCTGCGCCAGGAGATCGGCCTCGACATGAAGCCGAGCGGACTGGTGAACAGCGAAGAGGAGGAGACAGGACTGGAGGAGGAAAGGTCCGACGAAGGCCACCGTTGGCCCGACCTGCGACCCGAGATGGGAACGCTGGCCCACCTGCTCCTGGAGAAGGTGGATATCCAGAGGTACAGGAGCCTGGCCGGCAGAGATCGCATCGCCCACCTGGTCCGACTGGCCACCGGTTCGGTGGGATTGCTGCAAGAGCAGGTGGTCGAAACGGTCGTCGAGGCGGTGGCCGGAGCGCTGGATGGGGAGATCGGAGCGCTTTTGGCACACCATCACCTGGCGATCGAGCGAGAGTCCGGCTTCCTGCTCCATGTTCCCTGTGGAGACGACCCCCGCCGTGACCTGTTCCTGAGAGGCCAAATCGACCTGTGCCTGCCGCCGGACGGGGATAAACCAGGGGTGGTCCTCGACTACAAGTTTGCTTCCCCCGACCGGGATCTGAACCGATACTCGTTCCAGCTCTCGGCCTACACCCTGTCCCTCCACCAGCGGCTGGGCGCCCCCGCTCACGCTCGATACCGCGCCGGGATCGTGTTTCTACGGGAGAGCCGCCCGCAGATCCGATACCTACCAGGGGAGCTGACCGCCCTTTCTTTGGAGGTGTACCGGTCCACGCTCGGAGAGCTGGGCCGGCAGCTGTTCTGCTCCCGGCAGACGGGAAACTGGCCGAAGAGCGCCGTCGATCCAGCCACGGGCCGTTGCCCGCGGTTCGACTGCCCTTACCGAGAGATCTGCGGGTTCTGATCACGGCAGTCTGCCTGGAGATCGACGATTGGTGTTAGAACTCAGACCAGTGCGCCGGGGTATCCCTCACCCGGGGAAAGAGCAGTGGGAACGCCACCAGCTCTCCCTCACCCGGCGCTGCCGCCCACGGGCGGCTGCGCCGCGAAGGTCGTCAAGACCTGGATCGAGAGGAAAGCTCCCGGGCGGCGCCAACGACAAACAGCTGCCCACCAACCGCGGTCGATCGACAAGCTACAAACCTGTGCGCCATCTGCTATTATCCGCAGCCGGAGGCTCGCTCATGCTCGAAAAATTGCTGGACCTGTTGCAGCCTGGCAGCCCCAAGGAGATCGAAGACGCCAGGAAAAACAGCCTGGTCATGCTGACCACGGCCCGAGAGATGTTCCACATGGCGATCAACGCCATCGATGCCGAGAGCCCCTATAGCGTCCGAGCTCAACTGGCACGGATGGACAAGCAGATCAACCGCGAGCAGCTCGAGCTCCGCCAGCGGGTCACCCGCCACCTGAAGCAGGCCAAGAGAAGGCAGCTGCTTGAGGGCCTGCAGCTCGTCTCCATCTCCCTCGACCTCGAGCGGATGGGCGACTACATCAAGGGGATCGGAGAGCTGGTCGACATGCTCCCCGGTAAGTTGACCTTCGGCAAGTATGAGCGGGAGTGGGCGACCTTGAAGAGCATCGTCATCGAACTGTTCGATCTCACCAAGGCGGCCCTGCTGGAGAGCGACGAGCGGAAAGGTTCGCTCGCCATCCGGCAGTATCACACGGTGTCCAAGACCTCCGAGGAGATCCTTCGCCGGATCTTCGAAGAGTACGGCGGGCAGGAGAGCATCCCCCGCTGGTGCCTGGGGGTGTCGCTGATCTTGCTCTACATCCACCGGGTGGCCGCCCACCTCAAGAATGTCTGCTCCGCGGTGGTCAACCCCTTCCACCGCATCGGCTTTTCGGCCTGAGTCCCAGCGCGGGGCACACCTCCTTCAGCGGCATAGGCCCCGATTCACGCCCTCTTCCGCCCTTTGGGCATTTTCACTTGAACAGCCGCCATCGACCTCGCTACAAATAGAAGTACAGTCCATTGCGTAACGTTCGTAGGAGGCAGGCCATGACCGCAAGGGCCATCCTGGCGCGCAAAGGCGCAGAGGTTGTCACCATCGGACCGTCGGAACCGGTCTTTGGCGCCATCGAACAGCTCAACACCAACCGGATCGGAGCCCTGGTGGTCGTCGACGAGCAGAAGGAGATGGTCGGGATTATCACCGAGAGGGATATCCTGCAAGCCAACGCCCATCACTTCGACCAGATGGCGAACCTGACGGTCGGCGATATCATGACCACCGACGTGGTCACCGGCGACATCAACGACAACCTCGACTACCTGCATTTCCTGATGTGCGAGAAGAAGATCCGCCACCTGCCCATCCTGTGCGAGGGCAGGCTGGCAGGTCTTCTCTCGACGGTGGATCTCGTCAAGGAGCGGTGCCGGCAAGCCGAGGATCAGGAGCGGATCCTCACCCGGTACATCTCGGGAAGATACCCGGCGGTGTGATCGGCTGCCTGCCTCCTCGTTCTCGGCGAGAGCCCCCATGGAGGAATGAACAGCGAATATAGTTAGTAGATAGTCTATAGTTAGGTGTTGTTGTTTAGACTGTTTCCAATTTTTGTGGATAACTCTCGTTCCCCTTTAATTTCCGTCAGTTATGATCGAATCAAGGCGTCCTGTTGTTCCCGATCCCCGGGGCCTTCAAACGCCCACCTTTCGACTCGACATTCGGCCGATCACCGGCTGCCAACAACCGATCGCCTGATCTTTCCCACCGTCAGATCCCCCCACCCTCGTTGTACAGATCTTCCCGCGCCCGGGCCTGCGTCACCCGGCTGTTGGGGGGAACACTCTGGGTGAGCCAGACATTGCCACCGATCACGGAACCACGGCCGATCACGACCCGTCCCAGAATCGTGGCTCCAGAGTAGATGATCACATCGTCCTCGACGACGGGATGGCGCTTGATGCCCTTGATCGGACGGCCATGCTCGTCTATGGGGAAGCTCTTGGCGCCCAGAGTGACCCCCTGGTAGATGCGCACCCGGCGGCCGATCTCGGCGGTTTCTCCGATGACCACGCCGGTGCCGTGGTCGATGAAGAAGCTCTCCCCGATGACCGCCCCTGGATGGATGTCGATGCCGGTGGTGCTGTGGGCCTGCTCCGAGATGATGCGAGCGATCAGCGGAACTCCCAGCTGGTAGATGGCGTGAGCCACCCGGTAGTTGGTGACGGCCTGGATCCCCGGATAACAGAAGATGGTCTCGTCGGTGCTGATGGCGGCTGGATCGCCCTCGAAGGCTGCCTGCACGTCGGTGGCCAGCAGACGACGGATCTCGGGCAGGCGGGACACCAGGTCGTTCCTGATCCGGATCGCCTGGTTATTGCAGTCGGGGCAGCTATGCGGTCCGGCGCAGGAGAAGCAGATGCCGCGCTTCAACTGCACCTCCAGATCCCTGCTAACATCGTCCAGGATGGCTCCGATATGGTAGCTCAGGCTGTCTCGGCTCAGCTCGGAGTTGCCGAAGTAACCCGGGAACAGGATGGTCCGCAACCGCTCCATGATGCGCAACACCGCATCGCGCGAGGGCAAGGGTGTTCCGCAGTGGAACTTGCGGAACCAGCTCATGGGCGCAATCTGCCGGGTGGTGATGCTCAGCTCGGTCACGATCCGGGACAGGTCGAGCTGGCTCTCCCCTGGCTGCTCTCCCACTGGTTCGGTGGTGGGAAGGTGCTTGGTGTCCACGTGGTCCATCTCACAGGTCCTCGAATAGCCAGGTACTCAGGTAGCGCTCCCCCGAGGAGGGGAGCACGGTGACGATCAACTTGCCCTGGTTGCCGGCGCGACCTGCCAGCTCCAGAGCGGCCCAGACGTTGGCTCCGGAGGAGATCCCGGCCAGGATCCCCTCCTCGCTGGTCAGCCGTCGGGCGGTTCGACCGGCATCCTCGTGGTCCACCTGGATGATCTCGTCGATGAGGTCGCGCCGTAGCACCTCGGGAATGAACCCTGCCCCGATCCCGGCGATCTTGTGGGGGCCAGGTGGGCCGCCCGACAGGACCGGCGAGCCGCTCGGCTCCACGGCAACCACCTGGAAAGAGGGTTTGCGGGCCTTGATGACCTCGGCCACGCCGGTGATGGTGCCTCCGGTTCCGACCCCAGCCACGAAGATGTCGACCAGGCCGTCGGTGTCCTGCCAGATCTCCTCGGCGGTGGTGCGCCGATGGACGGCCGGATTGGCCGGGTTCTTGAACTGCTGGGGGATGAAGTAGCGGGGGTCGGTCGAGGCCAGCTCCTCCGCCTTGCGGACCGCTCCCGTCATCCCTTCCGAACCGGGGGTCAACAGCAGCTTGGCGCCGAACGCCTTGAGCAGCTTGCGCCGTTCGACACTCATGGTGTCAGGCATCACCACGGTGCAGGGGTACCCTCTGGCGGCACAGACGAAGGCCAGGCCGATGCCGGTGTTGCCGCTGGACGGTTCGAGGATGATCGTATCGGGGCCGATAAGTCCCTCCTTCTCGGCAGCCTCGATCAGGGCGAGCCCGATGCGGTCCTTGACGCTGCCGGCGGGGTTGTGGCTTTCCAGCTTCACCGCCACCCGGGCTTCAAGCCCTGCTGTGAGCCTGTTCAGCCACACCATCGGTGTGCCACCGACCAGCTCGGTCACATTGTTCGCGATTCGGCCCATCTGAAATCTCCTGCGCTGCGCACGGAAGGGGAACCCAGCAAGACAGTCATTTGATACCCTGGTTATGATACAAAGTGCCAGACTGACAGCGTTCGGTCTACGATCGAACCCTGGTTGGGGTGTTGTCTTGGCGATCCGAGTCACGGAGCAGATGGCTGCCCTGTCTGACCGATTGGCGGACCAGGGGCTGGTGGCAGCGGCCATGGAGCATGCCCGGTCGGCTTTTCCCCTGGAATGCTGTGGTTTTCTGCTCGAGAGGGAGGACGGTGTACTGTACTACCTTCCTGTCGACAACCTGTGCGGATCGGGAGACAGGTCGATGAGCGGTCCCAGGGGGGGGGTCGCGGGGCGCAGGGAGGGTTGTGGGCGTTATCGGTTCGAGGCCGACACCCTGCCCTTGCTGGGCGCCCTGCTTCGGGGAGAGCGTTTGCGGGTGATCGCGCACTCCCATCCGGATGGAGATGTCGGGTTGAGCGCGACCGACCGTGAGATGATTCTTTGTGGCTCGACAGGTGGCCATCCACCGCGCCCCTGGTTCGATGACTGCTTCTGGCTGGTGGTCGGGCTGGGTGGTCGCCATCTCGATCGGGAGCCGGAGGCACGGTTGTTTCGCTATGACCGCAAAACGGCCCGCTTCGCCGAGGTGGCCAGGTACGATGGCAACGGCGAGAGGGTCGGCCCCTGATCGTACGCATTCCCCAGCCTGCCAAGAACCACCTGGAGGAGCCGCCGAAGGCATCCGCCTGGAGATCGGGAACAGCGAACCCTGGAAGAAGGAGGCTCCTCACAGGAGGTGTAGGGGTGACAGAGCCACGCCAGGCGATGGCTCAAGGTGGCGAGGTCAGCACAACCCCTTCACCTTCTCGGTGAGCATCGCGATCTTCTGCCGGATCTCTTCGCCATCGAGGGCTTGGGGGGCCAATTTGAGGTACCTCTTCAGGTCCTCCAGAGCCCCCTTGAAGGACTGGAGGCGCCACAGGATGAGACCCCGCTCCCGGATCTCGTGCGGCTCGTCGGGGTACACCACCAGGATGTAGTTCTGGATGCGCAGCTCCCGTCGCGGGTCGGCCAGGCGGAGATAGGCGCTCTTGAGGTTGTTCAACAGGCGGGTGATGATGTGCCGGTTGTCCACCCCCTGCAAAAAGTCGTCGTGCCAGGGGAGACGGCCGCTGGTCAAGCGCCGGACGAGATCCTTGCAGTCCTGTCGGGAGAGCATCTCGCCGTTGTTGTAGGGATCGACGAATATCTCTCCGACGGCGCCCCCACCGGTGTATCGGACGATGAAGTGACCGGGCAGGCCCACGCCGACCATGGGCAGTCCGAGTCGGCTGGCCACGTCCAGGTAGATGATGCACAGGGAGATGGGCAGGCCACAGCGGCGGGTGAGCACCTCGTTCAGGTAGCTGCTTTTCGGATCGTAGTAGTCGGAAGGCTCGCCCCGCAGGCATACGGTATTGAACAGGTAGTCGTTGAGGCCGGCGATCTTCTCTCCATCGCTGGCGTTCTTGGAGAGCCGGGAGCGGATATCGCGGGCCATCTTCTCCAGCCGATCCAGGACCAGGTCGACCAGCAGCTCCGGGTACTCGCCAGCCGCCACCTGCAATGCCAGACGGGCGATGGAGGTGGACTCGCAGCGGGCGACCTGGTGGGCGAACTCCAGCCGCAGGGCCTCGTCTCGTGTTGTCCAGATGGCCTCGTCCACCGCCTTCGGTTCCGGATGAAGGGAATGGTATCGTTCCCGGGTTGACGCTACAGTATTGCACGGTTTGGCCGGACGACAAACGGGGTTGGCTTGTAGCATGTGCTGGAGCTGGAAAATCGGCCGGTCCGCCCTGACCGTCATCTCACTTCTCTGGCTGGTCGAGCTGGTCGAGCCCCCCGAGCTGGCGGCAGCCGGAGACCCGACGGTCGAGTGGCGGACCCTGCAGACCGCCCACTTCCGGATCCACTTTCCTCTTGGCAGCCGATCGATGGCGTTGCGTCTGGCCACCATCGCCGAGGAGACCCACCAGGCCCTGACCCCCTTCATGGGCACGACCGTCGAGGATCCGGTCGACGTGGTCCTGATCGACACCGTGGACACCGCCAACGGCTCCGCCCGGACCATCCCCTACAACCTGATCACGGTCTATACCATGGCGCCGGAGTCAGACAGCACCCTGTCCGACACCGACGACTGGCTGAGGAACCTGTTTGTCCACGAGTACACCCATATCCTGCACACCAACGACACCTCGGGGATCTCCGCCATCATCAACGCCGTGCTGGGCAAAAAGCTGGCTCCCAACCATGCCTTGCCGCGGTGGTACCTGGAAGGCCTGGCGATATACAACGAGACCGCCTTCACCGAGGGGGGACGGCTGCGCAACAGCGCCTATCGCATGTACCTCCGGATGGACGCGCTCGACGGCCGCTTCCGTGGCCCGGAAAACCTGGGGGGCTATCCCATCGAGTGGCCTGCCGCGACCGGATGGTACCTGTACGGCAGCGACTTCATGAACTATGTGGCCCGGATTCATGGCCCTCAGCGCTGGATCGAGTTCAACCGCTCCATTGGCGGCGCACTCTCTCCTCTGGCCGTCAACCAGACCTCGACGGAGATCTTTGGTCTGGATTTACTCGCCTTGTGGGGCCGTTACTCGGCCGCTTCCCATGGCCAGTTCACCGCCCAGGCGGTGGCCGTGGCCGCAGCGGGCGAAACTCCGGTCTCGCTTTTGACCACAGGCGCCCATCTGAACGGGTACCCCCGCTGTCAGGGCCCGCACGCCCTG
Organism: Bradymonadales bacterium; assembly: GCA_016931535.1. Classification (GTDB taxonomy): domain Bacteria; phylum Myxococcota_A; class Bradymonadia; order JAFGEP01; family JAFGEP01; genus JAFGEP01. Next base: position 26,821 of record JAFGEP010000132.1, read on the forward strand.
GGGTTTGTCCGCGACGACGGGCGCTCTGAGCGGCAGATCGTCCGCCATGACCTGGTGAGCGGTCGAACCGAGCCGGTCATGCGGGTATACGGCAACGGCAGCTTCGACTGGTCTCCCGACGGACGGTTCCTGGTGTACACCGAGACCTCGCGATATCGGCATTACTACGCCTACAACGACCTGTACTTGCTCGACACGCGAACCGGATCGACGCGGCGGCTCACGGTGGGAGCCCGCGCGCGGGAGCCCGCCTTCTCTCCGGACGGGCGACAGGTGGCCTATGTGGCGGCCAACCAGGAGGGCGGCGTCGACCTGATGGAGCTGAGCCTGGACACCGGCCAGGTGAGCATGCTGCTGGCGGCCACCGATGGCCAGCTGGCCAGCACCCCGGTCTACTCGCCCGACGGCCGCATGGTTGCCGTCAGCTTGTGGCAGCCGGGATGGGGTCGAGACCTCTACCTGGTTCATCGGACAACCGGGGAGCTAGAACGACTGACCGAGGACCGCGCGCAGGATCTCTCGCCCAGTTACACCCCCGACGGCCAGGGGTTGCTGTTCGCCTCCGACCGCACCGGCATCTACAACATCTACCGGCTCGACCTGCCAAGCCGACAGGTGACCCAGCTCACCAATGTCATGGGAGGGCTGTTCTCACCCCAGCAGTGCGCCACCGGCGGGCCGATCTTTGTTCGGAGCTATGGCTCTCAAGGCTACGACATCGGGGTGATCGACCGCATCCACCCTCGGGCTGCGCCCCCCTCCTACGACCGTCCCCAGCAGGAGTACCCCGACCTGCCTCCCGAACAGGTGGTGGTCTCCGAACGCACGTACAATCCGTACGTCACCCTGTACCCCCGGAGCTGGTCCCCCATCATCAGCCAGGACGGTGACGCCACCTTGCTTCTGGGGGCCTCGGTGGCGGGGTCGGATCCGCTGTACCGCCACCTGTACACCGCCGAGGTGAACTACGGTCTGGACTCGGAGCACCTCAACCTGGGGTTCCGCTACAGCTACACTCGGCTCCCGGTGGATATCCACCTGTTTCTCTCGCGGTCGGAGAGTTCCAATCTCTACAGCCTGGTTGCCGAGACGCGCCGGATCCCGTTCGAGGAGGAGTGGCTCTCGGCGGGGCTGACGCTGTCTCTACCCCTGACCGACGAGCGGAGCGGGCACAGCCTCTACATGAGCTATGCCTTGCGGGATGTCCAGCCGTTGAGCATGCCGGAGATCCACCACGACCCCGGTGACATTCAGCCCAGCTTCCCCGAGTTCGGTCGTTTCGACGATCTCTCCTTCGGCTGGTCCTGGGGCAACGCTCGCGGTTTCGCCTACTCGGTCAGTGCCGAGGAGGGGACCCAGCTCACGGTGCACCTGGGGCTGAGCTCGCCGCTGGTGGGAGCCGATTTCGACCGGGTCGTGCTGGGATGGGGGCTGCGCCAGTACTTTCCGGTGCCCTACCTGGATGGGCACCTGGTCGCCCTCTTGATCACAGGGGCCATCGGGCGGTCATCCCTGAGCCGGCGGGCGTTGTACGGCGTCGGCGGGTTTCCCGACCAGGATCTGCTCCTGTCGGTGATCGAGAACACCCCGATCGGAGCCGGTTTTCTGAGGGGATACCGGCCCAATGTCCAGGTCGGCAGCCAGTACCACGTGCTCAACCTGGAGTATCGCCTGCCGCTGTGGAACATCGACACCGGCATCTACACCTTGCCTATCTTTTTCGAGCGGCTCTTTCTGGCGGCCTTCGTGGACTGCGGCACGGCGCTCGATCGCCTGTCTGGCTTCGACACGCTTCGGACCGGCGTGGGCGCCGAGCTCCGGCTGAAGGGCTGGCTATCCTATGTCGTTCCCGCCGATTTCAGGCTGGGCTTCGCTCGGGGATTGACCCACGAAGGGATCAACCAGCTCTATGTCCTGTATGGGGGGACCTTCTAGGGCATCGACCGAGTCGGACGAACACTGTTCGGGCGAACCGCGTAGCCTGGACTTTCACCGAGCCGGAGGGTGGACACCGGGACCCGCCGAGCGGTTACCGGCAGGTAACCGCCGGTGGGTGGTGGAGTCGCGTAGGCGAGGGGA